>JAJDCQ010000066.1 GCA_029260755.1 Planctomycetota bacterium | reverse complement strand
CGCCGCCGCCGCGCGGGGGGCGCCTGGGCGGGGCGCGGGGGGGGGCCGGGCGCCCCCCCCCCCCCCGCCCCTCCTCACGCCAGACGCCGAAGGGAGTCGACGCCATGACGCTGAACCTCACCAAGCCCCGCGTCGTGATCGTGACGCGGAAGAGCCCGCTCGATCACCTGATCGC
The DNA here is from genome assembly GCA_029260755.1 of Planctomycetota bacterium. Classification (GTDB taxonomy): domain Bacteria; phylum Planctomycetota; class J058; order J058; family JAJDCQ01; genus JAJDCQ01. Next base: position 25,456 of record JAJDCQ010000066.1, on the reverse strand, counting down.
GCGCCACGGGACGCTCGATCAGGCGGCCTTCTACCTGAAGACGCGCGGCCGCTCGATCGACCGGCAGCGGACGATGCACGCCCGGTTCGAGGCCGGCCTGGCCGAGGTGATCGCGGCGATCCCATCGGATCAGCGGCGCGTGCGGGTCGACCGCGCCGACCTCGACCGGTTCCTCTTCGTCCCCGACGACGTCGTCGTGGTCGTCGGCCAGGACGGCCTCGTCCCGAACGTGGCGAAGTACCTGACCGGGCAGATCGCGATCGGCGTGAACCCCGACCCGGAGAGCTGGGACGGCGTCCTCTGCCGTCACGTCCCCTCCGCGATGGCCGAGATCATCGCGTGGATCAACGGAGGGCGGGACGAGGGGCGCGGCTTCGGGCTCGAGCGGCGGGTGATGGCCGTCGCCGAGCGCGACGACGGCCAGCGCCTGCTCGCCCTGAACGAGCTCTTCATCGGTCACCGCACCCACCAGTCGGCGCGCTACCGGCTGAAGGTCCCCGCTGGAGCCGAGCGGCACAGCAGCTCGGGGATCATCTGCGCGACCGGCACCGGCAGCACCGGCTGGGCGCGGTCGATCGCCACCCAGCGTGGGCTGACCGAGATCCTGCCCGAGCCCGAGGAGGACGCCCTCGCCTGGTTCGTCCGCGAGCCGTTCCCGTCGGTCGCGACCGGAATCGAGCTGAACGCCGGCCGCATCGGAGGGGGGCAGGCCCTCGAGGTCGTCTCGGAGATGTGGGAGGGCGGCGTGATCTTCGCCGACGGGATCGAGAGCGACTGGATCGAGTTCGTCGACGGTCAGAGCGTCACCGTGGGGATGGCGGAGCAGACGCTCGACCTCGTCGTCCCGCTCGGCCTCGGCCAGGCCAAGGCGGCGGCCGCGGGGGCGCGGCGGGAGCAGGTCGCGGAGGTCGAGGAAGCGGCGGCGACGCAGACGCCAGGAGAGAGGCGGCGGGGGCGGATGCTGGCGAGGGTGCTGCGGGAGCGGTTGGCGAAGGCGGCCTCGGGATCGTGACGGGCGCGTCCTCGAGTGGATCTCGCTCGACCGCAGCGAGCCCGGACGTCGGCGACTCGCAACCGCAATCCGCGTAATCCGCGCAATCCGCGGTTCCCACTCCTTCAGCGCCGCGAGAGACCGAACCGCGGATTGCGCGGATTACACGGATTGATTCGGACGTCGCCGAGCCGTTGCCGACGCGTCGTGGTGCTCCGCCCGAGACGCCTCTTCCTAGAAACGCCGCGCCAGCCCATCCACATCGACGACGAGCGCGATCTCATCCCCCTCGAGAAGGACCGCCCCCGAGATCTCGTCGACCTTCCCGAGACGCGGATCGAGCGGTCGCACGTCGACCTCGCACGGGCCGAAGAGCTCGTCCACGACCAGGCCCGCGCCGTCGTGGGGCTCCTCGAGGATGACCGCGGTCCTCGCCGTCGTCGGCTCGGCGGCCGCCGCGTCGACGTCGAGCAGCTCGGCGGCCGCGTGGAGCTTCACCGTCTTTCCGTCGACGTCGATCGTCGTCGGCATCGCGTCGTCGTCCTCGTCGTCCGTCCCGAGCGGGACGATCCGGCCGAGCCGGACGAGCGGCAACGCGAACGCGGCGCCGCTCACGCGCACGAGGAGCGCCCTCGTCGAGGCGCGCGCCCGCGGCTCGCTCCCCGCGCTCGCGCGGGCCGGCGCCAGGTCCATCGATGCGAGGGCGGCCGCGTGCCTCTGCGCGCGCGACGCGGCCGCGATCGGGAGGACGGCCTCGGTTCCGGCCTCGGGGTCGACGGCCGCCGGCGCCTCGTCGGTCACCGCGGCGTGGATCGACGGGACGACCGCCTCGGTCTCGCGCTCCTGGAGCGGCGGGGGCTCGCCGGTGATCGGCTCGTCGGCTGCGGGCTCTTCGTCGGCGTCGGCGTCGGCGTCGGGCTCGGGCTCGAGGTCGAGCTCGAGCGCGTCCTCCGCGCTGGCGAGCTCCTCGATCGCCTGGAGCTCGGCGACCCGGGCCGAGATCTCGTCGCCGCGCGCGGTGAGGGCGACGGTCAGGTCCTCCGCGGGCATCTCGGCGATCTTCGTCACCGTCTCCACGCTTCGGAGGAGCGCGTCGAGGCGGTCGGCGTCGAGGGCGAGGTTGCCGGCCGCCGCGGTCTTGAGGACGCGCTCGAGGACGCCGGAGAGCTCGGCCATGCTGTCGAGCTCGGCCACCCGCGCAGCGCCCGTCACGCTCGCGGCGGCCTTGATGAGCGGCGCGAGGTCGGCGCCGGGGTCGTCGGCGGCCACCGACGAGAGGCCGTCCCGGAGGGCGCGCACCTGGACCTCGAGCTCGGTCCGGATCAGCTCGAGGACCGCCCACTCGCTCGAGCGGTGTCGCCGCGTGTCGGGTCGCGCGCCCTCGGCGCCCTCGGCGCCCTCGGCGACGTCGTCGCGCGTCGTGCCGGGTCGGCCGCGCGTCCCCGGCGGAGGCGTCATCATTCCGGGTCGGCGGATCGCCTGGGTGTCCGCCTTCGACAGGAGCGGGTCGATCGACGGCTCCGGCGTCGTGCCGAGCCGCTTCGCGAGCTCGCCGACCCGCTCCGCGTTCGCCTTGGACCAGGCGTCGAGCTCCTCGTCGGGCTGATCGGCGAGCTCGGTCATGAGGTCGAACAGCTCGGCGACCGTCTTGAGGCTCTCGTCGTCGACGGCCGCCTTCCCGGCGCTCACCCGGTGGAGGAAGTCCTCCAGGCCGCGCGTGATCGCGACGGCCACCGGGAGCGATCCGATCTGCGCCGCGGCGGCGAGTGATCGGATCGGCTCGGCGAGGGGGCGGAGCGGGTCGGGACCCTTGGACTCCCCCGCCGCGAGGCGCTGGAGCTCGCGCTGCACCTTCTCGGCGACCTTGCCGGTCAGCGTCCGGAAGAGTCTGAGGGGGCTCCAGCTTCCGCTCATCGCTCCCCGCCGTCCTCGGGGTCGGGCTCGGCCAGGTCGATCACCGCGAGGGTCGCGAGCACCTTCGCCGCGTCGAGCCAGCCGGCCTCGCGCTCGCCCCAGGTGAAGCGTCCCCGCAGAGGCAATCCGTCGTCGGGGGCCGCGGGCTCGTCCTCGCCGAGGAGCGCCGCCTCTGAGCTCTCGTCGACCGGCGCGGCGCCTGGCGTGGCGACGAGCGAGGCGGGGGAGACCCGGTGGACGCCGAGCAGCCGATCGACCGGCACGGCCCACCGCTCGCCGCCGCCGTCGATGACGAGGATGCCGCCCGGGCTCGCCTCGGCGCTCTCGCCCTCGATGCCGAGGGCGGCGGGGAGCGAGATCGCGACCAGGAGCTCGTCGTGGACGGCGACCAGGCCGAGGAGCGGCCTCGCGCGCCGGCGCGGCACGGCGCGCATCGGCCGGGCCTCGGTGACGAGGCGCACGACGTCGGCGGAGAGGGCGAGGATCCGCCCGCGCGTCTCGAAGACGACGACCGCCACGGTGAAGGCCGGGCAGTTCTCGCAGGTCATGAACTCGTCGAGGTCGGGGCAGCTCCGATCGCCCCGGACGCCGATCGACTCCCAGCACCGGTCGGGCTCGCTCGCGGGGACGACCGGCGGCGTGGCCGTGCGGGGGGCTGGCTCCTCGGTGGGGCTCTTGGGGATCGGGGCGGGGGCGTCCACGCTCACGAGGTCGACGCTCCCTCGACCTGGAGCTGCGCCATCCGCTCGCGCAGCGTCCCGACGACCTCGTCGAGCTCGGTGGCGGCCGACTTCGTCCGGGAGAGCGAGTCGCCGATCGCGCTCGAGCTCTCGTCGAGCTGCTCGAGGGCGCGCTCGAGGACGTCGCTCCCGCCCCGCTGACCCGCGAGGCTCGCCGTCGCGGTCTCGAGGTGCGGGTGGAGCTCGCGGCACCGCTCGATCGACCGACCGATGCGATTACGCACCTCCGAGGCCTCGCCGGCCGCGGTCTTGACGTCGGCGATCAGCATCTCCGCGCCCGTCACGCCGGCGGCGACCGCGGTCTGGGTCTCCTCGACGAGCCGCTCGAGCTGCGCCGTCGCGCCGCTGGCGCGCTCCGCCAGGCGTCGAATCTCCTCGGTCACGCCCGTCCAGTGCGCGCCGGCGCCGTTGCCGCCGCCGCGCTCGACGGCGATCGCGGCGTTCATCGCGACGAGGCCGGCCCGCTCGGCCAGCTCGCCGACGGTCGCGACGACGACGTCCATCTCGCCGATCTGCTCGTTGAGGGCGTCGAGCTTCTCGCCGACCGGCGACGTCGCGCTCTCCAGCCGCCCGAGCCCGTCGGCGAGCTTGCCGAGGGCGAGCTCGCCGTCGGTCGCGTCCTGGCTCGCGGCGCGCGAGAGGTCCGACGCGGTGCCGAGCGCCTCGGAGAGCCCGCCGGTCGACTCCGCCATCCGTCGGGTCATCGCGGCGGCGTCGTGCGCCTGCTGGCTCTGGGCGCCGATCGTCGCCTCGAGCGACCGGCCGGCCTCGGCCAGGACGGTCGCCGACAGGGTGACTCGTCCGCCGGCCGCCTTCAGCTCGCGAACCGCGTCGCCGAAGAACCGGAGGTGGTCGTTCACGGCCGCGCCGATCCGGGCGAGCTCGTCGTCTCCGGGGACGGCCACTCGCTGGCCGAGGTCGGCGCCGCCGCTCGACAGGGCGGACAGGAACGTGGTGATCCGCCGCTCGCCGCGACCGACGCCGACGATCACCGACGCGATCAGGATCACCGCCAGGAGCACGCCGATCCCGAGGGCGCCGACCAGGCCGGCGCGGACGCTCTCGTGGCGCGCCTCGATCGCGGCCGCGCGCGCGATCGCCTCGGCCCGACGGTGGGCGGCGAGCGCCTCGAGCTTCTTGGTGAGCCCCTCGAGGCGTCCGTAGAGGTCGCCCTTCACGTGCCCGTCGACCTGCTCGAGGTCGGCGTTGTCGAGGTGGCCGACGAGCGCGTCGACCGACGCGTTCGCCTCGTCGATCAGGACGCGCGTCTCGTCGCGGAGGGCTGCCTCGGTCGGGTCGGCCGGCTCGGCGACGAGCCGCGCCCAGGCGGCGCCGGCGCCGACGTTCGCATCGCTCCGGGCGGCGGCGATGACGGCGATCGCCTCCGCCGGGGAGAGGACCGCGTCGCGCGTCTTCTGAGCGGCCTCGGCGATGACGATCCCGTAGGCGTCGGAGACCGCCTTCACGTCGGCGTCGTTCATCCGGCGGAGCGCGTCGCGCCCGGCGCGTCGCTCCTCGGTGCCGGCCCATTGGAGCCATCCCGTCGCGATGACGGTTCCAATGATGGCCAGGGTGGCGGCGACGAGGCGGGCCCGGATCGAGATTCGGTCGAGGATCATGGCGGAGCTCGGGGTCGAGGCGGCGCGCGGACGGGCCGCGCCCACCGAGCCTACCGTGAGGCGAGCGCGCGCCGCAACCGACAACGACCTCGGCCTACTCCGCGCGCCAGCGCCACTCGAGGAGCTCGTGCGTCGTCGCTCCGTCCCGCTCGATCCGGAGGAGCCCGTCGCCGAGCAGCGGGGGGACCTCGCCCGAGGTCCACGTCCGCATGAGGACGGGACCGCCGGCCCGCCGGATCTCGGTCAGGGTCGCCGCGAGGGCGCGCCCGGCGATCGTCACGCTCGCCGCGCGCTGCGCCGTCGCCGTGTCCGGACCGACCGGCGCCGGCGGCGGAGGTCCGCGGCGGCGTCGCTCGGTGACGGTCGGCGCCTCGTTCCAGGTCGTCTCGCCGACGGCGCGACTCCGCGTCGTCGTCTCGATGGCGAGCTCGGCCTCCGTCGCCTCGGTCACGGTCAGGGACTGCTCGACCTCGAAGCCGTCCTCGACGATCCGGTAGCGGACGTGCGCGCCGACCTCGATCTCGGCCCAGCGGGACGGGATCGCGGGCGTCGGGACCTCGCCCGACGCGCCGCCGCCGCTGCCGCCGGGCGGCGTGGCTCCGTCGTCGCCCGGGCAGCCGGCGAGGATCAGGCCGACGCCGAGGACGCCGGCGAGCCCGGCGATCTTGCTCGCGAGGGGTCGCAAGGCTACTTCTTCTCGACCGTGAGCGTCCTCTGGGTGATCTTGCCATCGGGCTCGAACACGAAGTGGTCGTAGTTGTCGCCGCCGCGTCGGCGACGGAAGAGGATGAACTTCCCCGTCTCGGTGTCGACCATCTTCAGCAGGTCGAGCTTCGGGAACTCGTCGTCCGACTGCTCCAGGACGACGAAGCGTCCCTCGGAGCCGGCGGCGGCGCCCGAGCCCGCGGCCGGCGTCGACACGGCGGGCAGGAGGATCAGCGCGACCGCCGCGACGGCGAGGGCGATCGCGGCGAGGGAGAGGCGGCGAGGGTCGTTCGACACGGGGTGGCTCCTTCTCGGGGGTGGCCCGGTGGATCTCGCGCCATTCGATCAGAAACGCGCTGCGACGCAACCAGCGGCGGCGGCCTGGATTCCCCGGTGCGGAGCGCATAGCATCCGCGCCGCTCGCGGCCACGCCCGCGGCGCGGAGGAACCGACCGCCATGAACGCGACCCCTTCCCGACCGAGACGCGCCGTCGTGGCCGCCGCCGCGGCGGTCGCCTTCGCCGTCGCCGTCTCGCTCGTCCCCTTCGTCACGCGCGCCGATGACGAGGACGGCGGACCGACGCCCGGCGCGAAGGGGAGCTCGCTCCCCCTCGTGATCAAGGGCGCGACCGTCCTCACCGTGACCGGCGAGACCCTCGTGACCGGCACGGTGATCGTCCGCGACGGGAAGATCGCGCGGGTCGGGCTCGCGAGCGCGGTCCCGATCCCGGCGAACGCCCGCGTGATCGACGGCGCCGGCAAGTACCTCATGCCGGGCATCGTCGATACCCACAGCCACATGGGTGTCTACCCGTGGCCGGGCGTGAAGCCGAACTGGGACGGCAACGAGATGACGAGCCCGTGGACGCCGCACGTCCGCGCCGAGGACGGGCTCCACGTCGAGGATCCGGCCTTCTCGCGCGCCCGCGCCGGCGGCGTCACGACCGTCCAGGTGCTGCCCGGGAGCGGCAACATGATCGGCGGCCAGGGGGTGGTGATCAAGCTCCGCCCCGTCCGGACCCTCGATGAGATGAAGATGAAGGGCGCGCCCCGCCAGATGAAGATGGCGAGCGGCGAGAACCCGAAGCGCGTCTACGGCGGCCGGAATCAGCTCCCCTCGACCCGCATGGGCAACTTCCTCGTGCTGCGCGAGGCGTTCATCCAGGCGCAGGAGTACGCCGCGAAGTGGGAGCGCTGGGAGGCCGACCCGGACCGTGCCGAGAAGGACCCGCCCGAGCGCGACCTCAAGCTCGAGGCGCTCCGCGACGTGATGCGCGGCGACATCCGCGTCCACATCCACTGCTACCGGGCCGACGAGATCCTCACTCTGATCCGGGTCGGCAAGGAGTTCGGCTGGAAGCCGGCGAGTTTCCAGCACTGTCTCGAGGGCTACAAGGTCGCCGCCCACATCGCCGCCGAGGACATCGGCGTCGCCACGTTCGCCGACTGGTGGGGCTACAAGGTCGAGGCGTTCGACGCGATCCCGCAGAGCCCGGCGATCCTGGCGAGCCACGGCGTGCGGGTGAGCATGCACAGCGACAGCCCCGACCTGATCCAGCGGCTCTACCACGAGGCGGCGAAGGCGGTGAAGCACGGCCTCTCGCCCGAGGAGGGCCTCAAGTCGATCACGATCCACCCGGCGTGGATGCTCGGGATCGACGACCGGGTCGGCTCGATCGAGAAGGGCAAGGACGCGGACCTCGCGCTGATGAGCCGGCATCCGTTCGACATCTACACCCTGGTCGAGAAGACCTGGATCGACGGTCGGCTCGTCTTCGACCGCGACCGCGCCGGCGGGAGGGCCTGGTGATGGAGCGCCACGTGATTCTCGGGGCCGCCCTGGGCGGCCTCGCCTGCGTCCTCTCGATGGTGCCGTTCGTGGCGGTGGCCGACGACGACGACCCGGAGGTGATCGTCATCCGGAACGGTCGGGTCCACACCATGACCGAGACCGGCACGATCGATGGCGGATCCGTCGTCATCGCCGACGGCAAGATCACCCTCGTCGCCGACGGCGAGGTCCACACGCCGCGAGGCGCCGTCGTGATCGACGCCACCGGCAAGAACGTCTTCCCCGGGCTGATCGACGCCGGGACGACCCTCGGCCTCGTCGAGATCAGCGCGGTCGACGTCACCAAGGACACCGACGAGAAGGCCGACCCCGTCCTGCCGCAGCTCCGGGTCATCGACGGCTTCAACCCCGACTCGGCGCTCATCCCGGTCGCCCGGATGAACGGGATCACGAGCGTCCTGACGACGCCGGGCGAGGTCGGACTCTTCGGCGGCCAGAGCGCGTTCGTGCGGCTCCGCGGGGCGACCCTCGAGGAGGCGCTCATCAAGGCGCCGGCCGCCATCCACGTGAACCTCGGCGAGGCGCCCAAGAGCCACTTCGGTGACAAGAAGCAGCTCCCCTCGACGCGGATGGGCCTCGCCGCGCTCTTCCGCGAGACGCTCATCAAGGCCAGGGAGTACCAGGGCAAGCTCGATCGCTGGGAGGCGGCCACCGAGCGCTTCGCCGAGACCGGCGAGGGCGAGGCGCCCGTGCCGCCCACGCGCGACCTGAAGCTCGAGGCGCTCCTCCCCGTCCTCGCTGGCGACATCCCGCTGATCGTCCGGGCGCACCGCGCCGACGACATCGGCACCGCGCTGCGGCTCGGCGACGAGCTCGGCGTCCGGATCGTCCTCCGCTGGGCGACCGAGGCGTGGCGGGTCGCGGGCGAGATCAAGAAGCGGAACGTCCCCGTGATCGTCGGGCCGACCACGACCCAGCCCGAGACGATGGAGACCCAGGGGGCGATCTACGAGAACGCCAAGCGCCTCCACGAGGCGGGCATCAAGATCGCGATCCAGACCGCCAGCGCGCACAACGTCAGGAACCTCCCCTACGAGGCCGGCCTGGCCGTCACCTACGGCCTGCCCTACGAGGCGGCCCTCGCGGCCGTGACGCGCAACCCGGCCGAGATCCTCGGCGTCGCCGACCGCGTCGGGACGCTCGAGAAGGGCAAGGACGCCGACGTGATCGTCGTCGACGGCGATCCCTTCCAGCCGCTGAGCAAGCTCGAGAAGCTCTTCATCGGCGGCGTCGACGTGCCGATCCGCAGCCGGCAGACCGACCTCTACGAGCGCTACCGCAAGAAGGACTAGGAGTAGGTGGAGGAGCGAGTCGTGGTATCGGCTCGCCTGCGGCGAGCAGATGTAACCACGGAGACACGGAGGCACGGAGAGGCTCCTGAGCACGCCTCATCTTCACGAGGCGGCCGGCCCTATGACGCATGGGGGAGCGCTCGTTCCTTCCCGCCTCCAGGGCATCGAGAGCCCTGAATCACGAGACGCCACACCGGATCAGCGACTTCGCACCACCCGGAGCTCCTCCGTGTCTCCGTGCCTCCGTGGTTTCATCCTCTTCGCCGAAGGCGAAGCCGGCTGGTCGATCAGAGCCGTCTCGTGAATGATCCAGGTTAGCTCCCGCCGGTCCGGAAGTGTGAATCGTCCCATCGTGTGGATCTCGTTCAATCCGAGCCTCGGTCGTCCTCGCCGCTCGCGACGAGGCGATCGACCTCGTCGAGATCGGCGCGGCGGCGGGGATTCGTCGGATCGGTCGCGAGGAGTGACCGACGGAGGGCGCGGGCCTCGGCGATCGCCACCCGAGCCCGCGCCTCGCCGCCGTCGGCGCGATGGGCCCGGCCGAGCCCGACGAGCGCCGTCGCGAGGGCCGCGCGGTCGGCGTCGGGGCTGCCCTCGCGCTTCGCGAGGGGGCGGAGACGGACGACGGCCTCCTCGAGGGCCCCGATCGCCTCGTCGCGGGTGAAGCTCTCCTCGTCGCCGGCGTCGATCGCGTCGAGGAGGGCGGAGGCTCGCCGCTGGAGCGCTCCGGCCGCGACCCGCGCGACGGCTCGTCGGCGCGCCGACCGGGTGGAGCCCGAGAGCAGCAGCGACGCCCCGCGGGCGTGCGCGATCGCGGCGCGGTGCGCCTCGTCCGCGGCGGCTGGATCGCCGGAGCTCGCGCGGACCCGGCCGAGCACGCCGAGGGCGCGGACGTGGTCGTCCGTCGCCTCGAGCATCGCCTGCTCGAACGCGTCGACCTGGCGCGCCATCGCCTCGTCGTCATCGTTCTCGCCGGCCGCGGATCCCGGCGCGGCGTCGCCGGAGAAGAGGCGATCGACCATCCCCGCCTCGGGCGTCTCCGGCCCGAGGGCGATCGCCTCCTCGACGAGGGCGCGCGCCCGCTCGAGCCGCCCGGCGTCGAGCGAGGCGTCGGCCGCGTCGGTGAGCGTCCGCACGAGGACGCGGTCGCCGTCGTCGTCCTCGAGCCGGCGAGCCGCATCGACGGCGCGGTCGAACGCGTCGGCTGCGGCGGCCGCGTCGCCGGTCGCGAGGGCGAGGCGCCCGAGCCCTGCGTGGGCATCGACGAGCGCGGCGGGCGCGTCCGCGGCGTCGGCCGACGCGTCGGCGAGGAGACGCTCGTACCCATCGCGGGCGGCGAGGAGGAGCGCCTCGCGCGCGCGGCGCCGTCCCGCCTCGTCCAGCGTCTCCTCCGCGAGCGTCCCCTCCACGGCGCCGACGACCGCGCCGAGCGCATCGAGGGCCGCGTCCCGGGCGCGCTCGGTCCGCGCTCTCTCCGCGCGGGTCCGGCGCGCGTCGACGGCGAGGAGCACGGCGACCGCGGACGCGATGGCGAGCGCCGTCGCCGCGATGGCCGCGAGCGCTCCCAGGTGTCGCGCGGCGAACCGGCGGCCGCGGCGGACGAGGCTCGGCGGCCGAGCGTGGACCGGCTCGCCGTCGAGGAACCGCTCGAGGTCTCGGGCGAGCGCGGCGGCGGTCCGGTAGCGGTCGCCCGGCGCCTTCTCGAGGCAGAGGAGGCAGACCGCCTCGAGGGCCGGGTCGAGGCCCGGGCGGAGGAGCGTCGGGCGCGGCGGGTCCCGGTCGCGGACCGCGGCGAGGATGGCGGGCAGCGACGGGCCGACGAACGGGGGGCGGCCGGTCAGGGCGTGGTAGAGGGTGGCGCCGGCCGCCCAGACGTCGGCGCGTCCGTCGACCGCGGCCGGCTCGCCGGCCGCCTGCTCGGGCGCCATGAACGACGGCGTGCCGAGCACCTGGCCGGGGCGGGTCAGCCGGCCGGCCGCGTCGTTGGCCGTCTCGCCGTCGGCGTCCCCGGCTCGCGCGAGGCCGAAGTCGGCGAGGAGCGGCTCGCCGTCGGCGGCGAGGAGGACGTTCGCCGGCTTCACGTCGCGGTGGATCACGCCGCGGGCGTGCGCGTAGGCGAGGGCGCGGGCGAGCTTCGCGACGAGGCGGGCCGCCTCCCGCGGCTCGAGCGGTCCGTCCGAATCGACCCGGTCCGCGAGCGACGGTCCGTCGATGAGATCCATCGCGAGCCAGAGCCGACCCTGGCCGTCCTCGCCGACGTCGTGCACCCCGACGACGTTCGGATGGCGCAGCCGCGCCGCGGCCCGCGCCTCGATGACGAACCGCTCGCGCTCCTCGTCGGTCGCGAGGGCGCCGGCCCGGAGCACCTTGAGGGCGACCTCGCGGTCGAGCCCACGGTGGCGGGCGCGATGGACGACGCCCATCCCGCCGGCGCCGAGCGGCTCGCCGAGCTCGAAGCGCTCCTCGAGGTCGGGGATCCGGTCGAGGTCGGGGCCCCCGTCGGGCGCGAGGTCGCCCGCCGAGAGGAAGCTCCCGGCGAGCAGCTCGGACGCGCCGAGGCGTGTGCCGGGGGCCGACGGGTTGTCGTCGCGGTCGCCGATGGCGGGGCTCCTCCCGAGCCCGTTCTAGCGTCTCGCGCCGGTTCCGGCGACGGCGCGGAGGGCGTCGAGCTCGGCGGCCAGCGCCGCCCGGCCGTCGGCCCGGGCGAGGTCGCCCATCGCGGCGAGGGCGGCGTCGGCGTAGACGCCCGGGTCGACCCGTCCGGTGCGGCGGTAGGCGTGCGCGGTCGCCGCGAACGCCGCGTCGTGGGTCGCGTCGTGGAGGCGGTCGACGACGGTTCGTTCGGCGGCGTAGGACGGCAGGAGCGCGAGCACCTCGGTCCGGAAGCGCCCCTTCACCTCCTCGCTCCCGCGGGCGACGACGTCGGCGCCGTGCAGGGCGAGGACGGCGAGCAGGACGAGCTTCACGGCGAGGACGACGCCGACGATCTTCAGCCGCCGGCCCGCCCGGCTGCCGCCTCCGGCGAAGCGCGACGGGCGCGTTCGGCGGCGGGGCGCGGGCCGGCGGCGCTGGGCCCGGTCGCTCGACTCCGGTCGGCCGCGCCTCGGGGTGCGCCGGTCGGTCTTCGGGCTGCGGGGGCTTCGGGTCCGGCGGGGGGTGCGGGTCATCATCGGGCTACCTCCAGGTGGGCCTTCTCTTCGGCCCTTCCTTGGGGGCGACCGGCGCCGGGGTACACCCGAATCCCACTTTCTTCCGTCGGTCGTCTGGGTTTGGATGAGGTATGGCCTTCGAGACCACCCTCTGGTCGCGCGTCGAGGCGGCGGGCACCGGCCGCGCGTCAGCCGCCGACGAGCTCGCCGGGCGCTACCGCCCCGCGCTCGTGACCTGGCTCACCCGGCACCGAGGGCTGTCGGCCGACGACGCCGAGGACCTCGCCCAGGACGTCTTCGTCCGCCTGTTCTCGCGCGACCTCCTCGCCCGCGCCGACCGCGACCGCGGCCGCTTCCGGAGCTGGCTCCTCGGCGTGACGAAGAACGTCCTCCGCGAGCGACGCGAGCGGGAGACGGCGGGCAAGCGCGGCGGCGGCGCGCGTCCCGCCGCCCTCGATGACGTGGCGGAGCCCGCCGCCGCCGCGGAGAGCGACGACGACTTCAACGCCGTCTTCTTCGGGCGGCTGCTCGATCGCGCCCTCGACGAGCTTCACCGGGCGAGCCCGAGGCAGTCCGAGGTGCTCCGGCTCCGGGTCCGGGAGAAGCTCTCGGGCGAGGCGATCGCGGCCCGTCTCGGGCGAACGGAGGGACAGGTGAAGAGCGACCTCCATCGCGCCCGCGAGCGGCTCGCGCGATCGATCCGCGCCGAGATCGCCGCCTACGCCTCGACGCCGGAGGAGGCGGCCGACGACCTCGCCGCGTTCGGCCGACTCATCGGTCGCGGCTGACCGCCGCGAGGCGGCCGGCCACAGCAGCAGCGGCGCGAGTGCGGCGATCGAGAGCGCGATGACCAACGGGCGCTCCGCCCTCGCGCCAACGCGCGCGGATGCTGCCGCACGCGGCTGCCAGGACGAAGCGCGCGAACGGCATCCGGACAGCGCCGGCGGTGAGGGCGATCCCCTGGCGAGCCTGCTACGCGCGCTCGTGACCGGATGATCCGGATCGACGACTCCGCGTCGAGCGAGTACGCTTGAGGGCCAGCGAGGAGGCGGGATGACGGTAATCCAGGTCGAACGCTTCGCCCAGATCCAGGACGCGCGTGTGACGTTCGGTGACCTGACCGTGCTCGTCGGCCCTCAGGCGAGCGGCAAGAGCCTGATCTTGCAGTGGCTCAAGGCGGCGCTCGACGCCGCCGAGATCGTCCCGGCTCTCCGCGAAGCCGGCCACGATGTCGGCACCACCGAGAACGTTCTCGACCTGATCTTCGGCGAGGGGATGTCGTCGGCGTGGGGGAGCCGTACGCGTGTCCGCCTCGACGGTCGGGACGTCAAGCCACAGGCGTGGACGAAACACAAGACGTCGAGGCCGGGGAAGGTCTTCTTCGTCCCGGCGCATCGAGCCCTCCTCCTCGCCGAGGGATGGCCGGCGCCTTTTCTGAAGCTGAACGCCGACACGCCGGTCGTCGCAAGGCTGTTCAGCCAGCATCTCTACCAGCGATTCAGCGGCCGGCAGGCGGCGTCCCTGTTCCCGGTCGACCGCATCCTCAAGAAGCAGTACCGCGATCAAATCGACCGGGCCGTCTTCCACGGCGCGAGCGTCGAGCTCGAGAAGGAGGGACTCCGTTATCGACTCCGACTCTCCTACGATGGCGACGTGAACCTCCCGTTCATGACCTGGACGGCCGGCCAGCGCGAGTTCACGCCGCTGCTCCTCGGGCTCTATCATGTGCTACCGCCTCGCGCGGCGACGAAGCTCGACGAGGTCGATTGGGTCGTGATCGAGGAGCCGGAGATGGGCCTTCACCCGCAGGCCATCACGGCGTTGATGTTGCTCGTCCTCGATCTCCTCTGGCGCGGCTACCGCGTCGTGATCTCGACCCACTCGCCGCTCGTCCTCGACGTCGTCTGGGCGATCAGGCGGATCGCGGAGCATGGAGCTCAGGCGCGGTTCCTCGCTGATGCGTTCGACGTAACGAACTCGGGTCCCATGAGGAAAGTCCTCGACCACGCGCTCCGTGCCGACCATCGCGTCTACTTCCTCGACGTCGGTCCGACTGACTATCGCGTCACCAGCCGTGATATCTCCGCCCTCGACCCCGACTCTGACGAGCCCGCGGTGGCCGACTGGGGTGGCCTCACCGGCTTCAGCTCTCGCTTCGGCGATGCCGTTCGAGATGCGGTGAACGACTACGCCTACGGGGGTGCCTGATGGCGCGCAAGAAGAGGCGCGGCGCCCGCGGATCGAAGCGACCGGCGTCGAGGAAGAAGCGGGCGACCTCCGGTCGACGTCGCGGGCTGACGCTCGCGAAGGCACTCCTCCCGGCGAGTTCACTACGCGCGCGAGTGGAGACGGGGTTGGGCGCGATCGAGGCCGGCGACCGTGCGCTCATCGCCGGGCCCGAGCGGCCCCGGGTCGGCGATTCGCTGAATCTCGATGAAGCGATGCGTGAGGAGCGTCCCGATGAGCATCGATGGGACTACCTCCTGTCGGTTCCCGCCGCGTCGCGCCTGGTTGGGCTGGAGCCGCACACGTCACGCGATGCGGAGATTCGCGTCGTGATCGCGAAGAAGAAGAACGCGGTCGCCTATCTACGCGATCACCTTCCGCCGAAGCACCGAGTCTCCGAGTGGGTGTGGGTCACGCACGGTCGGGTCGGGTTCGCGTCGACGGGGAAGGCGCGCCGCCGGCTCGACCAGAACGGGATCCGGTTCACGAGGGTTCTTCGCTCGCTTGGCTAGTCCGAGCCCCTTTCGCCCGAGACGAGCGTCGCTCGATTCCAGCGGCGCAGCTCGTCCTCGAAGATCGGGATCACGACGATCTGCGCCCACGGCGTGCCGCAGCGCCATTGTGGCTCGCGGATGTAGACGCGCCGGACCGGGAGACCATCGTCGCGGACGACGCCGGTCCGCTCGCCGACCTCGATGACGCCGCCGCCGGCGGCGATGTCGGCCTCCACCCTCGCCCGGGTCACCTCGTCGATCGGGCCCTCGGCGAACGCGATCCGGCCGCGGAGCGCCGTGTCGAGCGTTCCGTCTGCGGCCACGTCGGTGACGGGGATCGGGGCGAGGAGCGGCTCGTTCTCGACGGTCACCGGCGTCGTGAAGCCGACGAGGCCGGTCACGCAGCCGGTGAGGGCGGGGACGGCGAGAGCGAGGCCGGCGGCGAGGATGGGCGTTCGGGTGATCATCGTGGGGGGGGGTCTCCTTGCCCCCCCTCGACAGCCGCCCGAGGCCCTCGATTCGAGACTTCGCTCGTGTCCCGCGGGGGGACGCTTCCGGTGCGGTCTAGCCGCGCCGCGCCCCGTTGGGGAGCGACTCGTTGAACTGCTTGATCGCGTTGTCGGGGAACCGGCCGTAGGCGTCGGAGATGCCGACCAGGTTCGCCCGCTCGCCCGACTCGTAGACCTGGAAGTAGGCGATGTAGCGGCCGTAGTAGGTGCCGTCGTTGCCGGGGTAGATCGGCGCGTTGAGCATCGTCGTCGGGATGAGGGCCGAGCGCGGGCCGATGCCGACGGCGACGAGGGCGGTCTCGACGGGAAAGACGCCCTGGGTTGCGGGGAGGGCGCTGATCGCCGCGTCGCTCCCCTCCACGACGAGAGCGAAGGGCATGTCCGGGTCGTTCCGGTCGAGCGCTCGCTGGAAGACGCCGCTGTCATTGCTGTTGATGACGGTGAGGTCGTGGTCGTGGACGAAGTCGATCCCGATCCGGGTGATCGAGCGCCGCATCCCGGCGCTGAGGGTGCCCATGACCAGGTCGCGGTCGAGGTGCGGCCCGCTGTCGGGCAGCCCGCCGAGCTGATCGCCGATCGCCGGGTCGAGGGCGCCGGTCGCCCGGTCGTTGAACGGCACGTAGACGCCGGTCGGCGCGCTCGCGCCGTCGGAGACGAGGAGCGAGTCGAGCCCCTGCGGGAAGCGCTTCTGCATCACGAAGAAGAGCTGCATGTTGTTCGCGAGGTCGGCCTGGGTCTTGGCCGAGGCGGCCATGTCGGTCGAGCGGCCGAGCATGCCGATCTGGCTGATCACGAGCCCGGCGAGGGTCGCCACGATCGCGACGACGATGACGAGCTCGAGGAGCGTGAAACCGCGCGAGGATCTGGTCTTCATCGGGAGCTGCCTCCTGGGTATCGATCGATGATCCGGAGGCGGGGGTGGAGCAAGCGGCAGGCCAGTCGGTCGCCGCACGTCGGGGCTGATTCGACAACGACTTACGCCGGCTGCGGGGCTGGTCGGGATGGATGCCCGAGCATCAGCGCTGAGCCACTCCGCGCCACCGCCGGTCAGTCGATCTCGCGGGCGGCGCTGGCGTCGATGCTCTCGATCGTCTCGCGCGTCCTCTCGTCGAGCTCCCGGAGCATCCGGAGCCGCTCGCGGGCGGCCGGATCGTCGGGCGCTCCGTCGGGCCCGACGAGCTCGCCGATCCGCCAGCGGATCCGGACGAGGTTGCGCCGGGCGTCGGCGAGGTCGTCGGCGAGGCCATCCTCGAGCTCGCGGACCTCGTGTCGGTCGCGGCGCAGGCGGGCGAGCTCCCAGCGGGTGACCAGACCGACGAGCAGCCGGAGCAACGGCGGTAGGCTGCCGTCGCGTCGATCCTCGGCGCGGCGGCGCTCGGAGTCCTCGATGAGCTCGTCGACGGTCCGCCCGAGCTCGGCGACGCCGGTCCGAAGATCCGAGGCCCCGTCGAGGTCGGGCACGTCGGGGTCGACGCCGCGGCGTGGCGGGTCTTCGGGATCGAAGAGGACCAGCCACGCGATCCCCCAGCCGATCTCGAGGGCGAGGTAGGCCATCGGCGGGGCGAGCCAGGCCCACGCGGGGGACCCCTCGCGCAGCGACGTGCCGGCTCCGACCGCGAGGGCGATCACGGCGACCGCGTCGAGGGCGGCGTGGCCCGGCTCACGGGCCCACCATCGCGCCCGCGGCAGCGAGCGGAGCCGCTCGGGCGGGACGTGGTACAGGCAGTCCGCGCCCGGCGGCCCGACCAGCGCCTCGACCTCGGCGTGGCTCGCGATCCCGGTGTGGGCCTGGAGCCAGTCGAGCGAGTAGCGGTCACGCCGGGCGCTCCGCCGATCGTGAAGCCAGAGATCGATCCGGCCGAGGGCGAAGAGGCCGAGGCCGGCGGCGACGACGAGAACGATCACGAGAAAGGCCATGACCGTCGATACGCTGGCCGCGGCCGACGGGTTCAGCCGGCCCGAGGTCGCGAACGGGCCCATTTTCCTGGAGATGCGCCGGTTTTTCCCCTAGGCTCGTCCGTTCGCCCGGACTCCACCGGGCCCCGATTCGACCCTAGGGAGGCTCACCATGAGGACCTTCGCGTCGGCGCTCGTCGCCCTCGTCGTTCTGCTCGCCGGCGCCGGCGAGGCTCACGCTGTCACCATCTTCCAGCACACTGGTGACGCGGACCCGGTCACCGAGGGCTGGAACGCTAACAACGGGGGGGTCGCGGGGACTCCGGTCAACGACGCCGCGTTCGGCGAGCCTGCCGCCTGGGGTATCGATGACTCCGGCAACGGCTTCCTCTTCTACCAGGAGGTCCCGAACGCGGCCGAGCTCGCCGCCATCGCCACGCAGGGCTGGACGATGACCAGCCGGCTCCGCGTCGCGAGCACTCCGACCAGCACCGCCACTGTCGTCTTCCGTTACTCCGACGGGGTGCGCGGCTACCAGATGTCGATCGGCTCGGATGCGGCCGGAGATCCGATCCTCGAGCTCGACGACAACGCGACGCCCCAGGGCTTCCTTACCACGACCCTCACCGGCCTCGGGAACGGCTACCACGACTACCGCCTCGTGTTCGACCCGAACGCCGGGACGGCGTCCGCTTTCGTGGACGGCACCCTGATCACGACCGGCTACACCGGGCTCGTCTCGCCCAGCACGGACGCGCTCTTCGGCGCCGGCAGCAGCGGCGGCGTCGGCGACGGCCACTGGGCGAGCGTCCAGTTCGACATCGGCCAGCCCGTCCCCGAGCCGGGCACGATGGTGCTCGTCGGCCTCGGCGTCGCGGCGGCGGCCGCGGCGCGGCGGCGGCGGAACGCGGTCGCGTAGCGTCCGTTCGCGGCTCCCGACGATGCGAAGCGGGGCGAGCGCCTGTGGCGCCCGCCCCGTCTTCGTGTCCGGCCGTCTCCCGAGGCGATCCGAGGTCGGTCAGTCGTTCCGCTGCCGCAGCCCATCGGCCGCGCGCCGGTAGTTCTCGTGGCTGCTCCGGTCGAACGGGTTGTCCTCCTCGAGCACCTCGTCCTCGCGCTCGAAGTGCTCCTCGAGGAGCGCGTCGCCCTCCTCGTGGTAGCCGTGGCGCGAGGTGCGGTCGAGCAGCTCGCGCGTCTTGTCCACCCCCTCGTTCGGCGTGCGGATCACGTGCGGCGTGATGAGCAGGACGAGCTCCGTCTTGACGCGACGACGGTCCTCGTCGCGGAAGAAGATGCCGAGGAGCGGGATGTCGCCGAGGAGCGGGATCTTCTCCTCGACGTCGGTCACCTCGGTCCGGATGAGCCCGCCGATCGCCACCGTCAGCTCGTTCTGGGCGACGACGACCCCCTCGACCTGGCTGGTCTGGACCGAGTCGACGAGGAACTCGTCGATGCCGCCGGCCGCGTTCGCGACCGGGATCGCCGAGCTCTGCGGGATGACGCTGCTGACGTCCTGGGTGACGAGCAGGGTGACGCTGCCGTCGGCGTTGATCTTCGGCAGGATGATGAGGCTGTTGCCGACGTCGCGCACCTCGGTGATCGGCTCGACCGTCGTGATCGGCGTCCCGTTCTCGGCGACGATCACGTCGGTGTTGACGCCGGTGACGAGCACCCGCTCCTCGCCGACGAACACGCGCGCCGGCCGGTTGTTCGATGCGAGCACCGTCGGCGTCGAGATGACCTCGACCTTGTTGTCGCGCTGGAGCATCTGGACGCGCGCCCGGATCCGGTCGTCGAGGAACTGATACACGAAGCTCCCGCCCTCGGCCCCGAAGTTGCCGGCGCCGAGGATGTCCTGCGCCGCGATGGCCGCGCCGGAGAGCGGGTTCGCGGCCTGCCCGTCGTCGGGCCCGGCGGAGGGGTCGCCGTCCTGGAACGAGAAGTCGAAGATCGAGCGGAACGTGTCGCCCATCGTCAGCTCGAGGATCTTCATCTCGAGGAGCACCTGCGGCGTCGGCCGGTCGATCTGAGCGACGAGACGCTCGATCTCGCCGAGCGCGCGCTCGTCGGCCGACCGGAGCAGGAGCAGGTTGTGCTCCCGGTTCACCGTCACGTAGACGGGCGGGTCGCGCCGGCTCACATCCGCGAGGGCCGCCGCGCCGAGCTCGCCGCCGTCCCGCATGATCGCCTCGAGCCGCGCGATCTGGTCGGACGTCAGGTCCTCGTCGAGGAGCCGATCGCTCTCCTGACCCGCGCCCGAGCCGCGCCGGACGCCGCCGCTCCGGCCGCTCCGAGCGCCGTTGCCCGACCGGCCGAACCGGCTTCCGCCGCCGCCGTTGACCGATCGCGAGAAGCTGCCGCCGCGGTTTCCGAACCCTCCGTTGGCTCCGCCGTTGAAGCCGTTGCCGCCGAAGTTGCCCCGGTTGCCGAAGCCGCCCTGGTTGCCGAACCCACCGCCGCCGAGGCCGACGCCGGAGCTCGCGCCCGAGAACAGGAGCTCGTCGCCGTCGACGCCGAAGCTCAGGATCACCCGGTCGCCGTAGAGGTCCTCGATCGCCTGCGCGGCGGTCAGGACGTTCGGGAACTGGAGCTGGATGACCTTGGTCTGGTCGCGCCGGTAGACGACGAGGTCCTTCTGATACTGCTCGGTCGTCATCACGCGGATGGAGCCGCCCTCGTCGCGGCGGTACCAGAGGTCGGACACTTTGCAGAGGGTCTCGATCGCCTCGATCGCGGTGACGTCCTGGAGGAAGATCGTGACCGCCTTGCGGCCGGCCTCGTCGGTCGCGACCGCGTTCAGGCCGGCCTTCTCGGCGATCAGCCGCAGGGCGTGGACGACGGGCGTGTCGCGCAGGTCGAGCCGCTTGAGCTGGTGACGGTCGCCGGGGTGACTCGGCTCGCGCATCCTCGGCTCGGCGATCCGGAACGCGGGCGCGGCGGCCGGGCCGCGCGGGTCGCTGCGGCGCTCGGCGAAGGGGCTGCCGTTGGCGTGGCGCGACGGCGCGGGCTCGAGGCGCCGCCCGTGGCCGCCCTCGTCGAGCGCGGCCTGCTGGCTGCTGCACCCGATCGCCCCCGCGAGCGAGGTGGCCGCGATGATCGTGAACGCGTGGGCGGCCCTCATCGGATCACCACCTTCCGCTTGCTCTCGCCGACCTCGAGGAGGACGCCGCGGCGTCCGACCTCGCGGACGGTCGCGATCACCGCGTCGGTAGCGGCGGCCGCCTGTCCGGGGATTCGCCGGGCGAGGCTGATGACGTCGCCGGCCGCGACAATGACGAGGTCGACGTCGCCGATCTCGATCAGGGCGATGGCGCCCTCGTCGTCCTCGATGAAGCCCGCGAGTCGGAGCTGCGGCAGCGGGGCCGGGCGCGGCGCCTCGAAGCGCTTCCCGGGCGCGCCCTCGACCCGTCCCTGACGGCGCGCCTCGTCCCAGAGCTCCTTGCTCGTCGCGAACGGGTCACGGGGAGCGTCGGGCTCGCCGCCGTCGGGCTCGGTCCGATCGGGCGCCGGTCGACCCGCGGCCGGGCGCTCGGTCTCGGCGGGAGGCTCGGTCTCGGCCGGCGGCGTCGCCGGCGTCTCGTCGTCGGCGGTCAGGACGGCCGGGGACAGCGCCAGGGTGGCGAGCGTCGCCGCGGCGATCGACGGGACCAGGGCTCGGAAGCTCATCGAAGGACTCCGGGACTAGCGTCCGCCCGAGGCGAGCTGGAAGACCGCCTGGAAGAACGCGAAGTAGACGAACCCGACCATGCCACCGACGACGATGATCAGGACGGGCTCGATCAGCGCACTCATGCGGCGGATCGCCGCCTGGAGCTCGCCGTCGTAGAACTCGCCGATCTCGGCGAGGACGTCGGCGAGCGCGCCGGTGCGCTCGCCGACCGCGACCACCTGGGGCACGGTCGGCGGGATGATCGGATCGGTGAGGCTGGAGGCGAGGTCGCGCCCGCCGAGGATCGCCTCGGACGCGCCCTCGACGCGCGCGCGGAGGGCCCGGTTGCCCATCAGGCGCGCCGTCACCTGGAGCGACTCGAGCAGCGTCACGCCGCTCCGGAGGAGCGTCCCCAGCGTGCTCCCGAGGGCGGCCATGGCGCCCATCGTCAGGATCCCGCCCACGACCGGGATCCGGAGGGCGGCGCGGTCGATCGCGTATCGCCCGCGCTCGGTCAGCCACGCGGCGATGAAGGCGCCGACGGCGAGGAGGATCCCGATGACGATCCCCGGCCCGTGGCTCTGCACGAACGTCGAGATGTCCATCAGCGTCTGGGTCGACCAGGGGAGGGTGAGCCGACGCTGCGCGAAGAACGAGGCGAACTTCGGGATCACCTTTACGATCATGAAGGTCGCGACGCCGAGCGCGGCGAGGACGACGACGGCCGGGTAGGTGAGGCTCGTCAGGATGCTCGCCTTGAGGAGCGCCCGCCGCTCGATGAAGACGGCCGCCCGCTGGAGGATGTCGTCGAGCTCGCCCGAGACCTCGGCGCTCTCGACGAGCTTGACCGTGAAGAACGGGAAGACGCGCGGCTCGGCCTCCATCGCCTCCGACAGGCTCCGCCCCGACTGGACCGCCGAGAGGACCCGGTCGAGGGCCGCGGCCATCGCGCGCTTGGTCGACTGGTCGCGGCAGACGCGGAGCGCCTCGACGACCGTCAGGCCGCTCCGGAGCATCAGGGCGAGGTGGCGGAACAGGAAGACGCGGTCGCGCGAGCGGATCGGCAGGACCGCGCCGAGCCCGCGCGGGCCCGTCCCGGCGGTCGTCGAGCGGCCGGCGCCGCCGCCCGAAGCGATGGCCGCGGTCGCTCCGGTCGCCGGCGCGACCTCGAGGACGAAGAGGCTCTCCCCGCGGAGCGACGCGGCCGCCGCGCGGGAGTCGGTCGCCTCGAGCGTCCCGCTCGTCTCGCCGCCGTCGCTCCGAAGCGCCTCGTATCGGAAGAGTGGCATCGCGCTCGTCCTACTCGACCGTCACCGAGACGACCTCGTCGAGGGTGGTCACCCCGGCGAGGACCTTCTCGCGGCCGTCCTGACGGCGCGACACGTGTCGGTCGCCTCCGTGGTCGGCGCTCGACTCCTCGCCCGCGCCCGTCGAGATCGCCCGCGCCACGTCGGGCTCGACCCAGAGGGCGCTGAAGAGCCCGGTGCGTCCATCGAAGCCGGTGCCGAGGCAGCCGGCGCAGCCGACGGCGTCGAAGACCTCGACCGGCGCGCCGCCGTCGATGAGGCCGAGGGCGAGCGCCTCGACCTCGGTCGCCGTCCGCGCGTGCCGGCAGCGGACGCAGAGGCGGCGCACCAGCCGCTGCGCGATCGCGCCGGCCAGCGTCGAGCCGACGAGATACGGCTCGCAGCCGAGGTCGACCAGCCGCGTCACCGCGCCGACGGCCGTGTTCGTGTGCAGGGTCGAGAAGACGAAGTGGCCGGTGAGGGCCGCCTTGAGCGCGACGTCGGCCGTCTCGCGGTCGCGGATCTCGCCGACCATCAGCACGTCGGGGTCGTGGCGCAGGAGCGAGCGGAGCGCGCTCGCGAACGTCACCTTCTCGCTGCTCACCTGGAGCTGGTTGATCCCGGGGACGACGTACTCGATCGGGTCCTCGACCGTCATGATGTTGACGCCGGGGTCGTTCAGCTCGCGGAGCGCCCCGTAGAGGGTCGTCGTCTTGCCGCCGCCGGTCGGCCCGGTGAGGAGCAGCATCCCCCACGGCCGGCGGATGACCTGGGCGAAGCGGTCGAGGTCGCGCGCGCTCATCCCGAGCGCCTCGAGGCCGAGGCCGCGGGCGTGAGTGCCGAGGAGCCGCAGGGTGGCGCGCTCGCCCCAGCGGGTCGGCGCGGTCGCCACGCGGATGTCGACCTCCGCGTCCTCGCCGCCGCCCCCCGGCACGGTCCACCGGAAGCCGCCGTCCTGCGGCGCGCGATGCTCGGCGATGTCGAGGCTGGCGAGCACCTTCACCCGCGAGACGAGGCCGACCCCGTCGGCGGCGCGGAGGCCGGTGAGCTGCTCGCGGAGCCGGCCGTCGACGCGGATCCGGACGCGCGTCCCCTCGGGCATGGGCTCGATGTGGAGGTCGGAGGCGCGCTGGAGGTACCCCTCGCGGAGGATCTGGTCGAGGAGGCCGACCGGGTCGGCGCTCGCCTCGCCGGCCGGATCGTCGGCCCGCTTCTCGCGGCCGAGCGTCCGATCGATCGCGATCCGCAGGGCGTCGGGGTCGGCCAGGGCGAGCCCGACCGGGCGACCGCCGGCCAGACGCTCGAGCGTCTCGAGGGCCGCCCGCTCGTCGGGGTCGCTCGACAGCAGGATGACCTCGTCCTCGTCGGCGCCGTGGACCGGCAGGACGAGGCGACGCCGCATCAGGGCGTCCGGCATCCGCGCGACCATCTCCTCCTCGGGCAGGGCGGTGCCCGCGTCGACGAAGAGGAGGCCGCGCTCCTCGGCGACCGCCCGGTAGAGGGCCGCCGCGGGGAGGCGGCCCCGGGTCGTCACCACCTCGAGGAGGTCGGCGCGCTGTCGCCGCGCCTCGACCCTCAGGGCGGAGGCGAGCTCGGCGTCGAGCAGCTCGACGGCGACGGCCGCGCGGACGAGCTCGTCGGTCGCGATCGGCACCGGCTACCTCGCGCCCCGGCGCGAGCCGCCCTGGGCGAGGCGGACCCGCTCGTCGAACGCGATCGGGTCGCGGGCGAGGCGGCGCGCGTCGTCCTCGTGGGCGAGGCCGCGAGCGACGAGCTCGGCGAGCGCCTGCTCGAAGGTCTGCATCCCCTGCTGGCCGCCGGTCTCCATGAGCGAGTAGATCTGCTGCGGGCGGTCGGTCCGGATCAGGTTCGCGACCGCCTTGCTGACCCGGAGCACCTCGACCGCCGGCACGCGCGACTCGCCCTTCGCGCCGATGAGGAGGCGCTGCGCGATCACCGCTCGCAGCACCATCGCGAGCTGGTTCCGGACCGCCTCGCGCTCGCCGCCCGTGAACGCCCCGGTGACGCGGTCGATCGCGCCGACGGCGTCGCCGGTGTGCAGGGTCGAGAAGACGAGGTGGCCGGTCTCGGCCGCGGTGATGGCGGCGCGGATCGTCTCGGCGTCGCGCATCTCGCCGACGAGGATCACGTCGGGGTCCTCGCGCAGGGCCGCCCGGACGGCGCTCGCGAAGTCGGGGACGTCGGTGTGGAGCTCGCGCTGGCGGATGAGGCTCCGGTGGTTGGCGTGGATGTACTCGACGGGGTCCTCGATCGTGATGATGTGGCACGCCCGGTCGAGGTTGATCTGGTGGACCAGGGTCGAGAGGGTCGTCGTCTTGCCGCTGCCGGTCGGGCCCGTGACGATCACGAGGCCGTCGCGAAGCTCGGCGAGGTCGCCGATGGTCCGCGGCAGGTTCCAGTCGGCGAGGCCGCGGAACTCCTCCTCGAGGCGGCGGATCGAGAGGGCCGTCCGGCCGCGCTCGCGGAAGACGTTGATCCGGAAGCGCGTCTCGTAGGCCGACAGCGACAGGTCGAGGGTCTGCTCGGCCTCGAACACGGCCTCTTGCCGCTCGTTCATGATGGAGCGGGCGAGGAGGTCGGCGCGGCGCGCCTCGACCCGGTCGGTCTCGGGCATCGGGCCGAGCCGCCCGTGGACTCGCAGGAACGGCACCTCGTCGCCGGAGACGTGGAGGTCGCTCGCGCCGAGAGCGATCGCCCGTCGCAGGAGCGCGTCGAGATGGGCTCGCGGGGCGAGGCCCTCGCTCGCGGAGGCGGTCGCCTCGGGGGTCTGCGAAGACGTCGACGAAGGCGCGGTCTTCTCGGTCATCGCGTTCGCCGTCCTCAGAGGGCCACGACGAGGCGGGCGGTCAGGATGCCGCCGCCCGCGCCGTCACGATCGATGCCGGCGTCGATGTCGAAGCGGAGGATCACGACGCGGCCGGGCAGGCGGCCGAGCCCATCGACGAACGCGCGGAGGGCGCCGAACGGGGCGCGCACCTGGAGCTCGTGGACCGGCCGGGCGTAGGGCCGGCCGCCGACGAGCGCCGTCGTGGCGGCGGGCGCGGGAGCGGGCGCCCGGCGGCCCGGCGGCGCGGCGGGGGTGGGGGGGCCCCCGGGGGGGGTGGCGGGGACGG
>JAJDCQ010000065.1 GCA_029260755.1 Planctomycetota bacterium | reverse complement strand
AGACCGAGAGGGAGCCATCCCTGGAGCCGGTCGGCTCGCGCGAGCCGGGATACGGCGCCCTCAGTCGCTTCTCCGTGTCTCCGTGCCTCCGTGGTGACATCTGCTCGCCGAAGGCGAGCCCATCGGACCTGAGCGAAGTTGATAGCCCATGCGCGGATTGGTTCGGGCGGCGCCAAGCCGTTGCCGACGCGATGGTCGCGGCGGCGGTCAGCCGCCGACGCGCATGTTCCGCGTGATGCTGGTGACGCCGACGCGATCGCGGATCCTCACCTCGACCGAGATGCCGCGCGGGTAGAGGATCGCCTGCCAGGTGAGCGAGTCGGTGTCGGCGACGTTCTCGATCAGGTCGATCGTCGGGTTCGCGCCCGGATTGACCGTCTGGACGGTGAAACGTCCCGGCGCGAAGCCGATCGACGGACCGGACGGCCGGAACAGGGAGATCGAGTCGTTCTCGTCGAACAGCCCGAGCTTCACCCGGTCGGCGCCGGACGCGGAGAACTCGCCTCCGACGATGGCGCCGTCCTCGGTGCCCGACCCGACGAAGGCGGCTCCGGTCTCGGTCGCGCCTCCGCTGGTGTCGGGGTCGAGGTAGACCTTGCCGGCCTCGCCGTCGTCGAAGGTGCGCGGGAGGAACCGGAGGGTGAACGACTCGAGCCGATCGATGAGGACGTCGGCCGACGCCGCGCCGTCGGTCGTGAGGACGTTGGCCGTCGAGATCAGCGGCTGGACCGACCGCTCGAGGCGCTGTCCGTTGAGGGAGTAGGTGATCTCGACGAGGCGAACGTCGCCGGCGACGCTCGTGCGCGAGACGAAGCGCAGCGCGTCGGAGCGGATCAGCGGGTCGGGTCCGCTGACCTCGGTCGAGACCATCTTGAAGTTGAAGCCGCCGCTGTCGACCGGCAGCACCTGACGAAGGTCGCGCTCCATCCCGTCGAACGCCGCCTGCACGGAGCGGACGCCCTCGATGCGCGCGTCGGTGATGCTCTTGAGCCGGCTGGTCTGCTGGAACGTGAACGCGAGGACGCCGATGAGGATCGACGCGAGCGCCATCGCGACGACGAGCTCGATGATCGTGAATCCACTGGCCGACCGACGCACGGGCGTCTCCTCCGGGATGAGAGTCGTTCCCCTGTCCCCACCTCGATGACGCTCGTCGGGGGACGGCTCGTGCACGGCTTCTCGCGCGACGGGCATCTACCTGTCATGTAGTGGTTTGCGTTGCCTCGGACATTGTAGCACCGCCGCTCGAAGGCTGCCACCGACCCGGCCGGACGTTGACGCGCGCCCGCCGGCACCGCAGAATCGGCGCGCTACCCTGGAGGGAGCTACCGATGTCGCGCTTCGTAACCGTCGTCCGGACAGGCGGCTCCGCTCGTCTGATCGCCGCCCTCGCGCTCTCGATTTTCGTGTCGTGTTCGGCTGCATCGAGCCTCGCCGCCGACGACGAGAAGGTCGCGTTCGAGCGAACGACCCCGCAGCGGAAGGGCTGGCGTTTCAAGCAGACGGCCACCCTGTTCGAGAAGGTCGAGCGGAAGTACGAGGCCAACGGCCGGTACGTCCGCACCGAGTCGGCGTTCTGGCGCACCCGCTACTCCTGCGACTTCGAGATCCTCGAGGTCGAGGGCGAGGAGGAGGTCACCCGCGCGCGGGCGACGTTCTCGACCTCGGTGCTCGAGGACGACGACGGCCGTCACGACCTAGGGCTCGACGGCAAGGCGATCCTGCTCGAGGGCTCGTCTGGCGAGCGCACCTTCTCGGTCGAAGGGCCGGACGCGGGCAAGCTCGACGAGCGGCAGCAGAAGTTCCTCGCGGCCCACTTCGACCAGGCCGAGCAGGGTCCGAAGCCGCGTCAGCTCTTTCTCCCGGAGGCGGCGGTCGCCGTCGGCGCGAGCTGGGAGCTCGCCCTCGACCCGCTCGTGACGGCGCTCGGCGTGCCGAAGGGCGAGCTCGAGCGCGAGGGGAGCTCCGCCGAGGCGCGCCTCGTCTCGGTGCGCGACGAGCACGAGACGCGGTTCGGGGCGGTCGCCGCCGACGTCACGATTCGACGCGGCGCCCTTGACGGGGCGCCCCTCAAGAACGGGAAGCTGAGCTGGAAGGGCACCCTCGACCTCTCCCTCGACGCGAGCTCTCCCTTCGGCTCGCTCGACTACGAGACTCGCTTCAGCGGCATCACGGTCGCCTACCGGGGACCGACGAAGTTCGTGATCCACTTCAAGATCGACCGCACGGGCAAGATGAGCGCCGAGCCCATCCCGTGACGCCTCCGCGGAGAGACCGATGACGACTCCGAGCCCTTCGAACCCTCCGCCGATCCCGCCCGACGCCGACGGCTACTTCCCCGTCCGCGCCCCGCGCGGCGTCGAGCGGACGGCTCGGACGTGGGCGGCCGAGGCGGCGAAGCGGATGCTCTTGAACAACCTCGACGAGGAGGTCGCCGAGGATCCGCGGTCGCTCGTCGTCTACGGCGGGAGCGGCCGGGCGGCGCGCTCGTGGGCCGACGTCGCCGCGATCGTGGCCAGCCTCGAGACGCTCGCCGAGGACGAGACGCTGCTCGTCCAGAGCGGGCGGCCGGTCGGGATCTTCCGGACGAACCCGTGGGCGCCGCGCGTCCTGATCGCGAACAGCCACCTCGTCCCGAACTGGGCCAACTGGGATGAGTTCCGGCGGCTCGAGGCGGCCGGCCTCACGATGTACGGCCAGATGACGGCCGGGAGCTGGATCTACATCGGGACGCAGGGGATCCTCCAGGGGACCTACGAGACGTTCGCGGCCGTCGCGCAGGAGCACTTCGGCGGGTCGCTCGCCGGGAAGCGGGTGCTCACCGCCGGCCTCGGCGGCATGGGCGGAGCGCAGCCGCTCGCCGCGACGATGTGCGGGGCGGCGTTCCTCGGCGTGGACGTCGATCCGCAGCGGATCGAGAAGCGGCTCGGCACCGGCTACGTCGACCGGATGGAGACCGACCTCGACGCGGCGATCGCGGCGGTCGACGGGGCGGCCGCCGACGGCGAGCCGCTCTCGGTCGGGCTGGTCGGGAACGCGGCCGACGTCCTGCCCGAGCTCGTCCGGCGCGGCTGGGTGCCCGAGGTCCTGACCGACCAGACGAGCAGCCACGACATGCTGAACGGCTACGTCCCGAACGGGATGAGCCTCGCCGAGGCCCTCGCGCTGCGGGCGAGCGACCCGAAGGCGTACCAGGAGCGGAGCTTCGCGACGGTCGCCGAGCACGTCCGCGCGATGCTCGATCTCCAGCGAGCCGGCGCCGTCACGTTCGACTACGGCAACAACATCCGCGCGCAGGCCGAGAAGGCGGGCGTCGCCGACGCGTTCGCGTTCCCCGGCTTCGTCCCCGCCTACATCCGGCCGCTCTTCTGCGAGGGCAAGGGGCCGTTTCGCTGGGCGGCTCTCTCGGGCGACCCGAAGGACATCCACGCGACCGACGACGCGGTCCTCGCGACGTTCCCCGACGACGAGCCGCTCTGCCGCTGGATCCGGCAGGCCCGCGAGAAGGTCCACTTCCAGGGGCTCCCCTGCCGGATCTGCTGGCTCGGCTACGGAGACCGCGCGAAGATGGGGCTGGTGATGAACGACCTCGTCCGGGCGGGGAAGGTGAGCGCGCCGATCGCGATCGGCCGCGACCACCTCGACAGCGGCTCGGTCGCCTCGCCCTATCGCGAGACCGAGGCCATGAAGGACGGGAGCGACGCGATCGCCGACTGGCCGCTCCTCAACGCGATGCTCAACGTCGGCAGCGGCGCGTCGTGGGTGAGCCTCCACCACGGCGGCGGCGTCGGGATCGGCTACTCGATCCACGCCGGGATGGTCGTGGTCGCCGACGGGACCGACGAGGCCGCGGCGAAGCTCGCCCGCGTCCTCGAGAACGACCCGGGCACCGGCGTCATGCGACACGTCGACGCCGGCTACGAGGAGGCGATCGCCTGCGCCCGCGAGCGCGGCGTCCGGATCCCGCGCCTGGAGAGCGATCCGTCCTGAGCTGGGAAGATGACGAGAGCGTCCCGGTCGACGCGAAGGAGTCGTCGGGGGGACGCTGGCGCGCGGCCCGTTGCCCGGACCGGGGCGATTGTGCTCCATTGGAGGCTCACCCCGGAGCCCCCATGGACCAGGATCAGAGCGACCAGCAGCCGGCCAGCATCATCCTGATTCAGTACCCCGGACTGAATCAGGACGACTGGCGCAGCCTCTCGCCCCTCTGCATGAAGGTCCACTACGCCCTGCGCTTCAAGCGCGTCGAGTACAAGGTCTACAACGTCCGCACGCCCGGCGGCGCCCGCCGCTTCAACCCGCGGGGCCGGGTGCCGGCGCTCCTGCTCCCGAGCGAGGGCGACGAGCGCGGCGAGCGGGTCAGCTACGCCGACAGCACCGACATCCTCGACGAGCTCGACCGGCGCTTCCCGCGGCGGCCGCTCCTCCCCGAGAGCGCCCTCGATCGTCCGTCGGCGCGAATCCTCGAGGACTGGGCCGACGAGGTGCTCTACTTCTACGTGGGCGCCCTCCGCTGGATCATCCCGGAGAACTGGGCCCGGCTGAAGGCGACCTACTTCCGCGAGAACTACGGACCGGTCGTCCGGAGCATCGCTGCGTTCTTCGCGCGTCGCGAGGTGCGCGGACGCCTCGTCGGGCAGGGCGTCGGCGGCAAGGACGAGAACACCCTCCGCCGCGAGCTCCGCGAGTGCCTGGACGCGGTCGAGTCGCTCCTCGAGAACGGACCGTACGTCCTCGGCGACGACTGCAGCCGCGCCGACCTCTCGATCTTCGCGATGCTCGATCAGATCCGGAACCGCGAGCTGACGCCGCTCGCCGCCGAGGAGCTCGAGAAGCGGCGCGACCTCATGACCTGGTGCGACCGGGTCGAGAACGAGACGACGCCGCCGGGCTACCGGGACTGATCCCGAGCCTCGGTTGCGCCTCGGGTCGTCCAGCGACGAGAATGAACCGGTCGGTCGCGAACGACGGGGAGACGAGCGACGTGGGTCCGGCGGCGAACCTCGAGTCGACGAAGCTGCGGCTGGTCCACGAGACCCGCCGAGGTGCGCCCACGGCCGAGGCGCTCGCCACGACGGTGCGGAGCGTCCTGACCCTGACCGCGCTGAGCGCCGACGACCAGATCGCCGCGCTCTCGCCCGACCGCCCCGACGCGGCCGCGACCGCCCTCGTGATCGAGCTCCAGAGCCTGTCGGGCCCCGTGTGCCTGCTGATCCACCGTGGTCGGGCGGGAATGGAGCTCCGGCGCGCGATCCGGGCGGTGGAGCGGACCGTCGATGACCTCGCGAGCGATCCCGACGTCTGGAGCGCCGAGGCGTTCCGGAGGTCGCCCGCGTGGGCGCGGGTGCGCGCGCTCGCGTTCGACGCGGCGCAGCTCCTCTGATCTGACCGAGAGAGAGAGAGAGAGAGCCAAGCCAGCCGGCGGGTCGCGAGCGGGGCGTCGTCAGGGACGCTGCTGGCTCCGGACGAGCCCGAAGCGCTGGTTGACCTCTTCGACGCGGCCGCGGTAGACGCCTTGCCGCGCTTCGGAGTAGGCGGGCGTCACCACGATCTGGCCCGCTTCCTTGCGAACAGAGACGGGCGTTCCCTCGTCGATGCCGAGCTCCGCGAGGAGCTCGGGGTCAATGTGCAGGACGTATCCGTCCCGACCCCGGGCGATGCGCGTGATCACGAACCCTCCAAACCCCACCGACGACGAGCTCAACTCCCTCTTGCCTCGCCGCGCGACCCCGCGCGGCGGCGAACCCGTCTCCTAGCACTTCTAGCCGATGAGGCCGACCGTTTGAACCCGATCATGTCGCGAACATTTCAACTCGCCCGGGATCGTGTGTAACCGACGACCGATCTTGTGCTTGCTCTGACACGTCGCGTTCCACGACACCGATCGGAGACGAACGGCGCCCGCGGCTCGAGGGGTTTCGGCGGCATCGCCGGGGTTTGACCCCCGCCCCGGGCGCGACATACGATTCGCTGCCGACGGCAACGGCCGAGCCGCTCGCATCCGCGCGGGCGCGCTCCGAGGATCAGCGAGCGAACCCGAGGATGACCATGAGCGAACCGGAGTGGGTCGACTGTCACGAGGAGTGGGCGTTCTGGGTCGACCCCGAGACGTTCCTGATGCCGCGCGTCGAGGGGACGGTCAAGGTCGGCGCGCTCGTCCTCGTCAAGGAGAGCACGATGAGCGACGCGGGACGTAACCTCGTCTCGACGAAGTTCACCGTCGCGACCGTCGACGGCCTCGAGCCGCTCGGCGGCAAGAAGGAGACGAACGCGAAGCTCGTCCGGGACATGGTCGCCTTCATGCGTCGAACCGGCGCGTGGCCGCCCAAGGCCGAGATCAAGAAGAGCTACAAGAACGGCAACATCGACATCGCCTTCGAGCCCGGCCGTTACGACACGTTCACCCTGCGCCTGACCGCCGATCTCCTCGACGGCGATCCCAAGGAGCTCCTCGACGCGCTGAAGCCCGCGGCCGAGCCCGAGCCGGCCAAGCCGTTCGTGCGTCCGGTGTCGCCGGTGATCGCGGGCGTTCCGTGGTGCGTCGAGCACGCCAAGAGCAGCCGGGCGACTTGCCGGAGCTGCGGAGCCAAGATCGGGCACGGGGAGCTCCGCCTCGGCGAGCCGAGCGAGTACGACGGGCGCCTGAGCTACAAGTGGCACCACGTCCCCTGCGCCGCGCAGAAGATCCCCGACTTCGACGACCTCGACGGGCGGGGCAACCTGAGCGCGAGCGAGCACGACGAGGTGAAGCGGCGGGCGAAGGGCGACTAGCACCAGTCTCGCGGAGCAAGCGCAGGCTGTTCCAGGAACGACGGAATCTCCGGTGCGACATGGACTCGGCGTCGACCGGAACAGTCCGCGCAATCCGCGTAATCCGCGGTTTCGTTCTTTCGGCGGAGAACAACGAGTGGAACCGCGGATTACGCGGATTACGCGGAGTGCGAGCTGCAGGCTCGCGAGCTCATTGCCCACGCACGTGTTCCAGGAACGAACGACGAAGTGGCGTCGTTCCCGTGAACCCTCCGCGACCGCGCACGCCGTTCCCGAAGTCCGGGCCGTCGCCCGGCAGGATCCGCACGACCTCCGGCCCTCCGCGCAACTCTCCTCTCCCTCCCTCGATCGCCGAACCGCCGCGACCGCCTCGGGTCGCGACGTCGGGCCGCCATCGGGCACGCCCGTTGCAATTGCTCCTCCGGGGCGCCGGGAAGGCGTGGGGCGAGCCCGCCCCGATTGAGGAGCAACGAGAGATGAGACTTCGCATCGAGAGACGGATCCTGGCGAGCGCCGTCGTCGGCGTCGCCCTGCTGGCGGTGGTCGGCTGTGGGAGCAGCGGGGGGAGCAGCGGGGGCGGGTCGCTCGCCCCCGGGAGCGGCGGCACGACGGAGGCGGCCGTCTTCGTGAAGGACATGACGCCCGTACCGCTGAGCGATGGGCGGGTGATGCACGAGCTGTTCCTCCGGGCGACCGCGGTCGATCTCGTGGACGACGCGGGGAACGTGGTCGCCGTCCCGCTCGGCGCGCCGTTCGTCGACTTCGACCTCCTCACCCTCGACCAGACGGCCACCCTCCTCGCCGTCGGTCCCGTGCCGACCGCCGTCTACGAGCAGCTCGTCCTGACGCTCGATCAGACGGCCTGTCACTTCATCGACGCGGCGGGCGTGAATCAGCCGCTCGTCGTGCCAGACCCCGTCTTCGAGGTCGACTTCCAGCCGCCGCTCGACACGGCCGTGAGCGCGACGATCGTCCTCGACATCCGGCCGGACCGGATCGTCGTGGTCGTCGTCCCGGGCGCCGAGTATCACCTCGAGTCGAGCGTCGACGCGCTCGTCGCCGGACCGCCCGGCAGCGCGCCCGGGATCCCGGGCTCGATCCCCGTCATCGAGGTCGAGGGGACGATCACGGCGCTCGCCGCGCCGATCCTCACCCTGAACGGAGCCGTCGACGTCGACACGAGCAATGCGACGATCACCGATGACGACACCGGCGCCGTCCTCGCGTTCGCCGACCTCGCCGTCGGCGACGAGGTCGAGGTCGAGGGGACGCTGCAGAGCAGCGGCGTGATCACGGCCGACGAGGTCGAGGTCGAAGACGCCTCGAGCGGCGGCTCGAGCGGCTCGGGCAGCTCGGGCAGCGGCGGCTCGGGCAACGGTGACGTCGATCTCGACGGCGAGATCGCCAACCTCGACGCGGCCGCGACCCCGCCGAGCTTCGACCTGGTCCGCGGCGGCGTGACCGTCGCCCACGTCGAGATCGCCGCCGGCGCCGAGATCGAGGACGAGCCCACCGACACCTTGATCACCGTCGCCGACCTCGCCGACGGCGACGCCGTCGAGGTCGAGGGCGTCGTCACGAGCGCCGCCGGAGCGCCGCTGGTGCTGGAGGCCGAGGAGGTCGAGCGCCAGTGAGCCTCCGGCCACCGATCCGCTGAGCGTCGCCGGGTGATGGGATGCTCGGTCGGGCCGCTCGCCTCGTTCGAGGCGGGCGGCCCGCCTTCATTCACTCGTGCGCCTTCGCGTGGGCTTGGCGCTTCACGACGATCCGCCGACGCATGACCTCGATCTCCTCGGGCGGGAGATCCTCGATCCAGGTGAGCGTCTCCTCCGCGCGATCGAGAGCTGATCGGGAGTGATCTCGCTCCCGCAGCAGGCTTCCGGGCCGAGCTGGATGAGGTCGTCCGCGGCGTAGCCGATCACGGCGTGGAGCGTTCGCGGTCGGCGGGTCCACGGGATCGCCGGGCCGCCGCCGGAGTGGTAGGCGCGGAGCCACGGGACGCCGTGATCCCGGACGAGCTCGAAGGCCTCGACGATGAGCGCGCTCGCTCGCTCGGGCGGCTCATTCGCTCGGGCGTCGACGCCGGACGCGGAGAATCGGGGCGGATCGGATCACGTTATCTGAGAAACAGATAGCGCCTTTCGTTGCCACGAAAAAGTCGGGAAACGCGCGAACCGAGTCGACCCTTCCCGGTCCAACGGTTTGTTGGTCGCGAGCGCGACCGACGCGAGTCCCGCGGACGAACGCGAACGACTCGCCGATCGAATCGAACCATACGAGTCGAACCGGCCCAGCGCCGAAGAGAGAGTAGAACGATGAACGCCCTGACCACGATCGCGATCGCCTGCATCAGCCTCGTCTCGAGCTTTCCCGCCGCCGAGCTCGGAGGCGCGTTCGACGCCCCGCACCTCGTCGAGGGCGTGCTGCCTCCGGATGTCCTCGTGAGCGACGACGGCCAGATGGTCGTCGTCTTCGACGCCGGCGAGAGCATGGGCGATCACCAGTCGGTCGTCCTCTACTACGGCGGCGAGAAGGTGAAGAGCTATCGGCTCGAGGATATCTTCAGCGCCGACGAGATCGCCGCCTTCCCGAGGTGCCGCTGCCTGATGAACCACCGCTTCTGGCGCGGCCTCGTCGAGATCACCCTGACCCGACATCACACCCTCCTGATCTCCCGGAACGGAACGACCACCCTGATCGACGCCGAGGGCACCGTCACCTTCATGAACGCCCACGGCGTGATCCCCGCGCCGCGCTCCTGCAAGGGAGCGGGCCCGATCCTCTGCGACGGCTGACGAACGCCCCGAGGGCGACGAGTCGACGGCCCCGCCCGGAGACGGCGCGGGGCCGCCTCGTGTACCCGGGAGCCCGTCGTTTGCGCTCGGGCGTTCCCATCGGGCTCAATGATGTGACGGAGGAAGTCCCGATGCTGTCCTCGCTCTACGGTCCGTCGCTCGCGCTCCTGACCGATCTCTACCAGCTCACGATGGCGAACGGCTACTGGAAGGCGGGCGTCGCGGACCGCGAGGCGGTCTTCCATCTGTTCTTCCGGAAGAACCCGTTCCGCGGCGGCCTGACGGTCGCCGCCGGCCTCGAGCTCGCCCTCGACTACCTCGCCCGGTTCCGCTTCGACGAGAGCGACGTCGCCTACCTCGCCACGCTCGAGGGCAATGACGGCGCGCCGCTCTTCGAGCAGGGCTTCCTCGACCATCTCTCGTCGATGGAGCTCACCGTCGATGTCGACGCGGTGCCCGAGGGGACCGTCGTCTTTCCGCAGGAGCCGCTCCTGCGGATCCGCGGTCCGATCGCCCAGTGCCAGGTGCTCGAGACGCCGCTCCTGAACGTGATGAACTTCCAGACGCTGATCGCGACCAAGGCGGCGCGGATCTGTCAGGCGGCGCGCGGCGAGCCGGTCCTCGAGTTCGGCCTGCGCCGCGCCCAGGGCCCCGACGGCGGCGCCGGCGCGAGCCGGGCGGCCTACCTCGGCGGCGCCGCGGCCACCTCGAACGTGCTCGCCGGGAAGCTCTTCGGCATCCCGGTCAAGGGGACCCACGCCCACAGCTGGGTGATGAGCTTCGAGGACGAGCGGACCGCGTTCCAGACCTACGCCGAGGCGATGCCGAACAACTGCGTCTTCCTCGTCGACACCTACGACACGATCGAGGGCGTCCGCCGCGCGGTCGAGACGGGGAAGTGGCTGCGCGAGCGCGGCCACGAGATGGTCGGGATCCGCCTCGACTCCGGCGACCTGGCCTACCTCTCGATCGAGGCGCGCCGGATCCTCGACGAGGCGGGCTTCCCGAAGGCGGCGGTCATCGCGAGCAACGACCTCGACGAGCACGTCATCGCCAGCCTGAAGGAGCAGGGCGCGACGATCTCCGTCTGGGGCGTCGGGACGAAGCTCGCGACCGCCTACGACCAGCCGGCGCTCGGCGGCGTCTACAAGCTCGCCGCGATCCGCGGTCCGGGCGAGCCGTGGCGCCACGTCGTGAAGCTCTCCGAGCAGCGCATCAAGGTCAGCACGCCCGGGATCCTCCAGGTGAGGCGCTACCTCGACGACGGCGCGGCGAGGGCGGATGTGATCTGGGACGAGGAGACCGGCGTCGGCGAGACGGTCACGATGGTCGATCCGCTCGACCCGACCCGCCGCCGCCGCATCGACGGCGCGAGCTTCGAGGATCTGCTGGTGCCGGTCCTGCGCGGCGGAGAGTCGGTCTACGAGGTGCCGCCGCTCGCGGACGCGCGCGCCCGGGCCGCCGCCGAGGTCGCCCGGTTCCACGCGGGCGTCCGCCGGTTCACCAACCCCCACGAGTATCCCGTCGGCCTCGAGCTCGGCCTCCACGAGCTGAAGGATCGGCTCATCCTCGCCGCGCGCGGCTTCGACGAGGCGTGATCGTGGCGACCGGCCAGCCGATGATCGTCTTCGCGACCCAGCGGTACCGCCCGCTCGCCGAGGCCGTCATCGCCTCGACCGTGGACTGTCTCGAGGCCGGCGAGCGCGAGCTCCGGGCGTTCCCCGACGGCGAGCGCTACCAGCGCGTCGCCGCGCCCGTCGTCGGCCGCGACGTCGCCGTCGTCGGCGGGACCGCGTCGGACGAGGACACGCTCGAGCTCTACGACCTCGCCTGCGGCCTCACCATGAACGGGGCGCGGAGCCTGACGCTGCTCGTCCCCTACTTCGGCTACTCGACGATGGAGCGGGCGGTGCGCGCCGGCGAGGTCGTCACGGCGAAGACGAGGGCGCGGCTGCTCAGCTCGATCCCGCCGGCGGATGTCGGCAACCGCGTCGTCCTGCTCGACCTGCACGTCGCCGGAATCCCCCACTACTTCGAGGCCGGCCTGACCCCGGTCCATCTCTACGCCAAGGAGCTGATCCTCGCGGCGGCCCGTCGCCTCGGCGGCGAGAGCTTCGTCTTCGCCTGCACCGACGCCGGGCGGGCGAAGTGGGTCGAGTCGCTCGCGAACGACGCCGGCGTCCGCGCGTCGTTCGTCTTCAAGCGCCGCCTCGACGGAGCGACGACCGAGGTGAGCGCGGTGAGCGCCCAGGTCGAGGGCGCCCGCGTCGTCATCTACGACGACATGATCCGGAGCGGCAGCTCGCTCCTGAACGCGGCGGCCGCCTACCGCGACGCCGGCGCGACCTCGATCGTCGCCATCGCCACTCACGGCGTCTTCCCCGGCGACGCTGTCGGTCGACTCCGGGCAAGCGGCCTGCTCGAGCGCGTCGTGGTCACCGACAGCCATCCGCGGGTAGGAGAGGTCGCCGGGACGCCGCCGGCCGACGGGTTCCTCGAGGTGGTCTCGATCGGGCCGCTCCTCGGCGCCTTCCTCGCCGGCGCCCACAACTGAGCCGTGGGATGACCTCGCCCGCGACTGGCCCCGAGCGCAACGCCTGGATCGCGGACGCCGTCGTCCGGGCGGGGCTCCTGGACCCGACGGTCGCGCGCCGGGTGTGGGTCGAGGCCGACGCGGCGCGGATCGACCTCGCCGTGCACCTGCAGAGCCGCGGCCTCGTCCGCCCCGACGCGCTCGCCGTCGCCCTCGGCGAGAGCGCGCCGACCATGGCGCATCCGGGGCCGGCGGCGCCGCCGAGCTCGGGTCGCCTCGCGGCCACGCCGGGCGGGATGGACGGCGCGGCCTCCCCGGCGCCCCGAGCGGCGACGGCGAGTGGCTCCGTGAGCGACGTCGACCTCGTCCGGCGCGCGCTCCGCGCGCCGCCCGGAGCCGAGCTCCCGTCGGGGACGAGGCTCGGGCCCTACCGGCTTGTCCGTCTCCTCGCTCGCGGCGGAATGGGCGCGGTGTTCGTCGGTGAGCACGAGGTGATGCGGCGAACCGTCGCCCTCAAGGTGCTCCTCGCCGGCGACGGCGCGGGGCCCGAGGAGGTCGAGCGCTTCCTCCGCGAGGCGCGGACCGCCGCGAAGCTGAGCCATCCGAACGTCGTTCCGATCTTCGAGGTCGGCGAGGAGGAGGGGCTCCAGTTCCTGACGATGGAGCTCGTCGACGGGCCGAGCCTCCGCGCGCTCATCCGCGACGAGGGTCCGCTCGAGGCGCGGCGCGCCCTCGCCCTCGTCGCGCAGGTCGCCGGCGCCGTCGCCGCCGCCCACGCCGAGGGGATCGTCCACCGTGATCTGAAGCCCGAGAACGTCCTCGTCGCCGAGGGCGACGTCGCCAAGGTGATGGACTTCGGCCTCGCCAAGGAGGTCGACGACGGCGGCGCCGGTCTGACCGTCTCGGGCGCGCTCCTCGGCACGCCGGCCTACATGGCGCCCGAGCAGGCGGCCGGCGAGGAGGCCGGACCGCTCGCCGACGTCTACGGCATCGGAGCGATCCTCTACGAGTGCCTCACCGGCCGCCCGCCGTTCCAGGGACCGACCCTGGTCAACATCATCAACCAGGTCCTGAACCGGGAGCCGGAAGCCCCCCGCGCGATCCGCTCCGAGCTCGCCCGCGACGTCGAGACGATCTGCCTCCACGCCCTCGAGAAGGACCCGGCGCGACGCTACCCGAGCGCGCGGGAGCTCGCCGACGACGCCCGCCGGTGGGTCGCGGGCGAGGCGATCACGGCGCGTCCGCCCACCGCGATCGAGCGGCTCCGACGCGGGCTCCGTCGCAACCGCGCGGCCGCAGCCGCCGTGACGGTGGGCCTGCTCGCGGCGACCGCGGCGAGCGCATGGTTCGCCCTCGCCGCTCCCGAGCTGGCTGCGCGGCGCCGGGCGGCCGAGGCGATCGAGGTCGCCGACGCGTTCGCCCGCGACGTCGAGGCCGGTCGGTCGGCGATCGACGCGATCCTCGAGCGCGTCACCCTCCTCGACGAGCCGGACCTCGATGACGCCGACGACATCGATGGCTCCATCGACGCCGCGACCCGGCACGCTCTCGAGGAGGCGGTCGAGGCCGCGACGAAGATCGGCCGCGCTGCCTGGGAGGCTCGCGCCGACGAGCTCGGACCGGAGGAGGAGGCGCTCGCCCGCGCGCGGCTCGACGACCGCCTGGAGCCCGACCCGTTCGACGAGGTCGGCGCGGTCGAGGCGCGCGTGTACCGGACGCTCGGCCTTCGACGCTCCGCCCGGGCGGACGAGCTCGACGGGGCCGCGGAGGCCGACCGCGCCCTGGCCGACACGGTGGATCCCGACGTCCCCGACGGAGCGCTCGCCGCCGACCAGGCCAGGGCGCGCTTCGTCGACGCGCGCCGTCGCGGCCTCCGGGTCCGACGTCGGGCGCGCGAGGCCTTCGCGATGGCGTGTGCCATCGATCCGGACGGACCCGAGGGGCTCGCGAGCCTCGCCGAGCTGGCGAGCGCGCTGGAGGGACCCGCGGCGATCGCGGCGCTGGGTCACCTCCTCGAGGAGGACCGCAGCCCCGAACGCGACCGTCTGCTCATCGCGCGTTCCAGCCGTCGCCTCTCGGGGCTCGACTTCGCGCTCGCCGCCGACGAGCTCGCCGGACTCGGCCCCAGGGAGCAGGAGACCTCGGCCGCCCTCGTCGAGCTGGTCGGCTCGCTCGCTCCGGTCGCGTCGCTCCGGATCGACGACGCGCGCGAGCGCGACCCTCTCCAGGTCGTGCGCGTCGTCCCGGGCGATCCCCCCCGGCTCGCCGTGTTCGCCGATGACGGTCACCTCCGGACGTTCGTGCTCGGCGCCGACGGGGAGCTCGAGCTCACCGCTGAGGTCGACGGGCCGGAGCTCCGGCGGGGCGAGGAGGTCGTGGCCGCGGCCGTCGGCGGGACCGCGAGGGACCCGATCCGAGCCTACTTCACCGGGCCGACCAACCGTCTGATCGTCGATCGAGGCGGCGTCGTCAAGGTGTTCGCTCGCCAGTCGACGCCGGTCGGCGAGGGGTTGCGCTTCATCGAGCTCGACGACGATCCGGCGACGAGCGAGCTCGCCTGCGTCCTCGGCACCGACGAGGCGGACGGCCTCTACCTCCGGTTCGAGCCGGGCCGCGCCGTCGGGAGCAAGATCGGGCACGCGAACCCGCGCTCGGCCGGGACGCAGTTCCCGAGCGCCTTCATCGACGGCCCGCTCGGGCCCGACGGCGCGCGGCGGCTCGTGATGGCCTACGGCGTCTGGGAGGCGTTCTGGATCAAGATCTTCGGCGCCGATCCGACCCGGCCGCTCGCACCCCCGAAGCGCATCGGGACCGTCCGCGGGCTCGCCCTCGCCGACGTCGATGGCGACGGCGGAAACGAGATCGTCGCCGTGCACATCCGCGAGGCCGTCGCGATCCAGTCGGCCACCTCGCCTCCCGGGCTCGCGGTCTGGGCGTCGGACGGCCGCCAGGTTCTCGATCGGGTCTTCCACCGGCCCCACGCCGCGCTGGAGGTCGACCCGGCCGAGCAGATCCTCTGGGAGGTCGAGGGGCTGCACCTCGTCCGGCCGCGCCGCGGCGGCCGGCTCTACGCGCTGTGGGCCGCGACGCCCGTGTTCGGCGAGCGCGGCGGCCGCGCGGTCGAGCGGAGCCGGCTCCGGATCGTGGAGGTCGCCCTCGAAGGCGCCCTCCTCAACCTCGACCTGCCGGCCGGCGAGGCCGAGCGGATCGTGGCGAGCGGCGACCTCGACGGCGACGGCGACGACGAGATCGTCGTTCGACGCGGACGAGCCGGTCTCGACGTCCACGGGGTCGGAGCCGCCCGCCCCGATGTCTCCGGACGGCGTCGGCTCGGGGGCGGCACCTCGATCGTCTCGGTGCTCGGCGGGCTGGGCTTCGACCTCGCCGCGATCGAGGCGGTGACGCGGCGGATCGATGCGCAGGGACGGAGCGACGAGCTCGAGGATGCGTGGCTGTCGCTCCTCGATCGGCGCGAGCGCGACACGCAGCGCTTGCCCGACGGCGTGCTCCTCGACGAGATCGATCGGTTCCGGGACCGCGTCGCCGACCCGGTCGCCCTCGCCCGCGTGACGCTGATCGAGGCGCGTCACCTCGCCCGGGGGCGCACCGCCGCGCTCGACCGCGACCTTGTAGCGCGGCTGGCCCACGTCGCCGCGACCGGCGCCGACCTCTCGCCGGTCGAGCTGGCCGATCAGGAGCGGCTGCAGCGTCTCGTCCAGGCGCGAGGGACCAGCCCGGACTCCCGCCGGTCCGTCGTCGAGATCGACTTCCGCCGATCCGGGGCCGCGGATCTCGAGCAGCTCGAGGCGAGCGACCCCGTCCGCGCCCGCCTGGAGCCGAGGACCGGGCTCGTCGCGTCGGTCGCGCGCGACGTCACGTCGTGGGCAGGCGTGCCGGTGGAGATCCGCGAGGGTCTGACCCGTCTGGTCGTCGACTTCTCGATCGAGCGCCGGACCTGGGCCGGCCAGATCGAGGTCGGGCTCTTCCGCGACCTCGACGAGCTCCGCGGGCTGACCGACCCGATGCCGCCCGAGCCGGCGACCGACCGCGCGATCGAAGGACTCACGATCGGGGCCAAGCTCTGGGCGACCGGGAGCGCGAGCACGTTCCGTCAGCCGGTCGTCCCCGGGGTCGGACGTCCGGTCCAGAGTCGGCCGCTCCGACCCGGGGCGGTGCGAGACGCCCTGGGGGAGATCGTCCAGACCGAGCTGCGGGGAGGGCGCGTCTACCGAGCGCGCCTGCGAGCGATCCTGGAGCACGACGCGCCCACCCGCTGGACGCGGTTCGTTCTCCGCGATCTCACCGACGTCGAGGGCGAGGCGGGCGATTCGGGCGACGGGCTCGATGAGGGCGCAGGGGTCGAGCTCCTCCGGCGAGACGGTCGGTCGACGGTCGCCCTCTCCTCCGGTCCCTACCTCGCCGGTTTCTACTCGGCGGCGTGGTCGCGCAAGGGACAAGGCGACAACACGCCTCCGAGCGCGCGGGTCGTCGTCGAGCGCATCCGGATCGAGGGCGACGACCTGGAGTCGGTTCGCGTCGGTCGCGGTCAACGCGACGTCCGCGCCCGGGCGGTTCGCCGGGCCGTTCGTCTCGACCTCGTCGAGGACCCAGCCGCGCGCATCGGGGCGGCGGAGGCGGTCGCCCGGGCGTACGACCGCGCGGTGGCGGAGGCCGACGACCCGCTTCGCCGGACGACCCTCCTCCTCGAGCGTCTCGACCTCGAAACGCGGCATCCCGAGCTGCCCCGCGGGGAGGCGGCCCCGGCGATCGCCGCGCTGCTCGACGCCTGCCCGCTCGCCCTCATGCTCGCGGTGATCCGGTTCGGTGACGCGCTCTCGCCCGGCGCGCAGTCGGCGCTCCGCGTGCTCATCCGCGACGCGCTCGGGCGCGCTCCGCCCGCGGCGACCTCGCCCGAGGCGGCCCTCGGGCGAGCCATCCTCTGCTTCCTGCGCGGTGAGGGAGGCGACGCCACCCGGCCGCTGGCCGACGCCCTCGACCGGGAAGATCGGGCCGAGACCGCGCCCGTCCGGGCGGTCCTTCGACGCTGGGAGGCGCTCTGTGGCCTCGGCCGCCGACTCCCCTTCTGGCCCGGCCTCGCCCGCCTCGGCAACGGGCTCAGCTTCCAGACCATCCCGCGGCTCTGGCTCCCTCCGGTCGAGGCCGGGGTGGCCGAGGCCGACCTCGATCGCTTCTTCGCGGCGCGCGTCGAGGCGGTCCGGCGCGAGCGGGCGGCCATCCTCGCCGGCGTCGACGAGGCGAGCTTCGGGCCAGTCCGGCCGGCGGTCCACGACCTGCTCGTCGTCGAGCTCTCGTGGCTCTCGCGCTGGGAGAGCGTGCGGCCGGGGCGGATCGACCTGCTCACCCAACGCGCGCTCCTCATCGAGAACGCGCCCCGGCTCTTCAAGTCGTTCGGCGTCCGCGGGGCTCCCCTCGGGAACCACGCCTGGCGGGCCCGCGATGATCTTCGACAGGTCGTGGCGCGTCGGCCCGACGATGCCGGGGCGATCGTCGCCCTCTGTCGCTGGTGGTACGGGTTCCGGGATCACGGAGAGATCCGCCGGCTGCTCCTCGACGCCGAGGCGCGCGGCGTCGCCGTCCTCGACCTCGCGCGACGAAGGCTCCCCGACGGCTACCTCGAACGCCGGGTCCTCGGGCCCAAGGACGACTGACGTCTGCTGCGGACGCCTTGCGCGCCCTCGTCGCGTCGTCTAGCTTCACCGGCCTCACGCCTTTCAGCTCGGAGAGCGCTCGATGAATCGCGTCCGCGTCGCCGCCGCCATCCTCAACCAGACGCCGCTCGCCTGGGACGGGAACGTCGCGAACGTCCTCGGGGCGATCGACGACGCGCGCCGGGACGGCGTCCAGGTCCTGTGCCTCCCCGAGATGTGCCTGACCGGCTACGGCTGCGAGGACGCCTTCCTCAGTCAGGACGTGATCGCCGGGGCGCGCGAGGTGCTCCGCGAGGTGCTGCCGGCGACGGCCGACATGGTCGTCTCGCTCGGCCTCCCGGTCCTGCACCGCAACCGCGTCTACAACGGGGCGTGCCTCTGCGTCGACGGGCGGATCGCCGGCGTCGTGCCGAAGCGTTACCTCGCCGCGAGCGGGATCCACTACGAGCCGCGCTGGTTCACCGCGTGGCCCGAGGGGCGACGCTCCACGATCGACCTCCTCGAGGACGACGAGCGCGTCCCGATCGGCGACCTCCAGTTCGACGTCGGCGGCCTCCGGATCGGCTTCGAGATCTGCGAGGACGCCTGGGTCGCCAGCCGCCCGGGGCGGCTCCTCGCCCAGCGCGGGATCGACCTGATCCTCAACCCGAGCGCGAGCCACTTCGCGTTCGGCAAGCTCGAGGTCCGCCGCGGCTTCGTCGTCGAGGGCAGCCGCGCGTTCGCGTGCGGCTATGTCTACAGTAACCTCCTCGGCAACGAATCCGGCCGCGCGATCTACGACGGCGGCGCGCTGATCGCATCCGGCGGGACGCTCCTGGCGACCGGTCCGCGCCTCGGCTTCGTCGACCGCGCCATCACGAGCGCGGTCATCGACGTCGCTCGCAACCGGATGAACCAGGCGACGAGCGCCGAGTTCGTCCCCGAGACGGTCGACGTCGCCGCCGACGAGGTGCGCGTCGCGTTCGCCCACGCCGACCCGGCCGCGAGCGCCGAACGGATCGAGACGGCCGACTGGGAGACCTCGGCCACCCTCAAGGAGGAGGAGTTCACCCGCGCCGTCGCCCTCGGCCTCTTCGACTACGTCCGCAAGAGCCGCTCGTGGGGCTTCTGCGTCTCGCTGTCCGG
Source organism: Planctomycetota bacterium (assembly GCA_029260755.1). GTDB lineage: Bacteria > Planctomycetota > J058 > J058 > JAJDCQ01 > JAJDCQ01. Next base: position 163,310 of record JAJDCQ010000065.1, on the reverse strand, counting down.
CGGGGCGGACTCGGCGGCCGTCGCGTGCCTCGTGGCGCTGTCGGTGCGCCTCGGCACGGCCGAGCTCGGCCGGAAGGCGTTTCTCGAGAAGCTCGCCCACGTCCCGAAGCTCGGCGAGGCGGCCGATGAGCGGGCGATGATCGCCCGGCTCCTCACGTGCGCCTACCAGGCGACGGCCAACAGCAGCGAGCGGACCCGCGAGGCGGCCCGCGCCGTCGCCGACGGGATCGGCGCGACCTTCCACGTCCTCGACGTCGACGCGCTCGTGCAGGGCTACATCGCCCTCGGCGAGTCGGCCCTCGGCCGACCGCTCACGTGGGAGACCGACGACCTGGCGCTGCAGAACGTCCAGGCGCGGGTGCGCGCCCCGTCGATCTGGCTCCTGGCGAACGTGCGGAACGCGCTCCTGCTCGCGACGAGCAATCGGTCCGAGGCGGCGGTCGGTTACGCGACGATGGACGGCGACACGGCCGGCGGCGTCTCGCCGATCGCCGGGATCGACAAGGCGTTTCTGCGCGAGTGGCTCCGCTGGCTCGAGGCCGATGGCCCGCGCGGCCTCGGCCCGGTCCCCTCGCTCGCGGCCGTGAACGCGCAGACGCCGACCGCCGAGCTCCGCCCTCAGGAGTCGTTCCAGACCGACGAGGACGACCTCATGCCCTACGACCTGCTCGACGCGATCGAGCGGGCGGCGATCCGCGACAAGAAGGGCCCGGTCGAGGTGCTCCGCGTGATGCGGGCGCAGTTCGGCGAGCGGTTCGAGGACGCCCAGCTCGTCCCGTGGATCGAGCGCTTCTTCAAGCTGTGGTGCCGCAACCAGTGGAAGCGCGAGCGCTACGCTCCGAGCTTCCACCTCGACGACGCGAACCTCGACCCGAAGACGTGGTGCCGCTTCCCGATCCTGTCGGGCGGCTTCGAGCGCGAGCTCCGGGCGCTCCGTGACGCGGGTGAGGCGCCCGCGTGACGGCGGCGGCGGACGCGGTCAGCGCGGCGCGACGATGACGAACCGGACGCGGCCCGTCGACGGATTCACGTCGACGTAGCCGACGAGGCCGGCGTCGTCGCGGTGAAGGAGCCGGATGTCGCTCTCGAGGTCGAGCGGGATCCGGTCGCGCACGGGGTCGAGATCGAAGAGGTCGCGGCCGCCTACCTCGGGTGGTGGCGCGTCCGCGGCTGGCGCGCTCAGTTCGATCGTTCCGTCCCTCAGAAAGGTGAAGGTACCGGCGGCCGCCGCTCCGGCGGGCGGGACATCGGCGTGGACGGTCGCGCCGCAGCCGGCGATCTGGATGTCGCCGTCAGGGCCGACGGTCGAGTCGAAGCCGATCCGATAGGGGAGCGAGTAGGTCGAGGCGACGCCGGCGCCGATGGCGGTGTCGACGATGCGGAGCTCCCACCGGGCGGGGCGATCGATGAGGATGAGCCTGTGCGGCCGTCGCTTCGTGATCGCTGCCCGTCGGCCGTCGTCGAACGCCGACTGGAGGACGCGTCCCGCATCTTCGAGGGCAGCGCGCCGACGGGTCCGGGCCGCGTTCCGGCGGATGAACACGACGGCTATCCCGAGGAGGACCGCGGCGATCACGACGACGAGGACGGCGGTCGCGATCGCGATGCGCCCGCGGCGTCGGGAGACGGAGGTCGAGGGGGTATCGTTCATGGCAACCGTCTAGACGCCGGCTCGCCCGCGCTTCTTGCATCCAAATTCGAGGAACGTGATCACGCGTCGATCGGGAGCCACCCGTGCTCGCGGAGCGGGATCCCGCCGCTCTCGGTGAAGCGGATGCCCTCGGCCTCGAGGAGCTGGCGCTGGACGCCGGCGCCCATGCCGTCCTCGATCGCGACGCGCGCGATCGTCCGTGACCGGCGCCCGACGACCCGGTGCCACGGCAGGTCGAGGCCCTCGGGGCAGTTGCGCATCGCGGCGCCGGCGAACCGCGCCGCGCCCGGCATCCCCGCGAGCTCGGCCACCTGGCCATAGGTCGCCACGCATCCCGGCGGGATGCCCTGGACCACCTCGTAGATCTTGGATCGCGATGCGTCGGTCACGTCACGCGCCTTCATGAGGGAGACCGCGGGATTGTATCCGCGGGACGCCTTTCCTATACATGGCCCTTCGAGGAGGAGCCCGTGTCCGAGCCCGACGTCCCCGCCCCCGCTCCCGGTCCCGCGCCGGCTCCGACCCCGGCTCCGCCGGCGAAGGGCTGGACCCCTCGCCGCACCGTCACGGTCGTCGTCGCCGCGGTGGTCGTCGTCCTCGCCGGCCTCGCCCTTCGCGACCCGTCGCTCCCTCCGCCGCGCACGACCGGCGAGATCTTCGACGAGATCTTCGACGCGCCGGGACGCGCTGCGGTCGAGCCGGCGAAGGCGCTCGCGACCGCCGCCCTCCGCGAGGGCCTCATCGCCTTCATCATGGGCGCCGACCTGCCCGACGAGGGCGCGCGGGACCGGCTCGTCGCGCACGTCCGCGACGGGACGTTCGAGGAGACGACCGTCCCGTTCCTCTTCTACCTGCGGGATCTCTACGGCGACATCGCCGCGTCGACCGACGGCGAGCACGCCGACCTCGCCTACGACGCCCCGGCGCCGGACGAGCCCGGCGACGACGGGGCGGGAGGCGACGACGACGGCGGCGCGTCGCCGTCCAAGCTCGCCTACGCCCAGACGCTCCTCCGGGTCTACGACGCCCTGTTCCTCCGGGTGAAGCCCGACGCGCCGGCCGACGGTCCGATGCGCGAGCGCTACGACCCGTCTGCCTACGAGGAGATCAAGGCGATCGTCCGCGAGGCGTTCTCGGCGCTCGTCCGCCCGACGACCGGCGACGATCCGACCGCGGAGCCGAAGGCCGAGTACGAGCACGCCCTCGAGGAGTTCCTCGGCGACGAGCAGCGCCTGACCGACCTCGCCGAGTTCCTCACCGACCTCTTCCGCGAGCAGGCGCTCGACTGGCTCGAGGCGTGGACCACCCAGGAGCGCCGCCGCGCCGCCCGGATCGCGTGGGTCGAGCGCCGCATCGCCGAGAATCGCTACCACGAGATCGCCGACTGGGCCGCCGCCCGCCAGCGCCGGCGCCTCGCGATCCACGTGGTCGTCGATGGGCTTCAGGGGTTGCTCCTCGAGGGCCTGGCCCGTCTGTCCGACGGCGATCGAGACCACCCGGCGAGCCGCTACGTCCGCGACCTCGTCGCGCGCTTCCGCGACCCGCGCTTCGCGCCGGAGGAGTGGGGCGCCGATCAGCTCCCGCGGCCGCTCGGCGAGACGATCCAGGAGCTCGCCGACGGCGACGTCCCGCCGTCATCGGGGACGCGCGAGTTCCTGGAGACGTTCAAGAACCACTTCTTCGCCGACGCCGCGCCGAGCGTGATCGGCCACGGCGTGAGCGTCGACACGCCGTCGATCTCGGTACGGAACCTCCCGATCGCCTTCTCGGGTCACGCGCCGGGCGGGCCTCAGGGAACCGGCATCCCGAACTTCAGCTACCTCGACCGGCCGACCGGCCGCGGCTGGTACTTCTGGGGGAGCGACGTCGTCCACCTCGAGCGGATCTTCGGCAACCGCGAGGACGAGATCCCGAACGGGAAGCGGCGGCCCGAGGGGCCCGGCGCCCGGATGCTTCACGAGCGGCTCGATCACCTCACCTCGATGAGCGTCGGCGCGGTCATCGACACCGGCGCGACCGAGAAGCTCTTCGGCCACTTCGCGATCCCCGCCGGCGAGATCAAGCGCGACATCGTCGAGCGGACCGCGCTCGTGCGGCTCCGGGCGCGCGCCGCGCGCGAGGCGGAGCTCGCGGAGCATCGCGCGTTCCTCGCGGCGAACCGCGACCTGCGCCGGACGTTCTTCGGCGCGCTCTTCACCAACGTCGCGACCCTCGACCGGTTCCACGACGCGGCCCGCTTCCTCGCGGAGCACGAGGACGAGGGGCTCCCCGACTACCTCCTCTTCTACGACGCCTGGCCCGATCACTTCGCCCACTACACGGGTCCGTTCCACGACGACATCGTCGGCTGGCGGGGCGAGTACGACCGGCTCGACTTCTTCCTCGGCAAGGTGCTCGACGTCTACGCCGGAAGCCCGGCGCCGGGTGAGGATGGGCGCTCGCTCCTCGACCGCGCCCTGGTCGCGGTCACGAGCGACCATGGCCTGACCTACACGCCGCATCTCGTCTCGACCGACGCGCTCCTCTTCGACGCGATCCGCGCCGAGGGCAAGGAGATCCGCTACCTGAAGCTCACCCACGACGAGGGCGGCCTCCCCGCGATCCACTCCGAGGACAACCTCAAGTCGACCCGCGGCTACGACGCGGTCGTCGGGTCGACGGCCGGCGGCTCCTACATCGTGGACCTGTTCTACCCCGAGGAGAAGGACTGGCTCCGCCATCCCGGCTACCACGACCTGCGGGCGCTGCCGCTCCGGGGCGGCGGGACGCTCGACTGGGTCGACGCGGTCAAGCGGCACCTGAAGGACCACCTCGACGTCGCCGTCGTGCGCGAGCGCGGCCCCGCCCTCGGCGAGGGCTGGCCCGCCGGGGTCGACGTGGCCGTCCGCGTCTTCTCGCCGTCGGCCGACGCGCGCATCACTCGCTTCGAGGACGGCCGGATCCGCTACGAGGTGCTCGGCGGCGAGGACCCCCTCGATCTCGTCGAAGCCGTCCGCGAGTGGCTCGTCCCCGAGGGGCGGGCGGGCGTCCCCTCGGCGAAGGAGGCGATCGCGGCCGCGATGGCCGACCCGAAGGGGCGCCCCGACGCCGAGTGGGTCGAGCTCCTCTCCCGGACGACCCGCCTCGACGCGGTGCCGCAGCTCGTCCGTCTCTACGACAGCGAGCGCGCGGGCACCCTCAACATCTTCCCGGCGCTGCACGTCGGGATGAACTCGAGCGTCGTCGGGCGGCACGCGGGCGAGGCGTTCGAGGAGAAGAACGCGACGATCCTCTTCCGCGGGCCGGGCCTCGGGCCGGCGAGGCGGCTCCAGGCGGGGCGCGCGGGGCAGGTGCCCGTGACGATCTACGGCTGGCTCGACGGCTCGGACATGGAGGGCTTCGGCTACCGGTCGTTCCTCGAGCACGATGCGTTCGAGGAGCTCCGATGATGCGTCGCGCGCTGCTCGTCGGGGTCGTCCTGGCGCTCATCGCGGCGCCCGCCTTCTCGCGGGCCTTCTCGCGAGCGGCGTCGGCGCAGGAGCCGGCATCCGAGCCCGCCGCGGGGCCGCTCCCGATCCGGTGGGCCTTCGTCACGCACGGCTCGGCGACCGGCCACCGCGGCCACGCCCGCGCGTTCGAGCCGGCGATCGTCGCCGCCGCGGGCGGTCGCCCGTGCGAGACGCTCGTCGCGACGGGGTCGTATCCCGACGTCACGGTCTGGGTCGAGCGATCGCGCGTCGACCTGGCCCTCCTCCCCGCGGTCGCGTGGGCCGCCGTCCGGAACGACCCCCACGTCCGCCTGGTGACGGCGACCGAGCAGCTCGTCCCCTACGGCACGCGCAACGGCTACGAGCGGCGCCACTACCGGGCGACGGCCGTCGTTCGCGTCGGCTCGCCGCTCCATCAGGCCGCGCAGGCCGCCGGCGTCGATTCGACGGACGGGACCGTGCCGATCGATCGGCTCCGCGAGCCGCTCGCGGCCGCCCAGGTCGTGGCCGTCGATCCGTTCTCGGCGTCGGGCTTTCTCGCCCCGGCGGCCGCGCTCATGGCGGCCGGCGCGCCGATCGAGCGCGAGCGGCTCCACTTCGCCCAGAGCCACGACCGCTCCCTCCGGTTCCTCGCCGGGGAGGTGCCGCTCGTCGGCCGGGCCCGGACGAGCGCCGAGGAGCTCGACCGTCACGTCGCGTTCGTCTCGGAGGACGCGTGGCTCCGCCATCGGGGTCGCGCCGCGGCGATGGGACTCGTTCGTCTTCGCCTCACCCAGCTCGAGAGCACGGCGATCCCGGGCGAGGCGCTCGTCGCCTCGACGGGCTTCCTCGCGAGGCTGGCGGTCTCGGCGGGAAGAGGGGCCGATCCCGACGCCGGCCTCGAGCTGCTCCGCGCCGCCCTCGGCGTCGGTGAGGCGCCGAGCGATCCGGCCGTCGAGGCGGCGCTCCACGGGCTCGCCCTCCGTGGACTCTCGCTGCCGAACGAGAACGAGTACGCGGCGTTCGTCGCTCCGCGGCTGCAGGCGGTCTACGGTCGGGAGCGGGTGCGTCCGGGCGACCTTCGCCGGAGCGCCCACGACCTCGCCTGTGAGATCGCCGCGCTGACCGATCGCGAGGAGGCGCCGAAGGTGGCGCTCGTCCTCTCGGGCGGCGGGAACAAGTGCGCCTACGAGGCGGGCGTCCTGCGGGAGCTCTGGGCGGCCGGGTTCGAGCCGGACGTGATCGTCGGCACCTCGGGCGGCGCCCTCAACGCGCTCGCCACCGCGCTCGGCTTCAACGAGCCGAACGCGGACGCGGACCCCGTCGCCGGCGTCGAGCACCCGACGCTGCTCGAGCAGATGTGGCTCGACCTCGAGGAGCGCGACATCATCCCGGCGCGCTCGGCGCTCGTCGGGTTGACCCTCGCGCTGCTCGGGCTCGCCTTCCTCGGCGTGGTCACCCTGCTGCAGACCGTCACCCTTCACGGACGGTGGCGCCTCCGCATCGACGGGCGCCTCGTCGCGACCGGCGCCGCGTCGCCGTCGGCGCCCGGCGGGACCGACGCCGATGGCGAGCCGCCGGCCGCGTCGTCCGAGGATCGTCCGCCCGCTGCCGCGGTCGCCGTCCTCGCCATCGCGCTCGTCTCGCTCGTCGGGTTCGTCCTCGCGATCGTCTGGGCGGTCGCGTCGATCGGCGGCGCCGGCTGGGGGCCGTTCGGGATCGTTCCGACCGGCGTCTTCGTCTTCTCGGCGATGGCCGCCATCCGGTTCGCGGCCTTCGCCATCGCGGCGCGTCGTCCCGGAGACGCGGTCGTGGCGGGCGCCCTCGAGCGGATCGCTCATCAGCTCCTCAGCCTCAAGGTGCGCCTCGCGGTCACGGCGATCGCCGCGGTCGCGCTCGTCGGGATCCTCGTCGCGGCGAACCGGGCGTCGGAGCTCGTGCCGACCACCGGCGTGCGAGATCTCCTCACGCGCTGCGTCGGCGCGACGCTGCCCGCCGACCGGCCGTCGTCGCCCGATGAGCTTTCGCCGGCCGAGCGGACGAGCCGCGACGCGGCCGCGGCGGGGATGCGGGCCGATCTCATCCTGACGGTCACGCCGTTCGGCGGGGCCGCCCTCGACGACGCCATCGACGACCGATCGACTCTCGCCGACGAGTGGCTCCGCGCGCACTACAAGTGGTTCCCGCGAGACCCGGCCCAGCTGCCGCGGCTGCGCGCCGACACGCCGACCGACCGCCGGGCCCGGTTCCTCGACCCGCTCGATCACCGCCACATGATCGACGTGGCGACCGCGAGCGGCGCCCTCTTCCCGGTCTTCGGCCTCCACGAGATCGAGATCGAGGGTCGGCGCGGCCGCTTCATCGACGGCGGCTTCGCCCACAACATCCCGATCCAGGCGGCCCGGCTCTGGGGTGCGGAGCTGATCGTGGTCGTCCAGGCGAGCCCCGATGCGCACTACGGCGAGGCCGGCAGCGCGCTGGGCAACCTCGGCGCCGCGATCAACGTCCTCTTCGACCGCGCCCAGCGCCTCGACGCGCCGTCGGAGCAGGGCGTCCGCGTCTTCAAGGTCGCCCCGAGGGAGGAGTACGGGATCCTCACGTTCGAGCGGAGCGCGCTCGCCCGCCGGATCCTCGACGGGCGCGCGGCGGTCGCCCAGCCCTCGCTCGTCGGCGAGGTCGGCTTCACCGAGCTCGCCCACGAAGTGCCCGAGTTCCGCTAGTGTGATTTCAGGGGTCAGGTCCAGGAATCACACTAGCGAATCTGCCGGAGCAGCTCCTGGGACCTGGCTCCTCTGGTGTGACCTGGCCCCTTTGGTGTGATTCCTGGACCTGACCCCTGGAATCACAGTAGTGATCGTCGAGGGGTCAGTCGCGCCCCGGGGCGAGACGACGCGCCTCGTCGAGGTCGGCGGCCGACTCGGCGGCGAGCCCGAGCGCGGTCAGGACCTGGGCGCGCCCCCGGAGGAGGCCGACGAGGCGGCGGCGGTCGGCCGGGTGCTTCGAGGAGGCGGCGTCGCGGCGGGCGAGGACGATCGCCTCGTCGAGCTGCGCTCGCGCCTCGTCGAACCGCCCATGGAGCGAGGCGTGGAGCGCGCGGACGGCGATCAGGTCGGCGGCCGTGAGCGCCTCGTCGCGCCCGACGAGGTCGTTGCCCGCGCCGTAGGTCGCGTTCTCGAGCAGGCGCGCGGCGAGGTCGATCAGCTCGTCGGGGCTGACCGGTGGGTCGCAGCAGGTCTCGGTCTCGGCGGCGCGGGTCCTCGCCCAGCCGACGAGGGTCCGCGCGAGCGGCTGGCCCCGCCAGCGGAGCGCGCTCGCGCGGAGGCCGCGGGTCCCGTACTCCTCGACCCGCGACGATGCCTCCTCGACGAGCGCCGCCTCCTGGATGACGCGCCACGACGCCTCGTCGACGCGCGGGACGCGGACGCCGCGGCGGCCGGTCTCGCCGGCGAGGTGGGCGTGGAGCGATGCGAGGCGCTCCGGCAGGGCGGGCAGCCGGTGCCGCGGGGCGACGGCCCGATCGGCCTCGAGCGCCCGCTCGCCGCGCTCGATCGCGCGGACGGCGAGGCCGCGGTCGAAGTGACCCTCGTGCCGCGCGAGGTGGGCGAGGAGCCAGGCGCCGACGACGTGGAGCCAGCGCGGCGGCTGCTCGACCGAGTCGAACGCCGCCTCGACGAGGTCGAGACGGTCGGCGGGGTCGAGATCGATGAGCGCGTCGGCGGCGAAGAGCAGGCGGGCGGGGTTGCGGACCGCCTCGGGGCGGCGCCGCTCGGCCTTCGCGCGCTCGAGGATCCAGCCCTCGCCGAGGGCGCGGCGGAGCGTCGCGAGCTCGCCGCCGTCCATCGGCATCGAGAACGTCGCGACGAGAACCGGGGCGGCGAGCCACTGCCGCCGCGCCCCCTCGCTCGACGGGTTCCGGCTCCCCTCGCTCGCGATCGACCGGATGTCGGCGGCCTCCTGAAGGAGCGCGGTGAGGTCGAGGGGGTCGAGGGCGTCGGACGCGTCATCGGGGGTCCCCTCGGGCAGGCGAACGATCACGTCGGCGAGCCCGGCCGTCTCCTCGGGTGTCCGCTCGCGGACCCAGGCGGCGAACCGCTCGATGCAGAAGCGCCGGAAGGCGGCGGCGTCGTTCGGGGCGAGGGTCGGGAGGAGGCCGCTCGTCGCGAACCCGGCCGCGAGCTCGACGAGCGCGTCGTCGGTCCGCTCTCCGGCGAGGAGGGCGGCCTCGGCGCGGCGCACCCGCAGGCGACCCTTGGCGGCCTCGTCGTCGCCGAGGGTGCGGAGGAGCGCCTTGAAGGCGGGGCCGTCGCGGGGTGGGTGGATCGTCGCGCCGGGGGCGGCGAGGGCGCGGGCGATCGATCCGGCGACCTCGATCGGGGCGATCGCGATCGGCTCCGCGCCGTGGAGGACGTGATGGAGGGCGACGGGGCGGCTCGCCCGGTCGAGGGTCTTCGTCGCGCGGGCGAGGAGCCGCGGGTCGACGGCGCCGTCCGGACGAACGAGGGCGGCGATCCGGAGGGCGGCACCCGTCTCGCCGGTGGACCCGTCGACGTCGCCCGCGCCGATCGCGGTGAGGATGACCGCGAGCTCGGCGCGGCGCGCGAGGTCGGCGTCATCGCGGACCTCGGCCCTCTCGGCGAGCCGCTCGAGCGCGTCGCGCTCGGTGCCGCCGAGGGCGCCCTCGTGCTCGAGGCGCCGCTCGAGTCGGGCGAGGCGCTTGCCGGGCTCCTCGCCGCGCCACAGGACGAGGCTCGCCGTCACGATCGCGCCGAGCAGGGCGAGCGCGGCGACGAGGGCGAGGGCGCCGGCGAAGAAGCCGCCGCGCGTGCGCGGTCGGTAGCGCGCGGCGAGGCGCGCGATCCCCGACGGCGGCGGGCTCGCGTCGACGTCCTCGCCTCGGAGCCAGCGCTCGAGGTCGTCGGCGAGCTCCGCCGGTCCCGCGTAACGGTCGGCGGCGTCCTTCGCGAGCGCCTTCAGGCAGACCGCGTCGAGCGCCCGCGGCACCGCGGGCACGACGGTGCTCGGCGGCTCGGGCATCCGGAGGAGGATGTCGCTCATCACCGCGACCGGGCCCTTCTTGCCGAACGGCGGCTGGCCGGCGAGGGCGGCGTAGAGGGTGGCGCCGGCGCCGTAGACGTCGGTGCCGGGGCCGACGCGCGACTCGCCCGAGCCGAGCTGCTCGGGCGCCATGAAGGCCGGCGTGCCGAGGAGCTCGCCGGTCTTGGTGAGCTCGTCGGCGAAGACGTCGTAGGCGAGGCCGAAGTCGACGACGCGCGGCTGGCCGTGGACGTCGATGAGGATGTTCTCGGGCTTGAGGTCGCGGTGGTAGATCCCGTGGGCGTGGGCGTGGGCGATCCCCCGGCAGGCGGCCGCGAGGATGCGGGCGGCCGTCTCCGGCGGCGGAGGACCGTGCTTCTCGATCTCGTCGCCGAGCGACCTTCCGGGGACCAGCTCCATCGCGCACCACGGCTTGCCGGCGTCGACGCCGGTGGCGTGGATGCGGACGACGGCGGGGTGGTCGTCGATCCGCGCGAGCACCTCGGCCTCGCGCCGGAACCGCGCCATCGCGATCGCGGCCCGCGGTCCCGTCACGACGTCGGCGAGGATCACCTTGAGGGCGTAGGACACACCCGTCTCGGCGTGGCGCGCCCGGTAGACCGCGCCCATGCCCCCGCGGCCGAGCTGATCGTCGATGACGTAGGGGCCGAGGCGTGACGGGGATGAGCTCGCGGAAGACCGGAACACGAGATCGCTGCGTCTCCTCGGGGGCGGGGCGTGTCGCCATCGTGGCCGGATGGCGCGGGGCCCTCAACCGGCCCGCGCGAGCACGCCGCGGTGAGTTGCCGGGATCCTCGCCCGGCCGTACCGTCGACCCATGGACTTCACCTGGCTCTTCGTGCTCGGCGTCAACAACTCGGGGACGACGCTCCTCGCGCGGTTGCTCGCCGCCCATCCGGAGATCGCCGGGCTGCCCGACGAGGGTCATCGCCTCACCCGTGCGCTGCGGCGCCCGTGGCTCGTCGGGGAGGGACGGCTCTGGGCGAACGAGCTCGAGCGGTACCGTCTCGACCCCGGGCGCGACGCCGAGGTCGCCCGGGAGTGCCGCGATGACTGGTCGCCCTTCGCGGAGCCCGGGGCGCGCTACCTCGTCGAGAAGAGCCCGCCCGACACCGTCCGCCTCCCGTGGCTCCGGCGCCACTTCCGGCCCGGGCGGTTCGTCTCGATCGTCCGCCGGCCCCACGCGGTCTGCGAGGGGATCAGGCGGCGCATCGGCGCCGACCTCGAGGCGGCGGCCGCCCACTGGTCCCGGGCGAACGCCCAGCTCCTCGACGACGTGCGCGACGAGCGGCCGGAGCTGCTCGCCGTCCGCTACGAGCGACTCTGCGCCGATCCGGCGGCCGTGCTCGAGGAGATCCGCGGGTTCCTCGGGCTCGCGGAGCGCTTCGATGACGCCGTCGTCGCTCGGGTCGGGTCGCACACGATGGACGGCGAGACGACCGGCGTGGTCGATGACCTCGACGCTCGGAGCGCGGCGACGCTCGCGCCGGGCGAGGTCGAGGCGATCGAGCGGATCGCGGGCGTCACGATGGATCGACTGGGCTACGCGCGGCTCGCCGCGCCGGGGGTCTTGGGTTGAACTGGAAGAGCTTCCTCGACGAGATCGTCGCCGGGACGGCGAAGCAGCCGCCGTTCGTCGCCCGCCTCGGCCTGCCGCAGCCGTCGGCCTGGTCGGAGGGACGGATCGAGATCCCCTGGGAGGTCGACCCGGGCACGTTCCACGGCGGCGGGCAGGTCTTCGGCGGCTACCTCGCGGCGGTCGCCGACCACGCCCTCGCCCTCGCGGCGATGACGGTGATGAGCGAGGGCGAGAAGTTCACGACCTCGGACCTGCGGGTGTCGTTCTTCCGTCCGGTCCGTGAGGGGACGGTCGCGATCGAGGGATCCGTGGTCCATCGCGGGCGCCGCATGTGCCAGGTCGAGGTGACGTTCACCCAGAACGAGCGGTGCGCCGGAAAGGCGACCGCGACCCAGGTGATCCTCTCCTCGAACTGACGACCCGCTCGGGCGTCGCGAAGAGACCGTACCGGAACGCAAGCGTTTCCGTTTCCGGACATCGTTGCGACGACTGCGCCATCTTGCCCCGGAACGAGACGACTTAGAGAAATTTCCCGCTTGGCACGGCGCTCGTATAGGGGTCCCTCCGAGGGAGTGCACGGGAGGGCCCCCCGGTGAGAAAGTCGATCTCGACGGCCGCAGCGTTGGCGGCGGTGATCCTGGTCTCGACGTTTGCCGCGCCGCGCCATGCGAGCGCGGTCGACTACGTCGTGCGACGAGGAGACACCCTCTCCAGGCTCGCCTCCCGCTTCGGAACGTCCGTCGACGCGATCCGCCGCGCCAATCGGATCCGCGGCGACCTGATCATCGTCGGGCAGACGCTCGACATCCCGATCGATGATGATGCGGCCTCCGGCGGGAGCACCTCGACGGTGCCGACCGTCCACGTCGTCCGCCGAGGCGACAGCCTCTCGCGGATCGCGACGCGCTTCGGGACGACCGTCTCGGCGATCCGCGCTGCGAACGGCATCCGAGGCAGCCTCATCCATCCCGGGCAGGAGATCGTCATCCCCGATGGCGCGAGCAGCCCGCCGTCGGGCCCCGCGATCCCGAGCGTCACCGGTCGCGTCAGCGCGCGCGACCTCGAGATCCTCGCGCGGATCACCAAGGGCGAGGCGAGCGCGCGCGGCTCGTTCGCCGGGCAGGCGGCGATCGCCGCGGTCGTCCTGAACCGCGTCGCCGATCGGCGATTCCCGAGCTCGATCTCCGGCGTCGTGTTCCAGCCTCAGCAGTTCAGCGCCTACAACCGCGAGAACCGCAATCGCCTCTACTGGGGAACGATCCCTCAGTGGGCCTGGGACGCCGCCCGCGCGGCCGTCGCCGGCTACGATCCGACCGAGGGCGCGACCCACTACTTCAACCCGTTCCTCGTCCGGCCGCGCTGGTCTCGTCGGCTCGTCTACATCAAGCGGATCGACTCGTCGGTCATGACCGCCCACGACTTCTTCCGCCACTCCGACAGCCGTCCGCGGGCGGATGTCGTCTTCACCCTCGCCGAGCTGCGCCGCCGGGCCGCGGCGTCCCCCGCGCTCGGGTTCCGCGGCGCCCTGGCCGGCTCCGACGACTGACCGATCGTCCGTGGTTGCCGGCGGTGCGGCTGTAACCTATTAGCCAACATGGCCTTGCCTCGAGTCGTCGATCCTCGGATCCGTCTCTAGGGGGCGGCCCGATGGGGGCGCGCAACCCGCCTCTCCGAAGACGGTTCCGCATCGCGACCCTCGTTTCAGTGATGGGTCGCGGCGACTCGCGGATCCTGTTAGAATCCCGCGCTTTTGCGCCGCCCGGGGGCGGTGCGGTACGCCCTGCTCCGCGAGGCGGGGCGAGGCACCCCGTCGGCGCGCGTAGGGTCACGCGCTGGAGGCTTCACGCGTGAACGGCTCGGTTCCTGCCGCGACGGCAACCTCATCATTGGATTCCATCATCATTGGTCGCGCCCTCGATGCGGGCGGCGCGGCGGGGTGGTGGAGCGGCGATCTCGCGACCGCCGCGCCCGCGACCGCGGACGCGCTTCGCGACGCCCTCGGCCGGTTCGATGAGCCGCTCGCGATCTTCGCTCGAGGCGAGTCGGCCCACGTGGCGATCGGCGGTCGCCTCGTTCTCGGCGCGGCCGAGCGCCCCGACGACGACGCGCTCCCCGTGATCGGGTACGCCCCGGCCTGTCGTCTCGAGAACCTCGGCGACCCGGCGTTCCTCCGCGACCACGGCGTGCGCTACGCCTACATGGCCGGCGCGATGGCGAACGGGATCGCGAGCGTCGAGCTCGTCGTCGCGATGGCCAAGGCCGGTCTCCTCGCCGCGTTCGGCTCGGCCGGCCTCGCCCCGGCCGTCGTCGAGCTGTCGATCGATCGGCTCCAGGCCGAGTGCGGCGATCGGCCGTTCGCCGTCAACCTGATCCACAGCCCGAGCGAGCCGGACCTCGAGGAGGCGATCGTCGATCTCTACCTCCGTCGTTCCGTTCGGCTCGTCAGCGCGTCGGCATACCTCGGCCTGACCCTTCCGGTCGTGCGCTACCGGACCGCCGGCATCCACCGGGCGCCCGACGGCGCGATCGTCGCGCCGAACTCGGTGATCGCCAAGGTCAGCCGGGTCGAGGTGGCGAGCAAGTTCCTCGCGCCGCCGCCGGCCGACCTCCTCGGACAGCTCGTCGCGCGCGGCGACCTCACCGACGAGCAGGCCGCCCTCGCCGCCCAGATCCCGATGGCGACCGACATCACGGCCGAGGCCGACTCGGGCGGCCACACCGACAACCGGCCTGCTCTCGCGCTGATTCCGACGATGATCGCGCTCCGCGACCGCCTCGCCCTCGAGCACGGCTGGGCCGAGCCGCCGCGCGTCGGCGCGGCCGGCGGAATCGCGACGCCGGCCTCCGCGGCGGCCGCGTTCGCGATGGGCGCCGCCTACGTGGTGACCGGCTCGATCAACCAGAGCTGCGTCGAGGCGGGCACCTCCGACGCCGTCCGCCAGATGCTCGCCGAGGCCGGCCAGGCCGACGTCGCCATGGCCGCCGCCGCCGACATGTTCGAGATGGGCGTCAAGGTCCAGGTGCTCAAGCGCGGGACGATGTTCGCGATGCGCGCCGAGAAGCTCTACGAGGTCTACCGGGCCCACGAGAGCTTCGACGCGATCCCCGCCCCCGTCCGCGGCCAGCTCGAGAAGCAGCTCTTCCGAGCGCCGCTCGAGGAGATCTGGGCGCAGACGCGCGCGTTCTTCGTCGAGCGCGACCCGCGCCAGGTCGAGCGCGCCGAGCGCGACGCGAAGCACAAGATGGCGCTCGTCTTCCGCTGGTATCTCGGGAAGGCGAGCCGCTGGGCCAACACCGGCGAGGCCGACCGCAGGGTCGACTACCAGGTCTGGTGCGGCCCGTCGATGGGCGCGTTCAACGAGTGGGTCGCCGGCAGCTTCCTGGAGCCGCCCGCGAGCCGCCGCGTCGTGACCCTCGGCCTGAACCTGCTCCGGGGCGCCGCGATCCTCTCGCGCGCCCAGGCGCTTCGCAGTCAGGGCGTCGCCCTTCCGGCCGCCGCCGTGACCGTCGCGCCGGTGCCGCGCGACGTCCTCGAGGGGCAGCTCGCCGCATCGTAGCCCCAACCGTGACACGCTGGCCCCGCCGCCGTTCGACGTAGACCCGAGCACAACCCTCTCGTATCGAGCCACACCGCAAGGAATCCTCCATGTCCTCCTCCGCCTCGGGCGCGTTCGCGCCTCGTAGAGACCTCGCGATCGTCGGCCTCGGCGCCCTCTTCCCGAGGGCCGACGGGCTCGGCGCCTACTGGTCGAACATCCTCGAGGGTCGCGACGCGATCACCGAGGTCCCGGCGTCGCACTGGCGCCCCGAGGACTACTTCGACGTCGACCCCAAGCGCCCCGACCACACCTACGCGCGGCGCGGCGGGTTCCTCGACCCGGTCGACTTCGATCCGCTCGCGTGGGGCATCGTCCCGAACGCGATCGAGGCGACCGACACGAGCCAGCTCCTCGGCCTCGTCTGCGCCGAGCGCGCGCTTCGTGACGCGGGGCTCGCCGAGGGGCACGACCACAGCAAGACGAGCGTCGTCCTCGGCGTCACCGGCGCGCTCGAGCTCGTCATCCCGCTCGGCGCCCGGCTCGGGCACCCGCTCTGGCGGCGCGCGCTCCGCGACGCGGGCGTCCCCGACGACCTGGCCGAGGACGCCCTCGAGCGGATGAGCGCGAGCTACGTCGGCTGGCAGGAGGCGTCGTTCCCCGGGCTGCTCGGCAACGTCGTCGCGGGCCGGATCGCGAACCGTCTCGACACGGGACGGACGAACTGCGTCGTCGATGCGGCGTGCGCGAGCTCGCTCTCGGCGATCCACCTCGCGGCGATGGAGCTCGAGACCGGTCGGGCCGACCTCGCCGTCACCGGCGGGATCGACACGTTCAACGACATCTTCATGTACATGTGCTTCAGCAAAACTCCGGCGCTCAGCCCGACCGGCGCGGCGAAGCCGTTCGATGCGGCCGGCGACGGCACGATCCTCGGGGAGGGCGTCGGGATCCTCGTCCTCAAGCGCCTCGCCGACGCCGAGCGGGACGGCGACCGCGTCTACGCGGTCCTCAAGGGGATGGGCAGCAGCAGCGACGGCAAGGGGCAGGCGGTCTACGCGCCGAGCCCGGCCGGGCAGGCGCGCGCGATCCGGAGCGCCTACGAGATCGCCGGGGTGACGGCCGACACGATCGAGCTCGTCGAGGCGCACGGCACCGGCACCAGGGTCGGCGACGCCGTCGAGGCGACCGGGCTGAGCACCGTCTACCGCGAGGCGAAGGCCGAGGGCACCTGGTGCGCCGTCGGGAGCGTGAAGAGTCAGATCGGCCACACCAAGGCGGCCGCGGGCGCCGCCGGCATCATCAAGGCGGCCCTGGCCCTGCACCACCGCGTCCTCCCGCCGACGATCCGGGTCGAGAAGCCGGTCGAGCCGCTCGCCGCGGCCGACTCGCCCCTGTACGTGAACACGACCGCTCGCCCCTGGCTCGCCCCGGCGGGCGACCACCCCCGGCGCGCCGCGGTCAGCAGCTTCGGCTTCGGCGGGAGCAACTTCCACGCGGTGCTCGAGGAGCACGCGCCGACCCCGTCGCCGGTCTTCTGGGACGGCGACGTCGAGCTGCTCGCCTTCTGCGCCGACGAGCGCGATGCGCTCCTCGCCGACGTCGCCGACTGGCCGACCGAGGACGCCCAGGCCGCGACGGGCGCGTGGGCGCGGCTCGCCGCCCGGGCCGCGGAGAGCCGCGAGCGCTTCGACGCGGCGCTGCCCTGGCGGGCCGTCGCCGTGATCGAGCGCGATCGAGTCGACCTTCCGCGCACCCTCGCGGCCCTCCGGACGCTGCTCGAGGCAGCCGGCGACGCGATGCCGGGCGCCGATGAAGGCGTCCGCATCACGACGACGCCCGACGGCGCGAGCGTCGGCGTCGGGGCGCGGACCGGCGGCCTGGCGTTCTGCTTCCCGGGGCAGGGGAGCCAGCGCGCCGGCATGCTCCGTGACCTCGTCTGCCGCTTCCCGCAGGCGCGGGCGTCGCTCGAGGCGGCGGACCGGGCGTTCGCCGAGACCGGCCGCGGCCGCCTCTCCGACTTCGTCTTCCCGCAGCCGAGCTTCGATGACGCCGCCACCGCGGCGGCCGAGGCGGCCGTGCGCGCGACCGACGTCGCCCAGCCGGCGCTCGGCGCGGTGAGCCTCGGCGCGGCGCGGGTGCTCGAGCACCTCGGCGTGGCGCCGGATGCGACGTGCGGTCACAGCTACGGCGAGCTCGTCGCGCTCGCCGCCGCCGGCCGGATCGACGAGGACGCCCTTCACGGGCTCTCGGGCGAGCGAGGCCGTCGCATGGCCGCGCAGGCCGGCGACGATGCCGGGACGATGCTCGCGGTGATGGCGCCGCTGGCCGACGTCGAGCGCCTCGTCGCGGACGAGCGCCTCGACCTCGTCCTCGCGAACCGGAATGCGCCCGAGCAGGTCGTCCTCTCCGGCGCGACCGGCGAGATCGAGCGCGCCGTCGCGCTGTTCGACGCCAGCGGCATGCGGAACCGCCGGCTCCCCGTGGCGGCGGCCTTCCACAGCCCGCTCGTCGCGCGCGCGCGCCACCCGTTCCGGGCGGCGCTCGGCGAGGTCACCTTCACGCCGGGTCGGGTTCCGGTGTTCGCGAACGCGACCGCCGCCCCCTACCCCGACGGCGACGAGGCGGTCCGCGATCTGCTCGCCGATCAGCTCGTCAGCCCCGTCCTGTTCGTCGACGAGATCGAGGCGCTCCACGCCGAGGGGATCCGGACCTTCGTCGAGGTCGGCCCCGGCGCGCGGCTGTGCGGCCTCGTCGACGCGATCCTCGGCGACCGGAATCACCTCGCGGTCGCCATCGAGGCGAGCACCGGTCGGCGACGCGGCGTGGTCGACCTCGCCCGGGCCGTGGCGACGATCGCCGTGGCCGGACACCCGGTCGCCCTCGACCGCTGGAACGAGGGGATCGCCGACCCGGCCGTCCTCACCGCCAAGAGACGACACACCATCCCGATCTGCGGAGCGAACCACGTGCAGCCGACCGAGCCGAAGCCCGCGCGCCCCCGCGCGAGCATCCCCACCCTGAGCCCCGAGCCGTCGGTCGCGCCCGCCACGCCGACGCCCGCCTACGCGAAGCGCGGCGGCAACGGTCACGCGACGCCGAAGCCGGCGCCGGCGGTCGTGACCGCGACCGCGCCGACTGCGGTCACGCCGATGCGCGCGATGAGCGCGCCGCCGCCGGCGGCGGCGACCTCGTCGACGATGCTCGAGGCGCTCCGCATCACGCAGGAGAACATGGTGGCGCTCCAGCGCTTCGCCGAGCAGACCGCGAACCTGCACCAGCAGTTCCTCGCCGGGCAGGAGGCGACGCAGCAGACCTTCCAGTCGCTCTTCGCCAACCAGCAGAACCTCCTCCACGGAGCCGTCGCCACGGCTCCGCTCGCGCCGAGCGCCCCCGCCCCACAGCTCAGCGCCCCGACCCCGACCCCGAGCGCGCCCGCGCCCGCGCCCGTGCCCGTGCCCGAGGCCGCCCGGCCGGCATCCGTCGCGCCTGCGCCGACGGCCCCGGCCCCGGCGCCCACGACGGCCCCCGCGACCTCGCTCGCCGAGTCGACCCTCCTCGACGTCGTCGCCGAGAAGACCGGCTACCCGACCGAGATGCTCGAGATGGGGATGGAGCTCGACGCGGACCTCGGGATCGACTCGATCAAGCGGGTCGAGATCCTCTCGGCGCTGAAGGAGCGGCTGCCCGACGCGCCCGAGGTGACCTCGGACCACCTCGGCACGCTCCGGACGCTCGCCGACGTCGTCGGCTTCCTCGCCCCCGCGACCGCGGCGACCGCGGCGACCGCGACGTCGACGGCGACCGTGGCGACCCCCGCGACCGGACCGGCTGCCGGCGAGGCCGAGGCGGCCCTCCTCGACGTCGTCGCCGAGAAGACCGGCTACCCGACCGAGATGCTCGAGATGGGGATGGAGCTCGACGCGGACCTCGGGATCGACTCGATCAAGCGGGTCGAGATCCTCTCGGCGTTGAAGGAGCGGCTGCCCGAGGCGCCCGAGGTGACCTCGGACCATCTCGGCACGCTCCGCACCCTCGCCGACGTGATCGGCTTCCTCACCGCGGCGTCGCCCTCGTCGACCGCCTCGACGAGCGCGGCGGCCTCGACCGCGACGACCGGGCCGGCGACCGAGGAGGCCGAGGCGGCGCTCCTCGCCGTGATCTCGGAGAAGACGGGCTACCCCGCCGAGATGCTGGAGCTGGGGATGGAGCTCGACGCGGACCTCGGGATCGACTCGATCAAGCGGGTCGAGATCCTCTCGGCGCTGAAGGAGCGGCTGCCCCACGCGCCCGAGGTGACCTCGGACCATCTCGGAACGCTGCGCACCCTCGCCGACGTGATCGGTTTCCTCGCTCCCGCTTCGCTGACCGCTCCCGCCCCGACGGCCCCCGCTCCGACGGCCGCCGCCCCGACGGCCGCGGCGGCGTCGATGACGACCCCGTTGGCCCGGACGACGGTCCCCGCGACCACGATCGAGCGGCGGATCGTCTGCCGGATCGACCTCGACGAGCTCGGCCCGCGGAAGCCGATCGCCCTCGCGAAGGGGGGCGCAGTCGCGATCGCCGGCGCGAGCACCGGTCCGCTCGCCGACCGGCTCGAGGCGGCGCTGCGGGATGCCGGGCTGACCCCGTCGCGGCTCGCCGGGCCGACCTCCGCGATCCCCGAGCGGCTGGCCGGGCTGCTGCTCCTCGCGCCCGAGCACCCCGACGCGGCGTTCGTCCGCGACGCCTTCCTCATCCTCCAGGCGGCCGCGCCTTCGCTCCAGCGCGCCCGCGAGCACGATGGCGCCGCCGTCGTCGTGACGGTCGCGCGCCTCGACGGCGCGTTCGGGCTCGACCCCGACGGCGTCGCCTCGCTCGACCCCGTCGGCGGCGCCCTCGCCGGCTTCGCCAAGACGGTGCGCCACGAGTGGCCCGGCGTCCTCTCCAAGGCGATCGACCTCGCGCCCGGCCACGACGACGCAGCCGCCGCGAAGGCGGTCGTCGAGGAGCTCGGGATCGAGGGCCCGGTCGAGGTCGGGATCGGCCCGCGCGGTCGCTCGGCCGTCGCGACCGAGACCCGCCCGATCGCCGACCGCCGGACCCGCCTCGCGCTCGGCGAGGGGGACGTCGTCGTCGTGAGCGGAGGCGCCCGCGGCGTCACGGCCGCGTGCGCCCGCGCGATCGCGCGCGCCTACCGTCCGACCCTCCTCCTGCTCGGGCGCAGCCCGGCGCCGGAGCCCGAGCCGGCGTGGCTCGCCCCGCTCTCGAGCGAGGCCGAGATCAAGCGCGGTCTGATGGAGTCGTTCGCCGCCGCCGGGAACGCCCGGCCCAGCCCGAAGCTGATCGGCGAGGAGTTCGGCCGGATCGCCGCCGCGCGCGAGATCCGCGCGGCGATCGCCTCGATCGAGGCCGAGGGCGCGCGCGTCCTCTACCGCTCGGTCGACGTCCGCGACGCCGCGGCCGTCGCGTCGGTCATCGACGCCGTCCGACTCGAGGACGGCCCGATCCGCGGCGTCGTGCACGGCGCCGGCGTCCTGGCCGACCGCCTCATCACCGAGAAGACGCCCGAGGAGCTGGACCGCGTCTACGGGACGAAGATCGAGGGCCTCGACGCGCTCCTCGCCGCGACGGCGAGCGACGAGCTGCGCTTCACCGCCCTCTTCTCGAGCGTCACCGGCCGCTACGGTCGGCGCGGCCAGGTCGACTACGCCGCGGCGAACCAGGTCCTCGACAAGGCGGCGCGCCGCGAGGCGGCGAACGACGCCCGCGGACGGGTCGTCTCGATCGCCTGGGGCCCGTGGGACGGCGGCATGGTCACGCCGGCCCTCGCCCGCGTCTTCGCGGACGAGGGGGTCGGGCTGCTCGACCTCGACGGCGGCGCCGAGCACCTCGTCGCCGAGCTCGAGGCCGACGACGGCGCCGTCGAGGTGGTCGTGACGGCCTCGATCCGCACCCCGGCCGGCGACGGCGCCGCGACCGACGGCTCTCCGACCGTGACCGCGAGCGAGACCCCGGAGGAGGAGGCGACCCTCACCCGCGCGTTCACGACGACGGTCGACCCGGCCGCCTACCCGTTCCTCCGCAGCCACGTCCTCGACGGCCGCGCCGTCCTGCCGATGGCGATGATGGTCGAGTGGCTGGCCCACGGCGCGATCCACGGAAACCCCGGCCTCGCCTTCCACGGCTTCGACGAGCTCCGCGTCCTCAAGGGCGTCACGATCGAGGCCGGCGCGCCGCGCGAGGTGCGCGTCCTCGTCGGCCGCGGCGTGCGCGAGGGCGAGCTCTTCCGCGTTCCGACCGAGCTCCGGAGCGACGGCGGCGTCGAGGGCGGGCGCGAGATCGTCCACGCCCGCGCCGAGATCCTCCTCGGCAAGTTCTCGACGCCCGAGCTCGCGCCGGGCGAGCGCGACCTCGAGCTGCCCGCCTGGACGAGCGACGAGGCGCTCTACGACCGGATCCTGTTCCACGGCCCTGACCTCCGCGGCATCGAGGAGGTGATCGGCTGCGGCGAGGAGGGGATCGTCGCCCTCTCGCGGCCCGCGCCGGCGCCGAGCGCCTGGATCGACCAGCCGGTGCGCAGCCGCTGGCTCGCCGACCCGCTCGCCCTCGACGTCGCCTTCCAGCTCGCGATCGTCTGGAGCCAGACGCAGCGGGACGCGGCCTCGCTCCCCGTCTACGCCGGACGCTACCGCCAGCACCGGCGCTCGTGGCCGACCGAGGGGACGCGGATCGTCGTGCGGGTCACCGAGAGCGCCGAGCATCGCGCGCGGGCGCGGATCCTCTTCCTCGATCGCGACGGCGAGCCGGTCGCCACCCTCGACGACTACGAGTGCGTGATCGACGCGTCGCTCCAGGGCGCCTTCGGCCGGAACCGCCTCGAGGGCGTGGCGTCCTGATGACCTCGCCGATCGCGATCGTCTCCGCCGCCGGCATCCTGCCCGGCGCGCCCGACCTCCCCACGTTCTGGCGGAACGTGCGCGACGGCGTCTCGGCGGCGCGCGAGGTGCCCGAGGGGCGCTGGCCGGTCGCGCGGGCCGACGTCATCGAGGCCAGCGCCGGGCCGCGCCCCGACCGGACCTACAGCGGGCGCGCGTGCGTCCTCGACGGGCCGGTCGAGGTCGACGCAGCGGCCCTCGAGATCGACGCCGCGCTCGTCGCCGCGCTCGACCCGATGAACCGGATCGCCCTCCGCGTCGCGCACGACGCCTGGCGCGAGGCCGTCACCGACGGGCTCGACCGGACGCGGGTCGGCGTCGCGGTCGCGAACATCGCGTTGCCGACCGACGCCACGAGCGCGCTCGCCAGCGAGGTGCTCGGCGCGACGCTCGAGGAGCGGGTCCTGGCCGCCCGCGGCGAGGCGCCGGCGGCGCCGCCGAGCCGCGTCCACCCGCTCGACCGCTGGTCGGCGGCCCTGCCGGGCGGCCTCATCGCGCGCGCCCTCGGCCTGCGCGGCGGCGCCTTCACCCTCGACGCCGCGTGCGCGAGCTCGCTCTACGCGATCAAGTACGCCCGCGATGAGCTCCTCGCTGGTCGCGCCGACGCGATGCTCACCGGCGGGCTCGGCCGCCCCGACGCCCTCTACACCCAGATGGGTTTCTGCCAGCTCGGCGCCCTCTCGGCCCGCGGCGTGTGCGCCCCGTTCGACGCGAGCGGCGACGGCCTCGTCGTGGGCGAGGGGGCGGGCTTCTTCGTGTTGAAGCGTCTCGACGACGCGCTCCGCGCCGGCGACCGGGTCCGCGCCGTGATCCGCGGCATTGGCCTCGCGAACGACGTCGCCGGCAACCTCCTCGCGCCCGCCGCCGAGGGCCAGCTCCGCGCGATGCGCGCGGCCTACGGCCAGGCCGGGTGGTCGCCGACCGACGTCGACCTGATCGAGTGCCACGCGACGGGGACGCCCGTCGGCGACGCGACCGAGGTGGCGAGCCTCCGCGAGCTGTGGGGCGCATCGGACACCGGCTCGCGCACCGCGGTGATCGGCGGGGTGAAGAGCAACGTCGGTCATCTCCTCACCGGCGCCGGCGCCGCCGGGCTCCTCAAGGTCCTCCTCGCCCTCGAGCACGAGACGCTCCCGCCGACGGCCAACTTCGAGCGGGCGGCGCCCGGGATGGAGCTCGACGGGAGCCCGTTCCGCGTCCTCCGCCGGGCCGAGCCGTGGGGCCGGCGCGACGAGGCGACGCCGCGTCGCGCCGCGGTCAGCGGGTTCGGCTTCGGCGGGATCGACGCCCACGTCCTCCTCGAGGAGCACCGGCCCGCGGCGCCGACCGCGACCGCGACCGCGTCCGTAGCCGTGTCCGTCGGGGCGACCCCCGCGGCGGCGCCGGCGGCGCCCGCCCCGATCGCCATCGTCGGGATGGCGGCGCACGTCGGCCCGTGGACGAGCCTCGACGCGTTCCGCGAGCGCGTCCTCGGGGGGCGGAGCGACGACGCCCCGCGCCCGCCGCGGCGCTGGTGGGGCGTCGAGCGGAGCCGGTGGTTCGCGGCCCGGGGCCTCGACCGCGCCGCCTTCGCCGGCTTCCGCGTCGACGAGATCTCGGCCACCCTCGGGCGGTTCCGCATCCCGCCGCGCGAGCTCGAGCAGATGCTTCCGCAGCAGCTCCTCCTCCTCGGCGTCGCGGCGGCCGCCGCCGACGACGCGGGGTGGGACGACGAGGGCGCCCGCCTCGATGCCGGCGCGTTCATCGGGATCGACCTCGATCCGAACACGACGAGCTTCCACCTCCGCTGGGCGCTCGCGACCGACGCCGACCGCCTCGCCGGCGGGCCGATCGACGCGGCCGCCCGCGCGGGCTGGCTCGAGGCGCTCCGCGATGCGGCCGGCCCGCCGCTCAACGCGGACCGCACCATGGGCGCGCTCGGCGGGATCGTGGCGAGCCGCGTCGCCCGCGAGCTCCGTCTCGGCGGTCCGGCCCACACCGTCTCGAGCGCCGAGACATCCGGCCTCCGCGCCCTCGAGCTCGCGGTCCGCGCGCTCCGCGCGGGCGAGCTCCACCGCGCGGTCGTCGGCGCGGTCGACCTCCCCGGCGACCCGCGGGCCGCGATCGCCGCGCACGCGCTCCGACCGTTCTCGCCGACCGGCATCGCGCGCCCGTTCGACGCCGGCGCCGACGGCCCGGTGCTCGGCGAGGGGGCGTGTGTCCTCGCCCTGAAGCGACTCGAGGACGCCGTCGGCGACGGCGACCGGGTGCGCGCCGTGATCCGCGGCGTCGGGTCGGCCAGCGGCGGCGGCGCCGACGGGTCGCTTCCGACCGACGAGGCGTATCGCGAGGCGGTCCGCCGCGCCCTCGCCGATGCGGACGTCCTGGCGGCGTCGGTCGGTCACGTCGAGGCGCACGGGAGCGGCAGCCCCGAGGAGGACCGCCTCGAGGTGCGGGTCCTCGAGGAGCTCCTGCCCGGGGCGAGCATCGGCAGCGCCAAGGCGGATGTCGGGCACACCGGCGCCGCCGCGGGGCTCGTCTCGATCGTGAAGGCGGCCCTCGCCCTCGAGCACGCCGTCGTCCCCGCCCTTCGAAACCTCGCCGAGCCGATCACCGGCGCGGCGCCCCGGACCGGGCGCGTCTGGCTCCGCGACCGCGACGCCGGTCCGCGGCGCGCCCTCGCCGGCGCGATCGGGATCGACGGCTCGGTCGCCCACGCGGTCCTCGAGCGCCTCGAGGAGGCGGCCGCCCCGACGGGCGCCGTCGTCCTCCCCGCCGACGTCGGCCGGGCGGCGCCGTCGGGGCCGCGGTCGGCGGCGCTCTTCGTCGTCGGCGGCGACGACGACGCCTCGCTCGACCACGGCCTCGACCGGGTGGCCGCGCTGGCCGCGCGCCACGACGGCGCGCCGATCGAGCTCCTCGCGCGGAGCTGGCACCGCTCGGGCGGCGGCGCCGGCGGCCAGGCGATCGCGCTCGTCGCGCGCGGCCGGGCGGACCTCGCCGCCGGTCTCGCCGAGGCGCGCGATCGCGGCGGGCGGACCCTCCGGGGGCCGCGCGCGTTCTTCGCATCGACGCCGGTCGGAGGCGAGACCGCCTTCGTCTTCCCCGGATCGGGCAACCACACGGCCGGGATGGGCCGCGCCCTCGGCCTGGCGTTCCCCGCGGTGCTGTCGGCCCAGGACGCGCGGACGGGGACGCTTCGGAGTCAGCTCGTCGCCGACCGCCTCTGGGCCGACCGGCCCGACGCGCGGCTCGACGAGGATCACGAGACGCTCATCTTCGGCCAGGTCAGCTTCGGCACCGTCGTGAGCGACGTCCTCCGGTCCCTCGGCGTCGTCCCCGACGCGGCGATCGGCTACAGCCTCGGCGAGAGCGCGGCGCTGTTCTCGCTCGGCGCCTGGACCGACCGCGACGAGATGTTCCGTCGGGTGAAGGCGTCCAGCCTCTTCACGACCGACATGGGCGGGCCGTGCGAGACGGTGCGGCGGGCGTGGGGGCTCGGCGGCGACGAGAAGGTCGACTGGTCGGTCGGCGTGGTCGACCGGCCGGCCGAGGTCGTCCGCGGGTCGCTGCCGACGGGCGAGACGCGCGGGCGCCGCGCCTACCTCCTCATCGTGAACGCGCCGAACGAGTGCGTCATCGGCGGCGACCGGACGGCCGTCCGGGCGCTCGTCCGGCGCCTCGGCTGCGGCTTCGTCCCGCTCGCGGGCATCACGACCGTCCACTGCGACGTCGTCGAGCCGGTCGCCGAGCGCTACCGGGCGCTCCACCTCTTCGACGTGACGCCGCCCGCCGATGTCCGGTTCTACTCGGGCGCGTCGGGGCGGTCGTACGAGCCGACCCGCGAGAGCTGCGCGGACGCGATCCTCGCGCAGGCGCGGCACGGGATCGACTTCCCGAAGCTCATCGACGCGGCCTACGCCGACGGCGTCCGGCGCTTCATCGAGATCGGGCCCGGCGCGTCGTGCACGCGCATGATCGGCCGGATCCTCGGCGATCGGCCCCACCTCGCCCGGAGCGCCTGCGCCCCGAACGACGACGAGGTCGCGAGCGTCCTCGGCGTCCTCGCCGCCCTGATCGCCGACGGCGTCGCCCTCGACCTGCACCCGCTCTACGGTCCCGACGCCGGTCCGGGAGCCGAGCCCGCGCCGAAGCCGCGCGCGGTCGTGCGGCTCCGCCCCGGAGGCGACCCGTTCGTCGCCCCGGACTCGCCCGCGCGGTCCACGCCCGTCGCCATCCCGAGGGTGGACGTTCTCCCGCCGCGAGCGTCCATCTCGGCGCCCGTGCCCATGCCCGTGCAAGTGCCCGTGCCCGAAGCGCCCACCGAGCCCCCCTCCCCGCTCGTCGCCGCGGTCGCCGCCAGCGCGGCCGCCCGCGCCGACGCCCACGCCGCGTTCCTCACGACGGCCGGCAGCCTGCGCGACACCCTCGCCCAGGGGCTGAGTCTCCAGCTCGACATGGCGCGGCAGCTCGCGGGCGATCCGAGCGCGGCAACCGCGGTCGCGACCCTCGCGCCACCCGCACCCCCGTCGGCCCTCCCGCCGGCCCCGATCGTCCGCGAGATCCCGCGCGCCCTCGACCGGGACGCCTGCCTCCGCTTCGCGATCGGCGAGATCGGCGACGTCCTTGGCCCGCGCTACGCCGCCGCCGATGCCCATCCGACCCGGGTGCGCCTCCCCGACGAGCCGCTCATGCTCGTCGACCGCATCACCGAGATCGACGCGGAGCCGCTCTCGATGCAGGGCGGCCGCGTCGTCACCGAGCACGACGTCCTGCCCGGGAAGTGGTACCTCGACGCGAACCGCATCCCGACCTGCGTCGCGGTCGAGGCGGGGCAGGCCGACCTCTTCCTCTCGGGCTTCTGCGGGATCGACCTCGAGACGGGCGGCGAGGCCGTCTACCGCCTCCTCGACGCGAAGGTGACCTTCCACCGCCACCTCCCGATGCCCGGCGAGACGATCCGCTACGACATCGCGATCGACCGGTTCTTCAAGCACGGCGAGACGTGGTTCTTCCACTTCCGGTTCGACGCCACCGTGGCGAGTCCCGAAGGAAGCGAGGCATCGGTTGCCGTTCCGCTGCTCACGATGCGGGACGGCTGCGCCGGCTTCTTCACCGAGGCCGACCTCGCGGCGGGCCGCGGCGTCGTCAAGACCGCCCTCGACCTGCGCGAGCTCCCCGGGAAGACGCCGCCGGGCTGGGCGCCGCCCGCGGTCCTCGACCGGGTCGAGGCCTACGACGAGGCGGCGATCGATGCCTTCCGCGCCGGCGACCTCGTCGGCTGCTTCGGCGAGCCGCTCGCCGGGCTGCCGCTGCGCGCGCCCGCGACGATCCCGGGCGGGATCATGCGCCTGGTGCATCGCGTGACCGAGCTCGAGCCGGGCGGCGGTCGGTTCGGCCTCGGCCGGATCTTCGCCGAGGCGGACATCAGCCCCGATGACTGGTTCCTCACCTGCCACTTCGTCGACGACCGGGTCATGCCCGGAACGCTCATGTACGAGTGCGCCCTGCACACCCTGCGGGTGCTCCTCGCCCGGATGGGCTGGGTCGGCGAGGCCGACGAGGTGGTCTGCGAGCCGGTCGCCGGCGTCTCCAGCATCCTCAAGTGTCGCGGTCAGGTGATCGAGTCGACGAAGGTCGCCGGCTACGAGGTCGTCCTGAAGGAGATCGGCTTCGACGAGACCGACGGCGCCCCGTACGTGATCGCCGACGCGCTCCTGTTCGCCGACGGCAAGCCGATCGTCGAGATCGGCAACATGAGCCTCAGAATGACCGGGCTCACCCGCGAGCGGATCGACGCGATCTGGGCCGGCCGAGCGCCGGGCTCGGCGGCGCTCGCCGCGACGTCCGTCGCGACGCCGCTCTTCGACACCGACCGGATCACCGCGTTCGCCATCGGGAAGCCGTCCGAGGCGTTCGGCGAGCCGTACCGCGTCTTCGATGCCGACCGCGTCATCGCCCGCCTCCCCGGCCCGCCGTATCAGTTCCTCGACCGGATCACCTCGATCGAGGGCTGCCGGCCGTTCGTGCTGGAGGCCGGCGGCGTCGTCGAGGCCGAGTACGACGTGCCGCCGCAGGAGTGGTACTTCACGGCGCGCCGCGCGCCCGCCATGCCGTTCGCGATCCTGCTCGAGATCGCGCTCCAGCCCTGCGGCTGGCTGGCCGCCTACCTCGGGTCGGCCCTGACCAGCGACACCGACCTCTCGTTCCGCAACCTCGGCGGTCAGGGCGTGCAGCACCGCGAGGTCGGCCCCGACGTCGGCACGCTGACGACGACCGTCCGCTCCACCCGGGTCGCGAGCTCGGGCGGGATGATCATCCAGCACTACGACCTCGCCGTCCGGGACGCGCGCGGACCGATCTACGACGGCGACACCTACTTCGGGTTCTTCACCAAGGCGGCCCTCGCCGATCAGGTCGGCGTGCGCGACGCCGCGCCGTGGCGGCCCTCGGACGCCGAGCAGGCGCGGGCGGAGACCTTCCCGTTCCCGCGCGAGGCGCCGTTCGCCGCCGACCAGCTCCGGATGCTCGACGACGTCGGGTTCATCGTCGACGACGGCGGCCCCGCGGGCGCCGGCGCGTTCCTCGGGACGAAGCGGGTCGACCCGAGCGAGTGGTTCTTCGCCGCGCACTTCTACCAGGACCCGGTCTGGCCCGGCTCGCTCGGGCTCGAGGCGTTCCTCCAGCTCCTCGAGGTTCAGGCCCGGCGGCGTTTCCCGATGCTCCCCGGCGAGCGGCTGGCGACGGTCGCGCCGGGGCGGGAGCACCGCTGGTCCTACCGCGGCCAGGTGATCCCGCGCGACGAGCTCGTCACCGTCTCGGGCGTCGTCACCGCCGTCGACGAGGCGGCGCGCGTCCTGACCGCGAACGGGCATCTCGAGGTCGACGGCCGCGTCATCTACGAGATGACCGACTTCACCGTCGCCGTCGTCGCGGCGGACGGCACGACGGAAGGAGGCGGCGGTCGATGAGATACGAGCGCGTCCATCTCTCCGCGATCGCCTACGAGCTCGCGCCGGTGGTCGTGACGACCGACGAGCTCGAGGATCGGCTCGCCCCGGTCCTGAAGCGGCTCCACGTGCCGCGCGGGCAGCTCGAGGCGCTCACCGGCATCGCCGAGCGGCGATGGTGGGACGCCGGCTTCCGGCCGACCGACGGCGCGATCGCCGCGGCGCGCGAGGCGCTCCAGAAGGCCGACGTCCCGGCCTCGGCCCTCGGCGTCGTCCTGCACGCGGGCGTCTACCGCGAGCTGTTCGAGCCGGCGACCGCCTGTCGGGTGGCTGACGCCCTCGGCGTCGGCGCCGAGGTCGCCGTCTACGATGTGAGCAACGCCTGCCTCGGCGTCCTGACCGGCATCCTCGATGTCGCGAACCGGATCGAGCTCGGCCAGATCCGGGCCGGGATCGTCGTCTCGTGTGAGACCGCCCGCGAGATCGTCGAGACGACGATCGCCCGGCTCACCGAGGATCCGACGATGGAGCGGTTCACCGGATCGGTCGCGACGATGACCGGCGGCTCGGGCGCGGTCGCGGTCGTCCTGACCGACGGCTCGTTCGGCGGGCCGGCGGCCGGGCGTCGCCTCGAGGGGGGCGTCAGCCTGACCGCGCCGGAGCACCACGCCCTCTGCCGCTGGGGGATCGACCCCGAGCGCGGCGAGCCGTTCATGCGGACCGACGCGCCGGCCGTCCTCGAGCACGGCGTCGCCCTCGGCAAGCGCACGTGGGACGCCTTCTGCTCCGAGCTCTCCTGGACCGCGGCCGGCATCGATCGCGTGATCTGCCATCAGGTCGGCTCGGGCCATCGCGACGTGATCCTGACGACCCTCGGGATCGACGCGGCCAAGGACTTCTCGACGTTCGCCTACCTCGGGAACACCGGGACGGTCGCGCTGCCGATCACCGCGGCGATCGCCGACGAGCGCGGCTTCCTCGAGCGGGGGCAGCGCGTCGGCTTCCTCGGGATCGGGAGCGGCCTCAACTGCCTCATGCTCGGGCTGCGCTGGTAGCCCGAGACGCGGACACGAAGAGCACGATGAAGATGATGACGAACAAGATGACGACGACGGAACGAGACGGACCCCGATGACGATGACCGCCCAGCCTCCCCGGAACGCCGCCGCGCTGCTCGGCGAGGCGACCGCTCGCCTCTACCCGTTCCAGAGTCGCTTCTTCGAGCGCGACGGCATTCGAATGCACTACGTCGACGAGGGCGAGGGCGACCCGGTCGTGTTCGTCCACGGCAACCCGACGTGGTCGTTCTACTTCCGGGTGCTGATCGACGCGCTCCGCGACCGGTACCGCTGCATCGCGCCCGACCACGTCGGCTGCGGTCTCTCGGACAAGCCGGGCGAGGATGTCTACGAGTACACCCTCGGTCGCCGCGTCGAGGACCTCGACGCGCTCCTCGAGAGCCTCGACCTCGGCGAGCGGATCACCCTGGTCGTTCACGACTGGGGCGGCATGATCGGGACGACCTGGGCGAGCCGCCACGCCGACCGGATCAAGCGGATCGTCGTCCTCAACACGGCCGCCTTCCACCTGCCGTCGAGCAAGCCCTTCCCGTGGCAGCTCTGGTTCGCCCGGACCCGGGTCGGCGCGGCGCTCGTCCGCGGCGTCGGCGCGTTCTCGCGGGCGGCCGTCAACGTGTGCACGACGCGCCCGCTCGCCCCCGAGGTGCGGCAGGCCTACCTCGCGCCGTACGACTCGTGGGATCACCGCCTCGCGGTGCTCCGGTTCGTTCAGGACATCCCGCTCCGGCAGGGCGACCGCGCCTGGGACATCGTCTCCGAGGTGGAGACCGGCCTCGAGCGATTCCGGAAGGTCCCGATGCTGATCTGCTGGGGCCTCCGCGACTTCGTCTTCGACGTCCACTTCCTCGACGAGTGGCGCCGGCGCTTCCCCGAGGCGGAGGTTCACGCCTGGGCCGATGCCGGCCACTTCGTCCTCGAGGATCGCCCCGAGGACGTCGTCGACCGCGTCGAGAAGTTCCTGGAGAGAAACCCGATCGTCGGGTGAGGGCCGACCCGACCGATCGGTCTCCCCTCTTCCCCCCGGGGGCGTGGTAAGGTGGCAGCGTAGGCTCCGCTCGACCATGTCCGACCCAGCCGACCAGACCCAGATCCCGCCGCGCGAGCTCGGCGACTTCGACATCATCTCCCTGCTCGGCAAGGGAGGGATGGGCGCGGTCTATCGGGCGCGCCAGCGCAGCCTCGACCGCGCCGTCGCCCTCAAGGTCCTCGCGACGGAGCTCGCCGAGGACAAGGTCTACATGGAGCGCTTCGACCGCGAGGCCCGCGCGGCCGCCGCGTGCAAGCACCCCAACATCGTCGGCGTCATCGACGCGGGCGTCGACCTGGCGACGGGCAGCCTCTTCATCGCCTTCGAGTACATCGATGGGACCGACCTGGCGAAGGCCCTGAAGGCGGCCGGCGGCCGGTTCGACGAGGAGCGCGCCCTCGAGATCGGATACGACCTCGCCCGCGCCCTCGAGCACGCCCACGAGAAGGGCTTCATCCACCGGGACCTCAAGCCCTCGAACGTCCTCATCTCGACCGAGGGGACGATCAAGCTGGCGGACCTCGGCCTCGCCCGGCTCGAGGCCGACGAGGGGAGCGGCATCACGCGCACCGGCGAGATCATCGGGACGCCCCACTACATGTCGCCCGAGCAGGCGCACGGCGACCAGCTCGACATCCGGAGCGATCTCTACTCGCTCGGTCTCATGCTCTACGAGATGGGCACGGGCACCCGCGCGTTTCAGGCGCGGTCGCCCATGGCGATGCTCACGCGCCGGATGACCGAGGACTGCCCCGACCCGCGGGAAGAGATGCCGAGCCTCTCGGCCGGGTTCGCCCGGGTGGTGAAGTCCCTCACCGCGCGCGAGCTCCCCGAGCGATGCCCGAGCCCGACCGACGCGATCCAGGCGATCGAGCGGGCGCTCGGTCGGCGCGGCCCGGCGCGTCGCCGGTCGACCTCGTCCGAGCGCGCGGCGGCGGTCCTGTCGCCCGCGGCGTCCGGCGGCGAGCGCCGGCCGTCGGGGTCCGCCCGCGCCCGGCGAACGACGTCGCGGCGGGTGCCGATCGCGGCGCCGACCCTCGCGGAGCGCGCCGCTCGACGCGGCGGCGCCGGGAAGGCGGTCGCCGTCGCCGCGTTCACGGCGCTGCTCGCCCTCGGCGCGGTCGCCCTCGTCGTCTACCTGGCGACGCGCGAGCGGTCCGACCCGGACCTCACCGGCTCGGGGGAGCTGCCGACGATCGACGGCCCGCCGCCGCCGCCCGGCCCGGACGACCCGCCGCCGAGGCCGCCCGAAGCGTGGGACGCCCTCGCCCCGGGCTGGCCGAGCGCCGCGACCGCGCTCGTCGGGCGCCCGGGCCCGGCCCGTCTCGTCGCGGTCCACGGCGACCGCCCGTGGGGGCTTTGGTCGACCGCCTCGAGGGTCTCGGTCTCGGACGACGGTCGGCGCGTCCTCCTCGCCTCGCACGCTGGGCTCGCGGTCCTCGAGCATCCCTCCGGTCGGGAGCTCCTCTACCGCTTCCCCGGCGACGGGGCGATCCTCGGAGCGGCGCTCACGCCCGACGGCGCCATCGCGATCGCCGGAGTCGCGATGAGGAGAGGGAAGGGCCAGCTCCACGCCTGGGAGGTTGGCTCCGGAGTGGACGTCGCGAGCGTCGAGGATGCCCACGATGGGCGGCCCCTCGCCGTCTCCGTCGGCGGAGGCCCCGACCGCTGGACGGTCGCCTCGGTGGATGGTCGCGGACCGATTCGGCTCTGGCGGCTCGACCCGAAGGCTCGTCGCTTCGAGCCGCTCGACGCGATCGGCGCGGGCGCCGGCGTGACGGACGTGGTGCTCTCGCGCGACGGGACGCGCGTGCTCGCCGGCGGGATCGGCAGCTCCGTCCGCCTCTTCGACGTCGCGACGAAGGCGGAGGTCTGGTCGGCCGACGCCGGTCCGCGGGCCCACCGTCGCCTCGCCCTCGCGCCCGACGCCGACCGGGTCCTCGCCGTGTCGGCGCCGCTGTCCGGCGCGACGGTCGAGACGCTCCCGCCCCCGAAGCTCTGGGACCTGACCCGTCCACCGGAGGAGCGCTCGGTTCCGCAGGAGCTCGGGACCGAGGTCGGGCTGGCCGTCGCGTTCGATGCGTCCGGCGAGCGCGCCCTCGTCGCGCGCCGGAGCGGCGCGATCGACCTGTACGACGTGACGGCGGCCGACCCGCTGCCGTCGGGGAAGCTGCCGGGCCACGTCGGCGGGGCGACCTGCGTTGCGCTCGCCCCCGATGGCTCCTGGGCGGTCTCGGCCGGCGCCGACGGGCAGGCGCGGGTGTGGGACATCGATTCCCTCGCGCAGATCGCGCCGTCGCTGGCGGTCGCCTCCGACGGACATCTCGGCGCGATCGCGGCCCTCGGGGAGGCGCCTCCCCCGTCGGGTCGGTTCCTGAGCGTCGGGATGGCGAGCCTGCTCGTCCGGAGTCCCGATGCGGCGACCGTCGGGCATCCGTTCGATCCCGCGCGGCGAGGCCGGACGGTCACGGCGGGAGCCGTCCGGGGACCGCGCGCGGCGGCCGGCCTGTACGACGGCCGGGTGGTCGTCGTGGACGTCGACGGGGCGGGGGCCGCGCAGACGCTCCGCGTCTCGGCATCGGCGAGGATCGCCGGACGCCGGGACGACGGGACGCAGGAGCTGATCGTCGACGTCGAGCTCTCCGCGGACGGGGGGACCGTCGCGACTCTCGCGACCGGAGGACAGATCGGGTACTGGCGCCCGGGCGAATCGCAGCCGCTGATCCTGGCGCCGCCCGAGGAGATGCGCGTCACCGACGTGGCCCTCCTCGGGGCGGGGGCGGCGCGCGTCCTGGCCATCGGAAGCCTGGGCGGGAGCGGCCGGCGCTGGCTGCTGTCTCCCGATGCGAGAACGAGAACCCTCGAGGCGAGCCGGGGGGAGCGGCTCTCGGGCTCGCCGGTGGGGGTCGCGGCCGCGGCGACGGGAGACATCTTCGCGATTCTCCTGGCCGATGGGTCGATCGAGGTTCACGACCTGCGGACCGGCCCCCAGACGTTCCAGGCGCGACGCTTCGGGCTGCTCCGGCGGCGTCCGGTGATGGCGGTCTCGTCCCGGCTCCTCGCCGCCTCGGCCGAGGGCGTCATCGAGCTCTGGGACCGCGAGACGCCCGGCGCGCCCATCGACACGATCGACCTCGGTCCTCTCGGTTACGAGGCGACCTCGCTCGCGATCGACGCGGACGAGCGAACCCTCCGCGTCGGGACCGATCGGGGCAAGGTCCTCGTCTTCGACCTCGGAGAACGATGACCCGACCGCCCGACCAGACCCACCGCGGTTCGCAGAGACCCCGGATCATCGGCGGCTTCGAGGTGATCTCCGTCCTCGGCGAGGGCGGCATGGGCGTCGTCTACCTCGCCCGGCAGCCAGTCGTGCAGCGGCTCGTCGCCCTCAAGGTGATGATGCCCGACCTCGCCCGGGACGCCGAGTTCGTCGCGCGCTTCGTGCGCGAGGCGCAGGCGGCCGGCGCCCTCGCGCATCCGAACCTGGTCGGCGTGGTCGCGGCCGGCGTCGACACGCCGACGCGATCCCCGTTCATGGCGCTCGAGTACGTCGAGGGGATCGATCTCAAGAAGCTGCTCGAGCGGACGCCGATTCTGGAGGAGCGCCGCGCGCTCCTGATCGGCCGCGACGTCGCCCGGGCGCTCGAGCACGCGCACCAGCGCGGCTTCGTCCATCGCGACGTGAAGCCGGCGAACGTCCTCATCGCCAACGACGGGACGGTCAAGCTGGCCGACCTCGGCCTCGCCAAGCGAACCGAGGACCGAGGCGTCACCCAGACCGGCGAGATCCTCGGAACGCCCCACTACATGTCGCCCGAGCAGGCGAACGGCGACCAGGTCGACATCCGGAGCGACCTGTTCGCCCTCGGGCTCATGCTCTACCGGATGACGACCGGGCAGATCCCGTTCGATGCCCCCTCGGCGATGGCCGTCCTCACCCGACGGATCACGGGGGAGTGCCCGGATCCGCGAGAGATCGCGCCGCACCTCTCCCCCGGGTTCGCCCGGGTGGTGCGCCGGCTGACGGCGCGCGAGGTGGAGGACCGCTGCCCGAGCCCGCTGGCGGCGATCGGCGAGATCGAAGGCGCGCTCGAGGGGCCGCGGGCGCCGAAGCGAGGAGGACGGTCGGTCGGGCGCCCGACGGGGCCGAGCTCGGGCGCCGTGATCGCGGCGGTCGCGACGGTGGCGGCGCTCGTCGTGGTCGTCGGTGTGATCGCCTTGGCCGGGAGCGGGAACGGGCCGGCGGTCGGCCCGACGACGGCCGCGGGTGGGTCGGGGCCGCAGGCCATCCCGACGCCGTCGGACGGACCGGCCATCGACGTCGACGAGCCGCCGTCGCGGAAGGCCCGGGAGCCACGCGTCGACGGAGCGCGGCTCGTCGAGGCCCTCGGGAAACCTGCGTGGCGAATGGGTGGCATCGGCAAGGACATAGCGTTCTCCGACGACGGGTCGCGCGTGCTCGTCGTCTCCGATGCAGAGACGGTCGTCTGGGAACGCGAGACCGGAGAGGAGCTCTTCTATCGATGGACCCCCACGGCCCGCGGAGCGATGACCGGCGACGGGCGCTGGGTGATCGTCGGCTTCGGGATGACCATCCGGGCGTGGGAGATCGACGGCGATCGCGAGGTCGACATCCCGACACCGCCTCGGGAGGGGAGCATCGGCGCGACGACGGCCAGCGCCGACGGGACCGTCATCGTCTCCGGGCACGAGTCCGGCAGCGTGTTCGTCTGGTCGACGGATCTGGCGAACGAGGCGGTCGAGCCACCGACTCGACTCGAGGAGCCGACCCGATTCCGCTGTCGGGATCTCGCCCTCACGCGGGACGCTCGGACTCTCGTCGCGGCGTGGGAAGGGAGGCGCGAGGTCCGCGTCTTCGACCTGGCGGAGGCCGCCGCGCCGGTCCGGATCGAGAGCGCGGGAGCGTTCGATCAGCTGGTCGCGGTGTCCCCCGAGGCGCGACGCGTGATCGTGGCATCGACGCGAGCCGAGGGCCGGAAGCGGGTCTTCACCAGCGCGCGACTCTTCGACCTGCATGGCGCGTCGTCATCGTGGCAGGACCTCCGCGAGCCCCCGGGCTCCCGCGGCGTCGCCTTCGATCCGACAGGGGCGCTCGCCCTCGTGGGAGGGTTCGACGGCGCCCTGTGTCTCTGGAGCGTCGAGGGTGAGCCGCGGCTCGTTTGGAAGAGGCCGGACGCGCATCGGTCCTGGATCGACGAGGTCGCCTTCTCCGCCGACGGGCAGCTCGCCGCGTCGGCTGGCGATGACCGGACGGTCCGTTTCTGGGATCTCGCGCGGCGCCCACCGTCCGAGGCGATCACGACCGGGCCGGCTCACGAGGGCCACCAGGGTGAGGTGTTCTCGATCCGGTCGACCGCGGGAGGCGAGCTCGTGAGTGGCGGCGCGCTTCGCGTGGGCCGCTGGGAGGGCTCGGCCCTCGCGGTCGCCGCCGACGGCATGCACGCGACGACCCTCACGATCGACGAGGCCGGCGACTCCGCGGTGGCCGTCGATCGTCACGGCAGTCTCGCCCGGATCCGGCTCGGAGGACCCGACGCCGGGAGGATCGACACGATCGCGCGCGGCGTGACGGCTCGGGCCATCGCGATCTCGCCCTCGGGTGAGACGACTCTCTGGGCGGGCGGAGGGCGCATCGGTCGGTCGAGCGCGGGCGGTGTGACCGTGGACGACTCGCCTCGGGCGTTCTCGGATCTGGCGTTCCTCGACGACTCGAAGGCGTTCGGCCTCGACGCCGCGTCCGGGGAGGTCTTCACCGTCGATCTCGACGAGGGGATCTCGTCGTTCGACGGGATCACGGCCGTGACGGCGATCGCGACGGCTCCGTCGGCGAAGGAGCTTCTGGTCGTGGGTCGCGACGGAACCGCATACATCGGGCGGCCGTTCGCGGGTGAGATCGAGCCGGGGTTCGTGGTGACGGTCGTTCCGGGCGAACGGGTCATGGCCACGCTGTCGTCCGAGTGGGTCGCCGTCGCCTCGGGCTCGGTGGTCGACGTGCGACGGCGGGCGTCCCCGTATCGGCCGGCGGCATCGATCGACCTCACCGCGCTCGGCTACCTCGTCACCGCTCTCGAGATCGGCGTCGACGAGCGCACCCTCTACGTGGGGACGAGCCGCGGGAAGATCTTCGTGTTCGAGCTCACCGCGGACTGACGCTCGCGGCCGTCGGCGCGGGGAACGGTGCTGAGAGCTTCCACGGGAGGGCGGCGGCCGCGACCGTTCGCCCGGGCGGGAGCATCTCGCCCGGCTTCGTCGTGATGACGCCGGTCAGGAGCTGCCACAGGCTCGCATCGCGGCTCGGAGTCACGCTCCGAGGGTTGAAGCTCCTTCAGCCGAAGACCATCCGGTCGGTGCGGAGGGCCGGAACGACGAGCCGCTCGTCGGCGCCGAGGTCGCGAAGCGTCTCGGTCACGTCGGCGTGATGCCAGGCGTCCTCGTCGGGCTGCCGCCAGCGCGTCTCGGCGCTCGTGATCGTCCACGCCCCGTCGCGGAGGAGGCCCCGCACCTCGACCCGGAGCTCGCCGAGCTCGGTCGCCCGCTCGACGACGTGGACGACCTCGTCGAAGCGGCGCCGCTCGATCCGGGCGTGGCTCCGGACCCAGCCGTCGTCGGGGTGCTCGCTCCAGAGCTGGACGCGCGAGGCGGTGTGGCCGAGGCCGGACCGCCACGCGGCCACGCGGCCCGACCACAGGGACGTGAGCCCGATCGCCGCGATGAGCGCGGTCGCGCTCGCGGTGATGGCGAGCGCCGTCAGGCCGAGGCGGACGCGCCGCCGGGCGGTCGGGTCGATCGTTCGAGGTGTCGGGTCGGTCATCGCTGCCCTCCGCCGGTCCGGCCGGCTCGAGGGTGAGTCGCGCGGGGCGGCCGTTCGGATACCGAGAATCAGGATGGCGGCTCGTCCGGGATGGGGCGAGCCCCGCGATCGACCGGTGAGAGCGGTCGGCCGCGGGGCTCGGAAACGGGCGGGGAGGCGCGGCTCCCCAGGGAAGAGAGAGAGGGGGCAACTTCGGGTCGGATCAGAACATCTGGCCGGTGATGACCCGCCAGACGTTGCGGCGGATCTGGTGGTGGCCTTCGGTGTTGGGGTGGGCGCAGTCGTTGCTGTACCACCGGTCGGCGCTCGACATGCCGTGGCCGCGCAGGAACTGGTTGTTGTCGGCGACGTAGCTCGTCTTCCGCTGGAGGACGTCGCGGATCGCGTCGTTGAAGAGGTCGAGGTTGCTGATCGCGGTCGGCCCGGCGGCCGCGGCGCGGTTGATGGTGCCGCAGAACCCGCTCGTGAACGACGGCGGGATCGTCCCGGTCCCGTCGGTCGGGTCGTGGATGGTGAAGCCGATCACGACGAGGTTCTTGCCCTGGGTCTGGTCCTCGTACTTCTGACGGAGGGCATCGATGAGCCGCTCGTAGTTGGCGACGAGGGTGTTCGCCTTCGCCTGCGCGGCGCTGGCGAGGAGCATCGTGGAGATGTCGTTGTTGAAGTCGTTGCCGCCCATCGACACGGTGACGACCACGTCGCCGCCCGAGGTGGTGCTCGGCCACCCGCCGAGCGCGCCGAGGGCGTCGTTCACGACCTCGGTGCTCTCGGCGCCGCCGTTGCCCTGCTGGATCAGGCGGGCGGACGGCCAGCGATCGACGATGCTCTCGCCCGTGTAGCTCGGACGGCTCGCGTGGTTGCGGAACACGAGGGCGTGGTAGCCCTGCCCGGACGGGGCGTTCGCTCCGGCGGCGACCGAGGCGCCGAGGTTGATGTAGAGCTGCACGTCATCGAGGAGCGGCAGGGCGGGCCCGGCCGGGTTGTGGCTCGTGATCGTGCCGCCGCCGGGGGCGCTTCCGGCCGGGGCGCTTCCGCCTCCGGTGCCTCCGGTCGGCGTGGTGCCTCCGCCCGGAGCGCTCGAGGAGCCGGTCGATCCCGTCGAGCCGGTCGGCGACCCGGCGCCGCCGAGGAGACCCGAGAGCGGGTTGCTGCCGGTGGAGCCGCCGCCCGCGGCGCCGCCGAGGATGCCCGAGAGCGGGTTGCCGCCGGAGCCGCTGCTGCTGCCTCCGAGAGCGCCGCCGAGGCCGGCCGGGAGCGGGTTGGCGCCTCCGCTCGTGAGCGCGGCGATGAGACTGGAGAGCGGGTTGCTGCCCCCTCCGCTGCCCGCGGCGCTTCCGCTTCCGCCGCCGCTGCCGCTGCCGGAGCCGCCGAGGCCCGCGAGGAGGCCGGCGAGCGGGTTGCCGCCCGCGCCGCCGGGCGACGCTGCGCCGCCGAGGAGCGCGGCGAGCGGGTTGCTGCCGCCGCCCCCGCCGAGGAGCGCGTTCAGCACCGCGGTGAACGGGTTTCCGCCGGAGCCGCCGAGCGCGGCGAGGATCGACGCGAGGGGGTTGCCCCCGCCCGCCGTGCCGGCTCCGCCGAGGCCGCCCGCGAGACCGGCGAGCGGGTTGCTTCCGGCGCTGCTTCCGCCGCCGCCGCTCCCTCCGCGAAGCCCCGCGAGGATACCGGCGAGGGGGTTGGAGCTCGCGGCGCCGCCGCTCGAGCTCGGCGTCGAGCCGGTCGGCGTCGGAGTCGGAGCCGAGCTGCTCGGAGTCGGCGCCGTCGGAGCGGTCGCCGTCGGGGTGCTCGCGGGTCCAGCGGGCGACGGCGTCGCCGGCGGGGTCGCCGGCGTCGGCGTCGGCGCCGACGCGAGGCCGCTCCCCGGGTTGGGGATGCTCGGCGTGCTCGCGCCCGGGATCGGCGCGGGCGTGCCGCCCGCCGCGCTCGAGGGCGCCGGCGTGCTCGGTCGGGCGCTCGGGGCCAGCGTCAACACCTCGATCGAGTCGAGGACGGCGCCCGCCGCGTCGAAGCCGCCGGCCACGACAATGTCGCCGCTCGGGAGCGCGGTCGCGGTGTGGCCGAAGCGCGGCGTCTTGAGGGCGGGACCGGCGCCGAGGACGGCCACGCTGATCGGGTCGCCGTCGAGCACCTCGGTCTCGCCGACCGGTCCGCGTCCGTCCCAACCACCGACGATCGCGATCCGGGTGCCGACGATCGTCGCGGTCGCGTCACGCCGCGCCCGGGCGAGGGTCACGCCCTGGAAGAACGTCGAGGTCGGCGCGTCGAAGATCTCGGTCGAGGCGTCGATGCCCGCGGCCGACTCGCCGCCAGCGACGAGCACCTCGTCGCCCCGGCCGACCACGGCGGCGCCGCTCCGCGCGGCGATCCCGGCCACGGGAGTCGCCGTCCCGGCGACGACATCGACGAGCTCCGCCGCCGATGTCGGGCCGGTCGCGCCGTCGCCGCCGACGATCAGGATCTGGTCGTTGGGGAGGACGACGGCCGCGCCGGCGACGCGCTCCGCGAGGGTCGCGCCGAGCGGCGCGCTCGATCCGGCGTCGACGTTCAGCAGCTCGCCGCCGAGGACGAACCGGGGCTGACCGTTGGCGTCGACGTTCCACCCGGCGCCGATGAAGACGAGCTCGCCGCCGCTCGCGGTCGCGACGGCCGCCGCGACGTGCTCGCTCCGACGCTGGCCGAGGGTCGGCCCCGGCAGGGTGACGCCGCCGGCCGTCGGGTTCACGGTGATGACGTCGGTCGCGTCGAGCACCTGCTGGCCGGCCGCGTCGGCCGTGCCGCCGGCGATGAGGACGGCGCCGCTCGCCAGCAGCGTCGCGCTGTGGCCGACGCGCGGCGAGGAGAGGCTCGGCCCGGCGCGGAGCGCGCCGTTGCCGTCGATGACGACCGTCGTCGCGAGCGGCCCGCCGGCGGCATCGACGCCGCCGGCGATGAGCAGCTCGCCGCTCGCGAGGACGGTCGCGGTGTGTCGGGCGCGCGCCTGCGGCAGAACCCGTGGCGCGCTCGAAGCGGCGCCCGGCGGGCTCGTCCGGGCGCCTCCCGCGGCGGCGCCGAGCGCTCGACCCGACCCTCCTCCGCCGCCGCCGCCGCACGCCGTGGCGGTGAGGGCGAGTAGACCGAGGCCGATGGACAGGGAGATCCCCCTCGACGGTGCGACGCGCATGCGAGCTCCTCGGCGGCGTCGCCATCCCCCCCGGAGGCTCGGCCGCGTGTTCGTTGGCTGCGTCGAGGTTTCGCAAATGGCGAGTCCATCGCGCCGCGGCGCGCCACGCCCCGGCACGAGCGACGACGAGGTACTTTCATGGTCGGGGGTTGGAGTCGCGCTCCCTTCGGCGGCCGCATGGGGCCCGCGAGCGGTCGAGCGCAACGGAACGGTGCCGGGCGGCCGCTGCGAAGCAAGGGCGTTGCAGTCGGGGAGCTACTCGGGCAGCTCGAGGTCGCCGTCCTCGAAGACCGGCGCCA
This sequence comes from Planctomycetota bacterium, assembly GCA_029260755.1. Classification (GTDB taxonomy): domain Bacteria; phylum Planctomycetota; class J058; order J058; family JAJDCQ01; genus JAJDCQ01. The sequence continues at coordinate 121,803 of JAJDCQ010000065.1, read as the reverse complement.
CGTCGAGCTCCTCGATGAGCACCTCGAGGGTCGTCCCCGCCCGCTCGTCGGCCCAGAGGATCCGGTGGGGGACCGGCTCGCCTGACGCGGTCGCGGCGTACTCCGCGTAGCGGATGACGATCGTCCGGCCGTCGGGCGCCTCGATCTCGCCGGCGAGCACCTCGAGGGTGGCCGGGGCGAGCGTCCAGGTGACGGGGAGGCCGTTCGGGAGACGGGTGGCGACCCGTCCGTGGCCGTCGGCGTCGCCGGCGACCGTGCCGGAGGCGTCGGCCGCCGTCGCGCCGGCGAGAAACATCGCCTCGCGCGTCCAGAGGAACCCGGCGAACTCGGGCTGCCGCTCGGCGAACGCCGCGAGCGGCCCCTCGTCGCGGACCGACGCGTCGCCGTCGTCGGCGAAGCCGGTCCCGTCGAGGGCGAAGCGCTCCGCTCCGAAGGCGAGGTCGAAGAGGTCCTTCGTCGAGACGAGCAGGTCCTTGAACGCGGTCAGGCGGAGCCGGGGCGACCTCCAGCGGGCGACCGCGCTGAAGACGCCCGAGCGCGTCTCGCCCTCGTAGGCGATCGTCAGGAGGGCCGAGACGGCCGAGAGCCGCTCGGTCCGGTCGCGGAGGGCGGCGATGACGGCGGCATCGTCGAGGTCGCCCCGCTCGCCGAACGACGGCCGTGGGGGCGTCGCGCAGCCACCAGCGCCGATGCTCACGACGAGCGATGCGAGGGCGAGCGGGAGGCGCGAGGGCCGGCGGTTCTTGACACTCATCGGTACGGAAATTATCGTTCGCCTTCGACTTCCGTCAACGCCCGGCTCGCCGGGAGGGGATGTGCGCCTCGTGGAGACCTCGATCGTCGTCACCGGAATCGGCCTCACCACCGCGCTCGGCCGCGGCGTCGAGGCGAGCTGGGCCGCGCTCCGGGAAGGCGTCTCGGGGATCGCCCCGCTGACGCGGATCGACGCGGCCGACTACCCGATCCGGGACGGCGGGGAGGCGCCCGATCTCGACGACGAGCCGGTCGAGGACAACCGCGACCGCGCCCTCGGGCACGCCGTCGAGGTGGGGCGCGAGGCGCTGACCGGCGCCGGGCTGCCCGGCGTCCGCGTCGCCGACCCCGACCGGACGGTGCTCGTCGTCGGGTCGTCGCTCGCCGCGAGCGCGTCGGCGCCCGCCTTCTGGCCGGCCTTCGTCGACGGCGACCCGGCGGATGTCGACTACCGGACGTTGCGATGCTACGACGTCGAGCCGACCCTGGCCGCCCTCGCCGCCACGTTCGCGATCCGCGGCGAGACGCAGCTCGTGAGCAACGCCTGCGCCGCCGGCGTGAGCGCGATCGCGCTCGCCGCCGACGCCCTCCGCCTCGGGCGGGCGGACGCCGCCCTCGTGATCGGGGTCGACGCGCTCGACCCGCACACCTTCGCCGGGTTCGGCGCGCTCAAGGCGCAGAGCGCCGATCCGATGCGTCCCTTCGGCGCCGGCCGGGCCGGGATGAAGCTCGGCGACGGGTTCGCGGCGCTGCTCCTCGAGCGCGAGGATCGGGCGGCGGGGCGGACCCCGCTCGCGCGGCTCGCGGGCTACGGCGAGAGCGCCGACGCGCATCACCTCACCCAGCCCGATCCCGGCGGCCGGGGCGCGGCGCTCGCGATGCGTCGGGCGCTCCGGAGCGCCGTCCTCGAGCCGGACGCGATCGACTACGTGAACGTCCACGGCACGGCGACGCCGGCGAACGACGTCGCCGAGTGGCGCGCCATGCGCGAGGTCTTCGGCGAGCGGCTGGCGCGGATCCCGCTCGGGGCGAGCAAGCCGTCGGTCGGCCACACCCTCGGCGCGGCCGGCGCCGTCGAGGCGGTCGTGACGATCCTGGTGCTGCGGCACCAGGTGATCGCGCCGACCGTCGGCGTCGGCACCGAAGCGGGCTGGGAGCTCGACCCCGAGATCGAGGGCGGCCTCGATCTGCCGGGCGAGGCGCGCGCGGCGACCGTCCGTCACGCGATGTGCAACTCGTTCGGGTTCGGCGGCTGCAACGCGAGCGTCGTCCTCTCGGCCGTGCCCGCTCCGGAGACCGGCGATGTCGTTCCCGAGTAGAGATGCCGTCATCACCGGCGCGGGCGTCGTCTCGCCGATCGGCGTCGGCACCGACGAGCTCTGGGCGGCGCTCGGCGGCCCCGGGGCGTTCGCCCGCCCGCCGGCGCGCGACGGCGTCCCGGTCCCCGATCAGGCGTCGACGTTCTCGGGGGACTTCGACGCCGAGAGCCACACGAAGACGCGCAGCATCCGTCGCGCATCCGGGCTCGCCCGGATGGCGGTCGTCGCCGCGGAGGAGGCGGTCGGCAGCTCGGGCCTCCCCGAGGACGCCTACTTCCGCGACGAGACGGCCGTCGTCCTCGCGACCGCGTTCGGCAGCAGCAAGGACTACCTCGAGTATCAGGAGGGGCTGCGCCGCCGCGGCCTCGCGGGCGCATCGGGGCTGCTGTTCTCCGAGAGCGTCTGGAACGCGGCGAGCGGCCACGTGAGCAAGGCGCTCGGCGCCCGCGGCGCGTCGCTCACCGTCGTCGGCGGCGAGGAGAGCGGCCTCGGGACGCTCGTGACCGCGCGCGACCGGATTCGCCTCGAGGCGGCGACGGCCGTCGTCGCCGGCGGCGTCGAGCAGTACGGGGATCTCCTCGCGGCGTCGCTCCTCCAGTCGGGCCTGATCGCGTCCGACCGCGACGGGTGGCGTCGGGACGGCCCGGCGCCGTTCGCCGAGGGGGCGGCCGTCCTCCTCGTCGAGGAGGCGCGCCAGGCGAAGGCGCGGGGGGCGCGGGTGCTCGCCCGCATCCTCGGCGCGGCCCGCGCGCGCTACCCGCGGACGCGCGAGGCGGCGCAGCGAGCGCTCGAGGCGGCCCTCGCGGAGGCGCGCGTCGCGGCGACCGACGTGGACCTCCTCGTCGGATCGGGGGCGGGACGGGCGCAGCAGCTCCCCGAGCTCGCGGCGTTCCTCGCGGCGCGGGTCGGCCCGGTCGAGACGCAGCTCCAGAGCCTGCTCGGCGAGGCCGGAGCGGCCGGCGGCGGAGCGGTCGGCGCGCCGGGCTCCGGCGGCGAGGCGCGGCCGGGCTGGGTCGCCTGGCCGAAGGTGACGACGGGGGAGGCGTTCGCGGCGAGCTCGGCGCTGGCCGCGGTCGTCGCCGCGCGCGCGCTCGCCGACGGCGTCGTTCCGGCGACGCCCGGCGGGGACGACCTCGAGACCGCGGGGCTGCGCTGCCCCGGGCGGCCGCGGGCGGCGGCGATCTCGACGGCGGCGATCATCGCGACGACCGGGGCGGGCTCGGCGGTCGCGGTGATCCTCGGCGCGCCCGAGCCGGCGTGAGCTCGACGCCGACGATCGCGATCTCCGGGTGGGGCGTGACGAGCCCCGCCGGTGCGGGCGCCCGCGCGCTGGCCGAGGCGATCGCCGCCGGCGCCTCGCGGATCGGTCCGATCCCCGATGCCGTTGCGTTGGGGCTGTCGCTCGGCGACGGCGCGAGGTTCGATGACGCCCTCACGCGCGTTCCGCCGGGCCATCCCGATCGGGGTATCGCGGCGCTCGCCGCGGCGATCGCCGAGGCGCTCGACGCGGCCGGGCGGCCCGACCCGGCGCGAACGGGGCTCACCCTCGGCACGGCCCTCGGCGCGATGGAGCGCGACGAGGCGGCCGCCGCGCCCGCCCTCGCACTGCACGCGGTCACCGACGAGGTCGCCGACGCGGCGGGTCTGGGCGGACCCCGGGCGACGTTCTCGGTCACCTGCGCCTCCGCGCTCTGCGCCCTCGAGCAGGCGGCGGCCGACCTCGCGTTCGAGCGGGCCGACGCGATGGTCGTGGCCGGGCTCGAGACGCTCTCGCGGTTCATGCTCGCGGGCTTCGCGTCGCTCGAGGCCATCGCGCTCCCGCCGTCGGATCGCCACCCCGACGGGCGGCCCGGGATCGTTCTGGGCGAGGCGGCCGCGGCCTGCGTCCTCGAGCCGCTCGCCCGAGCGCGCGCGCGGGGAGTGGAGCCTCCGGCGATCGTGGCGGGGCGGAGCCTCGTCTCGGACGCGGTCCACCTCACCTCGCCCGACCTCGCGGGGGCCGGGATGGCCGAGGCGATCGCGGCGGCCCTCGACGACGCGTCGGTCGCGCCGGCCGACGTCGACCTCGTCACGCTCACGGCGGCGGGGACGCCGGTCTACGACGCGATGTACGACGCCGCCCTCGCCCGCGCGTTCGACGCGGCCGGCGCCGCGCGCCCGCCGCGGGCGAGCTGGGAGTCGGTCACGGGGCACGTCCTCGCCGCGACCGGCGCCGTCGGTCTCGGGCACGCAGCCCAGCTCGTCGCGGCGAAGCCGCGACGGGTCCTCGCCCTCACCGTCGGGTTCGGCGGCCAGAACGGCGCCGTCCTGGTCGCGCCGCCGCCGGGGGGCGAGGCGTGAGGTCGGTCGTCGTCACCGGGACCGGCGTCGCGCGGGAGGGGCGTCCGGAGCTCGAAGATCTCTTTCCCCGCCGGTGGAACCGGCGGCGGCCGCTCCACGAGGATGCGCGGCCGCTCGTCGACGCGCTCGCGTCCGCGCTCGTCGCGGCGGGGTGGTGGGAGCCGGGGACGGGCTATGAGGTCGCCGGCGGCCTCTTCGTCGGCGTCGACCATCAGGCCGCGGGTCCGGCGGCGCGCTTCGCGGCGGCGCTCGACCGCGATGATGCGGCGTCGCGGCGCCCGACCGACTTCCTCTTCGCGCTGCCGAGCTCGACGGCCGCCGCCGCCGGCGTCTGCTTCGGGCTTCGCCGCCACCAGAGCGTCCTCGTGCGAGGCGGGACGGCGGGGATCGCGGCGCTCGGTCACGCCGTCGACGCGATCGCGCTCGGTCGGGTGGAGCGGCTCGCCGTGGCGGCCCTGACCGTGACGGCCGAGCCGGCGCTGCGCCTCGCGGTCGCGTGGTGCCTCGAGGCGGGGGCGCCGACGGGCGGGCTCCGGATCGAGCGGGCAGAGGCGCTCGGGGTGGGCGCGGAGATTCCCGCGGAGGCCCGCGCATCGACCGACGGGCTGCTCGACGACGTCGCGCCCGCGGCCCGGTCGTTCGCCGCCCCCGGCCTGCTTGCGGCGACGCGCCTCTTCTGTGAGAACGGGGCCTGCGGCCGACTCGTCCTGCGCCACGACGCGGACGGGGAGGTCGGGCTCGTGACGGCCTCGTCGTCCCGCTCGTAGAGAGAACGTCCATGGCGACCGACGCGCAGAAGACGAAGGTGAAGGAGATGCTCGTCAAGCATCTTCGTCTGCGGATGGAGCCTGGCGAGATCGCGGACCAGGCGCCGCTCTTCGGCGAGGAGGGGCTCGGCCTCGACTCGGTCGACGCGATCGAGCTCGTCAGCGGCGTCGAGCAGGCGTTCTCGGTCGTGATCGGGAGCGAGGACGAGGCGCGCAAGGTCTTCGTGAACGTCGACGCGCTGGCCGACTACCTCGTCGAGCGGGGCGGCCTCTCGTGAACGAGGCCGCCGGGGCGATCCCGGCGCGGCCGTTCCGGACGGCCGTCCCCTACGCGGAGCTCGACCTCTCGCCGTTCGCCGACCTCCCGGCCCCGTGCTGGTCGCCGGAGCTGTTCGTCCTCGACGAGCTCATCGCGGCCGTCGTCGACCGCGGCTGCCTCCGGATCCTCGACGAGCTCGGCGAGCACGACGTCGATCCGCGGCGCGTCGGCTTCCACCGGTTCCTGCGGCGCCGTCTCGAGGACGCCGGCCTCCGCGCGGAGGACGGGGCTCGCGCGGCTCCGTTCCCCGACGACGCCCTCGCGGCGGCCGTCGCGGAGCACGGCGCGGCCGCGGGATCGACCTTCGAGCTGATCGAGCGGGTCGTCTCCTCGGGCGCCGCGTTCCTCCGCGGCGAGGTCGACGGACCGGCCGTCCTGTTCGCGCGCGACGCGATCGAGCTCTGGGAGCGCTACTTCGACGAGGCGAACGCGGCCTACCACCCGATCAACCTCATCGCGGCCGAGGCCGCCTCCCGGGCGTTCGCCGGACGCTCGGACCTGCGCGTCCTCGAGGTCGGCGGCGGCTGCGGGAGCGGGGCGGTCGCGCTCCTCGACCGGCTTGGCGACCGCATCGCGAGCTACCGGTTCACCGAGCCGTTCCCGAGCTTCCTCCGCCGCGGGCGGGCGCGGGTCGAGGAGCGCCTCGGCGCGGCCTCGCGCGAGCGGCTTCAGGTCTCGCGGGTCGACCTCGACCGGCCGCTCGCCGATCAGGGCGTGCCGCCCGGCAGCGTCGACCTCGTCTTCGCCGTGAACACGGTCCACGTCGCGCGCGACCTCGACGCCTCGCTTCGCGAGCTGCGCCGGGCGCTCGCCCCCGGCGGCGCCCTCGTTCTCGGCGAGGGCGTCCGGCCGCGACCGGGCCTCTCGGTCCCGATCGAGCTCGTCTTCGCGCTCCTCCCCCAGGACGACGCGGCGGGCTTCCGCGACGGCGCCGCGTGGCGGCGCGCGCTCGAGGGGGCCGGGTTCGGCGACGTCACGTTCCTGCCGGACCTCGACGCGGCGGTCCGCGTCTACCCGACGTACTCGATGGCCGGGATCATCGCGAAGAGCGAAGGGAGCGCCGCCCCGTGACCGACGACCGCCCGCTCGACCGGGTCATCGACCAGCTCCCGCAGAAGCCGCCGTTCCTCTTCGTCGAAGAGGTGCTCGAGCTCGAGCCGGGTGTCCGGGTGAAGGCGGCGAAGACCTTCCCAGACGGGGATCGAGTCTTCGAGAACCACCTTCCCGACGAGCCGCTCGTTCCGGGGGTGATCCTCATCGAGGCGCTCGCCCAGGCATCGGGGCTCGCGCTCATCCCCGAGGACGGGACGCCGGTCCGCGGGTACCTCGCCGAGGTCGACCGGATGCGCTTCCGCCGCCTGATCCATCCCGGCGAGCGGATCATCCTCGAGTCGACCCTCGAGCGCCGCTTCGGCTCGGCCGCCCGGTTCGACGTCCGGGCCAGCGTCGAAGGCGAGACCGCCGCCGAAGGAGCCATCACCATCGCCGGAATGCGAAACGACGCCTGAACACACCCCCACCGCAACAAACCAACCCCCAGTCACTTACCTCCCGAGGGGTCAGGTCCAGTATTTTTACCATTTGGAGGGCTAAATGGTAAAAATACTGGACCTGACCCCTTTGGGTGTTAGTCGTTTTGGGGTGGGGAGATGCGGAGCCAGAGTGGTCCGATGATGCTGGCGTAGTCGTCGGTCCAGGCGGGCACCTTCGGGAGCTTGGACTCGGGGCCCGTGGCGGGGTGCCAGGGGATGTACTCGGGGGCGAGGAGGGGGCCTTCCTCGGTGGGTTTGGGGGGGAGCGTCCCCTCGCCCCTTCGGAAGCGGTCGAGGAGCGCCTCGTCGTCGGTGAAGAGGATGAGGTCGTGGGCGATCTCGTAGGGCTTCGCCAGCCCGTGGTGCCGCTTCACCCACAGCCCGGTCCGCTTCCCATCGAACGCCTCCTCGGCGGTCGCGGCGACGACGGGGATGAGCTCGTAGTAGCGGTTCGAGACGTGGAGGGCGAGGACGCCTCCCGGCTTGAGCGCTCGCCCGTAGGACCGCATCGCCTCGACGGTGAGGAGGTGGGTCGGGATCGCGTCGGAGCTGAACGCGTCGATGACGATCAGGTCGTAGCTCGGCCCGTTCGCCGCCGCGTCCTCCTCGATCCGCAGGCGCGCGTCGCCCTCGACGACGCGGAGGCTCGCGGTCGCGTCGTCGAGGAAACCGAACCACTCCCGCGCGATCTCGTCGTTGTCGGGGTCGAGCTCGTAGTAGACGACCTCCTCGCCCTCGTCGAAGTAGGAGACCAGCACCCCGGCGCCCAGCCCGACGATCGCGGCGGTTCGCTTCCCTCGCTCGCCCGTCACCCTCATGAGCTGCGCGAACGCCCCGTGGGGGTGGTAGTAGTGGACCGGCTCGTTCCGCTCGGGGTGCGCCTCGTCCCAGCGCTGCGCCCCGTGGTTCGTCGTCCCGTGGAGGAGCACGCGCAGGCCGATGTTTCGCTCGAGGACGCGGAGCGCGCCGGGCTCGTCCTTCGCGGCTTCGATGAGCTCCGGCGGGATCTTCGCCTCGTAGTCGCGCACGCGGTAGAGGCCGTAGAAGTTGCGGTGGAAGTAGTGATCCTCGTAGGGACCGCCCGGGACGACGCCCTTCACCGCGAAGACCGCCGCGCCGACGAGGTAGACCGCCATCGCGACGACGACGACCTTCTTCGTCTCGCCGAGCCAGCTCCGGAGCGCCTCGCGTCGCAGGACGGCGAGGACGAGCATCAGGGCGCCGATCAGGAGCGGATACTCGTAGAGCCCGTTGAAGATGAGCGGCGCGCCGAGCGAGACGAAGACGCCGCCGACCCAGCCGCCGATGCCGAGGGCGAGATAAAACTTCGTCAGATGCTCCGGGGCGGGGCGCTCGCGGTGCAGCTCGCCGTGGCCGACGAGGCAGACGATGAACAGGACGACCAGGTGCAGCAGCCCGTCGAAGAGGTCGACCGAGCCGTAGCCGCCGGTCTGCACGGCCACACCGGCCGCCGCGACGAGCGGCCACAGGCGCCTCACCGCGTCGGGGTACACCGGGCTCCGCCCGAAGATGAGGATGAACGTCGAGAGGTAGATCGCGAGCGGGATGACCCAGACGAGCGGCATCGAGCCGACGTCGAGGGCGATCACGTTCGTCACGGCGAGGAGGAGCCCGCTCGGGATCGCCGAGAGGAGCAGCCAGACCGCCCAGTCACGCGCGCCCGGGGGCCCCTTGGCCGGCTCCGTCGAGCTCGGCGCCGCGTCGTCGGGCGTCGCCGCCAGAGTCGCGCTGGCCGTCGCGCTGGCCGTCGTCGCCGCCTCCCGCTTCGGCAGGGATGCCCAGGCGCCGATCGCGACGAGGACGTAGACGAGGTAGCCCGCGCTCCAGGCCCAGCGCTGCGCCGTGAGGCCGAGGAGCGGCTCGGCGAGGAGCGGGTAGGCGAGGAGCGCGACCAGGCTGCCGCCGTTGCTGAACGAGTAGAGGACGTACGGGTCCTCGCGCTCGGCGTGGCTCGAGTCGGCGAGCCAGCGCTGGGCGAGGACGGCGGTGCTCCCGAGCGCGACGAACGGCAGCCCGACGCCGAGGGTGAGGCTGACGATGATCGAGAGGATCGGGTCGTCGTGGTCGGGCGGCCACGCCCACGGCGCGATCGGCAAGAGGACGAGCGGCAGGAGGAGGAAGACGAAGTGGCCGCGCCCGATCCTTGGCGCGATCCCGTGGACGTAGAGGTAGCCCAGCAGGAGCGCCCCCTGGAAGAACATCAGGCAGGTCGTCCAGACCTGGAAGCTGCCACCGTAGAGGGGGAGCAGCAGCCGCCCGACGAGCGGCTCCATCCCGAACATGAGGAGCGCGCCGAGGAGGACGAAGGCGCGGAGCGGCAGGAGCGAGCGCATGGGCCACGACCCTAACCCTGGAGCGAACCGGTCGCTACCCGCGGATCACTCGCCGCGCTCGTCGCGGTCGAGATCCTCGAGCTCCTTCTTCGGATCCTTCTGGCCGCGCCGCTTGATGTGGCAGGTCAGACACCATCTCTGGACATCGTCGAGGGTGCCCTTCGGCGCCGGCGGGTGCTCGAACTTCTCGTAGACGATCCTGCCGACGACCTCACGCTCGACCTCGAACCCCTTCGGCTCGCCGTCCGGGCCGACCCGCACGTGGCAGCGGTTGCAGGCGCCCTCGTAGTCGCGGTGGTGTCGCCCGAGCCGCGCCTTCACCGTCGCGCTCGACCAGCGGGCGACCCTCCGGGGCTCGGTCCCGGCGAGGAAGATGCTCTCGCCGGTGTGGCAGAAGTTGCACTTGCCGAGCGCCGACGGGCCGGTGACGGCGAATCCGGGACCGCCCGTCTGATGATCGTGGCACTCCTTGCAGAGCTGCCGCGTCGGCACGACGAGGACGAAGCCCGCTCGAGGGGCTCCCCCTGCCTTCGCGGGCGGCTGCGGCTCCTGCCAGGCGTGACATCTCTTGCACGAGATCTCGTCGTTCACGTGGCGAGCGTGGCTGAACCCGGGCGGCACCCAGACCTTCTCCTCGGGACGGACGTTCGGGGCGACGAGCGCCGGCGGGTCGCCGATGTGGCATCGGGCGCACGCCTCCCCGGCGGCGAGGTCGACGAGGTGGCTCGTCTGCGCGTCCCCGGAGGCCTCGATTCCGCGGTGACAGCCGGCGCAGCCCTCGGGGTTGGCCGTCCACGCGGCAGACGAGGGCAGCGCGTCGCGGGGGCGGCGCGCACCCTGCTCGTCCGTCCGGCCGCCCGCTGGCGGCGGGAAGTGGAGGTCGTGATCGAACGGCTTGGCGGCGATGCGGCTCTCGATCGGGAGGCCGAGGCGCCGGTGGCAGTCGCGGCACTGAGCCGCCGTCTCGACGAGCTTGCCGTCGGCGCAGACGTAGGGATGGGCGCTCTCGCCGTAGGTGACCGGGCCGAGTCGTCGCTTGGTCACCTGGACCTGGATGAGCTCGCCGCGCAGCTGCGGGTTCGGGTTGCCCGTGTGGCACCGGCGACACGCCATCGGGCCTTCTTCCTTCGCCTTCTCGTGCGCCTCGACCCGCCGGTCGTCCTGCCCGCCGCCGTGGCAGCCCGAGCCGACGCAGCCGGCGTATCCCGGCAGCCCCTTCGCCTCGTCCGACCATCCGAAGACGTCGTTCGCGCCGAGGGTGTGGCACCGGTCGCAACGCTGGCTCGCGTGGTCGGCGTGGCCGAACTCGGGCAGGGCGTAGCGCTCGTTCGCGACGTTCTTCGTCACCGCCGCGTCGAAGGCCATCGCCTCCCCGCTCTCGGCGACCGGCGCCTCGTGGCAGGTCGCGAAGCAGACCGCCTCGGTGAGGGCGTGGAGCGAGCCGTCGTCGAGGCGCGTGCTCTCGCGCGCGCCCTGGTGGCAGGCGACGCACCGGTCCGAGATGTCGGCCGCCCCGTCGACCCCGCCGAGGTGCTGGGCGTGGCTGAACGCCTTCGGCGCGTCTGGGTTGCCCTGCGCCCGCTTCGGCGTCGCCTCGATGACCTGCTCGGCGTGGCATCGCGCGCAGGCCTCGTCCTCGCTCGCGGGGGCGTGGCGCGGCAGGCTGGTGTCGTGCTTCTCGTGGCAGCTCCGGCACCGGGCGATCGTCGGGACGGCCCAGTGATCGGCGAAGACGTTGCCCCGGTTCTTGACGTGCTTGCGCGCCGCCCCGGCGCCGTTCAGGCGCTCCAGGGTGTGGCACAGCGAGCACTCGATCTTCTCCTCGTCGAAGTGCACCCGGTGGTCGAAGTCGAGCATCATCACGGTCGCCTTCACCGTCTCGGTCTCGAACCTCGCCACCTCGCGCCCCGGCTCGTGGCACCGCTCGCACGCCTCGGCCGCGACGCCGCGGAGGGCCGCGCCGCCCTTCGGCGCCCGGGCCGTGTCGTGGCACTCGGTGCACCGGTCGTTCGTGTCGACGCGGACCTTCGCGCCGTTGCCGCCCACCTGCTCGTCGGTGTGGACGTGCCGCCAGTGGGGGAAGCCCTCCCACGTCTCGGTCCACTTCGGGTCGCCGCCCTCTCCGGCGCGGGCCGCGTCCCGCGGCGCCGTCGATGGAAGCAGGAGCAGGGTGAGGATGAGGGCGGCGAGGGCGGCGAGGACGAGTCTGCGCATCGAGGCCTCCGGTCCCGGGACGGGCATCCGAAGCGACGATGGATCGGGCGGCGGCCTCTCGCAACCGCCGGCCGCGCGCGACCTCCGCGAGTGGCTGGCGGCGCGGGGCTTGTGCCACGATGAGGCCCCATGCCGGAGCTCCCCGACGTGACCGTCTACTGCGAGCGCATCGACGCCCTCCTCGGCGGCGCGATGCTCGAGCGGGTGCGGATCAGGAGCCCGTTCCTGCTCCGGACGGTGGAGCCGCCGCTCGCGGCCACCCACGGAAAGCGCCTCGTCGGCGTCCGGCGCCTCGGCAAGCGGATCGTCCTCGCCCTCGAGGACGAGCTCTTCATCGTCATCCATCTGATGATCGCGGGCCGCCTGAAGTGGCGGAAGGCGGGCGCCAAGATCCCCGGGAAGGTCGGCCTGGCCGCGCTCGACTTCCCCGACGCGACGCTCCTCTTCACCGAGGCCTCATCTCGCAAGCGCGCGAGCCTCCACGTCGTCGCCGGGGAGGCCGGCCTCGTCGAGCACGGTCGCGGCGGGCTCTCGGTCCTCGAGGCCGACCTCGACGCGTTCGCCGAGCGGCTCCGGTCGCGCAACCACACCCTCAAGCGAGCGCTCACCGACCAGAGCCTCTTCGACGGGATCGGCAACGCCTTCTCCGATGAGATCCTCCACGCCGCGCGCCTCTCGCCGGTCGTCTGGACGCAGCGCCTCGACGACGACGCCGTCGCGCGCCTCTTCGTCTCGTGTCGCGAGGTGCTGGTGCGCTGGATCGAACGGACGCGCGAGGTGGTGGGCGACGGCTTCCCCGAGAAGGTCACCGCGTTCCGCGAGGGGATGGCCGTCCACGGCCGCTACGGCGAGCCGTGCCCCGCGTGCGGCGCGCCGGTGCAGCGAATCACCTACGTCGAGAAGAACGAGGTGAACTACTGCGCCCGCTGCCAGACGGGCGGGAAGATGCTGTCCGACCGGTCGCTCGCCCGGCTGCTCAAGGGCGACTGGCCGCGGACGATCGACGAGCTCGAGGAGCGGCGGGCGGCGCGCGGCGCGAGGGATGCTCGCCGGTGAGGGGCGTCGCCCCGGTCGGGAGTGCCGGGCCGGGTAAGACGCCTACCAGCGCAGGAGGGCGTAGCCCCACGTCAGCCCGGCGCCGAACGCGCACAGGACGACGAGCTTGCCCGGGACGAGCTGGCCGCGCGCCTCCGCCTCGGCGAGCGCGATCGGGAGGCTCGCTCCGGCGGTGTTCCCGTAGCGGTCGATGTTGACGTAGACGCGCTCGGTCTCGATCCCGAGCTTCTTCACGGCCGCGTCGATGATCCGCTGGTTCACCTGGTGCGGGATGATCAGGCCGATGTCGTCGAGGTCGTAGCCGTGGTCGGCGACCGCCTTGGCGACCAGCTCGCGCATGGTCGAGGTGGCGAAGCGGAAGACCTCGCGCCCGTCGAGGTGCAGGTAGTGTTCGCGCGCGTCGAGCGTCGCCTGGCTGGTCGGCTTCGCGGTCCCGCCGGCCGGCACGACGATCACCTCGTTGTCGCCCTTGGCCGCGAGATAGGTGCCGATGACGGTCCGCTCCCCACCGAGGCTCGGCTGGAGGATCGCCGCGCCGGCGCCGTCGCCGAAGAGGATGCAGGTGTTACGGTCCTCGTAGTCGGTCAGGGTCGTGAGGGCGTCGGCGCCGATCACGAGCACGTTCCGGTGGCTGCCCGACTCGACGAACTTCTGGCCGACCGACAGGGCGTAGATGAACCCGGAGCAGGCGGCGCCGATGTCGAACGCGCCCGCCTTCCAGCAGCCGAGCTTGTTCTGGACCATGCACGCGGTCGAGGGGAAGTAGTGATCCGGCGTGACCGTCCCGACGATGATGAGGTCGACGTCCTCGGCGGCGAGGTTCGCCTGGGCGAGCGCCTTCCGCGCGGCGGCGACGGCGAGGTCGGAGGTCGCCTCCCCCTCGGCCACCTGCCGGCGCTCCCGGATGCCGGTGCGCTCGACGATCCAGGCGTCGGTCGTGTCGACCATCTTCTCGAAGTCGGCGTTCCGGAGCCGCTTCTCGGGCACGTAGAAGCCGAGGCCGGTGACGCCCGCGAGGACGCGGGTCGGCGCGGCGGGGGCGGTCGTCGGGCTCGTGACCGGAGCCGGAGTCGTGGTCGTCGTGGCTGGGGTCGGGATCGTGGTGGCGCTCGTCATTGCTCTCATCTCGCCATGGCTGTCGGAGGGGAGTGGGGTCCGCATCCGTAGGGCCTCAGGCGTGGCTCGACGGAGCTCGTGCTCCGTCGTCGGTGATAGGGGCGAGCCCTTCTTCGGACTCGTCGGTGTCTCTCTCGTCACTGTCCTCGGGCGCGTCGCGGTCCCCGAGGAGCTTCTCGACCGTCTTCTGCATCGTCGCGACCTGGGAGCGCTTCAGATTGAGAAGACCCTCCCAGCGCTCGATACCTTCCTTCAGCTCGGCGGTGCGGCGGAACAGCTCGCCGATCTTCTCCTGCATCGTCTCGAGCTGCTCGCCGGCGTCGCTGGCCGGCAGGGCTCCGAGGTCGGTGTGGAGCTGGAAGAACGTCCGGAAGAGGTCGCTCACCTCTTTGATCTGGTCGAGGTTGTATCCGAAGTTCTGCAGATCGCGGACGAGGTTGCAGAACAGGACGTAGTGAAGGGTGTAGAGGCGGTAGCCGCCCTCGCTGCGGGTCTGCGGCGTGACGATCCCTCGCTCCTCCCAGTACTTGATCGTCCGCACGTTGAGGTTCGCCCGTCGGGCGAGCTCGCCGACGGTGAGGTAGACGCGCTCCCTGCTGCGCAGGCTCGGGCGATCCTTCTCCCAGGGAAACCCGACGTCGGCGACGATGCGCTGGATCGCGTCGAACGCGTAGCCCGCCTGGAGAAGCGCGCTGATGTGGCGCGCCCGTCGAAGCGCCTCGCGGTCGTACAGGGCGATGGTGTCGTCGGCCACACCGGCCCGTTCGATGAGTCCGCGCCGCTCGGCCTCGGCGAGACCGCTCTCGTGGATGCCGCTCTCGTGGAGGAGCTCCGAGGAGGTGTAGAGGTTGTCGTCCGTGCTGTTCATAGGCGCTTTCTGGGTGGGGCGCTTTCCCGGGTCGGCTACCGGACCCCGACGGTCGAACCTATACGCCGACGTATACGTTCGACCGGCCGCTGATGGTAACGCCGCCCGCAGCCGGGTCAAGGGGACTCCAGAGAAAGTCCCAACATATTGTGAATCAATATCTTGACGCGCCGCGCGGGGTGGCCTCCGCGCCCGGCGGATCAGGGGCCGACGATCCGCTGCCAGTTCGGATCGCCGTGGAGCGAGGTGAAGGCGGGGTGGCCCGGAAGCTGCGGCTTGATCGCCGGATGGTTGTCGACGAGCGACTGGAGGTACCGGAACGTCTCGGGGAGGTCCTTCTTCTCGAGGTGGGCGCGCGCCAGGAAGATGTGGCTGTTCTGGCAAGACGACGTCGAGAACGCCGCCTTCAGATGCTCGATCGCCTCGTCGAGGCGTCCGAGCTCGAGCGCGGCGTGGCCCCGATCCTCCTGCGCCTGGTGGTGGGTCGGATTGATCCCGAGGACGACGTCGAGCGCCTCGATCGCCTCGTCCCACTGCTGGAGCTGGATGTGGAGCCGCGCCTTGAAGCTCGTCGCGGCGAAGTCTCCGGGATGGGCCTCGGCGTGCCTGGTCGCGTGGGTGATCGCCTGGTCGGGCACGTTGAGCGCAAGGTAGGCCCTCGAGAGGTTCATGTGCACGTCGTCGTGCCGCGGGTCGAGGGTCAGGAGCTGCTGCCACTCCTCGAGCGCGAGCGCGGGCTGGCGAAGGGAGAGGAGCACCTTGCCGCGCGTGCAGCGGTAGCTCGGGCGGCGCTCCGCGCTCCGGTCGGCCCGCGCGAGGGCGTCGAGACGTCCGAGGGCCTGCTGCGGCTGCCCGGCGTTGAGCAGCGACATGGCCTCCTGCATGAGCTGGTTGGGATCGGTCGTGACCGGACCCGGACCCGGTCCGGGACCTGGTCCAGGGCCCGGACCCGGACCCGGCGGCGTCGGTCGGTCCGCCCGTCGGCGTCGCTTCACGTCCGAGATCATCTGAGCGTAGCGTGGGTTGCCGGGCGAGTGGTCGCTCGCCCGCTCGAGGTCGTCGAGCGCCTCGTCCCATCGCTTGAGGTCGGCTCGCGCGAGACCGCGCTCGGCGAAGATCCGCGCGTCGTCGGGGCGCCGGTCGAGCGCCCGGCTGAGCTCGTCGACCGAGAGCTCGGCCTCGCGCACCTTCCGGTAGACGATCCCGCGGTGGAAGATCGGCTCGACGCTCCGAGGGTCGAGCTGCTCCGCGCGCTCGAGGTCGGCGAGCGCCGCATCGCGATCCTCCTCGGCGGTGAGCGGCGCGCGGATCGCGAGGGCGAGGGCGCAGCCGGCGTCCTCCTCGAGGGCCGCGTCGACGTCGAACCGAGTCCCCTCCTCGTCGCCGAGCTCCTCGCGCGCGAGGGCGCGGTAGGCGTGGAGGAGCGCGTCGCGGCGCTGCCGGAGCCCGATCGCCTCGCCGAAGGCGCGCTCCGCCTTCTCGGCGTCGTGGGTCGTCCCGCCCGGCAGGAGGTGAAGTCGCCCCTGGACCATGTGGAACTGCCAGAGCCGACCGCTGCCGCCGTTGCGCGCGGCCCCGTCGAGGGCGTCGCTCGCCTGCTTGGGAAGATCGCTCTCGAGGTTGATCAACGCCTCGAGGAGCGGCCCGAGGGCGCTGTCCCGATCGCGCGCGCGGATGTGCCCCGCCTGCTCGCGGGCCGCCGCGAGATCGCCCCGTCGAGTGGCGAGCACCTCGCCGAGCCGGAAGCGCGCCGGCAGGTCCGACTCGTGGGTCGAGACGAGCGTGCGAAGGTCGTCGATCGCGATGCCGAGCTCGCCGGCGGCGAGGAGCGTCTCCGCGCGCTCGGCGAGCGCGCCGGCGTGGTCGTCGACGAGGCCGAGCGCCTCGTCGAGGAGGGTGCGTCGCTGGTTCAGGTTCTCGCCCCGGAACGGGAGCCGCCGGGCCTGGTCGACCAGCTCATCGGCCTGCTCGCGCCGGTGGCGGAGATCCTCCTCGAGCGCGGCGGCGTTGCTCGCCTCGACCCACTTCACCGCCGCGACGCTCGCGACCGTCACCGTGAGGATGGTGGCGACGCCCGCGACGATCACGAGCGCGCGGTTGCGCGCCATCGATCGTCCGAGGCGGTCGAACGCCGTCTTCGGCTTCGCCTCGATGTCCTTGCCCTTGAGCCAGCGGACGAGGTCGTCGGCGAGCGCCTTCGCGCTGTCGTAGCGGCTGGCCGGCTCCTTCTCGAGCGCCCGCAGGCAGATCGCCTCGACCTCGCGCGGGATCGAAGGGCGGTGCTTGCGCAGCGGCGGCGGATCGTGGCTGAGCACCTTGGTGATGATGTTCAGCATGCTCGTGCCCTCGAACGGAGGGCGTCCGGTGAGGGTGTGGTAGAGGCTCGCGCCGAGGCTGTAGACGTCGCTTCGTCGATCCACTTCGGAGTGGCGACCGCTCGCCTGCTCCGGGCTCATGTAGGGCGGGCTGCCCATCGCGACGCCCGTCTTGGTGAGCCCGCTCTCCGCGCCGGCGATGTCCTTGGCGAGCCCGAAGTCGGTCACGTGGGGCTCGCCCTTGCTGTCGACGAGGATGTTCTGCGGCTTGAGGTCGCGGTGGATGATCCCGCTCTTGTGGGCGTGGTGGACGGCCCGGGACACCTTCACCAGAAGCTCGACGGCCTGCCGCACCGGCACGTTGCCCTTCTTCTCCTTGACGAACGCGTCGAGCCCGGGGCCGTCGACGAAGTCGAGCGTGAAGAAGTAGCGGCTCCCGACCTGTCCCGTCTCGTGGATCGACACGATGTTGGGGTGGCGGCCCATGCGGGCGACCGCGGCGGCCTCGTTCTGGAAGCGCTGGATCATCTCGGGCGAGGCGTCCTCGCCCGAGAGGAGCACCTTGAGGGCGTAGAGGCGCTTGAGCGTCGGGTGCCACGCCTTGTAGACGATCCCCATCCCGCCGCGGCCGAGCTCGCCGAGGAGGCGGTACTTCTCGAACGGGACGCCGTTCTCGCCCGACTGGCTCCGGACCTTCGAGTTCAGGCTCGCCTGCGGAAGCGAGGGGATCTTCTGCGACGAGACGGCCGGGTTCGCGCCGCTCGAGACGACCGGAGCGGCGCCGCTCGAGTACGGCCCGCCGCCGCTCGCATAGGGGACCGCGCCGCTCGCGTAGGGCATCGCGCCGCTCGCGTAGGGAGCGCCGCCGCTCGCGTAGGGGACCGCGCCGCTCGCGTAGGGAGCCGCGCCGCTCGCGTAGGGGGCGGGGCCGCCGTAGGCGGGAGGAACCGGCGGCTGCGGGGCGGGCGTCGGCGACGGGAGGTGGCCGCCCATCGGCTGCGGCGTCGACGACATCACCGCCGGCATCGGGGCGGGCGAGCTCACGAACCCCGGGGGCGTCGTGCCGGGCTCGCCCGGCGAATGAAACGGCGGCGTCACCATTCCGGTCGCCGCGACGATGGGGTTCTCGGTGCCCTCCTGGATGGTGGCGGGGAGGCCGCCGCCGTACGGGCGTCCGCACTGGCTGCACTGGGAGGGGGCCTGGCCGTCCTCCTCCCGCCCGGTCGCGCCGCCGCACACCGGGCAGATCGCGAAGCGAGCGTGCACCTCTCGGAGCGATGCCTCGGCGCCGTCGGAGTCGATCACGCCGCGCTCGATCAGGACGCCGGCGAGGGTGGCGGGCTGGCCGCCCTGGCTTCGGCGGGCGGCCTCGTCGAGGGCATCGGTCACCGCCGGCCGACCGAGTCGGCCGGCCTGGACGAGCAGCCGTCCCAGGAGCACGTCCTGCGTGCGCCGCCAAGCCTCGGCTGCCAAGGTGCTTCGCCCTCCCCTGTTAGGGCCCGAGTGGGGAGCGGAGCTCCCATGCGTTCGAATTGTAGCACCGGGCGCCCGCCGTCGGCAAAACGACGAGGGGGCGGCGGGGCGCCAGTCCTTGTCGTCGAGTGACTTGGGCGAATCGGCCAGGCCCGGCGGTCCGCCCCGTGTCAGTCCTTACATTGGGGCGGCGACTCGTCGCCCTCGGAGGCGCCGTCCTCGACGTCGGCCTCCCCGGGGCGAAGAGCGGCGACCTCACGGCGGAGCTCCTCGAGGAGCCAGCGCTGACACGGCGGGCACAGGTCGAAGCGATAGCTGCGATGGACCTCGTCCTCGAGGGTGGCCGCGTCGGTCCGCTCGAGCTGCTCGACGAGACGGCGGATCTCCTCGCCGTGGTCGCGCGCGAAGACCTCCTCGCGGGTGCGCTCCATCGGGTCGTAGGCCGCCGTCACCTCGAGCCTCACGATGTAGCGGACGGTCTCGTCGAGGAGGAGGCCCTTCCCGCATCGGTCGCACGAGATCCCGTCCAACCGGTCAGCCGCCCGAGCCGAGGCGGTCGCCGGTCCGGTCGCGGATGCGTCGCACGGCGTCGGCCGCCGCGGGGGCGAGCTCGGCGGCGAGGCCGGCCGCCGTCGTCTCGAGCGCGTCGGCGGCGGACGCGTCTCCGATCTCCGAGAGCGCCTCGATCGCGCGTCCGCGGACCTCGACGCTCGCGTCCGTCGCGACCGCGTCGAGGAGGGCGGCCTGCGCCTCGGGGAGGCGCTCGCGGGTGAGGCGGTGGTTCTCGAGGAGCACATCGACGACCGCCAGCCTCACCTCGGCGTCGTCGTCGCGGTGAAGCGAGTCGGCGAGGGCGGCGCGCCCGGCGGAGAGCGAGGCGAGGTCCGACGCGATCAGGGCGATCGCCGCCTGACGCCGCACGCCGGGGTCGGCGTCCTCGCGGAGCGCCTGGGCGATCGCGTCCTCGATCGCCCCGGCCTCACCGCGCGCCAGCGGGCCGGCGCCCTCCAGGCTCCCGAGGACGAGCAGCCGGATGCTCGGGTCGCGCGCGTCGGTCAGCGTCTTCACGAGTCGGGCGAGCGCGTGCGGGTCGTCGGAGACGGCGAGGGCGGCGGCGGCGACCGAGCCGCTCTCGTCGAGCACGGCGCCGGAGGTGCCGAGGATCGCGTCGGCCAGGACGGTGCGCGCCTCCTTCGACCCGGAGAGGGCGAGGACCAGGGCGGCGTCGGCCCGCACCTCGGGCTCGGGCGCGCCGGTGAACAGCCGGACGAGCGTCTCGATCGCCTCGGGGTCGGATCGGTCGATCAGCGCGGTCGCGTCGTTGCGGCGGGCGCGCAGGTCCCGGAGCAGGCTCTGTCGCTCGAGGTGGAACCGGAGCAGCGCGAGTGACCCCTCGTCATTCGTCGCGAGGGTGACCTCGGGGACGTCGAGCTCGCTCGCCACGGCCTCGTCCACCGCGATCTCGCGAAGGCGGTTCGCCTCGGAGCGGAGCGTCGCGGCGAGGGTGGCGATCGGCTCGGCGAGGTCGCCGTCGAACAGGGCCGCCTCGAGCCGCTGGGCGATGAGCTCGAGGGCGGCGGCCCGGTCCGGCGTCGTCAGCTCGGCCGCGAGGGCGGGGTCGGCGGCGCCGGCGTGGTCGAACGCCCCGACGGCGCCGCCGCTCGGGCGCGAGCCGCTCGTCCCCACGGCGTCGTCCGCGTCACCAACGCGGGCGTCCTCGTAACCCGAAAGGCCACGAAGACCCCCGTAGACGCCGGGAGAGATCAGGAGGGTGAACGCCCCGAGGATCACGCCGAGAGTGAAGGCGAAGATCAGGGCGGCATGGTCACGCACGGCTTCGGCTCCAGCCCGTGCCCGCATCGTACCGCCCGAGCGGCCCCGTGCAAAGCTCCAGGGCGCGGCGCCGGGTCGCGTGGGAGCCTCTGGCGGCGTTGCATTCGCCCGGTCGCCGGGGGATCATCGGTTCGATGGAGCCTGCCGACCGCCACGCGCCCGCGAATCCGATCGACGACGAGGCTCACTGGCTTCATCTCTCGGGGCGCATCGGGCCGTGGACCGAGCATGCGCACCGATCGGTGCGGGCGGGGCGGGCGAGGCGCTCCCGGCGCGTCCGCGCGATGATCCGGGGCGGCTTCCGAAGGCTGTGGGCCCGTCTCCGATACGTCCGCTTCGTCCTCGCCGAGTTCAAGTGGTCGCTCTCGATCTTCGGGGCGGGGAACCTCATCGGCGCGACGCTGTTCTGGCAGCTCTACGACCACAAGGGCGAGACGCTCGGCTTCTGGAACGCTCTCCACGCGACCTTCGCGATGGTCTTCATGGAGTTCCGGCTCCCGTGGCCGGAGCACCCGGCGCTTCGGGCGCTCCACTTCTTCATCCCGATCCTCGGCCTGAGCGTCATCGCCGAGGGTCTCATCCGGCTCGGAGCCGTCCTCTGGAACGAGGAGAATCGGCGGGAGGACTGGGAGATGGCAGTCGGAGGAACCTACCGCGGCCACGTCGTGATCTGCGGCCTCGGCCGCGTCGGGCATCGCGTCGTGGAGCGCCTCGTCGCCGAGGGGATCGACGTCGTCGCCGTCGAGATGACGAAGGACTGCGAGTTCCGCAGCCACACCGAGCGCCTCGGCGTCCTCGTCATCGTCGGCGACTCGACCAAGGCCGAGGTGCTCGAGCGAGCGAACGTCGCGCGGGCTCGGACGATCCTCTGCCTCACCGACGACGACCTCGTCAACATCGAGGCGGCCCTCGCGGCGCGGAAGCTCCAGCCCGACATCCGCGTGATCATGCGGATGTTCAACGAGTCGCTCGCCGAGAAGGTCTCGGGCGCGTTCGGGATCGACGCCGTCTTCAGCTCGACCGGCCTCGCGGCGCCGGCGTTCGCGGCGGCGGTCTTCAGCGATCACATCGTCCACAGCTTCGAGATCGGCGACGAGAACCTCCACCTCGCCCGCTTCGTGATCGAGCCGGGCAGCCCGCTCGTCGGGCGGCGGATCTGCGACCTCTCGGTCGAGCACGACGTCACGTTCCTGCTCCACCGGGCGCCGGGGAAGAGCGACCTCATCCCGGATCCGAACATCGTCATCTCGGAGGGCGACTTCGTCATGATCTGCGCCCGCTTCAGCGAGGTGGATCTGTTCGAGAGGCTCTCGGGGAGCGGGCGCAAGCGCGGGCGCCGGCCGCCGACGGACCGCCTCGTCCGGCCGGCCGACGGCGCCGCCGCCGTCACGTCGCCCTGACCGAGAGACCTCATGTCCACCCTCGCCGACCGTCTCCCCGACATCCTCCGAGCGCTCGACGCCGGCCGCCGGGCGGTCCTCGCGACCCTCGTCCACGCCCGCGGCAGCTCGCCCGCCGCCGTCGGCGCGCGGCTCATCATCGACGAGCGGGGCGAGGTCCGCGGCACCGTCGGCGGCGGCTGCCTCGACGGCGACGTCCTGACGACCGCTCGCAAGATGCTGAGCGAGCACTCCCGGGATCACCGGGTGATCTCGGTCGACCTGACCGGGCGCGAGGAGCACCACGAGCTGAGCTGCGGCGGGATCGCCGAGGTCTACCTCGAGGTGCTCCGCGAGCCTGACGCCCCGGTCTACCGGGCGCTCGCGCGCGAGATCGAGGCGGGCCGCCCGGCGGTCCTCGTCACCTACGTGGGCGAGAACGAGGACCACGGGCCGCAGGACGAGGACGTCGGCTGCAAGCGGGTCGTGATCGCCGCGGGCTTCGCCGACGTCGAGGGAGCGGTTCAGGAGCCGGGGTCGCGGTTGCTGCCCGACTCGCTCCTCGAGGCGGGCCGGGCGGCGCTCGACGGCGACCGCCCCGTCTTCAGCAAGTGGAAGCACGAGCCGTTCGGCGTGATGGCCGAGCCCGTCGGCGTGCCGACCCTCCTCGTCCTCGGCTGCGGCCACGTCGGGACGGCGCTCTGCGAGATCGCGGCGCCAATGGGCTTCCGCGTCGTGATGGTCGACGATCGGGAGGCGTTCGCCAACGACTCGCGCCTGCCCGAGGCGCACCAGGTGCGCGTCCTCCCGTTCGAGAGGCTGGCGGAGAGCCTCGAGCCGCTCCCGAACGACGCCTACGTGGTGATCGTGACCCGCGGGCACAAGTTCGATACGACCTGTCTCCGATGGGCGCTGACCACCGACGCCCGCTACATCGGCATGATCGGGAGCCGCGCGAAGATCAAGCGGATCCGCGGCGACCTCGCCGACGAGGGCGTCGCCGAGGCGACCCTGACGCGGCTCCACAGCCCGATCGGCCTCTCGATCGGCGCGCGGACGGTCGAGGAGATCGCCGTCTCGATCGCGGCCGAGCTCGTGGCGGTGCGACGGCTCGGCGCGAGCCCGCGCGAGGCGGCCGGCGGTCACGGGGGCGCCGCCGGGTCGTGAGGGAGAGCGAGCTTCACCCGCTGACCGGCAAGACGATCGGCCCGGTGCGACTGCTGGCGCAGCTCGGCGGGACGATGCACCCCGTCTTCTTCGCCCGGCACGACGCCCACGGCGAGGTGGCCGCGCGCGTGGCACGGATCGCGCCCGAAGCCCGCGAGCCGTTCGAGCGGCTGGCGAAGCGTCTCCGCCAGCGACACGACCATCCGAGCACTCTGCGGATCCTCGACGGGTTCGTCGATGAACACGACCTGGCGGTCACGGTCGCGGAGCTCGCCACCGGCGGCACCCTCCTCGCCGCGCGCGCCGCCGCGCCCGATGGTCGCCTGTCCGTGACGCGAGCGCTCGAGGTCGCCCGGGGCGTCCTGGCCGGGCTCGGCGGGGTTCCGGTCGAACGACACGTCGTCCTCTTCGACTCGAAGACCTCGGGCTTCTTCTGGACGTGGACCTTCAAGCCCGAGGCGGTCCTGTTCGACCAGGCGGGGCGGGCCCGACTCTCGCTCCTCGGCGAGCTCCGCCTCCAGTCGAGCGACCACCTGGATCTCGACCCCTACGGAAGCGTGACCGAGGCGACCGCGCCGGAGGCGGTGCAGGACGAGGTCGCTCCCGATGGCCGGACCGACGTCTATTCGGTCGGCGCGCTTCTCTATCATGACCTCGCGGGCGTCGGGCCCTTCGACCGGGAGATCCAACGCCTGAAGAGGCCGCTCGGCGGGTACGAGATCAGGGTGAAGCCCCCGCGGCCGCTCCGCGAGGTGGCGCCGGCAGCGCCCGACGCGGTCGCCGAGCTGGTCACGTCGATGCTCGCGAAGGAGTGGCGGGATCGACCGACGCTCGAGGGAGCCCTCGCCGCTGTCGACCGGGCGATCGCGTCGGCGGGCGCGTGAGCGCGGAGGACGAGATCCGCGATGCGCTCGACCCGCTCACGGGGCAGACGGTCGGACCGGTGCGTCTGCTCGCGAAGCTCGACCGGTCGCCGCGCTCGAATCTCTGGTTCGCGCACCACGAGCTCCACGGCGACGTGCTCGCGAGCATCCTGCCCTCGATCTCCGTGGACGTGTCCCGCGAGCGCTTCGCCGAGGTTCGCCGGGCGCTCGCCGCGGTCGACCACCCGAGCTTCCTCCGGATCCTCGGATCGGTCGAGGTCGGCGATCGCGAGGTGCTCATCTCCGAGTTCGCCGCCGGGGGATCCCTCGAGGATGAGGTGAAGCGAGCCGGGGGGCGCTTGCCGGCGCGGCGCGCGCTCGAGATCGGGCGCGATGTCATCTCGGCGCTCGCGGCGCTGCCCCCGGAGTTCCCGCGCAACCGGAGGATCTCCGGCGGATCCTACGACGGCTTCTACTGGCGCTGGGCGCTCGAGCCGGAGGCGATCTTCTTCGACCGGTCGGGACGAGTGCGCCTGTCGCTCCTCGGCGAGCTCTTATTCCAGTCCCTCTCGTGCTCGGGGGAGATCATCCGGCCGATGCTGCTGCTGTCGCCGGAGCAGGTCCGGGGGATGTCGTTCGCCCAGCATCCCGAGGCGGCGCCCAAGGGCGACGTCTACCTCGTCGGGGCGTTCCTCTACCGCGAGCTCTCGGGTGGGAAGCTCCCCTACGCGGTCACGAAGCACCTCGACTTCATCAAGGCGCTCCTGAACGACGATCCGACGCCGCTCCGGGAGCACGCTCCCGAGGTGCCGGCGCCGGTCGAGCACTTCGTCGGCTGGCTGATGACCAAGGATTGGCAGAAGCGACCGGGGCCGACCGAAGCGCTCGCGACCCTGCAGACGCTCCTCTGATCAGTCGCCCTTCACCACCGTCACGCGACCCTCGAAGCTCGCCCGCTGGAGCTGCTCCGAGCAGGCCTCGCCCTTCAGGACGACCTCGCCCTCCTTGCCGGAGAAGAGGTCCCAGCCCTCGGCGCCGCGGACGACGCTCGCGGCCGCGACGCTGCACCGCCAGGCGATGTAGGCGGGGGCCGGCGCGGCCGGGTCGAGGGCGAGGGCGAGCGGCGAGGCCCGTCCGACCGTGGCGCGGTCGGCGGTGACGCCGGCGATCTTCGGCGCCGGGATCGGCTCGTCGTCGCCGAGCTCGGGCGCCGCGAGCGCCGCCGCGTCGGTCGCCGCGGCGAGGTCGCCGACGCTCTCGCCGTCGGCGGCGGCCCGGACGATGAAGCTGACGTTGCCGCGGGCGGCGGCCACGAAGCCGAGCGTCCCGCCGGCCCGGCCGCCGAAGGCGACGTCGCCGAGCTCGGGCTCGGGCGCGAGGACGGTCGTCACGGCGAGCACGATCGTGAGGAGCGTCTGGCGGGCGGCGGCCGCGTCGTCGTGGAGCCGCACCGTCACGAAGACGGTCGGCGGGAGGAGCGCCGCCTCGGCGGCCTCCTCCTCGGAGAGGCCCTCGACGGCGGGCAGCTCCGCGGTCCGGCGGAACGCGATCTTCGCCTCGCCCCGGCGCGGATCGACCTGGTAGTCGCTCCGCTCCCAGCCGTCGGCGGCGATCTGCAGGAACGCCACCCCGGCTCTCCGCGGGCCGGCCGCCGGCCACTCCGAGACCACGTACGCTTCCTTCACCCGCGGATCCTGCTCGCGGGCTGGCGTGGTCTCGGGATCGTTCGGCGCGGCGGCCGGCCCGTCCGATGCCCGATCGCCGTCAGGGGTCGGCTTCTCGGTCATCGGGTCGCGAAGGGGGTCATCGAGGCCCGACGGGGGCGCCTTGCCTCCGTCGGGAGTGATCGGGGCGAACGCCTCGCGCGCCGGGGGCGGGGCGTCGGGGATCGTCTCGCGCGGCGCGGGGTCGTCGGCGCTCGAGAGCTGCGCGGCGCCGCCGTTGCCGCTCCCGCCGCAGGCCGTCGCGGCGACGGGCAGGACGGCGAGGGCGAGGGTCAGGGCGAGACGGCTCGTCGTGTTCATCATCGGGCTCTTCATCGGAGGATCGCGCTCCCGATGTCCTGGATCTGATACCAGCGGTCGAACGAGAGCTGGCCGCGGTAGCGGCTCCAGCCCATCCCGGTCGCCTCGCCCTCCTGGAACGGCGAGCGATCGGGGCGGCTGTCGGCGTCGACGCTCAGGCAGGCGTCGTGGACGGTCGACCCCCGGTCGACGCTCGCGACCGCGTGGTAGCTGAACGCGTGGGCACCGCCGAAGAGG
This sequence comes from Planctomycetota bacterium, assembly GCA_029260755.1. Classification (GTDB taxonomy): domain Bacteria; phylum Planctomycetota; class J058; order J058; family JAJDCQ01; genus JAJDCQ01. The sequence goes on along the minus strand of JAJDCQ010000065.1, from coordinate 95,874 downwards.
TCGTGACGGAAGCTGCGCCCGCCGATGCCACGGATCCAGTTGAGGTCGAAGTTCCAGCCCATCACGACGACCGACACCGAGCCGACGCCGGCGTGTCGGGTGAGGCTGCCGACGCTCGCGGCGCAGTCGAGGCAGTTCACGCGCTGCCCCCAGCGGCGGTCGATGAACGCTCCGAGTCCGATCTCGGGCCAGTGGAGCCCGTTGGGAGCGTCGGTGTAGGCGGGGGCGCCCTGACGATCCTCGTAGACGAAGCCGCGGCCGCCGTTGATGCCGCGGACCACGCCCGAGGCGACCTCGGTGCGCGTCCGCGCGCCGGGCGCGAACTGCCGGGCCAGGTCGAGGGCGCCGACGAGGGCGCGGCCGTCGGGCGTGTCGGGAGCGCCGGCCGTCACGTAGAGATCATGACGGGTGCGGACCTGGCCGGGGACCCAGCGCCAGCCCGAGCCGTCGTTGTACTGGAAGCGGAACGAGAGCTGCAGCTCCTCGCGGCGCAGGCCCGAAGCGAGCTCGGCGACCTCGAGGAGGCCGGTCTCGCCGGGGCTGAGCTCGCGGCTCGCCCAGCGGCCGAGGACGCCGCGGATCGGCGTGCCCTGGATCGGGTAGCCGCAGCCGATGCGCTGGTTCTGGTAGCCGGCCGAGCCGCCCATCATGAAGATCACGCGCGGGCGGGCGCCGCCGGGATAGGCGATCGGGTAGCTGACGCCGCGGGTCGCGACGCTGCCGTTGCTCGTCCGGGGCGGGCTGGCCGTGTCCGTCCAGGGCGCGGGGACGGGAAGCGGCGAGCCGTCGGCGGCGTCGAGGCAGTCCCAGCCGAGCGGGCTCGCGTCGAGCACCCACGGCGGCCCGGCCGAGTCGACGGCGAACGGGTTGCCGGCCGTGAAGCGATCGGCGCGATGGTAGGCGAGCGGAATGCGAGCGATCCCGTTCGGCGAGTCGCGGAACGCCATCGCGAGGAGACCGAGCCGGACGACGTTGACGGTCGTCTCGCGGACGACGCCGCCGCCCGCCTCGAAGCGAAGGGTGTAGCGGCCGGGCGGGACGAAGACGCCGCGTCCGTCGTGACCGGTCCACGTGTCGGTGTAGGTGCGGCCGCTGCTCCGGGTGCCGCTGCCGACGGTGCGGATCAGGCGACCGGACGCGTCGAGGACGCTGACCCGCGCCTGGTAGCTGCCGCCGCTCGCGAGCTGACTCTCGATCGCGAGCGAGGCGCCCTCGAGCTTCGGGTCGAAGACGCGCTCGGCGGCGATGCCGGTGCCGACGATGTCGGCGCGGGCGGACGGCGCGGCGTGCCGGGCGAGCCCCAGCGCGAGGAGCGCGCACAGGACGCCGACGGCGAGGAGACGACCACGTCGAGACGAAGACGGGAGTGAGACCACGGACGTCCTCCGCGGGCGGCCGCTGTCCCGGGCAAGGACGAGGCGGACGACCGGCTCCACGCGAAGGCGACGATTCCCCTGGGTCGCCTTCGACGGGTTGTGACGCTTCGCAGCAAGAACGAAGTTGCGATGGACCTCCAAACGCAACTCCCGGACCCTTCGAGGCGCGGTCTAACCCGTTGGGGGACAGGCACCCGGATTTCGATTGGCGGTTTCGCGATGTGGCCAGGGGGCGACAGGCGTGAACGCCGTGCCCCGGCGCGTCCCGTCGTCGCGTTCCTGGAACAGATCTCGCGCGACGGCAATGACCTCGGAATCGGCAACTCGCAATCCGCGCAAACCGCGTAATCAGTGGTTCCCACTCGTTCGACGCCGAGAGAGACCGAACCGCGGATTTCGCGGATCACGCGGATTGGACCGGACGGCGCCAAGCCGTTGCCGACGCATCGCTGCGGTAGGCGCGAGATTCCTGTTCCTGGAACACGGGCGTGGGCAATGAGCTCGCGAGCCTGCAGCTCGCACTCCGCGTAATCCGCGTAATCCGCGGTTCCACTCGTTGTTCTCCGCCGAAAGAACGAAACCGCGGATTACGCGGATTGCGCGGACTGTTCCGGTCGGTGCCGAGTCGATGCCGCCTCGGAGATTCCGTCGTTCCTGGAGCAGGAGCGTGCGATTGCCGTCGCGATGAACGATCCACAGATTCCACAGATTCCACAGATTGCCGCGGGCGGGTCCGAGTCGTTGCCGATGCCGAAAAGGGCCTGCGCTCTTCGGCGAGGGATGACCGCCTTCGGCAGCTCGTAATCTGTGTAATCTGTGGAATCTGTGGATCGTCAGCCGATCGGAGCGGGGACTCTCGTGTTCATGAACAGGGAGCTCCAACTCGGATGCGAACGGCGTCGTTGCACGTTCAGATGGGGCGGCGGCGGCGCAGCTCGGACGGACGATCTCGCATCCGCATCACAGCAGCAGGAGCGCTCCACGAGTCGGCTCGCCCGTCGCCTCGGCGATGGCGGCGATGTAGATGCCGACCTGGCGCTCGTACTCCGGGCGCCGCTCCCCGAGGTCGCGGTCGGTCTTGAAGTCGACGACCGTCCAGCCGAGGACGCCGTCGACCTCGTCGCGGATCGCCAGGTCGAGGATGCCCTCGGCGAGCGTTCCGTCGGGCAGCGGGAGGAGGATCGGCGTCTCCCGCCGGAGCCCGCCCGCGCTCGCCGCCGCCGCGGCGCGCCTCAGGATCGGGTGGCCGAGGGCGCGCTCCACGACGGCCGTCGCGGCCTCGATCTCATCGGCCGGCGCCTCCATGATCCGGCCCTGGAGCTTCGCCGTCGCCTCGATCGCGGCGCGGTCGCCCTCGAGCTCGACCGTCGCGAGGGTGTTGTGGACGAGCGTTCCGAACCGCCTCCCGCCGGGGCGGCTCGTCCGGTCGCCCTCGACGGTGTGGAGCTCGATCGTCGGCGCGGCGCCGGCGGCGCTCGCTCCCGCCGCCGCGAGCTTCGTCACCGGGCCGACGACCCGGGTCGGCGCGCTCCCGCGGGCGAGCGCGTCGTCGCGTCGTTCGCGCCACGCCGCGTGGCGCTCGGCGCCTGCGTCGCTGCGGCTCCGATCCTCGTCGGCCGCGAGGATCCGCTCTTGCCGGAGCCCGACGCCCGACTCCTTGTCGAGGTCGAGGGCGCGCGGATCCCAGAAGACGACCCCGTGCTCGCCGACGGCCGGTCGATGGAGCCCGGGCGCGACCGACGCGTTCGCGCCGCGGGCGGCCCGCTCCGGACGCTCGAGGGTCCCGTCGTTGCCGAACGCGGGGCATCCCGGCGCCGGCCGCGCCTCCCGTCGCTCGCTCCACTCGGGGAACACGGCCGGTCGGAGCAGGCCGAGCCAGCCGCCCGGCGGCTCGCTCGCGTCGTCGGCGATCACGGGAACCACGAGGAGGTCGCGCGCCCGCGTCGTCGCCACGTAGGTGAGCCGGACGCTCTCGGCGCCGTCGGCGGCGAGCTCCTCCTCGGCGGCATCGCGCAGGTCCCACGGGACGCACCCGCAGATCGTCTCCGCCCACAGACCCGCGTCGGCGTCGACCTTGCGGCTCGGGTTCCGACCGACGGCGTTGCAGGTCGGGTCCGCCAGGATCACGACCGGGAACTCGAGCCCCTTCGCCCGGTGGACCGTCATGATCCGGACGCCCTCGGTCCCCTCCTCGACGACCGGCGCGTCGGCCGTCTCGCGGCGCTCCGCCTCGGCCTCGAGCCGCTCGACGAACGCGCGGAAGCTCGGCGCGCCGCCCCGCTCGAACTTGCGGGCGTGGTCGATCACCCGGAGACAGTTCGCGAGCGCCTGCTCGCCGGTCGGCCAGATCGCGATCCCGGCGTGCGCCCGCACCGCGCCGAGGAGCTGCGCGATCGTGCCGGCGATCGGCGTCCGGTTCCGGCGGCGGTGGAGGCGCCCGAGGATTCCGAGCGCCCCGGCGATCGCGCGGTCGCTCTCCGCCTCGCGCTCGTCCCCGCCGCCGTCGGCGAGCCTCTCGGGGTCGAACCGCCGGAGCGGGTGGAAGCACCGTTTCCCGTGGCGGTGTCGGAACGCGACGAGGGAGTCGTCGTCGAACGAGAACAGCGGCCCGTGGAGGGTCGCGTAGACGCTCAGCTCGTCGCCCGGCCACTCGATCGCCGACAGGGCCGCCCGGAGCGCGATCACCTCCTCGCGATCGTGGAAGCTCCGCCCGCCGACCAGGACGTGGGGGACGCGCCGCGCCTCGAGCGCCCGGATGTAGGGCCGGGTGACGTCGTCGCGGAAGCTCCGGAGCCTGCGGAAGAGGATGCAGATGTGATGGCTTCGGATGGGCGTGCGCTCGCCGCCGCGGTCCTCGATCGTCCAGCCGCTCTCGCGCACCACCCAGTCGACGAACGCGCCGACCGCGTGCGGCAGCGAGGCGTCGATCGCGAAGTTCCGGATGTCGCCCCAGTCGTTGTAGGGGCGAGGCACCGGAAGGGCGACGACGGCGGGCTGATCGACGTGGTCCCGCCGGAAGCGCTCGAGGGCGACGTAGCGGGCCTGCGCGGGCGCGTCGCTCGCGGCGTCGCCCTCGCCGCCGCCGCCCTCGCCCTCCTCTTCGTCCGGCGGGCGCATCGCGATCCGGAACGCCGCGTTCACCGCCGACTGGATCGCCGGCACCGCCCGGAAGCTCGTCGTCAGGTGCAGGACGCTCGCGCCGCACGCGGCCAGCCGCTCCTTCGTCGCCTCGTAGATCGAGACGTCCGCCCGGCGGAACCGGTAGATCGACTGCTTCGGGTCGCCGACGACGAAGAGCTTCCCCGGAACCGGGCGCACCAGTCGCCAGTCGCGCTCCTCGGGGTCGGTCGACGCGAGGAGGAGGAGCAGCTCCGCCTGGAGCGGGTCGGTGTCCTGGAACTCGTCGACGAAGAAGTGGGTGAAGCGCTCCTGGAGCTCGGCGCGCACCTCCCGGTCCTCCCGGACGAGGTCGCGCGCGCGCATGAGCAGGTCGAGGAAGTCGATCCGCCCCGATCGCCTCAGCAGCTCGCCGTAGTGGACGACGACCGGTCGCAGCTCGTCGCGCAGGAGGGCGGCGAGGTCGGCGTCGCACCGCTCGACGACCGCGTCGAGGTCGGCCTTGAGCGTGTCGCGCCGCGCGATCACGTCGTCGCGCCGGATCCCCTTGCCGAACCACTGGCCGCTCCCCTTGTAGCGCCACGTCCAGTGGAAGCGGAGGTCGCGGAGGCCGGCCTCGAGGCCGTCGTGGTCGTCCCAGCGCTCCCTCGCGCGGTCGGCGACGCGGTGCTCGGCGGCGAAGCGCTCGAGCTCGCGGATGTTGTCGACGAGGCGCGACTGCCGCGACGCCTGCGGCGCGAGCGCGGCGAGCTCGACGATCCGCTCGACGATCCCCGCGATCTCCGCGTCCCGGTCGAACGGCTTCCGGAGCCACGACGCGTCGAAGTCGCGGTGGTCGACGAGGGTCCGCGCCGCGCGTCGCAGCTGCGCCCGCGGGCTCGAGGTCGGGTCGTTCCCGCGCGTTCGCCGCCTCAGGATGCGCTCGACGCCGCGGGGCGGGCTCTCGAGCGCCGCCTGGAACCAGCCGTCGAACGCCCGGTCGAGGAGCCGCTCGCCCTCGTCCTCGGCGGCCACCTCGAAGAGCGGATCGACGCCCGCCTCGACCGGTCGCTCGCGGAGGAGGTCGCCGCAGAAGCTGTGGATCGTCCCGATCCGCGCGAGCTCCAGCTTCTCGAGCGCCCGGTCGAGGTTCGCCCGCTCCTCGCCGTCGGCCGCGGCGCGCTCGGTCTCGATCTCGGCGCGGAGGCGGAGCTTCATCTCGCCGGCCGCCTTGTCGGTGAACGTGACGGCGACGAGTCGGTCGAGCTCGGCCCGCCCCGTCCGCAGGAGCGCGACGATCCGCCCGACCAGGACGGTCGTCTTGCCGGTGCCGGCGGCCGCCTCGACGAACAGGGTCGCGTCGAGGTCGTCGGCGATCGTGCGGCGCGCCTCGGCGTCGGGCAGCGCCGGGCGCGGCGGCGGCTCGCCTTGCGTGTCGAAGAGGTCGCCGGCGGTCACGTCAGGTCCCTCAGCTGGTCGATGAACCCCTTCGGGCTGCCCTTCCGCGCCGCCCGGCTCTCCTCGTAGGGACCGCAGACGCGCTTGTAGTCGCACCAGGTGCACGCGTTCTTCGCCGGGTAGGTCGGGAGGTAGGCCCGCTCGAGATGCTCGCCGATGATCCGGATCACCTCGGCCGCCTTCCGGCGCGCCTCCTCGTCGAGGCGCACCTCGCGCTTCTCGAACCGTCCGGCGGCGGTGCAGTAGTAGAGCTGACCGCTCTCGACCTTGCCCTCGTCGGCGAGGAGGCGCTCGGTCGTCAGGGCGTAGAGGACCGGCTGCAGCGCCGCGCCGCCGGCGACGACCGCGCCGACCCGCTGGTGCGGCGGGAGCTTTCCGGTCTTGAAGTCGACCACCCGGAGCGTTCCGTCGGCGCGCCGCTCGACGAGGTCGATCGCGCCCCGCAGCTGCAGGCCGCCGTCGAGCTGCACCGGGTCGGGCCGGCTCGCCGCGTCCTTCTCGGCCTTGCGGCGATGATGGAGGCCGAAGCTGAGCTCGAACCACGCGGGGACGAAGCCCGAGTCGTCCTCGACCATCCGCTTGAGCCACTCGTGGAGGTCCGCCTCGATCGAGGTGATGCCCGCCTCCCAGACCCGATCGATCGCCGGGCAGAGGCGCTCCTTCTCGTCGCGGGCGACGGTCCGCAGCACCTCGTCGAGGATCGCCCGCGCCGCTGCGTGGCCCGCCTCGTCGACCGGCAGGCGTCCCTCGTCGCGGAGCCGGGTGAGGTAGCGGTAGAGAACCTCGTGGACGAGCGATCCCCGCTGGAGCGGGTTCATCGCCTCGATCTGCTCGAGGTCCTCCCGCGGCGAGAGGCGCATGATCGCGCTCAGGAAGAACCGGTAGGGGCAGGCGGCGAAGTTCTGGAGGGCCGTCGGCGAGAACGGCCGCGCCGCGAGGCGCTCGCCCTCCATCGCGGCGCGCGCGCCGGCGCTCGCCCCGCCGAGCCCGTCGACCGCCTTCCAGAGCTTCTGCCAGCGCATCGCGCGGAAGCGGAGGCCGCGGCCGAGATGCGGGTTCGCCTCCAGAAGGAACCGCGCCGCGCCGACGCTCTCCGCCTCGTCGCGGTGGAGCAGGTCGACGAGGAGGGCCAGGTCGTGCTCCGCCTCGTCGATCGCCTCGTCGCTCCGCTCCGGGGCGGGCCAGCCGAGCCGCGCCGCCGCGCCGACGCGGCTCGCCGTGCGCCCGAGCTCGGTGAACCCGGGCAGCTCGCCGGTCGCCGCGCGGAGCGCCTCGAGGGCGTAGAAGCTCGGGACGCGCGGGCGGCCGTGCTCGAGGTCGAGGCGCGGGTAGCTCAGGATCACCCGGTCGCGCGCGGCGCCGACCGCGATCCGCAACGCGAGGCGTTCGGCGTCGACGCGGCGCGGCCGGGTGGTGAGGGTGTCGTCGAGCTCGCGCCGGGCGGAGTCGAGGAGGATCGGATCCTCGATGATCTTCCGCGGGAAGAGCTTCTCGGCGAGCCCCGGGACGAGGACGGTGTCGAAGGCGAGGCCGCGGGCGGCGTCGGCCGGCCCGATCCACACCTGACCGGCGTGGCTCGCGGGCGGCCGCTCGCTCGCCTCGAGCAGTCGCGGGCCGAGGATCAGGCGCACCTCGTCGAGCCCGACCGGGCCGACCTCGGCCATCGGGTGGAGCTTGCCGAGCTCGGCGAGCACCCGCTCGGGGCGGCGGAGTGTCCGGCTCGCGAGCACCTGGAGGCGATCGATCCACTCGCGCCAGCGCGCCTGCTCGGGCAGCTCCTCGAGGAGGTCGAGGACCGGGAGGGCGAACCGTCCGAGCGACTCGAGGTTCGAGATGTCGCGCCGGATCGCATCGGCGCGCCGATCGTCGTCCCGCTCGATCTCGCGCAGCGCCCCCTCCTTCTCGTGGCGCAGCCCGTCGAGCCGCTTCTCCCATCGCTCGCGGCCGCCGATGACCGCGGCGTCCACGAGGAGCTGCTCCCATCGCCGCGGCGCCCGGAGGGTTCCGCCGACGACCGGCGCGGTGTCGGGGTCGGGCGCGTCGCCGTTCTCGTCGACGTCGTCGTCGGCGGTCGACTCGGGCCCGGCCGCGCCGGGGAGCGCCTCGGCGATCCGCTCGGGGATGAGCTCCTCGTCCGCCGGCACCCATCGGTCGCCAGGCGGCGGCGCGGCCGGAGGCCCGCCGTCCGCGGCGGCCGGCGGCACCTCGCCCAGCGAGAGGTACTCGGCGAACGCGCGCGCCGACAGGCGCTCCGCCTTGCAGCCGAGGAGGGCGAGGAACGCCCGCCCCGACGGGTCCGGCCGGCGCGCCCCGCGCGCGAAGTGGGCGGGGATCTCGGCCCGGCCGAACGCTTCCTCGAGGTGGCTGCGGTACTCCTCGGGCGACCGGAGGATCACGGCCATGCGGTCGAACGCCGTCCCCTCGTGGGCGAGGCGCTGGAGGCGACGCGCGATCTCGACGCACTCGCGGCTCTCGCCGGGCGCCGAGACGATCTCGAGCGAGTCGTCGAGCGGCGCCTTCGGCGGGATGCTCCGCTCGAAGAGATGGCGCTGGAGGCGGCGCAGGCTGGTGGCGTCGGGCGCGTCCTCGAGATCGCGCAGCTTCAGGCCGAGCTCGCCGAGCCGCGCGGCCGTCTCCTCGTCGCCGGCGGGGACGGTCGCCAGGAGCTCGGGCGCCCGGCGGAGGACCTCGGCGACGAGGCGGCGCTCGGACTCGTTCGTGACCGGGACGTCGAGGAGGAGCGTCGGCAGGCCGAGCCACTCGTGATCCGTGTCGTCGCGGGCAGCAGCTTCGTGGGCGAGGGCGAGCAGCCGCGCCCGGTCGACGAGGCGGAGCTCCGCGAGGGCGGCATCGTAGCCGCGCGCCGCCAGCCCGAGCTCGGTCGAGACGCCCTCGATCGCGTCGGGCTCGAGGAGGGCGTGGCGTAGCTCGTCGACGGTGTTGGCGACGGCGCGCGCGAGGCCCGGTCCGTCGGCGACGGACGAGAGGCGGCCGAGGTCGCCAGCGCGGTCGAGGCCGTCGAGCACCTGCGCCATGACCGCGTGCTGGGCGAGCGGGCCGACCGGCGTCGCCTCGGACGCGACCAGGCGCGGCGTCGCGAGGGCGAAGGCGAGGCGACCCAGCGTCGCCCGGTGCCATCCGAACGCGGCCGATCGGCCCGGCGCCGAGACGGCGTCGCGGAGGAGCTCGTTCGCGGCATCCGGCGTCGCGCCGATGACGAGCACCTCCTCGGCGGGACCGCGCTCGGCGAGCCAGGCGCGCGCCTCGGCGAGGCGCTGCGCGGCGGAGGAGGAGCGGATCAGGGAGGCGGTCATCGGATCGCCGATCCTGACAGCCCGGCGCGGCCTGTCAATGATGATGAGTACAGGGTCGCGGCCGAGAGGACCATCCTATCGGCCGCGACCAGGGTAGACACATCGTGATTCGGGCGGGCCGCCCCCGATGGACGCGTGGGGCGCGGACTGATAGCCTCACCCGCGAAGAGAAGCTCGGAAGGAGAGCGCCATGCCCGCAGAGATCGGCACCGTCCTCGGCAAGAACGTCCTCTGGGTCGCGATCAGCAGCACGACCGCCGCGTCGGCCCTGTTCGCGGGCGTGATGGACCGCGAGGCGAGCCACACCGTCTACGTGAGCCAGCTCGAGCAGGCGATCGATCAGCTCGTCGTGTCGACGACGCAGCAGATCGAGGCGCAGGAGATCGCGAGCCAGGCGTTCGTCGACGCGATGGCGACCGACCTCGGCCGGATCGAGGGCTCCGTCGACGCCAACCGCGCGTCGATCCGCTCCGCCCTCGGCCTCGCCAACTAGCCCAGCTCCCGCCTGCTCAGCGGCCGCCCGCGCTCCACCGGGTGGAGACGCGGGTCGGGTCATCCGCCCTGGGGTCGAGCGGCATCACGACGCCCGGCTGCGGCGCCGGCGCCGGGTTGCCGGTCATGACGGTCAGCCCCTCGGCGTCGATCTTCGCCGCGAAGGTCTCGCCGGTGCGCGGGGCGATCGCGTCCTCGGGCCGGCTGACGTCGAGGGTCGCCTCGATGATCTCCTCGAGGCTGGTCGGCGCGCGGCCGAGCCGCGCCGCGGCGAGGCGGCCGAGGATGACCATCTTCGTCGCCCGCTGATAGGCCTCGGCGAAGACGACCTTCTCGGAGAGCTGCCCGGCCGTCTCCGCGAAATGGTCGGCGACGGGCGAGCGCACCGTCTCGATCCGGGCGAGCGCCTTGCTCCGCTCGGGGTAGGGCTTCGCGAACGCGTCCGAGATCGCCTGGACGAGGACGGTCACCGTGGCCGCGTTGCGCGCGACGGCGACGGCGACCTTCGGCTCCGTCTCCAGGTCGCCCGGCTCGACCCAGAGGGCCTTCGCGAGCGTCGCCTTCTCCTCGTCGCTCGCCTTGCCGTCCCAGACGTCCCGGAGGCGCTCGCGGAGCGGGCGCTCGAGCGGCAGGCCGGCCAGCTCGCCGAGGGTGTCGATCGCGAACGCGCCATCCTCGAACCGGGCTCGTAGCCCGCCGCCCTCGCCGGCCCACGCGGCGGACGGGTCGAGGGCGTCGACCTCGCCGACGGCGCGGGCGAGCGCGGCGAGGAGCGCCTCGTCGGACGGCAGCCGCTCGAGCAGCATCCGAGCGCTCTTGCGACCCATGCCGGTGATCGCCTTGGCGAGGAGGTAGGTGAGGAGCGTCTCCTGCTGATCGACGTGGCCGGCGAGGCGGAAGACGGCCCGGTGGAGCGCGATCGCGTCGGCCCAGCGCTTCTCGTGCTCGGCGCGGCGGGCGGCGAGGAGGGCGACGCCGGCGATCGCGCGCGGCCCGTTCAGGTCGAGGCCGGCGAAGTCGAAGCCGGTCCGGCGGTCCGGCTTCACCCCGAAGTCGCAGTCCTGGAGCGCCGCCGCCTGGCGGAGGTAGTCGACCACCGTGCCGTTCTTCTCGACGCCCGGCACGAACGAGGCCGACCACGGCTCGGTCCAGGCGCTGCTCGCGTCGAGCATCGACCAGCCCTCATCGTCGTCGCTCGCGAGCTCGACCGCGGCGTAGGACGCGAACGCCTTCCGGTAGAGCGGGGCGGCGTTCTCGGCCGCCGCGGGCGCGGGCGCGGCGGCCGAGTCGTCGGGATCGAAGTCGTAGACCCAGCGGCGATAGGCGGCGTGCTCGATCGCGAGGTGGAACGACTTCGCCGGGAGCGGCTCGATCGTCGCGACGCCGTCGGCGCCGGTCGTGACGGCCGCGCCCTCGCCGGCGCGGATCGCGACGCCGGCGACCGGCTCGTCGGTGTTCCAGTCGCGGGTCTCGACGCGAAGTCGCGCGCGGTCGCCCTCGAGGTGGACGGCGAGTGAGGGTGCCTCGTAGCCGCCCGGTCCGGGGTCGGCCGTGGCGACATTCGCGATGTCCCAGCCGGTGACGGCGTTCCGCCGTCGCTCGATCCGCTCGAGGCGCGGCTGTCCGGTCAGGGTCGAGCGGGCGAGCTCGAACGTGCGGCGGGTGCTCTCGCCTCCCTTGCCGGGCTCATCGATCAGGAGCTTCACCGGGCCGACGTCGGGGGCGAGCCACCAGCGAAGCTTGATCGCCTGCTTCCTGTCGTCGGTCGAGCGCATCGCGAGCATCTTCACCTTGATGCAGTGCTCGAACGTGCCGGCGGGGACCGTGACGGTGCCGTCGTAGTCGGGCAGCGCCTCCGCCGCGCCGATCCAGCCCTCGAGCGGCTGGTACTGCCACTCCAGGTCGAGGTCTCCGCTCGCCGGGAAGAGCTGGAGCGCGAGCGGGCCGTACCCGAACGTGAGATGTCCGTCGGCGACGCCGATGTAGGTCGGGTGGACCTTGCCTCGACGGGTGAAGTTGCGCAGCTCGAAGCGGGGGCCGTCGTCCTTCGCGTCCGCCTTCGGCGCGCCGATCTCCCAGATGTTCCAGAACGTGCCACCGCCGCCGATCGACGGCGGTCCGCCGCGACGCTCGATCTTCGACTCGAAGACCCACTGGTGGCCCTCGGCGACGGGGAAGTAGCGGAAGTTGCCCCCCTCGAGCTTCGGCGCCGCGTCGGGCTTCGCGCCGCGGACGAACTCGAGCCCGGTGACATCGTTCTCGCGGACCTCGCGGACGCTGCCGTCGGGCAGCTTCACCTTGTAGACGCGGCTGCCGAGCTCGAGCAGCTCGCCCTCGATCACCTCGCCGCTCTTGAGCCGGATCACGACGCCGTCGCCGGCGATCGCGACGGTGGCGGCTCCCAGGACGAGGGCGGCGGCGAGCAGCCCGACGGGGGAGCCTCGGTGGCGGCGGTGGTTCTCGGTCTCGATCAACGTTCCAACCCTCCCATGTGGTCGGCGGCCGGCGCGGATCGCCGGCGGCACCCCACGGATCGCAACGTCCGTGCCGTCACCGTAACCCGTGTCGCTGCCACGGGCGAGCGGGGAGACCGATGGGATCCGCGACGTCGAGGGGCGTCGCGATCCTCGACGGTGGTGACCCCCGCGCGGGGCACCCTGCGCATCCCTCGATGGGCGCGGCGCCCTCGGGCACGATGGCCGCCCCGAAGCCCCGCGGAAAAACGAGAGGAAGACCATGACCCTGCAGCCTCGCTTCTTCCGGACGGTCGGCATTCTCGCCGGCGTCATCATCGGACTGCTCCTCGCGTTCGGCGGAACGCTCCCCGTCGCCGGCGCGGGCGATCCGCCCGAGCTCCCGAAGCCCACCCGCCTCGAGGGAGGCGTCAGCTTCTACGAGGTCGAGCTCGACACGGCGGGCGGCGAGCGCGGGAAGGTGTGGATCTACCTACCGAAGGGCCACACTCCGAAGACGAAGAAGAAGGTCCCCTGCGTCGTGATCGCGCCGGCGGGGACCCGGCTCTTCCACGGGATGGGGCTCGCCGACGGCGATCGTCCCGAGCATCTCCCCTGGGTCGAGGCGGGCTTCGCCGTCGTCTCCTACACGATCGACGGCGCGTTCGCCGACGACGCCACCGACCCGCAGTTCATCGCCGCGGTGAAGCGGTTCACCAAGGCGGAGGGCGGGGTCGCCAACGCCCGCGACGCCCTCGACTACGCCCTCGCGAGGGTGCCGTCGATCGACCCCGAGCGGATCTACACCTCCGGACACAGCTCGGCGGCGACGCTCTCGCTTCAGTTCGCCGCGAACGACGACCGCGTGAAGGGCTGCGTCGCCTTCGCGCCGCGCTCCGACCTCGAGGGCGGGCTGAAGGAGCTCGTGCCGGACCTCGAGCCGCACATCCCCGGCTTCGGCAAGTGGCTGAAGGACCACTGCCCCCTCCGGCAGGTGGCGGAGCTCGAGTGCCCGGTCTTCCTCTTCCAGGCGGCCGACGACCAGGTCATCCCGATGGCCGAGACCCGCGCCTTCGCCAAGGCGCTCGGCAAGACCAACGACGCCGTCGAGCTCGTCACCGTCGAGGCGGGCGGCCACTACGACCCGATGATCGACCCGGGCCTGCCGAAGGCGATCGCCTGGGTGAAGGGCCTCGGCCGCTGAGCTGACGCCGATGCGGATCGCGTTCGACGTCGTCTCGGCTCGCAGGGCTGATCGATCGCCTCCGCCAGCGACCCGGTCGTCGGCGCAGCGTCTAGTGGGATCGAAGGGGTCAGGTCCAGGAATCACCACGAGCGAATCTGTCGCAGTGGTCTGGTGTGACCTGGCCCCTTTGGTGTGAATCCTGGACCTGACCCCTGGGATCCCACTAGCGAATCTCGCCGGGATGATCGACCGCCTTCGCCAGTCGTCGGCGTGGCGTCTAGTGGGATCGAAGGGGTCAGGTCCAGGAATCACCACGAGCGTGGCGTCTAGTGGGATCGAAGGGGTCAGGTCCAGGAATCACCACGAGTGAATCTGTCGCAGTGGTCTGGTGTGACCTGGCCCCTTTGGTGTGAATCCTGAACCTGACCCCTGGGATCCCACTAGGGAATCTTCTCACCGGCCCGGGAAGGTTACCTCGGCGATCTCGGCCTGGCGGAAGGTCTGCTCGGAGTCGTCGGGCATCTTCACCACGAAGCCTCCTTCGGGCGGGTCGGCGTAGCGGACGAGGGTGCCTTCGAAGACGCGGTCGTCGGTGAGGACGAGGCGGATGCGGCGCTCGGATGGCGCCTCGCTGCCGCTCGCTCCGGCGGCGGGGCCGGGCGGCCCCCCGCCTCGCCACGGGCCCCAGGTGAGCACGAACCCTCCGATCGCGGTCGCGGCGAGGAGGACGATGATCGGGGCGGCGCTTCGGGGCGCGGCGGGCGCTTCCGTCTCTCCGCGCGTGGGCAGCGCCGCCGTTGCGGCGAGCTGCGCGATCGCGTCGGTCTGCCTGGCGACGGCGGCGCGCACCGTCCTTCGGAACGCGCCGGTCTCGTCGTCGTCGGCGTCCTCGGGGAGCGCGCTCTCGATCGCGGCGAGGCGGTCGCGCACCGCGGCCGCGCTCTCGGGGCGATCGTCGGGTCTCTTCCTCAGCAGCTCGTCGACGAGGGTCGCCAGCTCGTCGGGGAGCCCGGCCCTTCGCTCGGCGATCGGCTCCGGGGTCGCGTCGATGTGGAGCCGGAGGAGGGCCAGCGCGTTCTCCGCCTGAAACGGGGGGCGCCCCGCGAGCAGCTCCCAGGCGAGGGCGCCCAGGGCGTAGAGGTCGGCCGCCGGGCCGGCCTCGTCGCCCGACGCCTGCTCGGGCGCCATGTAGGCCGGCGTCCCGAGCGCCTCGGCCGTCCTGGTGAAGCGGCTCTCGTCGAGCGCCCGCGCGAGACCGAAGTCGGTCAGGCGCGCTCGCCCCTCGCGGTCGATCAGGACGTTGCCCGGCTTCACGTCGCGGTGGACGACGCCCGCCTCGTGCGCCGCGGCGAGCGCGGTGGCGACCTCGCCGAGGATCGTGACCGCGTCTCGAATCGGGTAGCGGCCGTGCTCGGCGAGGAGCTCGGCGAGCGACTTGCCGAGGACGAGCTCCATCGGGAAGAAGGTGAGGTCGGCCGCCTCGTCGTGCTCGAGCGCACCCAGGACGGCGACGACGTTGTCGTGGCGCACCCGATCGAGGAGACGGCGCTCGCGCTCGAAGCGCCGGCCGCCGTCGTCGCGGAGCGCCGCGCGCACCCCGAGCACCTTGATCGCGACGCGGTCGTTCGTCTCCGTCTCGGCGAGCCACACCTCGCCCATCCCGCCGCGGCCGAGGCGGCCGAGGAGCCGGAACTTGCCGAGGCTTCCGCCTGGAGCGAGCCCCGCGCCGGCGGTCACGACCCGATCCCGTGCCGCTTCAGCTTCGCGTAGAGGGTCGCCCGGTCGATCCCGAGGAGCTTCGCGGTCCGCGTCTTGTTGCCGCCGGTCGCCTCGAGGACGGCCGCGACGTGGCGGCGCTCGACCTCCTCGAGCGTCGCCGGCGTCCCGTCGGCGTCGGTCGCGGCGGGCCCACTCGCGTCGTTCGACGCCGCGCCCGCGGCTCCGCGGATCTCTCCCGGGAGGTCGGCGACGCCGATCGCCACGCCTTCGGCGAAGATCAGGCAGCGCTCGACGATGTTCCGCAGCTCCCGGACGTTGCCGGGAAACCGATAGCGGGCGAGGCGCGCGGCCGCCTCGTCGGCGAACCGGCGCGCCGGCGTCGGGATCCGCGCGCGCAGCTCCTCGATGAAGTGCTCGGCGAGCGGTCCGATGTCGCCCGCCCGCTCGCGGAGCGGCGGCACGTCGATCTCGACGACCTTCATCCGGTAGAGGAGGTCCTCGCGGAACCGGCCCTCGCGGACGAGCGCGGCGAGGTCGCGATGCGTCGCCGCGACGATCCTCGTGTCGGTCGTGAGCTCGTCGGCGCCGCCGACCCGCTGGAAGCTCCGCCGCTCGAGCGCCCGGAGGAGCTTCGCCTGCACCTCGGCCGGCAGCTCGCCGACCTCGTCGAGGAACAGCGTCCCGCCGTCGGCGAGCTCGAGCCGCCCGAGGCGTCGCGCCACCGCCCCGGTGAAGGCGCCGCGCTCGTGGCCGAAGAGCTCGCTGTCGGCGAGGGCCGGCTCGATCGTGGCGCAGTTGACGGCCACGAACGGCCCGCGCCGGCGCGGGCTCAGCCGGTGGAGCGCCTCGGCGACGAGCTCCTTGCCGGTGCCGCTCTCGCCGGTGACCAGGACGGTCGAGTCGATCGGGGCGCAGCGCTCGACGAGGCGCGCGATCTCGCGGATCGCCTCGCTGTCGCCGATGAGGTAGCGGGCCGGCGCCGCGGCGGTGGCGCCTCGCGATCGGCGACGGCGCTTCGCCGGCGCCTCGCCCACGCTCGGCGCCGTCGCGGCAGCGGTCGCGGTCGGAGGAGCCGATGGGGCGTGGCCGTCATCGGAGTCGTCGGCGTCCTCGTCGACGAACAGGAGGACCGTCCCGCCCACCCGGAGCTCGTCGCCGCTCTGGAGGACCGCCTCGCCCCGGATCGCGACGCCGTTCAGCCAGGTCGCGTTCTTGCTCCCCTGGTCGCGGACGACCCACCGGGCGGGCTCCTCCGAGGTCGGCGCGAACGCGACCTCGGCGTGCTGGCGGCTGACCTCGTCGTCGGGCAGCGCGACGTCCGCGGAGCCATCGCGACCGACGAGGTTGCGGTCGGGGAGCAGCGCCAGGACGGCGCCGCGGTTGCACCCGGCTAGGACGATGAGGTTGGCCACGGCGCGATTCTACTGGAAGACCTCGTCGAGCGTCCGGTCGAGCTCGGCCCGGTCGATGTCGGGCTCGATGGCGAGGACGTGGTCGCGGACCGCGTTCCGGACGAGGTCCTGATTCCGCTGTTCCTGCTGCCGGAGGTCTTGGGCCCGGAACTGGGCCCGCCAGATGGCGAGGTCGATGTCGTCGAGGTGGGGGGAGGGACGATCGGTCCGGAGCTCGACGATCGTGATGACCTCGGCCGCGAGGGCGCGGCGCTGGCTCCTGATCGTGGGGGCGCGCTTCTGGTCCCGCTCGAAGAGCGCCCGCCCCATCGGGCCGCAGCACGGCGAGACGAAGACGAGGGCGACGATCACGATGACGACCCAGTTGAGGCTCGGGCTCGACGGCGTCGGCGACTTCGGCGGGCCTTCGCGATCGACGAACAGGCGGCGGCGCGGGCGCTCGCCCTCCCGCCTTCGGCGGCGGGATGCGCGCCGCTTGCGCGGCGCGGGCGGCTCGACGACCGGCTCCGGCCGTCGCGCCGGAAGGACCTCGTCGGTCGCCCGGCCGAGATCGTGAGCGCGGCCGACGAGCTCGAGCCGCGTCTCGCTCGGGATCCACTGGCCGTGCCCGACGCATCGGTAGGCCTCGCCCTGCATGTCGTTCGGCGGTCCGCCGGCGGCGCCGAACCGGATCCGGGCGTGCCGGAGCGGTCCCTCGCAGACGACGCAGGGGAGGTCGGGGTCGCGCTCGCCCGTGCGGACCGAGACCTCGACGCCCTCCTCGTCGACCTCGCGCCCGCTCTCGCGGGCGGCGTCGCCGACGAGCTGGCGGATCACGGTCTCGAGCTCGGATCGGTCGAACCAGGTGCCGCCGCAGTCGCGGCAGCGGTCGAGCTCGACGCCGTGGACGACCTGATGGACGAGCAGCGCGCCGTCGACGGGGCAGATCCGCGGCTTGCTCGCGATCTCCTCCTCCCGCTTCTCGGCCCACCCCTCGGCTGACCAGGCCGCGTGGAGCGACCAGAGCTCGCCGACGAGCTCCTCGGTGCTCGGCCGGCGCCGAGGCTCGGGGTCGAGGAGATGCCGGAGGAGGCGGTCGAGGTCCTCGGGGCACTCGATGCCCTGGCGGCTCGGCGACCGCCAGGCGCCTCGGGGGAGCTGTCCGAGCAGCATCTCGTGGAGGAGCAGCCCGATCGCGTAGACATCCGAGGCCGGAGTCGCCCGGCCGCCGCGCTTCACCTCGGGCGCGAGGTAGGCGAGCGTCCCGCGGATCGAGTCGGCCGCGTCGATCGACAGGCCGTCGAGTGACCCCGCCAGGCTCGCGCCGCCGCCGGCCGCGGTCCGGCCGAGGCCGAAGTCGGCCAGGACGACGCGGAGCTCCCAGGCGCGGGTGAGGTCGGGCAGCCCGCCGCCGTCGACGAGGACGTTGGCCGGCTTGAGGTCGCCGTGGACGATCCCCTCGGCGTGGGCGGCCGCGAGCGCCTCGGCGGCGAGGCGCGTGATCCGCGCGGCGTCGTAGAAGGCGAGGCATCCCTTCTTCGTCGTGAAGCGCTCGGCGTTGGCGGCCCGCGCCGCGAGGAGCGCGCCGAGGTCGCCGCCCTCGATCAGCTCCATCGCGATGAACGGCGGGCGGGCCGTCGCGTCGACCCGGTGGATCCGGACGATCCCCTCGTGGTCGAGGCGCTGGAGGATCGCCGCCTCGCGGGCGAGGTCGGCCACCCGGGCCTGGTCCCGGGAGACCTTGATCGCGACGCGAGCGGGGGTCCCCTCGGGCGCGTCGGGGAGACTCCGGGCGCGCCAGACCTCGCCGAAGCCGCCCTCGCCGAGACGCTCCTCGAGCATCCAGTCGTCGATGACGGTTCCGGGGCCGGGTCCGGCGGAGGACATGGGGGGCGTCAGCGCTCCGATCGATGGGCCGCGGCCACCCTACCGGAAGACCGAGTCGAGGGCATCGTCGAGGGCCTCGGCCGGGATGTCGCGGACGAGGACGAGGGCGTGGTCCCGGACGAGTCCGCGCAACTCCGTCCGTTCGACGCGGTCTTCGTCGATCGTCTTGCCCACCATGGAGCGGGCCCACCTCCGGTCGGGAGACGCCTCGGGATCGCCCGTCTGCGCGCGGGCGACCGCAATTCCGAGGACGGCGCGGGCCAGCGCGTCGATCCGCCTGGCCAGCCTGGAGTGCTCGGGCAGTCGAGGAGGGGGCGGGCTCTGCTCGATCCAGGTCATCCCGAGCGGGCAGCAGCACGGGAGGAACAGAAGGAAGAACCCGGCGACCGCGAGCTGCGCGACCGGGCTCGCGTGGCGGTCGTCGCGATCGAGCCCGTTCCGGATCGCCCGTTTCGAGGTGCGCTGGGGCGGCGGTGGCTCGACCTGGAAGGCGACCTCGGGGCGGCGCGACCGGCGCGACCGGCGCGGCGGGCTCGGCGTCGTGGAGATCGCCTTCGCCTCGTCGGTCGCCCGGCCGAGCGCGTGGGCCGCGCCGACGATCTCGAGGCGGGTGTCGCTCGGGATCCACTGACCGCACGCCTTGCAGCGGAGCGCCGCCCCCGTCAGCTCGGACGCGGATCCGCCGGCCAGCCCGAGGCGGATCCGCGCGCGCTTCATCGGCCAGTTGCAGACGACGCATCGGGAGTGCTTTCCGTCCTCCGCCGCGCCGATCGCCACGAGGATGTCGTCCGGATCGACCTCGCGGCCGGCGTTCGCGGCCGCGTCGCCGACGAGGGCGCGGACCACCTCGTCGAGCTCCTCGCGATCGAACCACGTCCCACCGCAGGAGCGGCACCGGTCGAGCTCGACCTCGCCGAAGGCCTGGTGCACGAGCGGCGTCCCGTCGATCGGGCAGGCTCGCTCGTCCCGCGGAGCGACGTCGTAGAGCGCCCGCTCGATCGTCCCGAGCCAGCGGAGGTCGGACGCGACCGCGGCCGCCGACGGCCGGCGCGCCGGGTCGGGGTCGAGGATCCGCGCGAGGACGCGGTCGAGCTCGCGCGGGCCGACGACGCCGAGCCTCCCCGGCGAGCGCCACGCGCCGTGGGGGAGCCGGCCGACGAGCATCTGGTAGAGGAGCAGCCCGACGGCGTAGACGTCCGATGCCGGGCTCGCCTTCGCGCCGCGCTTCACCTCGGGGGCGAGGTAGGCGAGCGTCCCGCGGATCGACTGCGCGGCGTCGATCGAGAGGCCGTCGAGCGACGCCTCGAGGCTCGCCTCGGCCTCGCCTTCGGCGCCGCGACCGAGGCCGAAGTCGGCCAGGACGACGCGGCGCGGCTGGTCGGTGGCGGCGATCCCGTCGAGCTCCCCGTCGACGAGGACGTTCGCCGGCTTGAGGTCGCCGTGGACGACGCCCGCGTCGTGGGCGGCGGCGAGCGCCCTCGCTGCCTGCTCGGCGACCTCGGCGGCGTCGCGGAAGGCGAGGCGCCGTCCGTCGAGGACGCGGCCGAGGTCGCCGCCCGCGATCAGCTCCATCGCGATGAACGGCGGGCGGGCCGTCGCGTCGACCCGGTGGATCCGGACGATCCCCTCGTGGTCGAGGCGGCGGAGGATTCCGGCCTCGCGGTCGAGGTCGGCGACCCGTCGCGGATCGCGGGCGAGCTTGATCGCGACGTGCTCGGGCGTCGCGTCGGAGGCGCCGGGGAGGCGTCGCGCGCGCCAGACCTCGCCGAAGCCGCCCTCGCCGAGACGCTCCTCGAGCGCCCAGTCTCCCACGACGGTTCCGGGCTCGAGGCCGTCGCGGCTCACGGGGTGGTCAGGTCAGGTCGATCGGCGGATCGAGCTCGAGCGTCGCCGCGTCGGTCGGCAGGAGCCACCGGACGACCTCGAGGAACTGCTCGTGATGGAAGTCCTCGAGGGCGTCCTCGCGGATGCGCATCCCGCGCCAGCGATTCTCGTCGCGGTTGATGCGGCCGACGAGGTCGTGGTCGGCGCCGTGGACGCGGAAGCGTCGCGAGCCGTCGCTCGGCGGCGCCTCCGCGACGAAGCCGTGGGGCCGGCCGTCGGCGTGGATCCGGTTGCCGAGCTCCGCCTCGATGAGCCGACCGATCGCGGTCGAGGTCTTCTCGTCGGGCGTGACGAAGGTGACCCCGACCATGCGGCGCGTCCGTTCGGGGAGGGCGCCGCGGAGCTCCGCCTCGGCGGGCGTCTCGTTGCGGACCCAGCGCACCTCGCCGCGCGCCCGGATCGGCTCCATGCCGGGGTGCTCGAGGGTGACCTCGAGGATCTCGCCGTTCTCGACCTGGAGCTTCGGATCGCCGAGGAACGCGAAGCCGCCTCGACTGATGTCGAGGATCACGTCGCCGGCGGCGACCTCGGGACCGCTGAAGAGCAGGCGTCGGCGGCGGGCGTGGACGCTGCTCTTGTGGGCGCGGACCCGCGGGTGGCTACGGCTGGAGAAGTCGCTGTCACTGCCCATCGTCGGCGCATCGACGATGGCACCGAGGCGGTGGCGCTGCAAACTCCGCCGTTTCTTGGATCTGGACGTTCGGGGTCGGCGCTCAGCGGCGCGGGCCGCGGCGGCGGAGCACCCGGTCGCGGATCCGGGCGATCATCCCCGGCGCGCGCTCGCCGACGATCCCTCGGCCGCGGCCGACCTCGAGCGGCCGGTTGGCCTCGGCGACCTGGCGCTGGATCTCCTCGGGGAAGGCGAGGCCGGCCCGCTCGTAGGCGCCGCGGATCCGGCCGAGCTCCCCGGCCTCGAGGCCGCGCTCGCCGAAGACGCCCGCCTTGCGAGCCGCCCGCCCGGCGTCGATCGGCATGCTGGTCGCCCGCTGCACGGCGTCGATCGCGGCGAGGGCGAGGGCCCGTCGCCGGAGCTGCTGCGCCGCCGCCTTCGGGAGATCCCGGCTGGCGCGCTCGAGCTCGCGGAGCATCCCGGCGCTGATCGAGAGCTTCGCGCCTCGCGCAGCGATCTCGGCGCGGACCTCGGGCGCGTCGCCGGCGGTGACGACGATCTCGACCGGCGCGCTCGCCATGAAGTGGACCCGGGGGAACGCGCCCCGGACGGCGGCCCGGAGCTCGCCCTCGATCGCGCGGACCTCGGCGGCGACGGCGACGTCGCCGCCGGTTGCGCGCCGCCGCGCCGGTTGGCGGGCGGGCTGCCGACCCTCGGGGAGGCCGAGGCCGCGCTCGAGCTCGACGAGGGTCGCCTCGAGGCCGTTGGTCACCGAGCGCTCGGCCATGCCGACCGGCTTGTTGTCGGGGGCGCGGCCCTCGTGGACGAGCGAGTGGCCGAAGACGCCGAGGAGGTGCTCGCCCTGGCGGAGCGCCACCGAGGGGAGGCCGGCGCTGCGGAGGATGAAGTCGGTCGCGGCGCGGGTCGTCCGGCCGTTCGCGTCGGGGAAGGGGTGGATCGAGACGAGCCGCATCTGGAACTGGCTCGCGAGCTCGATCGGATTCATCCCCTGGGCGAGGGCGCGGTCGTACCAGCGCATCAGCTCGCGCATCGCGCCCTCGACGTGCTCGCCGAGGACGTAGGTGCGCCGCGCGTTGCCGCCGGATGTGAGGTTGAAGCCGGCGCCGCGCAGTGTCCCGGGCTCGCGGCCGTTGTTGTGGAGGCCGCGGCCGAAGTTGCGGTTGAGCTCGGCCAGCTTCTCGAGGGTGAGCGGCTCGCCGCTGGCGACCCAGCCGTCGATGAGGCGGTCGGCCTCGTGGAAGTTCCGCTCGGCGACCTGCGCGCCGTCGCGCTGGCCGCGGCGGGCGCCGTTGCGGCCGCGGATCGTTCCCGAGTGGCTCATCCGGCGCCGGTCGACCTCGGCCCGGGCCGCCTCGAACGCGTCGCGGAGGGGGCCGTCGGCGGGCAGCTCGGCGATCGCGCGGTCGACCCGGCGGGCGCGCTCGGCGATCGCGTCCCAGCGCGCCTCGAGGGCGCTCCGCTCGTCGGTCGGAATCGGTCGGTCCCAGAGGATCTCGACCGCCTCGAGCAGCGTCCGGGGCCGGTCTCCGGCGAGGACGCCGTTGAAGCCGATCGCGGCCCGGCGAGGGGCGTCCTGCGCCCGAGCAGGCGCCGGGGCGGCGAGGGCCAGCAGGGCGGCGGCGGCGACGGCGGCGACGCCCGCGACGGGCCGGCGCCGGGAGAGCCGGAGCATGGGGTGAGCCTCCTTCCTCGCCGTGATCGCAACGGCCGAGCCAGACGGTTCTTGGAGGCCGAAGCGAATTCACCGGGGGTTACGCCCGTCGGATCGCCCAGAGATGAGCAATCGTCTCGTTTTCGGGCCGGTCCCGGGACGAAGCCCGCTCGGCGGTGGCGCGTGGCCGACGCCTCGCCTACCATGCGCCGCGCGGGCCCGTCGGGGGCCCGTCACGGACGATCTAGAAGGGAAGTCTCAGCTCATGAAGCTCACCACCGTTCTCGCCTCGGCTTCAGTCGCCGCGGTCCTCTTTCTCCTGCCGGCGAACGCCCTCGCGCAGGACGCCCACGAGCTTCGCCTGTCCTGGAAGCCGACGGTGGGGGGGACCTCGACCAGCAGCTCCGACGACCGCCGGAAGCAGGCGCAGACGATCAGCGCCGGCGGCCAGGTCGTGCAGGACGTCAAGCAGGAGCTCCGGTTCGTCTTCGAGGACAGCCGCGAGGTGCTCGCCGTCGACGGGGATGAGATCACCAAGGAGAAGCGCACCTTCTCCAAGGCGAGGATGACGAAGGACGGCGGCGCCGAGACTACGCTCGGCTTCGAGGGCAAGACGGTCATCGGAACGCGGGCCGGGGAGGCGCCCTGGACGTTCGCCTACGAGGACGGGACGCCCGTTGCCAGGCAGGACGCCGAGGGCGTCTCGGCGGCGTTCGGCGGCCGCCAGAAGGAGGAGGAGAACCCGTTCAAGCCCGACCGTCCGGTCAAGGTGGGCGAGACGTGGAGCCCGGACCTGAAGAAGATCATGGAGGGCTTCACGGGCGGCGCCGCGCCGGAGAAGGTCGAGGGGTCGGGCGAGTGCAAGCTCGTGAGCGCCGAGATGCGCGAGGGCGTCCTCTACGGAAAGGTCGAGGGCTGGGTCAAGGTCCCCTTCGGTTCGATGGGACCGGTCGAGCTCGACACGCCGGCGCAGGTCGAGATCAAGTTCGCGATGGAGGGATGCCTCGATGGGAGCCGGCCCGAGTCGCAGTTCGAGATGTCGATGACCATCAAGGGTGACAGCGGTGCCAACACGCCGCAGGGCAAGGTCCAGATCAAGATGGACATGGACATGGGGCAGACGCAGACGATGAAGCCCGGGTCCTAGCCCGCGGCGACCTTGCGGCCTCCGGCGGAACCGTCGGAGGTCGCGTCGTGTACGGGCGGCTCGGCTCGGCTCGGCCCGGCGCGGCGTCCGTCGTCAGGGAGCGGCGCTCGCCCGAACGGTCACGCCCGGCTCGACGCCGTGGGTGCGGGCGAAGTCGGCCATGTTGAGGGCGAGGGCGACGCGGCCGCGGCTGTTCGCGTAGAGGAGCGGCGCCCCCTCGGGGACGTCGCCGAACGTCGCGACCCACGGGACGTCGACGCTCGCCGCGCCGAGGACGACGCGCACCCGGTCGCCCGGCGCGAGGCCGGCGTCGCCGAGCTGCGCCGGGGTGAGGTTCGTCCAGACGTTGCCGAACGGCTCGTCGATCGAGACGACCTCGCCGACGACGGCCGAGCCCTCGACCCGCGCGGTCGGTAGCTCGAGCCCGATCCAGTCGGTCACCACCGCCCCGACCGCGTCGAACGCGACGCCCGCCGCGAGGTGGCCGCCGACGGGCGCGAAGACGTCGCGGCCGTGGAAGGTGCTCGAGAGCTCCTCGCGGAGCAGCGAGCGCTCGGTGACCTCGCGCACCTCGGCCGGGCCGTGGCGCTCGATCGCGAGGGTGAGGACGCCGTTGTCGGGGGCGACGATCATCGTGCCGCTCGGCAGGCGAGCGACGATCGCCCGGCGCGCGGTTCCGACGCCCGGGTCGACCACGACGACGAAGACCGTGCCCGCGGGGTAGACGCCCGGCGCCTCGGCGATGAGGCGCGCGCCGTCGGCGACGTCGAACCGGGCGACCTCGTGGCTCAGGTCGACGATCTGCGCCCGCGGGGCGCGCTCGAGGATCACGCCGCGCATGAGGCCGACGGCGTCGTCGCCGAGACCGAAGTCGGTCAGCAGCGCGACCACCGGCGGCGGCGGGGTCGGCTCGGGCGTGGCGGCGCAGCCCGACGACGCGACGAGGCCGACGAGGAGGATCGGAACGGCGAGGCGCGGGCGGCTCATCACTCTCCGATGGTACGGGCGCGCCCCGTGGCCGCAACCGATCGGCGGCGGCGTGGGAACCGTGTGCGTCCGTTCCGGCACGGAAGGCCCGGGTCGCTATCGCTCAAGTCACTCGGTCGAAACATGTTGAGGCCTTGGCCCTGGCGTTGCTTTCGAGACCCCTGCCGGCGCTTCGCCGGCAGGAGGAGAGAAGACCCATGACGCACCGTTCCGCCGCGCTGATCGCCTTCGCCGTCGCCCTCCCCGTGGCCGCCTTCGGCCGCGCCGCCGCCGACGAGCAGGACGACGTGGCCGGCTCGCCGCACGCGGCCACCTTTCGCGCTGCCGGCGAGGGCCGCTTCGTCGAGGGTCGGGCGGGCGAGCGACCCGACCACGTCGTCGTGATGACGACCGGCGTCTCGCTGCGCGAGCTCGTCCGGCATCTCATGGCGCCAGGCCGCGGCCCCTGCCCGCACTTCGCGATCGGCGAGGACGGCTTCGTCGTGCAGCTCGTCGACGTCGCCGACACGGCGGCCGTCGGCGAGGGCGAGCGCGACCGGCGCGCGATCGGGATCGCGCTCTGCGGCGTGCGCTCGGGGGCCGACGCGCCGGCCGCCCAGGAGACGGCGGCGAGCGAGCTCCTCACCGGCCTCGCCAGCGACCACGCGATCCTCCTCGACGAGCGAAACGTGGTCGCCGGCGCCGGGACCGCGCCGCGCGCGTCCGCGACGGCTCCGACCTCGACGCCGTCCCGGAGCGCCCCCGCGCGCTCGACCCCGGCGCGCTCGCCCGACCGGTCCCGGTCGACCGCGGCGAACGGCGCGAGCGAGCGCCCAGACCTCCTCGACCGCCTCGTCCGCGCGGCGGCGCGCGGGTTCGCCCGCGGCCTCGCGGGGCGCGGCGCCTCCTCTCCGGGCGGAGCTCCGGGCGGCCCGGGCGCTCTGCCCGGTCGGAACGGCGGACCGGCCGCGGTCGGCGCGCCGGGACGCGCGGGCGGCCTCGCTCCGGTCGGCGGACGCGGTCTGGCGTCGACCGACCCGGGCGGCGCGGCAGTGCCCGATCTCGACGCCGCCGGGATCCCCGTCGGTCCCGAGACGCTCGGCGCGGCCGCGGCATCCTGGCAGGAGGCCTACGGCGGAATCGAGCACGAGACGATCGGCGCGAAGATCCCGCGGTCGGGCCTCGCGAACGCGACCCTGCGGCGCGCCCTCGGCGTCGCCGTCGAGCCCCACGGAAGCGTCCGGATCGCGGGCGGCGCGCCGTTCGTCGCCGGGACGATCAGTCACTTCGGGGGGCCGAGCGACCGCGGCGTCAGCGCGACCGAGACCGGCGCCCTCACCGGCGAGATCCTGCGCCACCTCAACCCGAAGACGAGCCCGAGCGCCGCGGAGATCAACGCGCGCCGCCAGCTCTACTACTTCGCGGCGATGCGGTTCGACTACTCGACCGGCGGGCGCGCCTTCTGGAAGGGCGCGAAGCTGCTCGTGGTGAATCCGCGGACCGGATCGGCCGTCGTCGTCCGCAACGTCGACTGGGGTCCGAACACCCGCACCAGGCGGATCGTCGACGTCTCGCCGCAGACGATGAAGGACCTCGGCGTCACGACCGACGACGTCGTCTACGTCTCGTTCGCGAACCCGCGCTCGCGCCTGGGTCCGGTCGGCCGCTGATCGCCTCGACCGCAGCTCCGGGCCGGCGGTGTCTGCGACAGTCTCCTAGCCCGGATAGGGCATATCAACTTCGCTCAGGTCCGGCCCTTTCTGCAACAGCCTCCTAGCGCTCGTCGAGCCGCTCCAGCGCCTTGCGGGCCATGGTCGCCTCCGCGCTCCCCGGCGCGAGCTCGATCGCCCGGCGAAGGTCCGAGGCGGCGCCGTCGCGATCCCCGATCCGCTCGCGAAGCATGCCTCGTCCGAGCCACGCCCCCGCCATCCGCGGCGCGAGCTCGATCGCGAGCTCGGCGTCGGCGAGCGCGCCTTCGCGATCGCCGAGTTGCATCCGGATCGCCGACCGGTTCGAGACGGCCAGAGCGAACCGGGGGTTGAGCTCGATCGCGCGCCCCAGATCCTCGATCGCTCCCTCGAGGTCGCCGCTCTGATGGCGAACGAGCGCTCGGTTGTTCCAGGCTCGCTCGAACTTCGGACTCAACGCGACCGCTCGATCACAGTCGGCCCGAGCTCCATCGAGGTCGCCGAGGAGGCGTCTGACATCGCCGCGCTCGTCCCACGCGTAGCCGTGGCGCGGGTCGAGCTCGAGCGTCCGGTCGAGGTCGCCGAGCGCGTCGCGCAGGCGGCCGACGAGCTTCCGGACGACGGCTCGATGATGCCAGGCGTCCGCGTCACCCGGGTCGACCAGGACCGCCCGGTCGAGGTCGGCGAGCGCCAGGTCGGGGCGGCCGAGGTCCGCGTGCGCGCGACCGCGCCAGCAGAGCGCCCCGACCAGGTCCGGGTCGAGCTCGAGCGCCGCGTTCGCGGTCTCGACGCACCGACGGAGGTCACGGACCAGGAAGTTGCACCGGGTCAGCTCGACCCACGCCTCGACCCGGCGGGGCGCGATCGCGACGGCCTGGCCGTAGTCCTCCGCGGCGCTGACGAGGTCGCCGCCCTTGCGGTGGGCGTCCCCTCGGTTCTCGAAGAAGAGCGCCACCGACGGGTCGAGCTCGATCGCCCGGTCGAGGTCGGCCAGGGCCGCGCCGAGCTCGCCGAGCTCGGTCAGGATCACGCCGCGGACACAGAGCACGTCGGCGTTGCCCGGGTCGAGCTCCACGGCGCGATCCAGGTCCGCCCGCGCCGCCTCGCGGTCGCCGAGCTCTCGTCGAGCCGCGCCCCGCAGGCTCCAGACGACGGCCGACTCGGGAACGAGCCCGATCGCGGCGCCCGCATCGTTCGCGGCGGCCGCGTGCTCGCCCGTCCGCATGTGGAGCTGCGCCCGCTGGATCAAGTTCTCCGGGTCGCGAGGCGCGAGCTCGATCGCCGTCGCGAAGTCGGCGAGGGCGCCGACCCGGTCGTTCGTGGCGCGCCACCGGACGATCGCGCGCTCTCGATACGCCTCGGCGAGATGCGGGTCGATCTCGATCGCCTGGTCCAGGGCGCCGATCGCCTCGATGAAGCGTCGCTCGAGGTTGCCGGCCCGACCGAGGCCGAGCCACGCGCGCGCGTGGCGAGCGTCCAGGGCGAGGGCGGCCTCGAAGTCGCTCCGGCCTCGGCCGCCGTCTCCCTGTTCGATCCAGAGCTCACCCCGCGCGACGAGCTCGTCGAGGTCGTCGGCGTCGGTCGCCGCGCCGATGTCCGCGAGGAACGGTCGGGCTGCGACCGCGACCCGGCCGCGAACCTCGAAGCGCCGCAGCGCCGCGGCGAGGATCCGGAGGGCGCGGTCGCCTCCGAGCCGGCCGAGGGCGGCCGCCGCCGGCGCAGCGATCGCCTCGTCGCGCGCCGCCGCGAGGAACGCGGCGAGGGGCTCGACCGCCCCGCGCGCCACGCCGAGTCGACCGAGCGCCTCGCAGCACAGCTTCGCCAGGTCGGCCCGGATCCCGAGACGTCGGCGCTGCCGCGCCCCCGCGGTGATCTCGACGAAGCGCGGCGGGACGTGTCCGTCGCCCGAGCGCTGCCGCCGAGCGACGAGACGATCGCGGGCGGAGTCGACGGTCGCGGCGTCGGCCGCCCCGAGGGGCTCGTCCGGCGGGAGGGCCAGCATCCGGTCGATGACGCCGCGGAGCCCTTCGAGGGGACGTCCGCCGTTGGCTCGCTCGGCGTCGTCAGGCTCGGCGGC
Organism: Planctomycetota bacterium; assembly: GCA_029260755.1. Taxonomy (GTDB): domain Bacteria; phylum Planctomycetota; class J058; order J058; family JAJDCQ01; genus JAJDCQ01. The sequence continues at coordinate 67,458 of JAJDCQ010000065.1, read as the reverse complement.
CTCGAGCCAGAGCTCCCTCTCGATCGCCCGAAGCTCGACCGTGAGGATCTCGAGGCGGCTCGTGAGAAGCTCGACCGTCGCCCGGTCGGGGAAGCGCACGATCTCGAACACGGCCTCGGTGATGCCCTCGTGTCGTCGGCGGAGGTCGCCGTCCGCCGCGGCATCGAGGAGGTCGGACACGATCTTCTCGCGGCGCCTCGCCTCGGCGTCCCGGGCGGCGGCGACGGCCGCGAGCTCCGCCTCGGCCTGCTCGTCGGCGACCCCGAGGGAGCGCGCGTCATCGCACGCCCGGGTCGCGACGATCCATTGCTCGCTCCGCCGGGCGACGGCCGCGAGCTCGAGAGCGGCCTCGAACCGGCGGTTTCGCGCGGCGTCGTCCGCGGCGTCGAGAGCGTGCCATCTCTGCGCCGCGCCATGGGCGGCGAGGGCGAGGGCGGTGCGCGCGTCGAGGAGCCGCCGTTGCTCGTCGTCGGCGAGCTGCTCGAGGTCGGCCGGAAGGGGCGTCTTCTCGAGCGCCGCCCACGCGAGGTCGGCCTCGCCCCGGGCCGTCCCGACCGTCACGGCCCGCTCGAGCGCGCGGGCGCTCTCGGTCGCCGCGACGTTCCAGAGCACCGCGCCGACCGTTCCGATCAGCAGCAGGGCGCCCGCCGTCGCGATCACCGTCGCGACGACCCGATTGCGCCGAACCCACTTCCGCGCCCGGTCGGCGAGCGACGGCGCGCGCGCGAGGATCGGCTCGTCGCGGAGCCAGCGCTGGAGGTCGTCGGCGAGCCCGCCGGCGGTCTGGTAGCGCTCGGTCGGTTCCTTCTCGAGGCAGCGGAGCACGATCGTCTCGAGGTCGCGGTCGAGGTCCGGCCGGAGCTTGCTCGGCCGCTCGGGCTCCTTCCGGATCACCATGGCGAGCACGTTCAGGGCCGACACCCCCTTGAACGGCGCGCGGCCGCAGAGCAGCGCATAGAGGGTGGCGCCGAGGCTGTAGACGTCGCTCCGTCGGTCGATCTGCTCGAAGCGCGACTCGGCCTGCTCGGGGCTCATGTAGGCGGGCGTCCCGAGGATCTCGCCGGTGACGGTGAGCTGGCGCTGGTCGGGACGGATGTCCTTGGCGAGACCGAAGTCGGTCAGGATCGGCTCGCCGCTCTCGTCGATGAGGACGTTCGCCGGCTTGATGTCGCGATGGAGGATCGCCCGCTCGTGGGCGTAGCGGAGGGCGAGGGCGAGCTTGCGGGTGAGCTCGGCGGCCTCGCGCGGGGCGAGCGGCCCATCGCGGAGCCGCTCCGCGAGGGAGGGGCCCTCGATGAGGTCCATCACGAAGAACGGTCGGCCGCCGTCCGTCCCGACCTGGTGGATCGCGATGATGTTGGGGTGCCGGAGCCGCGCCGCCGCCCGCGCCTCGATGTGGAAGCGCTCGATGTCGTCGTCGCTCGCCGCCGCGCCGGCGATGAGCACCTTGATCGCCACGTCGCGGTCGAGCTCGGCGCTCCGGGCGGCGTAGACGATGCCCATGCCGCCGCGGGCGATCTCACGGGTGACCTGGTAGTCGCCGATCCGGGCGAGGTCGCCGGCCGAGGACTGCGAGGCAGCCATCCACGGTCGCCGAGGCGGAGCCGCGACGACCGATCCGCCGGGAGAAGGCTCGTCGGGATGCGCCCGCGGCGTCGCGGCGGCGTCGGCTCCCGAGGTCGCCTGGTAGGCGGCATCGAGGGTCGCCACGCCGGCCGCGTCGAGGAAGCGGCCGCGGATCACCCCGTAGAGCGAAGGGGGGCGTCCGTCGGCGCCGAGGTCCCGCGCCGCGAGCGCCTGCGCCTCGGCGAGACGCGCCGCGGTGAGGTGCCCGGACCGGAGGACCGCGTCGATCGCCGTCTGCTCGGGCGTCATGCCCGTGAGGATGGCACGGTTGGCCAGCCCGATCGAGCGAGCGACGCGTGGCTCAGCCCCTCGGGACACCGTAGAAGTAGCTCCCCTTCCCGAACGGGAAGAAGCCGTAGGTGCCGAACACCCAGTCGTAGCCATCGATGTCGGCGACCATCGCCCGGAGCTCGTCCTCGCGATAGGCGCGGAGGCAGCTCACGAACGCGTCCCAGGGGCCGGCGAGCGGCATCACGGGGATGACCCAGGTCAGGAGGATGCGCGCGAGCCTGTGGCGACGCGCGATGAGCGGGCTGACGAGCATCGCCGGCAGGCCGGCCGGGGCGATCGAGATGAGCCGGAGCGGGTTCCGGACCTGCGCCTCGGCGATGTAGATCGGCGCTCGCGCCGTGACCGCGTCGGCGAGGATCGCTTGCGCGGTCGCGGGACGAAAGTGATGGAAGGCATTGATGATGACGCGCGCCCGTCCCCGGCCGACGTCGGGGTCGATCCGGGTCGCGTCGACCGGCGCGTCGCTCCACGCGACGTGCTCGGCGCGCGCGGCCGTCCGCACCTGCGCCCACGCCGCCGGCCGTGGGTAGAGGTCGGTGAGGACGAAGCGGGGTGGCGCGCGGCCGACCGCGCGCATCTCGTCGAAGAGGATCGCCACCGGCTCGCCCGCGCCCGCGCAGAGATCGAGCACCTCGTCGGCGCCGGCCGCGTCGAGGAAGCGCCCGAGCGGCTCCACCTGACCGCGGAGCATGCGGCCCCAGCGGAGGAGCAGCCCGAGCGTCTCGACGACGGCGTCGCGGAGCGGCTCGGGCGCCCACGCGGCGTCGTTGAACTCGAAGAGGTGGAGGCGCACGCCCCCCGTTCTACGGCAACGGCGCCGCGACGGCTACGGCAGCCGCGTCGAGACGCGGTCGCTCGCGCGGACCGCGTCGCCCTCCTTCGCGAAGACGACCCGGCAGCCGGCCATGTCGGGCATCACCTTCTCGACGACGACCTTGCCGATGAAGGTGTCCGCCCGGAAGACGGTGAACTCGAGTCCGACCTCGACGCCGTCGTCGCGTCCGACGCTCAGGAGGACGAGCGGGGCGAGCCCGTCGATCTCCTTCACGGCCACGACGACGCCGTCGATCACCGGGGGTTTCTTCGGCGCGAGGAGCGGATCCACCTCGACGCCGCGGTCGCGGAGCTTCTCGAGGGCCCCCTCGGCTCGCGCCAGGCGGCGGCGGAGCTCCTCGATGTCCTCACGCTCGTCGTCTCTCTCGGTAAGGTCGCTCTCGCCGATCCTCGGCAACGGCGATCCGAGGATGACGCGGACCCGATCGAGGAACGACCGCGCCGCGGCGTCCTCGGGATCGAGCAGGAGCGCCTTCTCGAGGCTCGCCGCCGCCTCGGGGTAGCGAAGCTCCTCGAACAGACGCTTACCCGTCTCGACGTGGCGGCGGACGAGGGCGCGGCGCTCGGCGTCCGCGGGCGCCGGGTAGAGGCGAATCCGATCCCCCTTCTCGATCGACCCGGCGGACGACGACTCGACGAGCTGGAGCTGGCTCATCTCGTCCCCGACCGTCACGACCCGCGCGAGTCCCTGGACCCGGGTCTCGCCGCCGCGGCGCGAGGCGAAGGCGAACCGCTGATCGGTCTTCAGGCCCGCATCGGACCCGAGGTCGATCCAGGCGAAGCCGAGCGCCTCATCGAAGAGCAGCACCGCGCCCTCGTGGATGGGGCGCGCCTCGGCCTCGGACGCGGGAGGCGGCGCCGCGCCGAACCGGACGCGTCGGACGGCGTCCTCGGGGATCTCGACGACCGTTCCGGCGATCCGGACGCGCCACGTACCGACCTGGTAGCCGGCGAGCCGGCCCTCGACCCGGCCGCCATCTTCGAGCTCGATCGTGACGCGGCGCTCGTCCGCGTGGACGACGGCGGGCAACCCGAGGAGGCAGGCGATCGTGATCAGTGACGAGACGGTGACGACCGCCGCCCTTCGATGAAGCTGCATGGCAACTCTCCCCCCGATCGTGTCGGAGTCTGCGGTGAGCGCCTCCCCTGCGCAAGAGTCGAGCCACGCCGGCGCGTCGCGAGTTGCGACGGCCGGGCGTCGCGCATCACGACGGCCGGCGCGGCCCGGCGTCGTGATCCACGACGCAGCCTTGCCCGCCCCGGAGCCGCCCCCTATCCTGGGCCGGCCCATGGGCTTGCTGATCGTCCTCGATGGCCCCAACCGGGGCGCCGTCTACCCGCTGCCCGCCGACGGCCCCGCCGTCGTCGGCCGGGACCCCGCCGTGGCGGTTCCCCTCCCCGACGGCACGGCGAGCCGGCGCCACGCCGAGCTCGCGTTCGGCGACGACGCCGGCGGCGACGCGTTCTGCGTCCGCGACCTCGGCAGCCGCAACGGGACGTTCGTGAACGCCCTGCCGTGCGCCGGCGATCGGGCGGTTCCGCTCGCGGCCGGCGACGAGATCCGGATCGGCGAGACGACCCTCGTCTTCGCCGACGTCGAGCCGGGCGCCGCCGCCACGAGCGTCGTCGACGGCAGCACGCACGCGCTCCCCGGTCCGGGCGCCGGTGCGGCCGACAGGGTCGTCGACGGAGAACGCCCGAAGCCGCCGCGCCGCCGCGCCGAGGCGCCCGCCCTCGTCGGCGAGAGCCCGGCCTGGCTCGCGACCCTCGAGATGGTCGCCCTCGCCGCCCCGCACGAGTCCTCCGTCCTGCTCCGCGGCGAGTCGGGGACGGGCAAGGAAGGCCTCGCCCAGGCGCTCCACCTGCGCAGCCGACGCCGCGACGGCCCGTTCGTCGCGGTCAACTGCGCCACGCTCGAGGGGTCGCTCCTCCTGAGCGAGCTCTTCGGCCACGAGCGCGGCGCCTTCACCGGCGCGAGCGCTCGGCGGCTCGGTCGGCTCGAGCAGGCGGACGGCGGGACGCTGCTGCTCGACGAGATCGGCGAGCTCCCGCCCGAGACGCAGCCGAAGCTGCTCCGCGTCCTGGAGGACCGCGCCGTCGAGCGCGTCGGCGGGACCGTCCCGGTGCGGGCGGACTTCCGCCTCGTGGCGGCCACGAACCGCGACCTCTCGGCGATGGTCGGCGACGGGGCGTTCCGCGAGGATCTCTACCACCGGATCCGCGTCGTCGAGGTGGCCGTCCCGCCGCTCCGCGATCGCGAGGGCGACGTGGCCGTCCTCGTCGACCACTTCATCGCCGAGCTCGCCGCGCGGATGGGATCGCCCGTCCGACGCTTCGAGCCCGACGCGCTCGCCGCCCTCGCCGCGCAGCGCTTCCCGGGCAACGTCCGTGAGCTCCGGAACCTCGTCGAGCGGGTGCTGATCTTCGCGCGCGGCGGCGAGAGCGTCGGCGTCGACGAGCTGCCGCCGGAGATGCGCCTGTCGACCGACGGCGCGCGCCACGCCGCGCCGACCTCGCGCCTCGGCGTCGTGCCGCTCCGCGAGCTCGAGCGGCGCGAGGTCGAGAAGGCGCTCGTCGTGGCGAAGGGCAACAAGGCCGAGGCGGCGCGGCTCCTCGGGATCGACCGGGCGACCCTCTACCCCAAGATCGAGCGCCTCGGCCTCACCGACGCCGCCGAGGCGGCGAAGACGGCCCGGGGCGAGCAGCCATGATCGGCGAGCGGGTCGGCGGCTACGAGATCATCGGCCTCCTCGGCCGGGGCGCGAACGGCGCCGTCTGGCTCGCCGAGGACCCGAGCGCCGATCCGCCGCGGGTCGCCCTCAAGGTGCTCCACGGGCACCTGGCCGACGACCCCGACGCCCTCACCCGGTTCCGGCGCGAGTTCGCCGCCCTCGACCGGCTCCGCCATCCCCGGATCGTTCGCGCGCTCGACGCGCCGACGCGCCGGAACGGGACGGTCAGCTTCCCGATGGAGCTCGTCCGCGGACGGAGCCTCGCCGAGCTCGTCGACGAGCGCGGCACCCTCACGCCCGCGGCGACCGGGCGGCTGCTCCTGGAGATCGCCGACGGGCTCGCGTGCGCTCACGGCGAAGGCGTCGTCCACCGCGACCTCAAGCCGAGCAACGTCATCCTGGATCGCGACGGCGCCGCCCGGATCACCGACTTCGGCCTCGCCCGGATCACGACCGCGAGCAGCGACGGCCCCACCCGCACCGGCGACGTCCTCGGCACGCCGAGCTTCATGGCGCCCGAGCAGGCGAGCGGCGAGGGGCCGGTCGGCCCGCCGGCGGACCTCTACGCGCTCGGCTGCGTCGCGTTCTTCGCCCTCGCCGGACGCCCGCCCTTCCGCGCGGCCGACCCGCTCGCCGTGCTGCGCGCCCACATCGAGGATGCGCCGCCGAGCATCGATGAGCTCGTCCCCGACATCCCCGCCGCGCTCGCCGCCTGGATCGCCCGCGCCCTCGAGAAGGAGCCGGCGAAGCGCTGGCCCGACGCCGCCGCCGCCCGATCGGAGCTCGCCGCGGCGACCGACGGGCTCGACGAGGGCGCCGACCCGGCCGACGAGACGCGCGCGCCCGGACAGACCGCGCCGACGACGCCAGCGCCCTCCGAGGAGGCGGCGGTCACGCGCGTCCCCGAGGCGCCGGCCACGCCGCCGCCTCCGAGCGCCCGCGCCCCCGCCGTCGTGGTCGGGGTCGTCGCCCTCCTCGTCGTCATCTCCGCCGTCGTCGCGGGACGGGGCGATCCCGCGGGACCGGGACCGGGACCGACCGGCGGGAGCGAGGGCTCGAGCGCCGACCCCGCGCCGACGGCGCCGGCCGCGCGCGCCGTGACCGTCGAGCTCCTCGACGGACGAAAGATCGATGGCGACCTCGTCGCGATCGACGAGGACGGCGTCCGCGTGCTCACGTCCGCCGGCCCCGAGGACCTCGCCCTCGAGGCGATCGCCGCGATCGACTACCGGGACTGAGACGCCGGCTACCGGAGAAACCCCGAGGCGGCCATCGGGTGGCCCCCGTCTGGATCGTCGGACGCCGACGACTGGGACCCACGCTGCGCGGTCGCTATCATGCGCCGCTGCGTCGTCCCATCTCGACCCGTTCGACACCGCCTCCACCAGGGGATCTCATGGAATCGATTCGACGTCACCCGGTTCGCTCACGGACGCTCTCCTCGGTCGTCATCTCGGCGCTGGTCCTCGGCTCGCTCTGCTCGACGGCGATCGCTCGCGCCGACGATGCTCTGGCGGATCCCGGGAACCTCTCGAGCTATCGGGACAAGCCCATCGGGACCAGGCTCAAGTTCAAGGTCACCGGCGCCGCGACCGGCGGCTCGGTGTGGGGCACCGACGCCTACACCCTCGACTCGAAGCTCGCCGTCGCCGCCGTCCACGCCGGCGCTCTGAAGGCGGGCGAGACCGGAACGATCGACGTCACGATCATCGCGGGCGCGAAGGCCCACACGGGCTCGGCTCGTCACGGCGTCACCTCGAGCAACTGGGGCGCCTACGAGAAGAGCTACGAGATCAGCCGGATCGAGGTCCTCGCCGATCCGGGCAACCTCACGAGCTACCAGGACAAGCCCATCGGCACGACGTTCCGGTTCAAGGTGACCGGCGCCACGGCCGGCGGCTCGGTGTGGGGCACCGACGCCTACACCCTCGACTCGAAGATCGCGATCGCCGCCGTCCACGCCGGCGCGATCAAGGCCGGCGAGACCGGCACGGTCGACGTCACGATCATCGCGGGCGCGAAGGCCCACACCGGCTCGGCTCGCAACGGCGTCACCTCGAGCACCTGGGGCGCCTACGCGAAGAGCTACGAGTTCGGCGTCGGGAGCGCGAAGCCGGCGGCGTCCGCCGCGAAGGCGCTGCCCGATCCCGGGAACCTCTCGAGCTACTCCGATCGCGCGATCGGCGCCGCGTTCGAGTTCCAGGTGAAGGGCGCGACCTCGGGCGGCTCGGTCTGGGGCACCGACTACTACACCCTCGACTCGAAGCTCGCGATCGCGGCCGTCCACGCCGGCGCGATCAAGGCCGGTGAGGACGGCGTCGTGGTCGTCACGATCACCGAGGGCCAGAAGGCCCACACCGGCTCGGCTCGCAACGGCGTCACCTCGAGCACCTGGGGCGCCTACGCGAAGAGCTACAAGGTCGAGGCGAAGGTGCCGACCATCGCCGACCCGGGCAACCTCTCGAGCTACCGGGACGAGCCGATCGGGACGACGATCCGGTTCAAGGTGACCGGCGCCACATCCGGCGGCTCGGTGTGGGGCACCGACGCCTACACCCTCGACTCGAAGCTCGCGATCGCGGCCGTCCACGCCGGCGCGATCAAGGCCGGCGAGACGGGCACGGTCGACGTCACCATCATCACGGGAGCGAAGGCCCACACCGGCTCGGCCCGCAACGGCGTCACCTCGAGCAGCTGGGGCGCCTACGAGAAGAGCTACGAGATCAGGAAGCCCTGAGCCGTGGCTCAGGCGACCGGCGAGCGGCTCAGGTCGTGCAGGAGCGTGATGCTCTCGCGGTCGGGGCCCTTGCCGCCGAAGCCGGGCGTCTCGAGGATCCACGGCATCGGCCGGAGCGCCGGGTGGAGCAGCATCCGGCGGAACGCGGCCCGCCCGATGTGACCCTCGCCGATGTTCTCGTGCCGGTCGCGCCGGGCGCCGAGCGGCACCTTGCTGTCGTTCGCGTGGATCGCGCACAGCCAGTCGAGGCCGACCTCGCGGTCGAACGCCGAGACGGTCGCCTCGAGCCCGTCGCGGCTCGCGACGTCGTAGCCCGAGGCGAGGAGGTGCTGCGTGTCCCAGCAAACGCCGATTCGCTCGTCGCGCCCGAGAGCATCCATGATGTCGCGCATCTCCTCGAACCGGCAGCCGATCGTCGCGCCCTGTCCGGCGCACGTCTCGAGCAGCAGGCGGCACGCCCCGTCGTAGCCCTCGAGGACCTGCTCCATCGCTCGCACCGTCTTGGGGAGCGCCTCGTCCCAGCTGGCGGTTCCCGCCGAGCCCGGGTGGAAGATCAGCCCCGCCGCGCCGGCTCGGTCGGCGGCGCGCAGCTGCCAGGCGAGGCTGGCGACGCTCTTGCCGAGGATCGGTGGGCGCTGCGCGGCCAGGTTGATCAGGTAGCTCCCGTGGACGAAGACCGGGCCGAGGTCGTGCTCGACCACCTCGGCGCGGAAGCGATCGACGACGGCCGCCTCGGGCGGGCTCCGCTTCCAACTCTGGGGCGAGCCGATGAAGATCTGGATCGCCTGGGCGCCGATCGCGCGGGCGGTCTTCACGGCGCCCTTGAGCCCGCCGTGACAGTGAGCGCCGATCCGCGGCTCGGCGGTCGTCGTCACTCCGCGCCGAGCCTCGTCTCGAGATCGGCGGCCGCGCTCGCGACGTCGTCGAGCAGGCGCGCGCCGGCGACCTCGAACGGTGTGCCGGCCATCAACGGCCCGATCGCGGTCGCCGTCTCCCCCTTCGCGACGACGCACGCGGGGAGGCAGCCCTCGCCGCTCCGGTCGAGGAGCGGGAGGACGATCGAGGCGATCGCGTCGCCCCGGCGGTAGCGGAGACCGCTCAGGTCGAAGATGACCGCGCGCGCCCCCTCGTAGCGGACGGCCGAGACGACGGCGACGCTCATCCGCTCGGCGGCGACGTCGCCGGCGGCCCCGTCTGGGTAGTCGCCGTAGAAGGCGACCCGCACGATCCGGGTGGCCGCCTCGGTCCGGACGACCTCCGTCGTCGCGAAGACGCTCACCGGGGATGGCGCGCCGTCACGACCGTGTGGATGCCACCGCGGACGCGCCAGTCGGTGACGATCGTCATCCGGCGCGGCGCGATCGCCGCCACGAGGTCGTCGAGGATCCGGTTGGTGACGTCCTCGTGGAAGACGCCCTCGTCGCGGAAGCTCCAGAGGTAGGACTTGAGCGACTTGAGCTCGACGCAGAGCCGATCGGGGACGTAGCTGATCCGCACGACGGCGAAGTCGGGCTGCTGGGTGAGCGGACAGACGGCCGTGAACTCGGGGCACTCGAGGTCGATCTCGTAGTCGCGCTCGGGCTTCGGGTTCTCGAACGTGTCGAGCTGCTTGCTGGGCTCGAGAGGCACGGCGGGGTCCCCTGTCGTGATGCGCTCGCTTCCGATCAGGACTCGCTATCGGAGCAGGCGCGAGATCGCCTTGAACGTGTCGCCCCCGGACCGCCCGAGGACGCGGAAGAGCACGCTCTCGGTCGAGGTCACGACGGCGCCCTCCTCGCGGAGATGGTCGAGGGCGACGGCGCGGTTGCGCGGGTCGCGCGAGATGACGGCGTCGTGAGGCACCAGCACCTCGTAGCCCTCCTCGACCAGGTCGAGGGCGGTCATGAGGACGCAGACGTGCGCCTCCATCCCGGTCAGGACGACGCGGCTGCAGCCGGCCGACCGAAGCGCCTGGCGGAACGGCTCGCAGCCGGCGGCCGAGAAGTCGGTCTTCTCGAACCGCGGCCCGTCGATCTTGCTCAGCGCCTCGGCGATCGAGGTGATCGTCGAGCCGAGCCCCTTGGGGTACTGCTCGGTCGTGATCGTCTTGATCCCGGCGAGCCGCGCGAGCTCGAGCATGTTCTTGATGTTGCGCTCGACCCCGGCCATGTCGTCGCCGTCCATCGTCGCGACGAGCTTGTCCTGCACGTCGATCACGACGAAGCAGACGTCCTCGGGCGGCATCTGCGAGGCGCGCTTGGGGGTCTCTCCACCGCTGCTCAAGGGTCTTCTCCGTCTGGCTCGGCGTCGGGGCGGGGGTCGTTCGGGTCGGGGATCTTACCAGAACCGTCACGGGCCGACGCGTCCGCCCCGACCCCGAGCATCAGGATCAACGCGGGAAGCACGAACATCGCCCCCAGGTACGAGAGGGCGATCGTCGCGGCCGTCAGGATCCCGAAGTCCCGCACCGGCGGGAAGCCCGAGAACGCGCTCACCGCGAAGCCGCAGATGAGCGTCAGGTTGCTGTAGGTGACCGCCTGGCCGGACGTCGCGAGCGTCGTCGCGACCGCGTCGAGGGCGTCGCGGCCGGCCGCTCGCTCGTCGCGAAAGCGGCTCAGGAGCAGGATCGTCGAGTCGACGGCGAGGCCGAGGGCGACGCTCGCGATCATGCTCGTGGCCGTCGAGAGGTAGATCCCCGACCACCCCATGATCCCGTAGACGGCCACGATCGGGATCCCGGCCGGGATCGCGGCGAGGGCTCCGAGCCGGACCGACCGGAAGAGGACCGCGATCGAGCCGACGATCACGAGCGTCGCGATGATGAGCCCGCGCATCTGACTGAGCGGCAGCTCGTGGGTCATGTTCTGGATCAGGACGTACTGCCCGGCCGGCCGCGGCACGATCGGCCTCGCATCGGCGAGCCCCGCGGCGCGCATCTCCGCGTGGGCGACCGCCATTTCGGCCGTCGCCTTCGCGATCAGGTCCTGGAGGATGTCGTAGACGACGCTCGCGCGGAGCGCGCGGACGCGCACCGTCAGGCGCGCGATCGCGCCGTCGTCGGTGACGAGCAGCCGGGTCGGGACGTCGTCGGCCCGTTCGTCGGCGACGTCGTCATCATCGTCGTCGTCGTCGTCGTCATCGTCGTCGCCCGCGGCGGCGGCCTGGTCGAGGATCCCGAAGTAGTAGTCGATCGTCTCCTGATCCGGAGGAAGCGCGCGCGTCGCCTTCTCGGGGTCCTGGAGGGCCGTCTTCACCTCGTGAATCCGCTCGAGGACGTCGATGATCGAGAACGTCTTCGTGACGCCGTCCGAGCGCCGCGCGTCGAAGGCCGCCTGCACGCGATCGAGGGCGCGGAGCGCCTCGATCCGCCGGAACGCGCCGGGCTCGCCCTCGAGGAGCAGCTCGAGGGTGTTGACCCCGCCGAGGTGCTCGTCGACGGCCCGGGTCGCGATCGCGAGGTCGCTCCGCGGCGGGAGCTGTCCGAGGATGTCGGTCTCCACCTCGAGCCGGGCGATGCCGAGGCCGCCGACTCCGAGGAGCAGGACGGCCCCGCCGACGACGAGACGTCGGCGCCGACCGATCGCGTGCGCCAGGCGGAGGAGGAGGTGCTCGAGGTAGCCGCTCTTCGCGGTGAGCGACCGGGGGCCGCGCCGCCAGCCGAGACCGAAGAGCGGTGGGAGCGCGATGAGGGCCGCCAGATAGGAGAACGCGACCCCGAACGCCGACAGCCCGCCGAAGTCACGGATCGCCGGGACGGCCGAGATCGCGAGCGACCCGAACCCGACGAACGTGGTGAACGTCGTGAACAGACACGCCAGCCCGACTCGCCCGTAGGCCGCCGTGACGCCCGGCCCGCCCGCGCCGACGCGGGGGCTCTCCCAGGTGTACGCGCTCACGACGTTCACGCTCACCGCGACGCTGACGACCATCACGACCGGCGTCAGCAGGCTCGTGACGGCGTTCAGGTCGCGCCCGAGGATGGCCGCGAGCGCCATCGTCGCCGAGACCGACATGGCGACCACGAGCAGCGGCAGGGCGACGCCCCAGAGCTGTCGGAAGAGGAGCGCCGTCATGAGCGCGATCGCGGCGACGATGAGCGGGACGAAGATCCGCTGGTCGCTCTCGATGAGCCGCGCGAAGTCGTAGCGCTCGACCGGGAAGCCGGCCACGTAGGCCCGGTAGCCGTCCCCGGTCGCGTCGCGGGCCGCGGTGCGCAGCCCCTCGACGATCTCCTCGCCGCGACGCTCGAGGGTGACGATCGCGGCCGCCATCCGGCCGTTCTCCGAGAGGAGGTTGCCGACGAAGAGGGGCTCGGCGCTCACCTGCGCCGAGAGCTCCTCGAGCGACATCATCTCGTCGAGGAGCTCCTCGTAGGGCGAGACCGGGACGATCTCGGGCTGCCACTTGCTCTGGTAGACGTTCTTGGCGTTGGTGAGCGAGATCACGCTCTCGACGCCGTCGCCGGCGTCGCTCGCCTCGGTGAGGGCCGCCAGCCGGGCGAGACCATCGAGGGTGAGGATCGTCTCGCCTTCGGCGAGGAGCGCCACCGCGATGATCTCGTCGCCGCCGAACCGGTCCTGGAAGACGACCTGGGCGTCGCGGGCGGGGTCGTCGCGGAGGAACAGCGCCTCGTTCCCCGGGTCGACCCCGACCGACGACGCGAGCCAGCCGCAGCCCGCCAGGAGCAGCCCGACGAGGAGGAGCGGCGGGAGGGGGTGACTCGCCAGCGCGGTGACGATCCGCCGGAGGAGGTCTCTCATGGCGCGCTACGAACTGACCTTCCGCGGCGGCGTCGCCGGCTAGCCGGTGACGTCGCGGAGCAGCTCGGCGGCGTGCTCCTTCGGGCTCACCTTCGGGTAGACCTTCTCGATCTTGCCTGCCTCGTCGATCAGGAAGGTGACGCGGTTCGCGTAGCCGGCGCCGGCGAGGACGCCGTAGGCGGTCGCGAGCGCCTTGTCGTGATCGGCCAGCAGCCGGAACGGCACGTCGAACTTCGCCTTGAAGGCCGCCTGCTCCTCGCGGGTGTCGGTGCTCGCGCCGAGGAGCACGGCGGCGGCGTCGTCGAACTTCGCGGCTTCGTCACGGAAGCCGCAGGTCTCGACCCGTCAGCCAGGCGTGTCGGCCTTCGGGTAGAAGAAGAGGATGACCTTCTTGCCGCGGAGGTCGCCGAGCTTCACCCGGGCGCCGGCGTCATCCTCGACGTCGAAGTCGGGGGCGGCGTCTCCGGCGTTGAGCTGCGTCATCGTCGGTCGGTCTCCTGTGTGGGTGGGGAGGGGGCGTCGCCTCGAGCGGAGCTGCAGTCTAGGGGCGGCGGCGGGACCCGGTCAAGGAGAGTCGGCCGCGGGGCCGCTCAGAACGGGGAGCAGTCGACGAATGCCTGCCCGGTCGAGCGCTCCTCGGTGTCGCCGGTCGCCGGGTCGACGATGACGATCCGGCCGCCCGCCCCGTCGCCCACGGCGATCCGGCCGTCGACGAGGCCGCGGCAGAAGAACAGGGTGCCGCCGACCGCGTGGGTCGAGGCGATCGTCCCGTCGGGCTCCACGACGACGAGCTCGCCGTTGCGGTAGGTCGTGAACGCGGTCCGGCCGTCGAGGAGACGGTCGACCGAGTTCGGGAACGAGAGCCCGGTCACCTGCCAGACCTCCTTCCCGGTCGCGTCGAGCTCGACGATCCGGTCGGCGCCCGCGTCGGCGATGAGGAGGTGGCCGTCGGGGAGGACGTCGACGTCGTAGGGATTGCTCAGCCCGCTCGCGAGGACGCGCGTCGTCCCGGACGGGTCGATCGCGACGACCCGGCCCTGTCCGTTCTCGAGGACGACGAACGTGCCGTCGGCCAGGCGCTCGGCGTCGGTCGGGCCGTTGAGCCCCGAGGCCTCCCGGACGACCGCGCCCGCGGCGTCGAGCTCGACGACCCGGCCGGCGGTCCGGTCGGTGTAGAGGATGCCGCCGCCGGCGATGCGTTTGCCGTCGTAGGCGTCGACGGCGAGGGTCCGCTGCGCCCGCCCGCGGAGGTCCACCTCGACGAGCCCGACGCCGCTCACCGTGATGAGGGCGCCGCGGGCGTAGGTCCGCGCGACCGCGGCATCGTTCACGAGGGAGACGCCCGGCTCCCAGCGCTCGAGCGAGCCGTCGAGGACGCTGGCGGCCTCGCGCGGCGCGAGCCGGACGACGAGGACCGTCCTCGCGCTCGCGCCCTCGAGGTCGGTGACCTCGACCGGCCCGACGAACGAGACCTCCTCGAGCGGGAGGACGACGGGTCGCCCGTCGAGCGTCCGGGCGAGGAGCGCCCCCGCCGCGACGATGCGCGGCGCGCGGAGGCGACCGATCCGCCCGTCGCTCTCGACGACCCGGACGATGCGATCGACCGCCGGTCGGGGCGGCGGTCCGGCGGGCGCCCGCTCGACCTCGCCCGACGCGGTCGGAGCCGGCGCGAGCATCCACGCGCCGTCCGAGCGCGCGGCCGCGCGCGCGAGGCGCGCCGTCGCGAGCGGCGCCGCGACCGAAGAAGAATCTGAGCGGTGAGCCGCCCGGGCGACCCGCGCGAGCTCGGGCCCCCGCGGCGGCGTCGACCAGCGGGCGACGGCCAGCGCGGCGAGGGCGCGGACGCCCGGGTCGCCGTCCGCGCACGCCTTCTCGACGATGACCCTCCGCCGGTCGGCGCCCGGCGTCCGGTCGGCGAGGAGCGCCCGAAGGGCCGCGGCCCGCACCGCGACGGGCGCGTCCCCCGAGACGAGGAGCGCGGTCGTCGGCTCGAGGATGGCGACGGGCTCGTCGCGGGCGAGCGCGTCGAGCGCCGCCGCCCGACGGCGCACCGCCGCGGCCCGCACGCCCGCGCGCTCGAGGATGATCGAGAGCCGCCGTGCCCGGGCGCGGACCTCGGCGTCGGCGTGACCTCCGGCGGCCTCGAGGGCGGGTATCGCGTCGGCCCCCATCGCCTCGAGCGACCGGCTGGCCGCCTCGCGCCGCTCCCAGGACGGGGAGGCGAGCTCGGCGACGAGCGCCTGCGCCTGGGCCGCCCGCTCGGGAGTCGGGAGGAACGCGAGCCGCGCGAGGGCGAGGCGCCCGCGGTCGCCGAGGGCGAGGACCGCGTCGGCCGCCTCCGCCCGCGCGGCCGCCCGGAACGAGCCCATCCGCCAGAGCAGGGGGGCGAGCGGGTCCCCCTCGGCGCCCCCGTCTCCCGCGGCCGAGGGCGCGAGGAGAGGCAGCCCGCCCCCCGCGACCGCACCGACGAGCACGACGAGCGCGACGATCGGGAGAGGCGCGGGGCGGGAGACGCGGTCGAGCACGACGGAGCTCCGGGCTCGGCGCGACAGGGCGCGCGCAACGGGCCGTCCGAGATGATAGCAGCCGCGACGGCGTCGGGCCCGCTTGCCCGCCGACGCCTCTGCCCGTACAAGGAACTACGAACATGAGCGTCCGCGAGGTCGTGGCGCTCGGGACGGCCAGCCAGGTCCCGACGCGCCGCCGCAATCACAACGGCTATCTCCTCCGCTGGGACGGAGCCGGCGCCCTCTTCGACCCCGGAGAGGGGACGCAGCGTCAGCTCATCTACGCCGGGCTCGCCGCCCGCGAGATCCAGCGGATCTTCATCACCCACTTCCACGGCGATCACTGCCTCGGCCTCGCCGGCATCGTCCAGCGCCTCTCGCTCGACCGCGCCCCCGGGCCGATCCACGTCTACTTCCCCGCGAGCGGGCGGGTCTACTACGACCGGCTCGTCCGGGCGTCGATCTACACCCGCCCCGTCGACCTCGTCCCCCACCCGATCAAGGGTGACGGCGGCGTGATCGACGAGGACGAGCGCTTCAAGATCGAGGCCTACCCGCTCGACCACGCCGTCGACACGTACGGGTATCGCCTCTCCGAGCACGACGGGCGGCGCTTCCTCCCCGATCGCCTCGCGGAGGCGGGCGTGACCGGCCCGCTCGTCGGGAAGCTCCAGCGGGAGGGCGAGGTCACCGTCGAGGGAAAGACGATCCGGCGCGACGACGTCTCCGAGCCGCGGCGCGGAGCGGCGTTCGCGTTCGTGATGGACACGCGTCCGTGCGCCGGAGCGACCGAGCTCGCCCGCGGGTCGGATCTCCTCGTCTGCGAGTCGACCTACCTCCGGCAGGACGAGACGTTCGCCCACGAGAACGCGCACATGACGGCCGAGCAGGCCGCCAAGCTCGCGGCCGAGGGCGGCGTCGAGCGCCTCGCCCTGACCCACTTCTCGCAGCGCTACGAGGAGAGGGGCGGGCAGCCGTTCGTGCAGGAGGCGCGGCGGGTGGTCGGGAACTCGGTGGCCCTGAACGACCTCGACCGGGTCAAGCTGCCGCGCCCGTGACCGGAGAGATCCCCGAGGCTCGCACGGTCGGCGCGCCCCGATCGGCGGCCCTCGGGCCGAGCAGCGACGAGCCGAACCCGATCGAGCGGACGAGCGCCCGCTGGATCGCGGCGGCGTGCTTCATCTTCCTCGGCCTCCAGCTCCTCTCGCTCCAGCTCGTCGCCCTGCTCCTGCTCTTCCGCGGGCCGGTCGAGGTGGACGCCCTCTTCGGCGACGTCGAGACGGCGTCGAGCTGGACGCCGTGGCTGGTCGGGCTGGCGCTGACGATCCCCTACCTGCCGGGGGCGGTCTTCGTCGGGCGAAGCTCGCACGGCCGCCCGGTGCGCGAGTGCCTCTTCGCGGCGGCGCTCATCTTCGTCTGGGAGGGGCTCGTCGCGGGCGTCGCCTACTTCCTGACGCAGGGCTCGTTCGTTGGCGTCGACGGAACGGCCGCGGGGCTGCGCCGCATCGTCGTCGACGAGGGCCTCCCGCTCCGGATCTGGCCATGGACGGCGACCGGGTTGCTCCTGGCCGTCGCCGGCGGGTGGCTCGGCGACGCGGTGAAGCTGGAGGCCTCGGGCGGCGCCCGGGGCGGTGAGGAGAGGACCCCATGACCACGGCCAGGGGACGCGTCGTCCACGAGACCGTCCCGGGAGAGAGGCTCGCCGGCAATCCGCTCGGCGATCCGACGCAGCGGCGCGTCCCGATCTACCTGCCTCCGGGCTACGACGCCGACGGCGAGCGCCGCTACCCGACGATCTACAAGCTGGCGGGGTTCACGGGGCACGGCCGGATGCTCCTGAACGAGAAGGCCTGGGCCGAGGCGCTCGACGCGCGGATGGACCGCCTCATCGCGAGCGGGCGGGCCGACCCGGCGATCGTCGTGATGCCCGACTGCTTCACCCGGATCGGCGGGAGCCAGTACGTCGACAGCCCCGCGATCGGCGACTACGAGTCCTACCTCTGCGACGAGCTCGTTCCGTTCATCGACGCCCGCTACCGGACGGTCGCGAGCCGCGAGGGCCGCGGCGTCGCCGGCAAGAGCAGCGGCGGCTACGGGGCCATGAGCCTCGGGATGCGACGCCCCGACGTGTTCGCGGCGATCGCGAGCCACAGCGGCGACATGTACTTCGAGTACGGCTACCTCCCCGACATGCCGAAGCTCTGGAAGGGCCTCCACGAGCACGGCGGGCCCGACCGGACCGCCCGTGCCTTCCTGGAGTGGTTCGAGCGCCGCCCGAAGAAGTCATCGGCCGCGATCGGCGCGATCAACATGATCGCGATGGCCGCCGCCTACTCGCCGAACCCCGCCAACGCCGCCGACCTCGGCGTCGACCTCCCGATCGACCGCGAGACGGGCGAGCTGCGCCTCGATGTCTGGAAGCGCTGGCTGGAGCGCGACCCGGTGCGGATGGTCGAGCAGGCGGACTACGCCGACGCCCTCCGCTCGATGCGGACGGTGTTCATCGACTGCGGGACGCGCGACGAGTTCCACCTCCACCTCGGCGCCCGGATCATGGCCGGAAAGCTCGCCGCCAAGGGGATCGAGCACGTCCACGAGGAGTACGAGGACGGCCACTTCGACATCCTCTACCGCTACGACGAGAGCCTGAGCCGCCTCAGCAAGGCCCTCGCGAGCGGCCCGGGGTCCTAGCGAGCTCCCATCCGAGAACGGGTGCGCGGACCTCCCATCGAGTCTCCCATGCGGGCGCCACCGACGTTCGATGCTCCCCTCCGGGCGGACATCGCCGGTCAAGGAGGGCGGGGCAGACCTCGACTGCTGAGCCTTCTCCGAGACTCGGAGCCCGCGGCCCGGTCCGGCCGCCCAGAGTGCAAGAGTACAAGCCCCCCTCGCGCTCGAAGTAGAGTGTTTGTTTCGTCCATTTTAAGGTTTTTATCGTAGCGACTTGGCGCACGTCGACGGGCGTCATTCGCCGCGCGACACGGGTCGCGACCTGGCGGTTCGGCGCGACTCGGCAGGCAAGGCGACCGAACGAAGCGGGCGACCGGACGGCCTGCCGTCGAGGGAGGCTTGTCCTCTTGCACTCCGGGAGGCCGGACCGGGCCGCGGGCGCCGAGCCTCGGAGGAGTTTTCGCAGCCGAAGACTCCCCCGCCCTCCTCGACCCGCGATCCTCGCCCGGAGGGGGAGCGTCGAACGGAAAGGACGTTCGCACGAGCCGGAGGCGTGCTGGCGGCCGCGGCGGAGCGGAGCCTCAGCTCGAAGTAGGAGGGTCAGTGTCCCTCGACGAGGCGCTGGTAGCGCTCCTCGCCGCGGAGCACCTCGAGGTCGGCGTCGCTCTTCAGGGTCGCCCAGTCGGCGTAGCCCTCGGCGATGGCTCGCTCGAGGTGGTCGAGGGCGCGGTCGACGTCTCGCTCGAGGGCGGCGCCTCGCTCGTCCTTCGCGCGGAGGGCGAGGCATGCGGCCAGGTTGTAGTGGACGATCTCGTCGTCGCCCTTCACCTCGAGCGACCGCTCGAAGGCGCCGATCGCGGGGTCGAGCTCGAGGAGCCAGTAGTGGGTGAGGCCCTTGTAGGCCCACGACAGGTTCGGCGCGTGGCCGAGCTCGATCGCGCGGTCGAACCTGGCGACCGCGGCGCGACCGGCCGCGGCCGCGACGTCGCCGCCCTGCTGAACGCGCACGAGGAGCGCGCGGCCGAGCTCGTAGGGGCCTCGGGCGAAGTCGGCGTCGTTGGCGATGGCTCGCTCGGCGTCCTCGATCGCCCCCTCGAGGTCGCCGCCGTGTCGCCGCGCCGCGGACCGGTTGGCGATGAAGTCGACGTTGCCGAGATCGAGGTCGATCGCGCGGGTGTAGTCGTCGATCGCGGTCGCCCAGTCCGCCCGCTCGTAGGCGAGGTGACCGCGCAGGTTGTGGGCGGAGGCGTAGGCGGCGTCCTGACGGAGGGCCGCGTCGAGGTCGGCGAGCGCGCCCTCCGCATCGCCCGCGGTCCGCCGGACCATGGCCCGGTTGTAGAAGAGGACCGGGTCGCCCGGCCGGACCGCGATCGCCCCCGAGTAGGCCTCGATCGCCGCGGGGAGGTCGCCGAGGCGCTCCAGGATGATCCCGCGCTGGTTGAACGCGGTCATGTTCGTCGGCTCGAGTCGGATGACGTCGGCGAAGTCGGCGAGCGCGCCCTCGTCGTCGCCGGCGCGTACCCGCGCCTTTCCGCGACGGAGGAAGAGATGGGCGGCGTCCGGGCTGCGCCCGATCGCCTCGCCGAAGTCGGCGATCGCGCCGGCCACATCGCCCAGCCCCAGCCGCGCATCCCCGCGGAACTGATGCGACATCGCGGTGGCGAAGCCGAGCTCGATCGCCTCGCTGTAGCTCGCGATCGCGTCGGCGACCTCGCCCGCGTCGTTCTGGATGAGCGCCCGGAGGACGAGGAGGTCGGGCGCCTCGGGCTCCGCCTCGATCGCGCGCGCGACGTGCCCGAGGGCGATCGCGGGCTCCCCGGCCGCCCGACTCACGGACGCGCGCGCGGCGTGGCTCCGGGACAGCCCGGCCAGACGCCGCGAGCCGAGCGCCGCCGCCGCGGCGCCGCCGGCCGCCGCCCGCGCGTCCATCGCGCGGCGCAGTTCTCCGCCCGCCGCCTCGAGGTCGCCCGCGTCCCAGTGGGCGAGGGCGAGCTCGTCGGTCGCCGACGCCTCGTCGGCGCCGTCCGTCCGCGCCGCGACCAGGAGCTCTCGCGCGCGATCGTGGAACCCGAAGAGGGCCCACCAGCGACCGAGGTCCGCCCGGGCGTCGGCATCGAGCGGCGCGGAGGCCTCGCCGGCGCGGGTCCGAGCGACCGTCTCCTGGAGCGCGAGGTGACGGTCGAGCCGGTGCAGGTCGTAGGTCGTCAGCCAGCCGTCGTAGGCTCCGACGATGATCCGCGACGCGTCGCCGGCGATGGCGACGGCCGATGGGCTCGCCGGCGGCGGCAGCGAGCGGACCCGCTCGCCGGTCGTCAGGTCGAGCACCTGCACCCGCCCGCTGCTGAAGAAGAAGCCCGTCCCGCACGCGACCGCCCATCGTCCGTCGGCGGAGATCGCGAGCTCCTCGACGTTTCCCGCCTCGGTGATCGCGCGGGCCACCTTCCCGGCGGCCCAGTCCCAGACGACGATCCCGCGGCCGGCGTGACACGAGAGGAGCCGGTCGCCGTCGCGGTCGAAGGCGAGGCTCTGCGTCGCGAAGCCGGACGCGGGGATGTCCGCGACGACCTTCCCGGTCTCGCTCTCCCACACGACGATCCGCCCGGCGTGGTCGCCGGCGGCCACGTGGCGACCGTCGCGCGAGAACGCCGCGCTTCGGAACGCGTCCGCGCTCACGTTGTCGGCCGCCGCGAACCGCCCCTCCGGAGCCGGCTCGTCGATCTCGGGGACCCGGAGGGTGCGAAGCTCCTCGAGGGTCTCGAGGGAGAAGAGCTTGGCGGTCCCGTCGAGGCTCGCGGTGAGGAGCGTCGCGCCGTCCGAGGAGACGACGACCCGCCGGACCGCGTCCTCGTGGGCGACGATCGTCTTCGCCGGTCGGACGTCGCCGTCGACGTCCCAGACGGCCACGACGCCGCGCTTGCCGCCGTGGTAGCCGCAGCCCGCGACGATGCGGGCCCCGTCGGGCGTGAAGGCGACCGAGAAGACGTAGCCCTCCGCGCTCCAGAACGCGCGCAGGTCCCGTCCGGTCGCGACGTCGACGAGCCGCACCGTCCCGTCGTAGAGGCCCACCGCGGCGAGCGCGCCGTCGGGGGAGACGGCGACGCTCATGACGCTGCCGGAGCTGCCGAGGCTCCGCCTCACCCCTCGGCCGTCGCCGAGCGACCAGACCCGGATCGTGCCATCGACGCCGGTCGAGACGGCGAGGCGCCCGTCGGGCGAGAAGGCGCCATCGAGGACCGGCGCGTAGATGAACTCGCGATCGCTCTCGGTGAACGCGACCGGCTCGTGCCCCTCGAGCACCCGGACCGCATCGCCCGTCTCGGCATCCCAGAGGCGGACGGTCGCGTCGACGCCGGTCGAGAGGATGAAGCGGCCGTCGGCGGACCAGTCGATCACGCCGACCGCTCCCTCGTGACCCCGCAGCGTCTCGACGACCTCGCCGGACTCACGGCTCCAGATCCGCACCGCCCCGTCGAAGGACGAGATCGCCACCCGCGAGCCATCCGGCGAGAACGCGACGCCGTTGGTCGCGCCGCCGTGGCCCGTGAGGGTGCGCTGCACCGTCCCGGTCGCGACGTCCCACAGGCGGGCGGTCCCGTCGTCGCTCGTCGAGGCGACGACGGCCCCGTCGGGGGAGAACGCGGCCGCGCGGGTCCGGTCGGTGTGGCCGCGCAGGTCCTGGCGGAGCGCGCCGGTCGCGACGTCCCAGACCTTCACCGTCCGGTCGAAGCTCGTCGACGCGGCGAGCCGGCCGTCGGAGGAGACGGCGAACGAGCCGAGCTGATCCTGGTGTCCCTCGAACGTCCGGATCGTCTCGCCCGAGGCGAGGTCGACGAGGCGACCGATCCGGTCCTCGCCCGGGATGAGCAGGGCCCGCCCGTCGGGCGTCAGGTTGACCCCTTCGGAGGCCTTCACGTTCTCGCCGTCGAGGACGCGGACCGCCCGCCCGGTCGTCACGTCCCAGACCCGGATCGTGCCCGCGCCGCTCGAGACGATCTGCCGGCCGTCGGGCGTGAACGCGGCCGAGTGGACGAGGTCGCCGTGGCCCCGGAGGACGTGCACGGCGGGGGGCGACTGCGAGAGGGCGTGCCACAGGCCCAGCCGGACGCCGAGGTCCGGCTCGCCGACCGCGGCGAAGGCGGCCGCCGCCTCGCGGTAGTGCGCCCGCGCCTCGCGCCAGCGCTCCTCGGATGCCCTGGCGTCGCCCTGGGCGACCAGGCTCCAGGCGAGGCGCGCGGTCGCCTCGCGCTCGCTCGCGCGGGCGACCTCGCGCGCCTCCTCGGCGGCCGACCGCTCGCGCTCCGCCGCCGTGCGGGCCAGCTCGGCCGCCTCCTTCTCGCGCTTCTCCGCCTCGCGCGCCGCCTCGGTCTCCCGGTTCGCGCGGACGGCGTCCCGGTGAGCGTCGACGGCCGCGGCCCGATCGCGCTCGGCCGCGAGGCGCGCGTCCCGCTCGCCGTCGCGAGCGGTTCGGGCGGCCCGCTCCTCGCGGACGGCGTCCTCGCGCGCGAGCACCGCCTTCCGTCGCTCGGCGTTGACCAGGAAGAACCCGACCGTCAGGCCGCCCAGGATCAGAAGCAGCGCCGCGGCGAGCCCGCTGCGCAGGCGCCGGGCGGCCCGCCGGGTTCGGTCGCGCGCCGCGGCGGCCGATGCGATCCGCCCGCGGAGGGCGATCGCCGCGTCGTCCGCAGCAGGGAGGACCGCCGCCTGGGCCTCGGCGAGGCCGAGGTCCTCGCCGCCGAGCGCCGCCTCGGCGAACGCGAAGCGGGCGCGGCGCTCGCCGGCGGTGGCGTCGGGGTTCTCGTCCCAGAGGAGCTGCGCCTGATGGAACCCGGCGACGACCTCGGCGTAGTCGGCGTAGAGCTGGTTCCGGTCGGCCTCGGCGTCGCTCGCCCGGCCCGCGCATCGATCGAGGGTGGCGGCGGCCGCGTCGGAGAGCTTCAGGCTCTCGACGTGCTTCAGGAAACCCTGGACCGCATCGCGGAACGGCTCGACCGACTGGTAGCGCTCGCTCGGCTCTCGCGCGAGCGCCTTGCCGCAGACCTCGGCGAGCTCGCGCGGGATCTCCGCGGAGAGCCTCGGCGGCTCGCTCATGACGGCGGCGACGATGACCTCCCGGATCGTGTCGCCGCGATGCGGCGGCGCGCCCGCGACGATCTCGTGGAGGATCGCGCCGAGGAGATAGACGTCGGTCCACGGACCGATCGCGCCGCCCTCCCCGAGCGCCTGCTCCGGCGCCATGTAGCGCGGCGTGCCCGACGGCCCGGTGATCGACGACGCCCGGGGGGCGCGCATCTCGTCGACGGCTCGGTCCTCGCGCACGTCGACCGCGATGCCCCAGTCCATCACGAGCACCTCGCCGAAGTCCCCGACCATGACGTTCTCGGGCTTCAGGTCGAGGTGGACGATCCCCTTGCTGTGGGCGAACGAGACGGCGTTGCAGACGGCGAGGAGGATCTGGAGGTGGTCCTCGCGGTCGGTCCGCTCGGCCCGCTCGCGATGCGCGTCGCGACGCGGGTGGAGGATGTCGCGCCACTCCATCCCGCCGACGAGCTTCATGCTCAGCAGCAGCTCGCCGTCCGCCGTCTGCCCGAGGTCGTGGACCGGGACGATGTTCGGATGATCGAGGAGCCCGTTGACGAGCGCCTCGGAGACGAACGCCCGACGCCGCTCGCTCGACGCGGCGACCTCGCGCCGCATCCGCTTCGCCGCGACCTCGCGTCGGAGGCTCGCCTGGCGGGCGCGGTAGATCACGCCCATGCCGCCGCGCCCGATCTCCTCGATCAGCTCGTAGCCGGCCGCGGCCGCTCCGCCCGCGGGGCCCGGACCCGGGAGCGGGGCGGTGTCGTGGGCCGACGGGGGCCGCGACCCGGTATCGGAGGCGGGCACGATCGTCGGGGCGAGGGCCGGGTCGTCGAGGAGGGTCGCGTCGGCCGCCGAGATCAGCGTCGGCGCGGCCTGGAAGCCATCGACGCCGGGCCCGGTGTCACAGCCGCTGCCGGGGCCGGTGCCGGCGCCGGGCGGCGGCGGCATCCGGAACGTCGCGCCCGGATCGTCGGCGCTCCGGCCGCCCATCGGGAGGGTCTTGCTCCAGATGTCGCGGAGCTGGTCGTCGGTCGGCCGGTCCATGCTCGCCCCCGTCACTGGGCGGCGATTCTAGGCGCTTCGCGCTCGGGCGGCCAGCCAGCCGGGCGCGCGGGCCGGAGTCGGTCCGGTCAGACGAGCGCGTAGCGACCGGGAGCGAGGGCACCGTCGGGGTCGAGGGCGGCCGCGATCCTGGCGAGGGTTCGCCCGCGCGGGCTTACGGCGTCGCCCGCGTCACCCGCGTCCTGCACGCCGAGGCGGTGCGGCGGAAACCCGCGGTCGGCCAGCGCGCGGCGGAGGGTGCGCGCGGTCGCGTGGGCGTGCGTGACCGCGTCGGGGTCCCGGCGATCGAAGACGAGGTTGATCACGCCCTCGAGCGTCGCGTCGCCGAGCGAGTTCCACGTCACGAGCACCGGGAACCCCGCCGGCGCGAGGACGCGCTCGACGAGGTCGACCGCCTCGACCACGTCGGCGCCGCGGAACGGCACGGCCGGGACGACGAAGAGCGTCCCGGCGCGCCCCGCGTCGAGGTCGGGGTCGAGGACGAGCGAACGATCGAGGGACCAGGCGACGCTCGGGAGGGCGGTGTCCGACGGCACGCCGACCGCGTGCGCCATCGAGGGCGCCGCGGCCTCGGCGACGGCCAGTCGGTCCTCGGCCCGGGTCGAGACGGCCGCCAGCAGGCCGAGCCACCGGCGTCGACGTTGCGCCGCAGCCTCGGTCGCGACGGTGACGCGACCGATCCCGGCGAAGGCGCGCCCGGCCGATCGAGCGAACAGGGAGACCTCGGCCGTCGACCCGGAGACCGGCGTGACGAGCGTCCAGGCGGCCCGGGCCTCGCGCGCGACCACGCCATCGACCCGCCGGCGGAGCGCCGGGCCGTCGGCGTGGCCGCGTCGCAGGAGCGCGGCGAGCACGCCCGGGCCGAGCACCGAGGCGGCCCTCGCCCGGTTCCCGATGTGGAAGGCGGTGAACGCGGAGCTCGCCTGGGCGAGGCGGCGAGCGGCATCGACGAGGGCGCCGAGGCGCTCGGACCGGTCGATCGACGTGGTGACCAGCGCGTGCGCCTCCCGGCGTGGCCGCAGGCGCACCGTCGCGCGGGTGACGATCGCGAGGTCGCCCTGAACGAGCAGCCCGTCGAGGTCGGGGCCGAGGGCGGGACGATGGAGGTGCGCGACGCGGGAGGTGGGATCGGGGCCGGTGGTGACGTGCTCGCCACGCCCGATGACCGCCTCGATGGCGAGGAGCGTGTCCGCCCGCGGACCGTGGTAGGCGTTGCCGCGGTCGAGCGCGTTTCCGATGACCGAGCTGCCGGCCGCCGACCCGGTGACGTCGAGGAAGAACGGCGCACCCAGCGCCTGGAGGTGGGCGGCGAGGGCGGCCTGGGTGACGCCGGGCTCGATCACGGCGCGCCCGTGGACCGTGTCGACCGAGAGGATCCGGTCGAGCGCGCCGAGGTCGACGATCGCGACGCCGTCGCGGGTGGGGAGGCGCGAGCCGAGCCCCCAGTTGCAGCCCCGGCTGATCGGATGGAGCGGGACGCGGTGGCGCGCGGCGATCGCGACGACGGCGGCGACCTCGTCGGCGGACCGCGGCCGGAGCACGGCGAGGATGCGGCGGGCGAGGGCGGTGACGTTGGCCGTGGCTCGGGTGAGCGCGTCGACGTCGGTGACGACGGCCGCGGCGCCGAGGGCGGAGCGCCAGGCGGCGAGGGCACCGGAGGCGCGAAGCGCCGAGCAGCCGGCGCCGGATGCGCCGGGGAGTTCCGGGGCGTCGGGACGCGGCGACTCGATCTTCGTGCCCGCCGCGCCGTGTGCGACAATGCAATGAGGGGGCCCCCCCGGACCACGATGGGCGTGACGCGGCGACTCGATCTTCGTGCCGCGCTCGCGGTGTGAGACGTTCCCTGTGACGAAGCCTCCGCAGATGCAGCGACTTGGCGCGGACCGGAGACAATCCGCGTCATCCGCGAAATTCGCGGTTTCATTCTCTCGGCACGAAGACGAGTGGAACCGCGGATTGCGCGGATTGCTCGGATTGCGAGCTGCCCGATCCGAGTCCGTTGCCGATTGCGTCTTCCCTGTGACGCTCGCCAGCCCGGCGACGATCCGCGCCGCCTCGCGCGCGCCGTCTCGCGCGGCGAACGAGGTCGCGATCGCCGCCGCCGCCGCCCGCGCCGGCGCCTCCGGGGCGAGCGATCGCTCGAGCGCCGCGCGCAGGCAGCGTTCCGCATCGGCGCGCGGCACGTGCTCCCCCGCGCCCGCCGCCACCACCAGCTCCGCCTGCAGCCCCTGGTCCCCCGAGAGCGGAACGACGATCGGCGCGATCCCGCGCGCCAGCGACTCCGCGACCGAGCTCGCCCCTCCGTGCGTCACGAACGCGTCCGCGCGGGCGAGGAGCGCCCGCTGCGGCACCCAGGGACGGACGATCGCGCCCGCGCGCTCCGTCGCCGTCTCCGAGGCCACCACCGCCTGCGCCCCGATCTCGGCGCAGGCGTCGAGGAGCGGGTCGACCACGTCGGGCAGCTCCACCCGGCGATG
Source organism: Planctomycetota bacterium (assembly GCA_029260755.1). Classification (GTDB taxonomy): domain Bacteria; phylum Planctomycetota; class J058; order J058; family JAJDCQ01; genus JAJDCQ01. Next base: position 40,704 of record JAJDCQ010000065.1, on the reverse strand, counting down.
GACGCTCCCGAACGAGGCGAGCACGAGCGGCCGATCGGACGCGAGCCGCTCCCACGGGAACGCCTCGACCTCGTCGACCGCCGGCGGGCGAAGAGACGGCCCGACGAGCTCCACCCCGTCGACCGGTCCGAGGAGCGCCTCGGTCGAGAACATCACGTTCGCCCACGGCGAGAGGCACTCCGTCAGCCGCAGCTCGGGCGCGAGACCGTGGTCGGCGAACAGCTCGGCGCGCGCGTCGACGAGCGGCCGCATCTCGCCCCGGTAGACCTCGTCGAGCGACCGCGTCGAGGCCATCTTGAGCCCGGCGCAGACGCTGGCGAAGGGCAAGCCGAGGCGATGGGCGGCGATGATCGCGACGTAGCTCATCGCGTCGATGGCAGCCGCCTCGGGCGCGAAGCGCTCGATGCCCGCGACGACGTCGTCGAGGGCCTCGCCCACGGGATCGACGAGGAACCCGCGGTAGACCTCCCAGCATCGGTCCGGGTCGAGCGCCACCGCGGCGAGGGCCGCCCCGCGCAGGAGCGACCGGGCCGCCGCGGGCGGCGTCGGCAGGACGGTCGCGCCCCGGGCCTCGACGTCGACGCGCTCGGCGCGGTGAAGCGGCGCGGGCAGCGCGAGCCAGCCGACCTCGTGCCCCTCGTCGATGAGCGCCGCGGCCACGCCGAGCATCGGGTGGAGATGCCCCTTGCTCGCCCCGGGCGCCACCTGGAGCGAGACGATCAGCGCCTTCACGATGCCCTCCTCGCCGCGACCTCGAGCTCGCGCTCGAGCTCGCGGACCAGCCGGCGCTCCACCGGTCCGAGCTCCGGGAGCTCGAAGCGCCACGTCGCTGCGTCGAGCCGCCCGCCCGCGAAGCGACCGCTCGCGGTCGGGCCGGAGACGAGGAGCGACTCGCCCCGGACGATCGCCGCGATCGCGTCGACGAGGTGGCGCGACGGTCGGTCGACCGGCGGCCGACCGTCGCGGAACTCGGCCCGGGTGATCTCGTCGGCGGCGGCGGCGACGGCGCGGTAGGGCGCGAGCGGGTCGGCGCGGCGCCTCGGATCGAGCCGCGCCCGGAGCGTCTCGAGGACCCGCGGGACCCGCGAGAGGACCGGGATGGGCCGCGCCTCGTGGCGACCGGTCACCGCGAGCTCCGCCCCGTCGAGGCCGCACCCGGTCTGCGCGAGGATCGCGTCGACGAGGCGCTCGCGGTCGGTCGCCATCCCGAACCCGAAGACCCGCCGGTTGCCGGTCGCGGCGGCGAGACGCTCGCAGAGCAGCTCGACGGGGTTCGTCACGACGAGGACCGGGCGCTCGGCCATCGCCTCGAGCCGGAGGGCGCGCTCGAGGAGCTCCAGGTTCGGACCGGCGACGGCGAGCCGCGACCGCGACGCCGCGATGAGCGGACGCTCGTCGACCGAGAGGCAGAGAACGATCGGACCATCCCCGTTGGCGAGGGCGTCGTGACCGACCACCGCGACGTTCTCCGGAAGGTCGTGACGATGCCGCCGCGGCGCGCGGCAGATCGCCCGGAGCGCGACGTCGGGGAGGGCGACGGCGGCGTGGATCGTGGCGGTCGCGAGCGCGCCGACGCCGCAGATGTCGACGGTGGTCATCGGGCGCGCGCCTCCGAGCTCCGAGGCTCCGGGGGGACGGCGCCGAACGTCACGAGCTCGACGTCCTCCTCGCGGACCGCCCGCGCGACCGCGGGGTCCCCGACGGCGCGCCGCTCCGCGCGACGGCGCGGCGAACCTTCCCCCGGGTGGCAGAGCAGCTCGGTCACACCGGGCGGAAGCCGACGGATCAGCTCGACGGCTCGCTCGGGCGTCGGCGGAGTCGCCGGGTCGCTGAGCGAGAGCTCGAGGCGGTCCGGCGACCGCACCGGCCCGGTCGACGCGCCGGCGAGCCGGGCCGCGAGGATGCGCGCATCGATCCGGGACGCCACCGAGCCGCCGCCGAGCTGCCGGTCGATCCGGGCGAGGAACGCGCCGAGAGACGGGGCGTGCGTGGCGAAGCTCGTGTCGCGCACCGGCAACGACCGCCGCGCGGCCAGCTCGTGGACCGCCCGACGCACCGTCGGCGAGACCACGTCGAGGAGCTGGTGCACGTCGAGGTGGTCGGGCGGCGCGCCGACGAGCGCCTCGAAGAGCTCGAGCTGCGCCTCGAGCTCTCGGGCGACGTCCGGGGCGACGTCCCGGGCGAGCTCGGGTCGAGCGCGGTCGGGCGCCTCGAGCCACGCCACCCCGGCGCGAAGGCGACCGTCGGGGCCGACGAGGCTCGCCACGTCGGCCGGCGTCGACGCCGGGTGGAGCTCGGTCAGGCAGAGGTGGAGCCCGATCCCGACCGCGACCCCGGTCGCCCGGACCATCGCCACCCCCTCGGCGGCGGCCTCGCCGGTGACGAGGAGCGAGGTCGATCGGACGATGCCGTCGCGGACGGCGCGGACGATGCCGGCGTTCTCCTCGGCGGCGAGGCCGAGGTCGTCGGCGTTCACGATCAGGCGGCGGCGCGGTCGGCGTTCGGACATGGCGGCGGCTCCTCCACCCGATGAGACCGCCGACGGACCGAAACTCTTGCTGACTTATGATATAGTCACTCTTAACCAACGGATAACAATACGATGGAGCTCACTCCCCTCGCCTACTTCTACAACGTCGCCCGGGCCGGCTCGTTCACGCGCGGCGCGCGGCTGAGCCACGTCTCGCCCCCGGCCGTCAGCAAGGCGATCAAGGGGCTCGAGGCCGAGCTCGGCAAGCCGCTCTTCGTCCGGACGACGCGTCGGGTCCACCTCACCGAGGCGGGCGAGGTGCTCTTCGCCCACGCGGCCGAGCTGCTCGGTCGGGTCGAGGCGATCACCACGACGATCGCGGGGCTCGAGGACGACCTCGGCGGCACGATCCGGATCGGCGCGAACGAGGTCTTCTCGCTCCAGCTCCTCCCCGACGCGCTCGGCGACCTCGCCGACGCGCACCCGCGCGTCGTGCCGCGGGTTCACGAGATGCTCCCGCAGGAGATGGAGCAGCTCATCGCCGCCGGCCGGCTCGACCTCGGGCTGACGGTCGGCGGCGGCGGCCGGCGCGACATCGACTACCGCACGATCGCCTCGACGCCCGGCCGGATCGTGTGCGGCGCCGAGCACGCCCTCGCGGGCCGACGCCGGATCCGCGCGCGCGACCTCGAGGAGCACGGCTTCGTCGTCCCGAGCTTCTTCGACCGCGAGGACCTCCCGGCGATCGACCAGTTCCCCGACGAGGTGACGCCGCGGCGGGTCGCCGCGACGATCGAGCTGCTCCAGATGGCGATCGCGATGGTCCGGGGCGGGCGGTTCCTCGGCTACTTCCCCGAGACCGCCGTCGCCCGCCTCGTCGCGACCGGGGAGCTCCGCGTCCTGACCGGCGTGCCGGTCGGTCCGCCGTTCGAGCTCCGGGCCCTCACCCGCCGGGGGGCGCCTCAGAAGGCGGCCGTCGAGCGGCTCGTCGAGCGCCTCGCGGCGCGCCTCAGCGCGATCGGCGCAGCGCGACCTTCGCGCGGATCGGGCCGACGGGGCGGAGGGTGATGCTCGGGATCAGCCTGGGCGGGAACTTCCCGGTGAGCTTGAAGCCGGCCGTCCGCGTGATCTCGGCGAGGAGGAGGACCGCCTCCATGAGGGCGAAGTGGTTGCCGACGCAGATTCGGGGGCCGGCGCCGAACGGGATGTAGGCCATCCGCGGGAGGCGATCCTCGAGGCCGTCGAGCCAGCGCTCCGGCCGGAACACGAGCGGGTCGTCGAACCAGCGGGGGTCTCGGTGGAGCACCCACTGACTGACGATCACCTGGGTGTTCGGCGGCACGATCACGCCGCCGATCTCGACCTCCTCCATCGACTCGCGCCCGATCGCCCACACCGGCGGGAGGAGGCGCATGCCCTCGCGGATGGCCGCGTTCGTGAGCGGCAGCCTCGCCACGTCGGCCATCGTCGCCGGCCGGTCGCCGAGGACGTCGGCCGCCTCGGCGGCCAGGGCCGCGTCGACCGCGTCGTTCTCGGCGATGAGCCCGAGGGTGTAGGCGAGGGCGAGGCCGGTCGTCTCGTGACCGGCGACGAAGGCGGTGATCGCCTCGTCGCGGATCTCCACGTCGGTCAGGCCACGCCCCGTCTCGTCGCGAGCCTCGAGCAGCCGCGAGAGGAGATCGGCGCCGAGCCCGGCCCGGCGACGCGCGGCGATCAGCGCGGCGATCATCGCGTCGAGGCGCGCGACGGCGCGCGCCGAGCGGCGGCGGCCGGGCGTCGACACGGCCCGCGGGAGCAGCCGCCGGAAGCCCGAGACGTCGGTGACGAACTCCTCCATGAAGACCTCGATGCTCTCCGCGACGCGGTGCAGCTCGACGTCGAGGTCGGCGCCGAAGAGGGTCTCGAGGACGATCCTCTGGGCGAGGCCGAGCATGTCGGCGTGGAGGTCGCGCTCCTCGCCGTGACGGAGCGTCGCGGTGTAGTCGCGCACCGCGGTGACCATGGCGTCGGCGTAGACCCGGATGTGGGTCGGCGTGAACGAGGGCGCGATCAGCTTGCGGTGGCGCTGCCACTCCTCCTCCTCCGCGGTGACGAGGCCGCGCCCGAGGAGGGGCTGCATGAGCTTGTACATCGCGTCCTTGTGGAACGAGCGCCACCGCCGGACGAGCACCTCCTCGATGTCGTCGGGATGCCCGATCTGGAGGATGGCGTGCTCGAGGATCCGGTAGGTGACCCGGTCGCCGTGGCGCCGCGCCATCGCGGCGAAGAAGCCGCGAGGATCCCGCGCGAACCCGACGAGCGACCCGAGAACGGGGAGGCCGCGCGGGCCGGGCAGCGACGAGAGGGAGACCGGGGTGGCCGACGCCGCGCGGGGAACCTGGATTCGCCCCGACGAGGTCGTCGAGGCCGCGGTCACGGCAGCGCGTCGAGCTTGCGCTCGACCGCCGCGACGACCTCGGCCACCCGGTCGCGGGCCGGCCCCGGCAGGCCGCATCCGGCCGCCCGGGTGTGGCCTCCGCCGCCGGGGTCGAGCTCGCGGGCGAGCGCGGCGACGTCGACGCGGCCGCGGCTCCGGAACGAGAGCTTGCAGCTCCCGTCGGGGAGCGCGCGGACGACGACGGTCACCTCGACGCCCTCGACGAAGGCGAGCTCCTGCGAGATCCGGTCGAACGTCGTCTTGGGCTGTCGGATGTCGTCGGGGTCGTCGATGACGACGTGGAGGACCCTGCCGCTCGCGCTGCGCTCCGATGCGAGGAAGAGCCGGCCGAGCATCTTCATCTCCTCGTGGCTGCGCTCCATCAAGATGTGGGCCGCGATCTCGTCGTGCTTGATGCCCGCCGCGAGGAGCTTGCCCGCGATCCGGTGCGTCTCGGGCGTCGTCAGCGAGAACTGGAACGACCCGGTGTCGCAGATCAGGCCGAGGTAGATCGCCGCGGCGAACCCGGCCGTGACGGGGACGCCCCACGCCGGGTGCTCGCCGATCCGGAAGACCTGCTCGGTCGTCGACGCCGCGGTGGGGTCGACGATGGCCAGGTCGTAGTCGGCCCGGCTGCCGAACTTGTGATGGTCGATGTTGATCCGCACGCCGGCCCGTTCGAACGGCTCACGGACCGCGCCGCATCGCTCGGCGCCTGCGTCGACGACGATCGCGACGTCGAAGGTCCGTCCGCGGATCGCGTCGTCGAGGGGACGGATGAGGGCGCTCTCGGGGAAGTAGCGGAACTTGTCGGGGCAGCCCCGCTCGTTGCAGAGGATGACCTCCTTCTCGCCGCCGAACGCGTCGGCGATCAGGTGGTGGAGGCCGACCTCCGCGCCGAAGCCGTCCCCGTCGGGGCTCGGCTCGCTCGTGATCAGGATCGAGCGGGCCGCCTCGATGTGGCGACGCAGCTCGACGATCGGATCGGAGGCGGCCGCCTCGGCGTCCTTGCTCACGCGACCTCTTCGCCCTTCGGCGCGTCCTCGGGGGACCGGGTCGAGCCCGATCCCTTGAGCTCGTCGCCCTTGCTCCGGAGATCCTCGACGTGCCGGCGCGCGGTGACCAGCGCCCGCTGGGCGTCGGCGTTGTCGGCGAGGAAGTCGGCCAGCTTCTCGCCGTAGGTCACGCCGCGTTCGAAGCACGCCTGGGCCGGCTCCTGGAAGCCGCTCGCGAGGAAGCTCTCGCCGGCGACGAGGTAACCCTCGGGCGGACCGCCGCCGTAGATGACCCAGTAGAAGCCGTCGAGCCCCTCGGGGTAGCTGTCGGTGAGCAGCTCCTCGCCGAAGAGGTAGAGGCTGCGGACGAAGACCTTGTCGTCGCGATGGCCGGGGATGATCTCCTCGAGCCGCGCCTTGGCGCGCTCGAACAGGTCGTGGATCCCGTGCACCTTTCGCGGGAACTGCTCGTGCACCTCGTCGAGGGCGTCCTCGTAGCTCTGCCCCTCGGTCGACATGTCGTAGCCGCGCGCGAACCGACTCACCCGGTAGTGCTCCTCCTTGAGGATCGACGCCTCGTGGTAGAGCTCGCTCACGTACCGGTCGAACTTGTCGGTCGTCGTGGCGCCCCGGAAGAGCTCGTGGCTGATCGTCTTGAGGTCGGCGAGCGACCCGTCGCGGAGGCGCTCGAGCGCCCGGAAGTCGAGCAGCTCGGAGAGGCCCTCGGCGTCGAGGCGGAGGAACCGCCGGTCGACGCCGCGCTCCTCGGCCTGGCGAAGGACCTGGGTCTCGTAGCTCTCGAACATCGGGGCGAAGATGCTCTTCGCCTTGAAGAACTCCTGGACCAGGAGCCAGATCGAGACGTCCGCCACCGAGAGGTAGGGGCGCCACGTGGCCGTCGGGCCGCCCGTGGGCGACATCCGTCCGCTGCCGGTCATCGCGGGGTCAGCGACCGCCGCCGGACGACGGGTCGGGCGTGGGGTCGGGGTCGGCGCCATCACCGCCGTCGCTGGACTCGCCGTCGCCCGAGCCCCCTGAACCATCGCCGGGCCCCTCCCCCGATCCGCCGCCGCCGTCGGGCGGCGGCTCGACCGGGGCGTTCGCCTTCGCCTGGGCCGCGACGAGGCGTTCACGGACCGCGTCGGGGAGCCCGTCGATTCCCCCGACGAGCTCGACGAGCTGCTTCACCGCCTCCTTGGCGCGGCGGTCGGCGAGGCGGTCGGCCGTCCCGAGCACCACCGGCCAGAGGCGCGCGTGATAGGTCGCGTCGAGCTGGCGCGCGCACGCCTGGAGCGTCTCGGCGGCGCCGCTCGGGTCGTCGAGCTCGAGCTGCGCCTTCGCGTTGAGGAGCGAGGCGACCGCGAGGCGGGCGTCCCGCTCGGCCTTGTCGAGGACGTCGGCGCCGCGGAGACCCGCGATCAGGACGTTGATCACCTCGCGAGAGCGCGCCCACTCCTTCCCGGCGATCAGCAGCTCGACCTGCCGGCGCTTGAGGCGGAGGTAACGGTCCATCGTCGTGGCGTCGGAGCGCTGCGCGTCCTCGAGCTTGGCGGCGCTCTCGGGCAGGAGATCCTCGAGATACTCGAGGGCCGCCGCCTCGAGCCCCGCGTCGGTGAGCGCGACGACCAGCTCGACGATCGGCGCGAGGGTCGACGCGTCCGGGCTGCGTCGGATGATGCGCTTGACCGCCGGCCCGGCCTGCGCGCGGAGCTCGGAGTTGCCGCCGTTGAGGTAGGGCGCGAGGCTCTTGAAGATCCTCGGGAGGTCCTCGGTCCGCACCGGGCTCTCGCCGAGCGACCCGATCGCCGCCTTCTTCACCCACTGGCTCTGGTCGCCGTCGAGCGCGGTCAGGAGCGGCTCGACGGCTTCGGGGTGAGGCACGTGCCCGAGCGCGGTGACCGCTCGACCGCGGAGACGCTCGGTGTCGTTCGCCGCCCGGGCCACCGGAGTGAGCACCGCGACGACCTCGGCCGCGACCGCGCCGCCCGCCTCGTAGCGCAGCCGCCCGAGCGCGGCGACGGCCGCCTGGAGGAGCTCGTTCTCGTCGGAGAGGTTGCTCTTGGTGCCGTCGACGACGACCGCGATCAGGAGCTTCGCGACGCTCCCCCGCGGGTCGTCGGTGGCGATCACCGCGTCCTCGCCGATCATGCCGAGCGCCTCGACGAGCGCGACGGCGCGCTTCACCGCCCGGGCATCGAGCGCCTCGACGAGCTCGGCGTGCAGGGTCGGCACCACCTCGGCGCGCCCGAGGCGGCCGAGCGCCTCGATCGCGGTGACCGACTTGTCCGCCCGCGCCTCGTCGGCGGCGAACGGCAGGAGCACCGAGGCGATCTCGCTCGGCCGCGCCTTCGCGCCGCCGAGCGAGTCGATCGCGAGGAGGGCCAGCGCCTGGTTCCGATCCTCGAGCAGGGTCAGGAGCTGGCTCACGGCCGGGTCCTGGGCGGGCGCCAGGCCGATGCCCCCGGCGAGGATCCCGAGCTCGCGGACCGCCTCGAGCTGCACCTCGGGGTAGGCGGCGTCCTTGAGCGCGGTCGCGATCGAGCCGAGGAGCGCGTCGAGCGCGCCGCGATCCTCGGGGTTCTGGCGCGCCCGCTCCTCGAGGAGGGCGAGCTTGTCGCGCCAGACGGCGAGGACGCGCGCGCGGTGGCCGTCGATCTCGGTCTGGAGGGCCGCCACCTTCGCGGCGAGCCACTCCTCGTTGCTGCGCCCCTCCCACTCGGCGAGCCACGCCTTCCACTCATCGAGGGTGCCGTGACGCGCCCCGGTGAGTCCGCGGAGCTGGGAGTAGATGAGGGAGCCGATCGTGTCCTCGTGCACCTCGAGCGCCGCCACGAGGAGCATCGTCGCCCGCCGCGGATCGCGATCGCCGAAGATCCGAAGACAGACGGTCACGGCGCGCCGACGCTCCTCGGTCGTCGCCTTCGCGGGCATCCCCTGGATCGCGGCGCGGATATAGGCGTAGGCGCCGTTCGCGTCGACCTTGCGAAGCCAGTCGGTCGCGAACTCGGCGTGGGCGCCGGCGTTCTCGTCGGTCGCGATCGGCCAGAGCAGCGCGCACGCGGCGTCGGACTTGTCCTTGCTCTTTCCCTTGAGCGCGACGCCCTGGATGATCGCCCGCTTGACCTCGTCGCTCGCCTCGTCGTCGTGGAGGAGCGCCTCGAGGCGGTGGTCCTGCCCCTTCTCGAAGAGCTCGGCCGCGACGTAGAGGCGCTCGCCCTGATCGGTCGCGTCGAGGAGCTGCTTCTCGAGCTCGTCGGCGACCTTCTCGTTCGCGCCGCCGGCGGGCGAGGCGCCATCGGGCTCCTGGGCGCGGGCACGCTCTCCGGCGAGGGAGACGATGACGAGGAGGAGCACGAGAGCGACGGCGACCGACGGCGCAAGGACGGCGCGGAGGAGCGGCGACGGGCGTCCATTCGGAGCCGGCATGATGGTGCGCGTGTTCTCGTCGAGTCCGCGAAAGTGTCGACCGGGCAACCAGTAAGGGCGATCGACCGAAGATTATAACATCCTCTACTGCCCCCGCAACCTCCATCGCGCCGGAGGCCCCCTCCGGCGGACCGAGACGGGGCGGAGACCGGGTCGGGCCGGCCTGCCGGAGGGGGTGGTCCTCGCAGCGCCCCCGTCCGACGGGCGCCGGGCCCGATCCCTTCACCGCGCGCCGACCCGACCGCCGGGGCTGGTTGACGGAGCGGCCGCGGCCGCTATCATGAGCCGACGTAACCTCCCGCCCGCGAAGGGTCGCATGTCCGACACGATGTCCGACACCACCTGCCCGTCCTGCGGCGCTCCGGTCGAGCTCAAGCTCGGCGCGAGCGTGTGCGTGATCTGCCCCTACTGCGACACGCCGCTCGTCCGTAAAGACCGGAAGCTCGAGGACATCGGGCAGAAATCGAACCTCGTCGACGACGCCACCCCGATCTGTCTCGGCGCGCGCGGCACGTTCGAGGGGCGCGGCTTCGAGGTCGTCGGCCGGCTCCAGCTCGAGCACTCGGTCGGCTACTGGAACGAGTGGTATCTCCTCTTCGACGACGACGAGACGGGCTGGCTCGGCGAGGCCGCCGGCGAGTACTTCATCACGTTTCCGGTCGGCGAGGACGCCCTCGCGGACGTCCACAAGCGGGTCGGCCGGGTGCTCGAGCGCGACGAGATGCTCGAGGGCCTCCACGTGAAGATCGGCAAGCGCCGCTTCACGGTGACCGACGCGCGGAGCAGCCGCTGCACCGGCGGCCAGGGCGAGCTGCCGTTCGTCGTCGGGAAGGGTTACGAGTTCGAGTACGCCGACCTGCGTCGGCCCGACGGCGCGTTCGCGACGATCGACCTCTCCGAGGACCCGCCGCTCGTGTTCGCGGGCCGCGCGGTCACCTGGGACGAGCTCGACATGAAGGGGCATCGGACCTTCGATGGCTGGGACTGAGGGCAAGAGGCCGGCGGATCGCGTCGGCACCAAGAACCTCGACTGTCCCTCCTGCGGAGGGCCGATCGAGCTGCGTGGCTTCGCCAAGACGAAGACGCTCGCGTGCGAGTACTGCGGCTCGACGGTCGACACCTCGACCGACGCGTACGAGCTGATCGAGGAGACCGAGGAGGCGAAGCGGAAGAGCCCGATCGAGCTCGGCGCCAAGGGCGAGCTCTTCGGCAAGACCTGGCAGGCGATCGGCTACATGCGCCGGAGCGTGCTGTGCGACGGCACCCGCTACCGCTGGGACGAGGTCCTCCTCTTCAACCCGTATCACGGCAACCGCTACGTCGTCATCAGCAACGGCCACTTCATGTTCGTCGAGCCGTTGCCCGGCAAGCCGACGGTCCACGGCAACACGGCCGCCTACGAGGGCGAGACCTACAAGCACTTCACGACGGCGAACGCCCGGGTCGACTACGTCCTCGGCGAGTTCCCCTGGGAGGTGCGCAAGGGCGACCGCGTCACCGCGACCGACTACGTCTGCCCGCCGCACGTCCTGAGCGAGGAGGCGAACGAGCTCGAGACGACCTACAGCCGCGGCACCTACATCGGGCGCGACGAGATCGAGAAGGCGTTCGGCAAGGTGCGCAACGTCGGGTCGCCGAGCGGCGTCGCCCCCGGGCAGCCGAACCCGATGAAGGCGGAGATCGGATGGTTCGTGCCGGCGCTCGGCGTCGCGTTCGCCCTCTGGTTCCTGGTCTGCGCGGGCTACGTCGTCGGGAGCCAGAGCAAGCAGGTGGCGGTGGTGCAGGTGCCGCAGCTCACGGCGGCCGACATCACGGCGCCGGAGAAGCCGGTCACGGTGAGCGAGCAGTTCGTCCTCGACAGCAGCCGCGACCCGGCGACGCTCAAGATCGACGGCCACGCCAACGTCAGCAACTCGTGGGTCTACCTCGACATGATGCTGATCGACAAGGAGAGCGAGACGGCGATCCCGCTCGGCCTCGAGATCAGCTACTACCACGGCTCGGACTGGACCGAGGGGAGCCGGACCGCCGAGGTCACGATCGGCGACGTCCCGAACGGGACCTACGTCCTCCAGATCATGCGGATCACCGGGACGGGCGCGGCGACCTACAACGGGCCGGTGCAGCTCTCGGTCCATCGGGACGTCTGGCTCTTCCGTTATCCGTGCTGCGCGTTCTTCCTGATCATCCTGGTGCCGCTCTTCTACATAGGGCGCTACGCGGTGTTCGAGCAGCGGCGATGGGCGGAGAGCGACCACGCGGGCGGGTAGACTGACGACACCGACGGCGCCGACGCGCCGAGAACGAAACACGAAGCACGACGACGAACACGAAGACGAACGGAACGAAGCGAGGAACGAAGTCATGTTGAGCAAGGCCAGGCTCGCGTTCGTGGCCATCACGGCGCTCGGCGTCGGAACGATGTTCCTCTCGGCCCCGAGCGGCGGATTCCTCCTCGCGAGCCCGCCGCGCGAGCCGGTCAAGCACGACGCTTCGAACCCGAGCGTGCGCCGCGGGTCGCGGACGGGCGGGATCTTCATCTGGGCCGGTGGCGGCGGCTACCGGGGGGGCAAGTAGACCGGACGCGCTCCGGCTACGGGGGAAACAGAGACGATGCTTGGTTCGATTCTCGCCCAGGCCGAGAGCACCGGTCTGAACTTTCAGTTCAATGCGCAGCAGTTCATCACCTCGGCGATCTACGTCGGGTTCGGGATGCTGCTCTTCGCGGTCGCCTTCTTCATCATGTGCAAGGTCGCCCCGTTCTCGGTCCAGAAGGAGATCGAGGAGGATCAGAACACCTCCCTCGCGATCCTCATGGGCTCGGTGATCATCGGGATCGCGATCATCGTGGGGTCGGCCGTCTCCGGGTGAGCGAACCCACGGAGGTCGGCGCCGTCGAGACGGCGGCCAAAGGCCCCGAGGCGCCCGAGGCCGATCCGGCTCGAGGGTCGGCCCGGCCTCCCATCCTCTACGCCGCCACCTTCGTCGTCGCGACGTGCGGGCTCGTCTACGAGCTCGTCGCGGGCGCGATGGCGAGCTACCTCCTCGGCGACAGCGTCACCCAGTTCTCGCTCGTCATCGGGCTCTACCTCTCGGCGATGGGGGTGGGGAGCTGGCTGAGCCGCTTCCTCGGCGGCAACCTGTTCGCGCGCTTCATCCACGTCGAGGTGCTCGTCGGGGTGCTCGGCGGCCTGTCGGCGACGCTGCTGTTCGCGTCGTTCGCGACGACCGGGAGCGTCCGGCCGCTCCTCTTCACCCTGGTCTTCCTGATCGGGACCGGCGTCGGGCTCGAGATCCCGCTCCTGCTCGCGATCCTCAAGGACGAGGTCGCCTTCCGCGACCTCGTCGCGCGGGTGCTCTTCTTCGACTACCTCGGGGCGCTCGCGGCGAGCCTGCTCTTCCCCCTGATCCTGGTCCCGACGATCGGGCTCGTCCGGACCGCCTTCGTCTTCGGGCTGGCGAACGTCGCCTGCGCGGCGCTCCTCACGTTCATCTTCGCCGAGCGCGTCGGGACCCGGACCGGTCGTTTCATCCTGCGCCTCGAGTGCGTCGTCGCGGCCCTCCTCCTCGGCGGCGGGCTCGCCGCGAACCAGAAGATCGAGGCGCTCGCCGAGCAGCAGCTCTACGACGCGCAGGTCCTCCATGCGGTCACGACCCCGTATCAGCGGATCGCCGTCACGCGGTGGCGGCAGGACGTCCGGCTCTACCTCAACGGCGCCCTCCAGTTCAGCAGCCGCGACGAGCACCGCTACCACGAGGCGCTCGTCCACCCGGGCATGGCCGCCGGCGGCGGGGCGGGCGTCCGGCGGGTGCTCGTCCTCGGCGGCGGCGACGGGCTGGCCGTGCGCGAGGTGCTCAAGTACCCGGCCGTCGAGCGAGTCGTCCTCGTCGACATCGACCCGGCCGTGACGAAGCTCTTCCGCGAGGAGCCGATGCTCGTCACGCTCAACGGCGGCTCGCTGAACGACGCCCGCGTCGAGGTGGTGAACGCCGACGCGTTCATCTGGCTCGAGGAGAACGACGAGCTGTTCGACGTGATCCTCGCCGACATGCCCGACCCGAGTAACCTCACCCTCGGCAAGCTCTACACCCGCACCTTCTACCGGCTGTGCCGGCGGCACCTCTCCGAGAGCGGCGCCATGGTCGTGCAGTCGACCTCCCCGTTCGTGGCGAAGCGCTCGTTCTGGTGCATCGACAAGACGATCCGCAGCGCCGAGCTCTCGAGCTTCCCCTTCCACTGCTACGTCCCGAGCTTCGGCGACTGGGGCTACATCCTCGCGACGAAGCGGCCGGCCGGCCGCCCCGAGAGCGTCACCCCGGGCATCGAGATGCGCTGGCTCGACGACGAGGTGCTCGGCGCCCTCTTCGTCTTCGGCAAGGACCAGCGCCCGCCGGACGGCGAGATCGAGGTCAACCGCATCGGCGACCTCGAGCTGGTCCGCTACTACGATGCCGAGTGGCGCCGGGCGGACTGACGCGCCCTCGCGTCGCGCGGTCTACCGTCTCAATCGAAGGGCTTGTACTTGTAGACCCGGTATCCCTCGCGCTGCTCGAACCCGTCGGGCAGGAACTTCTTTCCGAGCAGCTCGTCTCCGATGATGGCCATGTTCATCCCGGCCGGGTCCAGCAGGGAGTCGGCGATCGGCAGCTCGAACTCGGCCGCGGGGCCGTCGTAGGCCTTCACCAGCGCGATCGCCTCGTCGACGGTCGTCACGGGCGTCGGCGCGTCAGAGCTCACGCTCACCTTCGGATCCTCCGCTTCCACCGGGGTCTCGGCCGGCGCTTCCGCCTGAGGCGACGCCGCGACGCCGGGCCCCGCCTCCTGCGCTTCGCAGCTCGCCATGAAGAGGGCCGCCGTGAGAACGACGATCGTCGCGATTGCTCTGAGCATGGGGCCCTCCTCGGGTCGCACCCTCATTGAACCTACTCGCGTCACCTCGCGTCCGCGAGCCGTCGACGCTCGCGGGGGTCGGGGTGTACGATCTCCAGTCCTTCACGATCCCGATCGAGGTTCACGACATGGATCGACGACTCCGCGAGCTCGAGCGCGCCTGGCGCACCTCGGGCGATGACGCCGACGGCGTCGCGTATCTCCACGCCGCCCTCCAGGCCGGGCTCCTCTCGACCGAGCGGCTGACGATCGCCGCGATCTGCGACGACGCGGCCGCGACCGAGCTGTTGCCCGAGCCCGAGGTGCGGCTCATCCACCGCGACGAGATCGCGAAGCTCGCGAACGTCTCGCCAGCGACGGCGGGGAAGTGGACGACCCAGCGCGACTGCCCGCACGTGAAGGTGAAGCGCAAGGTCTACTGCGACCCGGTCGCGGTGATCGGATGGCGGCGGACGCGGGTGAGCTTCCTCGAGGAGATGCCCGGCGCGTGCGAGCTGGTCGGGAGCTACCTCCACCAGCTCGACGGCGAGGCGGCGCTCCGGGCTGCCCTCGCCGCGACCTGGGCCGCGTGGCTCGTCTGTGACGACGAGCCCGCCCGGAAGACGGCGCGGAGCCGGCTCGAAAACGCGGAGGCGCGCATCGCCGACGGCAAGGCGGTCCGGGCGCCGGCCGTCCCGAAGCGCTACCCGAACGTCTCGATCTGGGAGGCTCGGGGCCTTCGGGGACGGTCGGGCTCCTACCTCGAGGCGGCCGCCACTCGCGTCCAGGGCGGCGTCGCGAAGCGCCCGCGCCGGGCGCTCGTCGACGCGCTCGAGGCGGCGGCGTGGTCGATCGTGAGCGCGACCTTGCCAGATGATGTCGACCCCGAGGAGGACTGGCGCGCGTTCGGACGGGTCATGCGCGGCGGCTTCGCCCGCGCCTTCCGCGCGATGACCCAGGAGCTTCGCTCCTGGGCGCTCGCGATCGGCGACCCGGTCGCGGCGCGCGTCGGGCGCCGCGACGGCGGCGACGAGGCGACGCCGAGCTTCCGCCAGGTCGACGTCGGCGACGACCCACGCATCGACCCGAGCCCGCAGCAGGTCGCGTTCGCCCGCCGGCTCCTCGCGCAGAAGGGCTTCGCCGAGGATGCCTACCCCCGCACCTACATCTTCTTCGGCGAGGCGGACGAGCCGCGCGTCCCGCTCGAAGAGCTGAGCCGCGACGATCTCGGATGGCTGATCCGCGACCTGAAGGACCGCCCCCACGCGAAGCCCACGGCCGGAGCGAAGAGGAAGACGGCCGGCCGGACGGGAACGGCCACGCAGGCGAAGCGCGAGGGCGCGATCGCGACGAAGCGGCCGGCCTCACTCGAGGGCGCCTCGGGCAAGCTCGCGTTCGAGGGAACCGTGCTCGCGGTCTTTCCCCGGATCTCGGCGAAGGTGATCGGCGGCGAGCGCAAGCACGCCTATCAGGGATACACCCTCCGAATCGAGGGTACCCTCGAAGGCGAGATCGGCGAGCTCACCGTCGGGATCGGCGAGGGAGCTCAGAAGAAGCACGGCTATCGGGCCGGCGACACGGCGAGCGGCGTCGCCGTGCCGACCGGCAAGCCGTTCCCGCCCGACCTTCACAAGGCGAGCAAGCTCGCTCGGGCTGCGGGGGACGAGCCCGAGGCAGGCGACGGCCCCCCGTTCCTGGGCGCGCCGAAGCCGCTCCCCGAGCTTCGAGAGGCGGGCTACGTCCCGCTCGCGACGGTCCACGCCGACTGTCGGCGTTGCATCTTCTTCTGCTCGCTGCCGGTCGAGAGCGACCTCGAGCTCGTCTGCTACGGACCGTCGGCTTGCGGCCACCGTCCCGGCTGACCGACCGGGCGCGCGATGAGGTCCCGATCCCGGCCGTTGCGTAACGTTCCGTTGCGGCAACCGCTTTCTGCTCCATCCTCTGCGAACTCGTAACCAATTTAGACCAAGCGAGATGAAGGCGCCGATCGACCGCCTGCTCGCGGTGGTCGAGCGGTTGCATTGGGTCATCGAGCGACGGCTCGAGGAAACCGAGAATCCCCCTTGATGTCCGTCAGGGTCGCAGTAAAATAAGAGCTCGTTTAGTATGCGGCTCGCGAGACTGCAGGGACGTAACCCCATGCCACGACTGAAACCCGAGACCCGAACGGCCGTCCGGACCGAGATCGAGGCGGCCGCCCTCCGCTGCTTCGTCACGAAGGGCTACGCCGCCACGACGACCCGGGAGATCGCCGTCGCGGTCGGGCTGACCGCGGGCGCCCTCTACAGCCATTACGCGAGCAAGGAGGCCCTCTTCGCGGCCGTCGTCGCGCGCTATCAGAGCCGCCTGGCCGAGGAGGAGACGCCGCTCCGGACCGCCCTCGCGCGGACGCGCTTTCCCTTCGACGTGCCGGAGCTCGCCGCCGCGATCCGCGACCTCATCGAGAGCCACCGCGAGTTCTGGCTCCTGTGGTACGTCGACGTGATCGAGTTCGACGGCGCCCACTTCCGGAGCCAGCTCGCCCCGAAGGCGCTCCTCGGTCAGCCCGAGCTGCGCGAGCGGCTCGACGAGATCGCCGCCGAGGGCCTGCTGACGCTCGAGCCCGACCTCGCCTTCTCGATGGTGTACATGCACCTCTTCAACTACTTCCTCGTCGAGACGCTCTTCGCCGGCAGCCTCCACTACGGGGTGTCGCACGACGCCGCCGTCCGGGCCGTCGCGACCGTCTTCCTCGACGGCATGCTGACCGACCGCGGCCGGGCACGCCGCGCCGCCGAGTCCCACCCCACCCCGCCAGGAGATTCCCGATGACGACGGCCACCTTCCCCTCCACCCTCGACTGGCTCGACACCTCCGAGGCGCGGGCGGCCGACGCCATCCGCGCGTCGCTCGAGGACGATGACGTCCTCGCCTCCTGGTCGGGCCTCTGGCGCTCCGGCTGGACCGCGGCGAGCGCGATCCCCGCCGCCCTGCGTCCCGCGCCGCTCGGCGTCGACGCCTTCTCGCGCGGCGGACGGCCGGCCGGCGGCGGCCTGGGCGAGGACTACCCGACCGGTCTCTGCGACGCGACCCGCGCCGCGTGGACGCTCGCGGCCTCGTCGCTCGCCGCCGGCGCGGCGATGACCCCCGCCGGCTGGGCCGAGGCCGGCGCCGCCCACGCCCTCGCGACCCGGATCGCGCAGGCGCCCGAGCCGGCCCTCGCCCCGACCCCTCGCCGCGTCCTCCACGAGGACGGCGTTCTCCGGATATCCCGCGTTCTGCCCCACGCGGAGGCCGCCGGCGCGCCCGTCGTGGTCGTCGCCTCGATGATCAACCGCGCCTACGTCCTCGACGTCCTCCGCGGCCGCAGCTTCCTCGCGATGCTCGCCTCGCTCGGCCGACCGGTCTACCTGATCGACTGGCGCGCCCCCGACGGCGAACCCGACGAGCGGAGCCTCGGCGAGATCGTCGACGCGGTCCTCCGCCCGGCGGTCGAGCGGGTGTGCGCCGCCCACGACGCCGGCGCGGCGGCCGTCGTCGGCTACTGCATGGGCGGGACGATGGCGGCTGCGCTCGCCGCGCGTCGCTCCGACCTCGTCGAGCGACTCGCGACCGTGTGCTCGCCGGTTCGGTTCGGCGACGGCGGCCTGTTCGCGCGCTGGCTCTCCTCCGATCACGTCGACGTCGACCTCGTCGCCGACGCCCACGAGCAGATCCCCGGCTGGCTCGTCCACCTGCCGTTCTGGTGGCTGCGCCCGACCGTCAAGACGCGCAAGCTCGTCGGCCTCGTCCGGTCCTCCCCGACGCCCGAGGCGATCGAGCGGTTCCTCGCCGCCGAGATCTGGAACCAGGACCACGTCGACATGACCCGGGGCGTCTTCCGGAGCTGGATCGGCGAGCTCTACCAGCGCGACGCGCTCGTGCACGGCGAGTTCGTCGTCGGCGGCCGCCCGGTCGACCTCGCGGCGATCGCGTGCCCACTCCTCGTCGTCACCGGCACGAGCGACGCGATTGCGCCTCCGGCGTCGGCGGACGCCCTCGCCTCGCTCGCCGGCTCCCCGTCGAAGCGGTGCCTTCGGATCGAGACCGGCCACGTCGGCGTCGTCACCTCGCCCCGCGCCCTCGCGCCGCAGGCGGACGCGTTCGCGCAGTGGCTCGGCGCCGACCCCGAGAGCGCCCGCACCGGCGAGGAGAGCCCGTCGTGAGCGTCGCCACCGAGACTCTCCTCTGCACCGCGCCGGCGACCGTCTTCGAGGCGGCGCGCAGCGACCCCGATCACGTCCGGTTCATCGAGGGCGACGACCGGGTGAGCAACCTCGACCTCGCCAGACGGGTGGCTCGGTTCGCGTCACATCTTCGCGCCGCCGGCATCGGTCGGAGCGATCGAGTCGCGATCTTCGCCCCGAACAGCGTCGGCTGGCTCGTCGCCGCCCTCGGCACGCAGGCGGCCGGCGCCGCGTGGGTCGGGGTGCACGCGGGCAGCTCCGGGCAGCTCGCCCGCCACGTCGTGCAGCACAGCGGCGCCCGCCTCGTCGTCGCCAGCGCGAGCGAGCTCGCCCGCGCGGGGGTCGATGCGCTCCCCGCGCCGGTCCATCTCCTCGGCGACCCGCTCGATGCCGAGCTCCCCGACGCGGACCCCGACGGACCCTGGGACGACGCCTCCGAGCTCGACGCGACCGCGTGCCTCATCTACACCTCGGGCACGACCGGACCGGCCAAGGGCGTCGTCCTCACCCACCGCAACCTCGCCACGAACGCGGCCGACTGGATCTCCATCTACGAGGACGCCCTCCCGGACGCGCCGCGCGAGGTGCTCTGGCTCCCGTTCAGCCACATCTTCGGCTGGGGCGATGCGTGCATCGGCGTCCGCTGCCGGTTCACCTCCTTCATCACCGACCCGTGGGACGTGCCGGCCGCCCTCGTCGAGCACCGCCCGCACGTCCTCATGACCGTGCCGATCCTCCTCGAACGTCTCGCCAGCCTCGCCGGCGACGACGCGGCCGGCGATGCGTCTCTCCGGGCGGCGACCGGCGGCGAGCTCCGGCTGCTGCTCGCGGGCGGCGCCTCGCTCTCGGTCGAGACCAAGCGCCGCTTCCGGCGGGCGTCCGTTCCCGTCCTCGAGGGCTACGGCCTCAGCGAGACCTCGCCCACCCTGACCGGCACGCGACCGGGCGACGAGGAGGACGAGGGCGTCGGCGAGCCCTACCCCTCCGTCGAGATCCGCCTGGCCGACGACGGCGAGGTGCTCGCCCGCGGCCCGAGCGTGTTCGCGGGCTATCACGACGACGCCGCCGCGAGCGCCGCCGTCATCGACGACGACGGATGGTTCCACACCGGCGACCTCGGCGCGTGGACGGCGGCCGGACGGCTGCGCATCGTCGACCGGAAGTCGCAGCTCATCGTCCTCGCGAACGGCAAGAAGGTCGCGCCGCAGTCGATCGAGGCGCTCGCCGCGGCCGACCCCTGGATCGAGCGTCTCGTCCTCTTCGGAACGGATGAGACGGCGCTCGTCGGCCTCGTTCTCCCCGATCCCGCCACCATCGGAGCCGAGCTCGGACGGACGCTCGATCACGGCGCCGCGGCGGCCGACCCCGACGTCATCGTCGGGATCGCGCGCCGGATCCACGACCTCAACGAGCGCCTCTCGAGCTTCGAGCGGCTCCGCGCGTTCGCGATCGTCGACCGCCCCCTCACCGTCGAGGCCGGGCACCTGACCCCGAGCTTCAAGGTCCGTCGCCAGGCGGTCTGGAACGACTTCCGGGACCTCCTCGAGGGGACGCCCCGGTCGGTGCGAGAGGAGTTGAAGGCATGAAGACGGTCGAGGAGTATCTCGAGAGCCTGCGGCGTCGCGACGTGCGCCTGTTCATCCGGGGCGAGCGGGTCGCCGATCCGGTCGATCACCCCCTCGTCGCCCCGAGCATCCGGACGATCGCGGAGAGCTACCGGCTCGCCGCCGAGCCGGAGCATCGCGAGGTCTTCACCGCCCACAGTCGCTTCATCGACGATCGGGTGAACCGCTTCACCCACATCTTCGAGGGCGTCGACGACCTCCACAAGAAGCAGGAGATGCAGCGGACCCTCGGCCGGGTCACCGGCACGTGCTTCCAGCGCTGCGTCGGAATGGACGCGCTCAACGCCCTCTACAACGTCACCTGGGAGACGGACGAGGCGCGCGGGACGAGCTACCACGAGCGCTTCCTCGCGTTCGTCCGTGAGGTGCAGCGCGGCGACCTCGTCTCCTGCGGCGCGATGACCGATCCCAAGGGCGACCGGCGCCGCCCGCCGATCGAGCAGCCGGACGCCTACCTCCGGGTCGTGCAGCGGCGCGACGATGCGATCGTCGTGCGCGGGGCGAAGATGCATCAGACCGGCGTCGTCAACAGTCACGAGATCATCGTGATGCCCGGGCGCGCTCTGTCCGAGGACGAGGGCGACTTCGCCGTCTCGTTCGCGGTGCCGGTCGACGCGCCCGGCGTGACGCTCGTCTACGGACGGACGCCGAGCGACGGCCGGCGCACCGGCCCCGCCCTCGACCAGGGAACGCCGTACGGCGGGCAGGAGGCGATCGTCATCTTCGACGACGTGCTCGTTCCGATGGAGCGGGTCTTCCTCCTCGGCGAGACCGAGATGGCGGTCCCGCTCGTCGAGTACTTCGCCGGGCACCACCGCCACAGCTACGGAGGCTGCAAGCCCGGCAACGGCGACGTCCTCATCGGCGCGACGGCGCTCGCGGCGAAGCTCGCCGGCGTGGCGAAGGTCAGCCACGTCCGCGACAAGCTCGTCGAGATGGTGCATCTCAACGAGACCCTCTACGGCTGCGGCGTCGCCTGCGCGACGCGCTGCCAGAGCACGCCGTCGGGCACCCCGATGGTCGACCCGCTCCTCGCGAACGTCTGCAAGCAGAACGTCACCCGGTTCCCCTACGAGATCGGCCGGCTGGCCGAGGACGTCGCCGGCGGCCTGCTGGTGACGATGCCGTCGGCCGACGACCTCGACGAGCCCGAGATCGGGCCGATCCTCACCTCGCTGCTGCGCGGGGCGGAGG
The DNA here is from genome assembly GCA_029260755.1 of Planctomycetota bacterium. Lineage (GTDB taxonomy): Bacteria > Planctomycetota > J058 > J058 > JAJDCQ01 > JAJDCQ01. The sequence continues at coordinate 19,503 of JAJDCQ010000065.1, read as the reverse complement.
GCAGCGGGCGCGACCGGGCGGCCGTCCTTCGCCTGATCGAGTCGATGACGCTCGGGACGACGGCCGTGCCGCTCCGGACAGAAGCGATGCACGGGGCCGGCTCGCCCCAGGCGCAGCGGGTGCGCATCGCGGCCCAGGCAGACTTCGAGGACAAGATGGCGCTCGCCGCCAGGATCGCCGGGATCGACCTCGACGCGACCGAGGCCGATGGGGAGGTGCGCCGATGAGCCGATCGGCCATCGCGGCGTCCCCGGTCGCCGCCCTCGTCGCCGTCGTCGTCGTCGTCACCGCGATCGGCGCCGGCGCCTCCGCGCCCGGCGTGGCCCGTGGCCTGGCCAGCCGGAAGCCGTCCCGGACCGAGCAGGTTCCGATGCGCGATGGCTTCCGCCTCGCGACCGACGTCTACCTCCCGGACCCCAGCTCTGGACGCGGCGCGCGGGTCCCGGCGGTCCTCGTCCGGACGCCGTACGGCAAGGGCGAGATCGACGACTACGCCCTGCGCTTCGTCGAGCGCGGCTACGCGGTGCTCGTCCAGGACCTGCGCGGGCGGTTCGCCTCGGACGGCGAGGCCTGGCCGTTCCGGGACGACGGCTGGGGCACCCTCCAGGACGGCCACGACGCGGTCGAGTGGACGGCCCGGCAGGACTTCTGTGATGGGCGCGTCCTGACGTTCGGCTTCTCGGCGATGGGGATCGTGCAGAACCTCACCGCCGGGGCGGCCCCGCCGCATCTGGTCGGTCAGTACGTCGCGTTCGCCGCCGGCGACCTCTACCACGACGCGAACTACCACGGCGGCGTCTACCGGGACGAGCTCGCCCCGTTCTGGCTCCGCAAGAACGGGTTCCCCGACGCGGTGCTCGGCGCGATCCGGAGCCGCCCGCGCTACGACCGGTGGTGGGCGAGCGTCGACGTCGACACGGCCGTCGCGCGGATGAACGTGCCGGCCGTCCACCTCGGTGGCTGGTACGACATCTTCTGCCAGGGGACGATCGACGCCTGGCAGGCGCGCCAGGAGCGCGGGGCGAAGGGAGGCCGGGGACGGCAGCGGCTGGTCATGGGGCCGTGGACGCACGGGCGCTTCCACGAGCGGCGTCAGGGCGAGCTCACTCTCCCCGCGGAGGCGATCGCGCTTCCGCCGGCGGCCAACGCGTACGACTTCTTCGACTCGATCCTCGACGAGGGCGGCGCCCGCGATGCGTCGCCCGCGGTCACCTACTGGGTGCAGGGGCGACGTCGACGACCCCGACGCGCCCGGCAACGAGTGGCGGACGGCCGACACCTGGCCGGTGCCGTCGCGCGAGGTCGCCTTCCGCCTCCAGCCCGACGGCGGGCTCGCCCGGGCGTCGGCGCCGCGCCGCGCGAAGCCGTCCACCTTCGAGCACGACCCCGAGAGTCCGGTCCCCACGATCGGCGGACCGAATCTCGAGGCGCCGGCCGGGCCGCGCGACCAGCGCCCGATCGAGAGCCGCGACGACGTCGTCGTCTTCACCTCCGAGCCGCTCGAGCGCCCCCTCGAGGTGACCGGACGGCTCGCGGCCCGGCTCCACGTCCAGGCGAGTGGCCCGCGGGTCGATCTCCACGTCCGTCTCGGCGACGTCTACCCCGACGGCCGGTCGATCCTCATCACCGATGGGGCGCTCGCCCTCGGCGGAGAGGCCTCGGACGAGAAGCCGCTCCGGAAGCGCGAGGTGCGCGAGGTCACGGTCGACCTCTGGTCGACCAGCATCGTCCTCGCGGCCGGCCACCGGCTCCGCGTGAGCGTCTCGGGGAGCAACGCCCCGCGCTTCGCAGTCAACGAGGCGGCCGTCGCCGTCCGGATCTTCCACGACGCGCGCCGCCCCTCGGCGGTGCTCCTTCCCGTCGCCGGCGAGTCGTCGCCGGCCACGACGAACAACGAGAGAAGAGGTTCCAAGCGATGAGCTCGCGCATCATGACCGACGTGCTGATCGTCGGCTCGGCCGTGACGGCCACCGCGTTCTTCGCCCAGGCGATCGCCGACCCCCACGCCCTCACCGCGGTGATGGGCGTGATCAACCTCGGGACGGCGGCGTTCCTGCTCGCCGCCGTCCGGCCGATCCTGGCGGGCCGTCCGATCGCGAAGAAGGCGTTGGCCCACGGAGCCCTCCTCGTCCTGATCGCGGGATGGGCGGCCGCCTTCTGGGTCGAGTACGCCACGATCGTGGCCCGACCCTCGGCGATGCTCGGCGGGCTCACCTGGAGCCTCGCGGGCGTCGTCTACCTCGTCGGGCTGCTTCTCCCCGAGGGAGAGAGCGCCGAGGCGGCGCCCGCGGAGAGGCCGCGGCGCGCCTCGGAGCGCGCGCCGGCCGTGGCCGGCGCGCGGTGACCCGGAGGCGGCGCGAGCCGGGCCGTCAGTTGGCCCGGACCGTACCGCTGCAGGTGTAGACGACGTCGCCGATCTTGCGCCGGACGTCGAACGAGAACTGGCTGCCGACCTCCTCGAGCTCGTCGTTCATCTCGGGCGACTTCTCGGCCTCTCGGGGTCGGGGATCTCCCGACGTCCCGTTCCCGAGGAGGCGGCCGGCGTTGACGTGGAAGGGTCCGCGAGAGACCCTCTCGGCCCGATCAATCCCCCCCGGAGGCGAGCCGATGAGCGACGCCGAGACCACGCCCTCGGGCGCCGCTGACGAGCCGACGTCCGCCGAGGCGCCGAGGCCCGCCACCGAGGCGGAGACGAGGACGGACGCGACCGCCGCGACGGACCCGACCTCCGCGAAGGAGAGCGACGCGCCGGCATCCAAGGCGGACGGTCTGAACGAGCGGATCAGGGCTCAGCGGGACAAGGCGAAGAGCAAGCCGAAGCCCGAGCCCAAGCCCAAGCCGAAGAAGAAGCCGCGCGTCGTCTCGAAGCCGAAGGCCGGCAGCCTCGCGCTCCAGCAGACCGAGCGGTCCGCCCGAGGGGCGACCGGGGCGCTGTTGATCGTCGCCCTGCTCTCGACGGTTCCGGCGGCGTTTCTGGCCGTCGCCGTCGTGATGGCCGGCGGCGTCGGCCGCATCACCCCCGCGGAGCTTCTGGTCTTCGCGGTCATCGGGCTGCCGCCGCTCGCGTTCTGGCCGCTCTACATCTGGGGCCGGACGACCGTGCCCGAGCGGGTGTGGATCCCGTGCGTGATCGGGCTCGTCCTCTTCACGCCGCCGTTTCTGCTCCAGACGGTCGTCGGGCTGCTCGTGAACCCGATGGGCTTCGTCTTCTGCGCCGGAACGGTGATCGGCGTCGCGATCGTCGCGACCCTCGCCGGCGGCGTGCGCTCCTCCCTCCGCTACCGTGCGCTCGAGCAGACCGTCGACCGCGGCGAGATCCCGGACGCGGACATCTTCGACTAGCTAGCGACGATCCGAAAACGAGCCGGGGCTCTCCTTCGAGCGCGCGATGCGCTCGAAGAAGAGCCCCGGTCGATTTTCGAGACGAGCTCGAACGGTGGTGGTGTCTAGCCTCCACCGCCCGCATCGTCCGCCGCGTCTCCGGCATCGTCGGCAGCATCGCCCGCGGCGTCGGCGGCATCACCGGCGGCGTCGCCGGCAGCGTCGGCGGCGTCACCCGCGGCATCCGTCGCGGCGTCGACCGGCGACTTCTTCTCCTCGACCGGGCAACCGGTCAGCCCGATCACCAGGAGGGCTGAGAGGAGCACCAGCGTGATATTGCGCATGGACATCGTCCTGTCCCCCTTCGAAATCCTTGCTTGGCCCACTGCTGCGGTCCCCTTGACCGCTCGGTGACCATGACAGCGCCCGGCCTCCGGCGCAACGGGCCGAGACCGGGCCCGGGGCGCCGCCGGGTGATCCGGCCCCCCCGGACCGATACACTGAGCGGTAGCCGGCCCGAGAGGGCTCCCAGGACGTGCCGTCCGCAGCCGAAGGAGAACGTCGTGAACCGCTGGCCCGTCTACCTCTCCGGCGAGATCCACACCGACTGGCGGGAGCGCATCACGAGCGCCGTCGCCGGGGCGGACCTCCCCGTGCGTCTCACCGGTCCGGTCACCGACCACGCCACGAGCGACGACTGCGGCGTCTCGATCCTGGGCGCCGAGGCCGAGGCGTTCTGGAAGGACCGGAAGGGGGCCGGCCTGAACGCGATCCGGACCCGGACGCTGATCGTCGAGGCGAAGGTCGTGGTCGTTCGCTTCGGGCCGAAGTATCGCCAGTGGAACGCCGCCTTCGACGCAGGCTTCGCGGCCGCCCTCGGCAAGCCGCTCGTCACGCTCCACGACGTCGAGCTCGACCACGCCTTGAAGGAGGTCGACGCCGCCGCCCTCGCGACGGCCCGCGAGCCGGAGCAGGTCGCGGCGATCCTCCGCTACGTGATCCGGGGGGAGCTCGACCGCTGACCATCCGGGCGACCCGCGGTCACTGTTGCGGGATCCCGGTCTCGTCGGCGAGGCGAGACCACATGATCCCGGTGTCGCCCATCCGGGCGAGGACCTCGTCCACACCGCGCCGCGCGACGAACAGGCGGTGGGCGGGGACGAACTCGGGGTCGAGGAACGCCTCGATCTCGATGCGGGCGGCCTCGCGCTCGACCATGAAGCGCTCGAGCGCGGACTCCGGCATCTCGTAATCCCGCCAGCGTCCTTCGGCGAGCCGCCACTGCGCCTTCGCCTCCTCCCAGTAGTCGGCCTCCGCCGCGGCGAGTCGGTCCCACGCGGCGTCGAGTGCGCCGATGAAGAGCTCGCGGTCGCCCCCTTCGAAGCCGAGATGGCGAGCGACGTCGGCGGTGTAGAAGTCGCGATACTCGTCCGCCGAGACGAGGCGCTCGAGCTCCCGGGCCTGCTTCTGGCGCTCTCTCCAGCGTTCGAACCGCTCGGTCGCGTCGAGGAGGTCCGAGACCTCGGGGGACGCGCCGTCGGCTCGCGCCGGCGTCTCCGCCGGGGGGCTCGAGGCGGGCGCGACCGACGGCGCCTCGCCCGGATCGCCCAGGCGCGCGCCGAGCTGCGCGAGGCTCCGCTCGAGGCGGGTCACCGTCGCGCGGAGGGAGCGCGTCTCGGCCGTGAGCTGCGCGATCGAGCCGTCCACCGCCGGGCCGGGCGCGGCGGGGGCGGCGGCGGCGGCCACGCCCCGGACGGTCGAGGGGGCGTCGGGAGCCTCCCCTCGACGCACGATCAGGGCGACGTTGAGGACCACCGACGCGGTCAGGGCGAGCGCCAGCAGGGCCGCGGTCTCTCTTCCGAGCTTCATGATCGATCTCTCCGACGCCGCTGCCCTCGAGCCGTCACGCGGCGACCCTCCTCCCAACTCTAGCAGACCGCCCCCCTCGGTTGACCTCGCCCTTCGCCCCGATCACGATGGGGCCGGCCTGGGAGGGCTCCCCGTGACGGAGGTCGTGCCCGCCGAACGAGCGCGCGCCGATGCGGCCCTGGCGGCCGCTCTTCGCGCCGCCAGCGCCTCGGCGGCGCCCGTCGATGCGTGCGCCGAGGCTGCCCGGGCGAGCCGCCGTCCCCTGATCGACGTCCTCGTCGAGCGCGGTGTCGCCTCGCCCCGTCAGCTCGCCGAGCTCGTCGGCCCGACCGCGCCGACCTGCGCCGCCTGCCGCGTCGTCCTCCCGACGAACGGCCTGCCGCCCGTCTGCCCCGCCTGTCGTCAGCCGCTCCGACCGATCGCCGACGGCCAGGCGCTCGTGCTCGGCGTCCTCGAGGCGCTCTCGGCCGACCCCGACGAGACCCTCGCGGCGCGACGCGCCCCGACCGGGGCGACCCGGCGCGAGCTCTCGCCGCCGCCCGGGCTCGCCGGCCCGGCTCCGGTCGAGGCCGGCGATCACGCGCCGGTCGTCGAGCGCGGCCGGATCGGGCGTTACTCGCTCCGGGGTGAGCTCGGTCGCGGCGGGATGGGCGTCGTCCATCGCGGCTGGGACGAGGAGCTCCAGCGCGACGTCGCCATCAAGATGATCCTCGGCGGCCGCGCCGGCGAGAAGCAGCGCGAGCGGTTCGTGCGCGAGGCGCGCGCCACGGCGAAGCTCCGCCACCCGGCGATCGTGGCCGTCCACGAGGTCGGCGAGCACGGCGGCTCGCCCTACCTCGTGATGGACTTCATCGACGGCGAGACGCTCGAGGCGGCGAACGAGCGCGACCGGCTCGGGCCCGCCCGCGTCGCCAAGGTCATCCGCGAGGTCGCCTTCGCCCTCGATCACGCGCACGGCCAGGGGATCATCCACCGCGACGTGAAGCCGCAGAACGTGATCCTCGACGGTCGAGGCGACCCCCACCTCGTCGACTTCGGCCTCGCCCGCGAGACCGACGCCGAGGGCGGCCTCACCCTGACCGGCCAGCTCATCGGCACGCCGAGCTACCTCTCGCCCGAGCAGGCCCGCGGCGAGCACGACCGGCTCGGGCCGGCGTCGGACGTCTTCGCCCTGGGCAGCGTCCTCTACTGGGGGCTCGTCGGCGCTCCGCCGTTCGAGGGCGAGAGCGTCCTCGAGGTCGTCCGACGCGTGATCGTCGAGGACCCCGTCGCGCCCCGCTCCCTCGAGCCGACCGTCCACCCCGACCTCGAGACGATCTGCCTCCGCTGCCTGGAGAAGGAGCCGGCCCGCCGCTACCCGAGCGCGGCGGCGGTCGGCGAGGACCTGCGCCGGTTCCTCTCGGGGGAGGCGATCCTCGCCCGCCCCCTCGGCCGGATCGGTCGAGCGCGCCGCTGGGCCGGCCGGAGCCCGTTGCGGGCCGCGCTCCTCGGCGCGCTCGGGCTCCTCGTCGTCGCCGCGGGTGCGGCCGCCGCAGCGGGCCTCTACGAGGTGCGCCGGCGCGTCGCCGAGCAGCGCGAGGCCGTCTTCACCGAGGCGCGCCGCGAGGCCGCCCGGACGTGGACGGACCTCGTCGAGGCGCGAGGTCGCGCGGCCGTGGCCGCGGCCGGCGCGGCGGCGACGGCGCCCGTCGGCGACCCCGACGGAGCCGACGCCCTGATCGCCCTCGGCCTCGAGGCGATGCGAACCGCCGACGCCGTCTTCGTCCTCGACCGCCTTGACGCGACCGCGCGCCGGCGCGCCTACGAGGCGGCGATGGCCTGCGGCGAGATCGCGTCGTCGGCCGAGCGCTGGAGCCTCGCCGAGAGCGCCTTCCGCCGCGCCCGCGCCCTCGGCGTCGACGAGAGCGCCGCCCGCGAGGCGCTCGGCGTCGTCGCGGCGGAGCGGCGGCGCGCCGCCGACGGCCCCCGCGAGGCGGTCGCCGCCATCCTCGACGAGGCCCGCGCCGGCCAGCTCACCCGGGCGGGCGCCCATCGGGACGCCCTCTTCGCCCTCGTCCGTCACCCGACCCCGACGACGGTCGCCCTCCTCGCCGAGGAGCTCGACGCGATCGCCGAGGAGCTCCGCGCCGTCACCCGGGCGACGTTCCTCGCCACCGAGCGGCCGAGCGGCGCCGAGCTCGCCGGCGGCCAGACGCGGATCGTCGGCCTCGCCGCGGCCGTCGACCGGTGGCTCGCCTTGCCGCCGGGCGAGCTGCCGGACCGCGAGCTGGAGCGAACCCTGACCGACGCCCGCGAGCGGATGAGCGCGCGGGCGGCCCGCGGCGCCCACGTCGCCGGGCCGACCGCCCTCCCCGCGCCGGACGAGATCATCGCGGCGCAGCAGGAGCGCGAGCTCGGCCACGCCCGCCTCGCCCTGGCGCGCCTCTGCTGCGATGCGCTCGCCGGAATCGGCATCCGCGAGGGCGCCGTCGATGCGATCGCGGGCTACCTCTGGTCGGAGCGCGACGAGGGGCGCGCCCTCGACGCGGCGATCGCCCTGTGCACCCTCGGCGGTCCCGACGCGAGCCGGATCGTCCTCGGCAGCGAGTGGTACTTCGACGCCAACGGCAACTACTGGCGCCACCTCCGACCCTACCTCCGCCGGCTCGACCCGCCCGAGCTCACCTCCGAGACGAGCCAGGGCTACGAGGAGCGGGCCATGCGTCGCTACGCGCTCGGCGACATCGAGGGCGCCAAGGCCGACCTCGACGCGGCCATCCGGCTGCGACCCGACTCCCCGGCCCTCTACGCGCGCCGCGCCCTGGTCGACCCGGACGCGCTCGAGACCGTCGGCTTCCTGACGAAGGCGATCGCGCTCGACGTCGAGAACGCCGCCTTCCTCGGCAACCGCGGCAGCAACCGGATCGCCCTCGGCGACCCCTTCGGCGGGTTCCTCGACGCCTCGGCCGCGATCGCCGCCAACCCCAGGCTCGGCTTCGGCTACCTCGTCCGCGCGAACGCCCTCTGGCGACTCGGCGCGCTTCCGGCCGCCCTCGGGGACCTGGAGCACGTCATCCGGCTCGACGGCGACGAGGCGCGGGCGTGGCTCTGGACGGCGTGGTTTCGCTTTCACGCCGGTGAGCCCGACGAGGCGCTGGCGGCGATCGATCAGGCGCTCGTCCTCGCCCCGAAGAGCCCGGTCGCGTTCTCGTACCGGGGCGCGCTCCTCGCCCGCGCCGGCGACGCCGAGGGGGCTCGGAGCGCCATGCGGCGCGCCCTCGAGCTCGACCCGTCCGACCCCGTGATGTGGCGCGAGAGCGGCGAGTTGCGGCTGATCCTGGGCGATGTCGCCGGCGCCCTCGCCCACGCCGAGCGGGCCCGCGTCCTCGCGACCGCCGACGACGACTCCGAGCCCTGGGGGGAGGCGCTGATGACCCGGGTCCTCCTCGCCCGCGGCGACGCGGACGCCGCCCTGGCGACGGCCGACGCGGCGCTCCGGCGCTGGCCCTACGACGTCGACATCCGGCACACGCGCGGTCGGGTCCTGGCCGCCCTCGGACGCCACGAGGAGGCGCGGGCCGAGGTCGTCCGCGCCATCCGTGGTCGGCCGGGCGACCCCGACCTCTGGACGACGCTCGGCGACGCCCTCGTCGCGCTCGGCAGGATCGACGAGGCGCTCGCCGCCCACGACCGGGCGATCGCCCTCGACTATCGGGGCGACCCGGCCGTGATCAACCCGCGCGGCGAGGCGCGCGTCCTCGCGGGCGACGCCGCGGGCGCCGAGGCGGACCACACTCGCGCGATCGAGATCGCCCCGTTCGACGCCAAGGGCTGGCGCGGCCGCGCCGCGGCGAGGGCGGCCCTCGGCCGGCTCGCCGAAGCGCTCGAGGACGCCGACCGCGCCTGCGACCTCGTCCCGACCGACGCGCGGGCGCGGACCGTCCGGGCGGAGCTCCGGAGCCGCTCCGGCGATCCGAAGGGGGCGCTCGCGGACGCCGACGAGCTCGTCCGCCTGGCGCCGGAGCGCGCCGACTCCTGGAGGATGCGAAGCCGGGTCCGCGAGCGGAGCGGCGACCGGGCGGGCGCCCTGGCCGACCTCGATCGGGCGCTGATGATCACGCCGGAGCTCGGCGACGACGAGGAGGTGCGGCGCCGGCTCGAGACGCTGGGCGGGGAGGGCAGCCGATGACGCTCGCCCCAGGATCCCGCTGCGGTCCGTTCGTCGTCGACCGGTGCCTCGACCGCGCCGGCGGCGCCGAGCTGCTCGCCGCCCGCCACGAACGGTCGGGGCGGGCCGTCGTCGTCGCGATCGCCGGCGCGGCGCGCCCGGGCGCGCCCCCGCTCCGCGCCCTCGGCCACGAGCGCGGGCTCCTCGCGCTCGGCGACGGCCGACCCGAGGCGCTCCCGCCGCTGGTCGATCTCGGCGTGGTCGGCGACCGCGCCTGGTGCGCCCTGGCGGTCGAGGACGGCGGGCGCTTCTCGGCGCGCGCCCCCGTCGGCGCCGCGTCGGCGGCCGAGCTCGTCGGCGAGGTGAGCGGCGCCCTCGCCGTCCTGCGGACCGTCGGCATCACCGGCTCGGTGGCGCGCTGCCCGCACGCGGTGCGGGTCGATGCCCGCGGGCGCCCGTGGATCGCGGCGGCGCTGCTCGCCGCGACCGACGGGGTCGCCCGCGACGACGGCGCCGTCCTCGCGTCGCTGCTGCGGGCGACCCTCGGCGAGGCGGCCTCGCGGGACGGCTCCGCCGTCGACCCGGACGTCGCCGACGTGCGGCGCCCCGCGGCGCCGCGCGCGGTGGCCGCCGTCGCGGCCGTCGCCCTCGCCCTGCTCGCCGTCGCGGTCCCCGTGCTCGCGACGATGCTCCGGGCGGACCGGCGCACCGCCCTCGCCGGACGGATCGACGCGCTCGAGCTCGCCGTCGAGCGCGGCGAGAGCGTCGTGGCGCCCGAGGCGGAGCTCGACGGGTTGCTCGAGGACGCCGAGGACGCCGATGCGGCGACCGCGCGCCGCGCGCGGCTGGTCGTCGCGCTCGCGCGGCTGACCGCCGATGGGCCGCGCGACGAGGCGAGCCTTCGCCACGGCGCGCGGCGCCTCGCCGACCTCGTCCGACCCGGCGGCTCGGTCGACGCGCCGGCGATCGAGCACGCCGCTCGCGTCCTCCGTCGCCACGGTCGTCTCCACGCCGCCCACATCGTCCTCCACGGGGCGCAGCCCCGCTGGCCCGCGTCGGGCGCGCTCGCCGGCGACCTCGCCCGGTGGCTCGGCGACGACGACGCGGCGGCCCCGCCGATCGACGCCGCCTCGCTCGAGGCGCTCGGGGCGGCGCCGGGGCTCGTCGGCGAGCAGCGGGCGGCCCTCTTCACCCGCGCCGCGATCGCCGCGATGGAGCGGGGCCGACTCGCCCGCGCGGCCGAGCTGCTCGAGCGGGCGCTCGCCGAGGGAGGCTCCCCCGACGGGGCGCGCTTCCCTCAGGAGATGCGCGAGCACCTCGCCGAGGGTGCCGCCCGGGCGATCCTCGAGGAGCGCTGGGAGGAGGCCGACCGGCTCGCGCGGCTCCACATCCGGACGAGCCCGCCGAGCGCGCCCGGACCGGAGCTCGCCACGGTCCTCGCGCTGCTCGAAGCGCTCGAGGATCACCGCGATGCGTTCCGGTCGTCGGGCTCGCCCGAGGATCTGCGCCGCTTCGTCCTGATCCACGCCCTGCTCAGCCGGCACTCGGACCAGCCCGACGACGCCCACCGCTTCCGGACGCGGCACCGGTGGATCGAGCGCGGGCCGGTCCTCGAGCTCGGCCGGGAGGAGGCGGCGCGGCCCGAGGCGGAGCGGGACCCGGCGCGGCTCGTCTCCCTCGGTTGGATCCTGGAGACCCGGAAGGACTACAACGCGCCGCGCCCGGCGGGCGAGGTGGAGGCGATCCGCGCCTGGGTCGCCGCGGGCGCGGCCGTGGTCGGCGACGACGACGTCTGGTTCCACGCCCTCGCCGCCGACCTCCTGCGCCAGAGCGGGGACGCCCCGGGCGCCCTCCCGTTCGCCGAGCGCGCGATGGTGAACTGGCCCGCCCTCGACCTTCGAGCGCGCGTCGCCCTCGGGCCGATCGCGCTCGCCGAGACGCTCCAGGATCTACCGATCGCGGCCGACCCTGGAGAGCAGCGGGCGCGGCTCGCCCGGATGGTCTGGCTGGTCGACGAGGCGTTCCGCGCCGAGGTCGAGGGGGACGAGTGGTCGCAGGGGATCCGGCAGGCCCGCGCGGAGCCCGGGTGGGCGCGGCAGCGCTCCTTCTCGGCGCTCGGCGTGCTCCGGTCCGTCATCGAGCGGCTGACCGGGATGGGCCCGCCGGCCTGCTGTCAGGCGGACGGCGACGCCGACGTCTCGGTCGCGGAGGTGCTCGACCTCGGCCTCGAGTTCGCCCTCGACGGGCTCCGGCGCGGCCAGCTCCTGCGCGAGGCGGCGCGTCACGAGATCGCCCACGGCCGACTGGAGGCGGCCCTCGCCCTCCTGACGCGGGCGACCGAGGCGGTCGGCCTCGGCGTGGGCCTGGGCCCGGACGACTCGTGGCGGATCGGGAGGTTGCTCGAGGTGTGGATCGACCACACGGGCACCCTCGACGCCCTCGGCCGGCGCGAGCCGTCGCTCGAGTCGCTCGCCATCTGCCGCCGGCTGGCGGTCGCGGCCGGGTCCAACGTCGACGGTCGCCAGCTCGCCGAGGTGCGCGCCCTCGGCGCGCGGCTCGGAGCCCCGCCCCGGGCCGGCGACTGACGGCGATCCGCCCGCGCCACCCCCCGCCGCTCGCTCGACCTCCGCGGCCCAATCCCTATCCTGTCGCCTCGGGCGCTCGGGAAGGCGCCCCGAAAAGCGAACCGAAGAGGGGGAAGAAGTGATGAACACGAACACGCTTCGCAAGGCGCTCGTCGTCGGGGTCGCGGTCGCCATCGCGTCGGTCGGGCTCGGCTGCCCTGGCGGCGGCGGAACCGCCGCTCCGGCCGCGAAGCCGGTCGCCGGCGACACCGTCGTCGCGCGCTGGTCGGGCGCCTCGTTCTACGAGGGGAAGCTCGAGTCGGTCACGGCCGACAAGGGCAAGGTCGCGTGGTCGGACGGCTCCTCGCCGACCGAGGTCGCGATGACGGACGTCTTCGCGATTCCGGCCGCCGAGGCGAAGGTGACCGTCGCGGCGGGCGACCACGCGCTCGTGAAGTGGTCGACGAGCACGAAGTGGTACGGCGCCGAGATCACCGCCGCCGGCGAGAAGATCGCGGTCAAGTACGCCTCGGACGGGAGCTCCGGCGACGTCGGGCACGACAAGGTCATCGTCATCCCGAAGTCGATCCAGGAAGAGATCGCGAAGCAAGCGATGACCACGGCCATCACCACCGCCGCGAAGGCCGCCGGCTCGCCGTGGAAGCCCGATGGTTGGGCTCCGAAGGCGGGCGACGCCGTCGTCGCGATCTGGGGCGCGAGCTACTACTCGGGCAAGGTCGAGTCGGTCGCGGGCGAGAACGCGAAGGTCGCGTGGTCGGACGGCTCGAGCCCGTCGGACTCCGCGCTCGCCACGATGGGTCCGGCCCCGACCGCCGACTCGGCGCTCCCGGCGAAGGATGACTACGTCATCGTGAACACGAGCGGCGGATCGTCCTGGGCCTGGGGGCAGGTGATCGCCGTCGGCGACGGCACGGTCGACGTCAAGACGACCAGCGGCTCGCAGACGGCGAAGGCCGACCAGGTCGCCAAGCTGACGAAGTAGTCACCGTCACGACGACTCGCGAAGACAGCGCGGGCTTCCTCACCGATCGGTGGGGAAGCCCGCTCGCGTTTACCTCGAGACGCTTGCGTCGGCCGGCCGAGCCGAGCGCGGCGACTGCCTACTCCTCGGGCTCGACCGCGTACCACTCGCCGTCGACCCACTCCCACGTCATCTTCTCGCGGAAGGTCTTGCGGACCTTGCCGTTACTGACGACCTCGAGGCGAATCTCGAACTCGGGGTTCCCCTTCTCGACGTCGTCGTACTTCGCGCGGGTGAAGATCCGGGCGTAGGACTCGCGGACGTGCGCCTCGGCCACGCTCTGGAGCAGGCTCGGATCGATCCCGGCCTCGTCGGCGAGGGCGGGGATGTCGTCGTCGGCCCCGACCATCGGGTTCGGCCGGCACGCCGAGGCGAGCGCCTTGATGTAGTACTCGTAGTTGGCTCCGTCGAGCTGCTCGGTGACCTGCTCGCGGTGATCGGGGCTCCGGAAGTCCCACACGAGCTTCTCGAAGTGGCGCAGCATGAATCCGTGCCAGCACCCCGGCTGCTGGCAGATCAGCTTGCCGGCGTTCGGACCGTCGATCGGCTTGCCGCCGGTGATGATCCCCTCGGGGTTGCAGACGCACGCGCGCGAGTGGTTCCAGTCGATCTTGCGCTTCGTGCCGCCGCCGTAGTAGCGCTCGATCCAGCCGTCGCCCTTGCACTTGCCGCACCTGGTGAAGTACTCGCCCTCGCACTTGTGGCAGATCGCCGACTTGCGCAGGTGCATGTAGGCGTCCATCCGCTTGTCGAGGGTCGACCAGTCGGCCTCGCCTTCGCCGACGCCCTCCTCCTTGCTGCCCCAGACGATCTCCTGGAGGCGGATCGACGCGCGGTTCGCCTCGATCCCCGAGCGGGTGTCGCTGTACTCATCGGCGAGGCGGAAGTACTGCGCGAGGATCTCGAGGCTCTCGGGGTCGAGCTCCTCCGCCGCGCGGATCCGGGCGAGCTCGGTGGCGGCGATCCGCTCGCGCGTCTCCTCGAGGCTCTCCCCCGCGGTCTTGGTCGCCTTGATCTTGATCTTCTGCTCGAACTCGAACTCCTCCTTGATCGCCTCCTTCTTCTCGGGCGCGATCGGCGTCATCTTGTGCGTCCAGTAGATGAGCGACTGGACCTCCTGGATCATGTCCATCGCCATCTCGTTCTTGTCGGCGATCGGCTCGAGGAGCTCCTGGGCGGCCCGGAGCAGGTTGAGGGCGCGTTCGCTCGCCTCCTGGCGCTCCTCGCCCTCGAGCTCGCGCGAGCTCTTGAGGATGGCGGAGGCCTCCTTGTAGGAGCGGAGCGCCTTCTTGAGGATCGCGCCGTCGCCGGCGAGGGCCGGAGCGGCGGGGCCCACGGCGAGCAGGACCGCCGCGAGGACGGCGATGACGGCCAGGACGAAGCGGCGTCGGAGCATCGGGGGGCCTCCTGGAGCGTGAGACGTCGGCGGGTGGGCACGTTCGGAGCGAAGGTCGAGGATGCCACGGGGGCCGGGCGCCGCGCAAGATCCCGTCGATCTCGCCGAGCGCTCGACCCGGTCGACCGCTGCCCGGGCGCCTCACCGCGTCCGGCGTCGGGCCCGCCTGGCGGGGGCCGAGCTCGGGCCGTAGACTGACCCGGCGACGGACGATCCCCATGGCCCCCGACCCGCAGATGACCCCAGACGCCGAACTCCCGGCCGAGCCTCGCGCCGAGCCGGCCGACCTCATCGGCGAGCGGCCTCCGGCGCGTCCGCCGACGAGCCCGGCCGGCGAGCCGACGGCTCCCGAGCAGCTCGACCGGCGCGACGTCCTCAAGCTCGGCGCCGCCGTCGGCGGCGGGCTACTCCTCGCGGGGGCCGTCGGGCTGGGCCGCGACCTCGTCTCGCCTAGGCCGCGCCGGCGCATCCGGGCTCCCGGCGAGCTCCCGTTCTCCGGCGCGATCCTCGGCGAGGACGACGGCGTCGGTCACCTCCTCCGCGACGGCAAGCTCGCCGGACGCACCGCGACGAGGACCGAGCGCCACGATGTCCTCATCATTGGTGCGGGCATCGCCGGCCTCGCCGCCGGGTGGCGTCTCCGCCGCGGCGACGTCGAGGCCGCGGGCGGCGCCGGCGCCGTGACGGTACTCGACCTCGCCGCGCGCCCCGGCGGGAACTCGCGCTGGGACGAGGGCGAGGTGTGCGCGTATCCGTGGGGCGCCCACTACGTGAGGCCGCCGACCGCCGACGCGCGGGCGGTGACGACGTTCTTCGAGGAGGCCGGCATCATCCGCGGCCGCGACCGGACCGGGCGGCCCGACTTCGACGCGCGGGCCGTCTGCGCGGCGCCGATGGAGCGCCTCTTCGAGGACGGGTTCTGGACGGCGGGGCTCTTCCCCGAGCGCACCGCGGACGCCAAGGATCGGCGCCAGCTCGCGGCGTTCGAGGCGCGCATCGCGCAGCTCGCCGCGCGGCGCGACGCCCAGGGCCGGCGCGCGTTCGCGATTCCGGTCGACGCGAGCTGCCGCGACGCGGATCTCGTCGCCCTCGACGGGACGAGCTTCGCCGCCTGGCTCGACGCCGAGGGCCTGACCTCGCCGGCGCTCCGCTGGCTCCTCGAGTACGGCTGCCGCGACGACTACGGCACCTCGCTCGCGACGACGAGCGCCTGGGCCGGGCTCCACTACCACGCCGCCCGCCGGACCGAGACGAGGGATCTCGACGCCGGGGTCTACCTCCGGTGGCCCGAGGGCAACGGCCGCCTCGTCTCGCTCCTCATCGAGGAAGGCCGGCTCGACGTGCGCGGGCGCCAGCTCGCCTTCGCCCTCGAGCCCGAGACGGACGACGGCCGGGCCGCGGCGCTCGTCTACGACGTCGCCGCCGAGGAGATCGTCCGCCACGAGGCAGCCGCGATCGTGTTCGCCGGGCCGCGCTTCGTCCTCTCGCGCCTCCTCCCGGCGCCGCTCCCGGGCGCCGGGGCGTTCACCTACGCCCCCTGGCTCGTCGCGAACCTGCACCTGCGCCGCCCCCCCCGTGGCGTCGGCGTCCCGCTCGCGTGGGACAACGTCCTCCTCGAGAGCGAGTCGCTCGGCTACGTCGTCGCGACCCACGGCCGCCGCCCGGCCGACGGACCGACCGTGCTCACCTACTACCGCCCGTTTCCTCACACCGACCCGGCCGAGGCGCGCCGCGCGCTCCTGGCGCGAGGCTGGGCGGACTGGGCCGATGAGATCGTGACCGACCTCGAGACCGCCCACCCGGGGATCGCGGCCGACATCACGCGCCTCGATCTGTGGCGATGGGGTCACGCGATGGTGCGTCCGGTGCCGGGCTTCATCTGGGGCGCCGAGCGGGCCGCGGCCGCCGCGCCGATCGGTCGGATTCGCCACGCCCACTCCGACCTGAGCGGGATCTCGCTCTTCGAGGAGGCGCTCACCCGCGGCGTCGCCGCGGCCGAGGCCGTCCTCGCCGACCTCGGCCACGACGTCGAGAGCATCCGGTGACGGCCCGATGAGCCCGCCCGCTTCGGAGATCGCCCGCCCCGACGCCGCCGTCGATCGGCCCGCCGACCGGCGCGGGCCGTGGCTCGTCTCGCCGGCGTGGGACCTCGCCTGGTTCGTCCTCCCGGGCCTCATCTCGGTCGCGGCGGTCGCGGCCCTGCGCGCCGCCGGCGTGCAGATCGGCAAGAGCCTCGACCCGATCCTGTTCCTCGTCGCGATCGTGGCCGTCGATGCCGCCCACGTCTGGTCGACGATCTTCCGGACCTACCTCGACCGCGACGAGCTCGCCCGCCGGCCGCGCCTCTACGCGGGCGTGCCGCTCGGCGTCCTCGCGGCGGGCGTCGCCCTCTTCGCCCTCGGCGGGCACGCGCTCTTCTGGCGGGTGCTCGCCTACGTGGCCGTCTTCCACTTCGTCCGCCAGCAGGAGGGGTTCGTCAAGATCTACCGCCACCGGGCGGGCGAGCGTGACCGCCTCGACCTCCTCTGGGACCGGGCGTGCGTCTGGTCGGTCACCCTCTTCCCGGTCCTGTGGTGGCACGGCAACCTCCCGCGCAGCTTCGAGTGGTTTCGCCCCGACGACTTCGTCGCGGGCGTCCCGACCGCGCTCGTCGACGCGCTCCACCCGGTCTTCGGGGCGTTCGTCGCCGTCTACGTCCTGCGCGCGGTCTGGCGGCGTGCGACCGGCCGGGCCAGGCCGAACCCCGGCAAGCATCTCGTCCTGCTCGCGACCGCCGCCTGCTGGTACGGCGGGATCGTCGTCTGGAACGACGACTTCGCCTTCACCGTCACCAACGTCTTCATCCACGGCGTGCCCTACCTCGGGCTGATCGTCCTCGTCTCGCGCAACCGGGCGGCCCGCGGCGCCTTCCCCGGCGGGAGCATCCCGGAGCGGGTGTTCGCCCTGCCTGCGGCGGCGGCGACGGTGGTCGCCGTCGCGATCGTCGCGGCGATCGCCTATCTCGAGGAGGGGCTCTGGGATCACCTCGTCTGGCACGAGCACGACGCCCTCTTCGGCGCGGCCGGTCGGCCGGAGCTCGGCGCGGTCGCCCTCGCGTTCGTGGTGCCGCTCCTCACCCTTCCCCAGGCGACCCACTACGTCCTCGATGGGTTCATCTGGCGGATGGACGGGAGCAACCCGGGCCTGGCCGAGGACGCGGGCCTGCGGGGATGACGGCGCCCCCGGGACGCGCTACCATCGCCGCTTCCGAATCCCCACGACTCCGGAGCGTCCCCACGATGAAGAAGCCCGCGTTCGCGCTCGTCCTCGCGCTCTCCGTCCTCGCCGCGCTCGGCCTCGCCGTCGTCGGCGCCGCGCCGACCCGCGCCGACGACGAGACGATCCCGGCCGAGAGCCACTTCTGGCTTCGGTTCGCCGTCGGCTCGAGGTGCGAGCTCGCGATGTCGACGAAGATGGGGGAGGAGGACGAGCGCAGCTCGCTCACCACCGAGCTTCTCGCCAAGGACGAGAAGGGGTTCACCGTCCGGAACACGAAGTCCTCCGAGGGCGAGCCGGACGAGGTGGAGGAGGAGTGGGAGTCGATCCCGAGGAAGGCCGGCGCCGAGACCCTCACGATCGCCGGCGCCGAGCACGCGGCCACGATATGGGTGTCCGAGACCAGGAAGGCCGGGACGACGGGGAAGAACCGGCTCTGGACGATCGAGGGCCGGAGCACCCCGGTCAAGCTGGAGGCGAAGGTGCCCGACAGCGACCTCGTCGCCACCGCCACCTCGCTCTCGGAGAAGGTCACGATCGACGGGACCGAGTACGATTGCGTCAAGCTCGAGGGACAGCTCGTCGTCGCCGGCGGCGCGCTGAAGCTGAAGATCGCGATCTGGCTCTGCGCCGAGCTCCCCGGCGGCGTCGCGCGGATGACGGCGACCGGCGACCTGGGCGACGAGCAGACCCTCGACCAGAGCGTCGAGGCCACCAAGATCGAGACGAAGTAGCGGTCGCGCCGTGACCGAGACCGCCCTCCCGAGCTTCCACGTCCGTACGCCGCTGCTGGAGTCGCACCCGATGAGCGCGGCGCTCGGCGCGCGCGTCCTCCTGAAGATGGAGGCGTTCCAGCCGGTCGGCTCGTTCAAGATCCGCGGCCTCGGGCGTGCCTGCGCGCGAGCCGTCGCCGACGGGGCGAAGCGGCTCGTCAGCAGCTCCGGCGGCAACGCCGGGCTGGCCGTCGCCCACGCCGGGCGCCGGCTCGGCGTGCCCGTCAGCGTCATCGTGCCGCGGACGACGCCCGAGGCGATGCGCGCGGTGATCCGGGCCGAGGGCGCCGAGGTGACCGAGCACGGGGCGAGCTGGGACGACGCCCACGCCCGCGCCGGGGAGGTCGCCGGGGAGACCGACGGCGCGCTCATGCACCCGTTCGACGATCCGATCGTCTGGGCGGGGCACGCTCCGCTCGTCGAGGAGATGGCCGAGGACCTCCCATCCCTGGTGGGCGCCGAACGGCCCGGCGCGGTCGTCGTGTCGGTCGGCGGCGGCGGGCTGCTCGTCGGGATCCTCGAGGGGATGCACCGGGTCGGCTGGACGTCCGTCCCGGTGATCGCCGTCGAGACGGACGGGGCTGCCTCCTACGCGGCGAGCATCGCCGCCGGCGCGCTCGTCACCCTCGACGCGATCGAGAGCATCGCGACGACCCTCGGCGCCCGCACCGTCTGCGCCGAGGCGCTCCGCTGGACCGAGCGACACCCGATCGAGAGCCGCCTGGTGAGCGACCGCGCCGCCGTCGACGCGTGCGAGCGCTTCGCCGCCGAGCACCGGGTGCTCGTCGAGCCCTCGTGCGGCGCGGCTCTGGCGGCGGTCCACGATCCGGGCGAGAGCCTGGCCGGCCGCGACCCGGTCATCGTCATCGTGTGCGGGGGCGCCGGGGCGAGCCCGGAGCTGCTGGCGGGGTGGCGGAAGCGGGTCGGGCGCTGACCGAGGCCTAGGCCGGCCTAGCGGGGCCTAGCCCGCATATGGGCTATCAACTTCGCTCAGGTCCGATGGGCTCGCCTTCGGCGAGCAGATGTCACCACGGAGGCACGGAGACACGGAGAAGCGACTGAGGGCGCCGTATCCCGGCTCGCACGAGCCGACCGACTCCAGGGATGGCTCCCTCTCGGTCTCGGTCACCCGAGGC
>JAJDCQ010000064.1 GCA_029260755.1 Planctomycetota bacterium | reverse complement strand
CTCCGCCGAAGCCGTGATCGCGATGATCATGCTCTGCTGCACCGAAATCGACGTCGAACCCATCCTCAAGCGAGCCGCGTAGACGAGGCAATGAACCGAGGGCACGAGGGATGGACCACATCGGAATGGTCAGGAGCGCCTTTCTTTTTGGCCAGGCCGCTCCAGGAACAGGAGTCTCGGGCGAAGCACCCCGTCGCGTCGGCAGTCGCTCGGCGACGCCCGAGTCAATCCGAGTAATCCGCGAAATCCGCGGTTCGGTCTCTCTCGGCGTTGAACCCGGTGGGAACCGCGGATTACGCGGACTACGCGGATTGCGAGTTGCCTGGTACGGGTTCATTGCCGTTGCGCGGGCCGTCTCGCCGACCGCGACTCGAACCGTCCATCAGTTCACGAACCGAATCGTCACCGGATACCGATACCGAACTCCCTCGTTCGCCTTCAGCGCCCCGATGATCGGATACACCATCGCGAAGATCATCAACACGGGCAGGAGCAGGAACCCGATGAGGACGAAGGCCAGCGCCACGCAGACGAACGATCCCACCGTGATCGTGATCTGGAAGTTGAGCGCCTCCTTCGCCTGATCGGCGAGGAACGGCGACTCGTCCTTCTTGACGAGCCAGATCACCAGCGCCGGCAGGAACCCGGCGACGAAGCCGCCGAGATGGGCGCAGAGGGCGAGCGTCTTCTCCTCGCTCGTCGGCGCCTCATCCCGCCCGCCGTCGTCATCCCACTCATCGTCCGATTCGTCGTCGAAGCGATCGTCGTCCTCGACCTCGTCGCGTCGGCTTCGTCTCGTCACGTTGCCACCTCCTGTCGTTTCGATCTCGAGCGCCCATCATCTTCCATTGTCTTCGGACGTCGAGAAGTTTCATGGCGCACGCGTGAGATCGGTTCGAGTTAGGTCATCGTCGCATCGATGACCGCCCAACGGCCCAGGGATACCCTGCGCCCTCCCGCCTGCCGCAACCCGCGGCGAGCCCTCGCGCCCGCCTCGCGCACGGAGGATCTCCGATGGTGACTCGACTCGATCGCCGAACCGGCCGTCCGGCCCTCGGTTTCCTGACCGCGATGGCGATCATCGCGACCCTCCTGTCCGCGGCGACTCCGGCGCGAAGCGACGACAACGTCGATGTCGACGCGCCGGGGCTGGAGACGCCGGCCCCGATCGTGATCCGCGGCGCGCGCATCACGACCGCGCCCGGCAAGGTCATCGAGAAGGGAACGATCGTCATCCGCGACGGGCTCATCGTCGCCGTCGGCGAGGCGCCCGGAGAGCACGAGGACGCCGTCGTGATCGACGGCGAGGGGCTCCACGTCTACGCCGGGTTCGTCGATGCCGACTCGACCCACGGCCTCCCCGACACCAAGCGGCCCGACGATGATCGCTCGGCTGCGGCCGGCGCCGAGCCGAGCGTCGCCCGGACGCCGCTGCCGCGGATGATGAAGGCCAACCGCAAGGGCATCCGCCCCGAGCTGCGCGCGGCGGAGCTCTTCGTCCCGAAGGAGGAGGAGCAGGCGCGCCTCCGGAAGCTCGGCGTCTCGGCCGTCGTGACGGCGCCGCGCGACGAGCTGCTCGGCGGGACCGGCGCGCTGGTCGCGCTCTCCGGCCGCCCGCGCCGCGCGAGCGTGCACGTCGCCGACGTCGGGTTCACCGGCAGCTTCCGCACCTACGGCGGCGGCTACCCCGGCACCCTCATGGCGACGATGGCGCACATCCGTCAGACCCTCTCCGACGCCTCGCACCACCGCGAGCTCCGCAAGCGCGCCGACGCCGGCCGGCCGGGGCCGCAGCCCGCCTACGACCCGTCGCTCGACGCGCTCGATGACCTCCTCACCGGCCGTCGGACGATCCTCTGGCGGGCGAGCAGCGAGAACGCCGTCCACCGCGTCCTCGACCTCGCGCGCGAGTTCTCGCTCCGCGTCGTGATCGTCGGCGGAGACGAGGCCTGGCGGCTCGCGGATCGACTCGCGAAGCGCGACGTCCCGGTGATCCTGCCCCTCTCGCTCCCCGAGGAGCCAGCGGCCCGACCGAAGCGGTCGAAGAAGAAGCGCGACTCCGGGGAGAAGCCCGAGGGCGACGCGGAGCCCGACAGCGGCGCCGCGCCCGACGGCGAGCCGGACCGCGGCCGGCGTCGCCGCCGGCGGCGTCCCGACGAGGCTTCCCTCGCCGACGGCGATGACGGAGCCGAGGCGGCCAAGGACGACCTCGACGCGATGCCGACCGAGCCGCCCCTTCCCCAGAAGACGTTCGACGACCGCCACCGCCGGTGGGAGGAGCGGGTCGACGCGGCGCTGCGCCTCCACCAGGCGGGCGTCCGGTTCGCCTTCACGACCTCGGGCCTGCGGAACGCGAAGAGCCTCCACGCGACGATCGAGAAGCTCGTCGAGCGCGGCCTCCCCGCCGAGACCGCCCTGGCAGCCCTCACGACCGTCCCGGCCGAGCTCGCCGGCTCGCGCCTCGGCCGGATCGAGGTCGGCCGGCCGGCCCACGTCACCGTCCTCACCGCGCCGGTCGGGGATGCGAAGGCGCGCGTCCGGGCGACGATCGTCGATGGCCGTCTCTTCGAGTACGACGTCGCCGCGAAGAAGGACAAGGAGCTCCCGCCCGCCTGGGACTTCACGGGCACCTGGAGCGTCGTCGCCGCGAGCGACATGGGCGAGATCGAGAGCGAGCTCGTCCTCACCCAGGACGGCGCGAGCGTCAGCGGAACGCTCACCACCCCGTTCGGCGAGGGCGCGATCTCGGGCGGGAAGGTCCAGGGCAACCAGCTCTCGTTCGCGATGACGACCGAGATCCAGGGCCAGTCGATCACCCTGGAGTTCACCGGCACGTTCGACGGCGAGAAGCTCGTCGGCGCCGGCACGGGCTCGACGATGGTCCCCACCTTCGACTGGAGCGGCACCCGCAACGACGGCGCGCCGCGCAAGCTCGACGCGCCCGACGGCGAGGGCGAGGAGAGCAAGCCCGACGACGCCGAGAAGAAGGACGATCCGAAGAAGAAGGGCGACGACCCCTGGGAGGCCGGCGCGAAGGGCGAGGACGACGACCCGGCCTGGAGCACGGGCCCGATCCCGCGTCTCGCCCCGGCCGACGCCGAGGTCGACGCCGACCGCCGCCCGCCGATGGTCACCGGCGGCACCGTCCTGATCCGCGGCGCGTCGATCGTGAGCCTCGGCCCGGTCGGCACGGTCGAGCGCGGCGCGATCCTCGTCCGCGACGGGCGCATCGCGGCGATCGGTCCCGAGGCCGAGGTGATGGCCCGCGCCGGCGGCGTCACCTCGATCGTCCACGCGGACGGGCACTGGGTCATTCCCGGGGTGATCGACGCCCACAGCCACATCGCCACGAGCGGCGGGCTGAACGAGGGCTCCATGTCGGTGACGCCCGAGGTGCGGATCCCCGACACGATCGACCACGAGACGGTCTCGATCTACCGCTCGCTCGCCGGCGGCGTCACCTCGATCCACACGATGCACGGCTCGGCCAACCCGATCGGCGGCCAGAACGCGATCCTCAAGCTCCGCTGGGGCCTCCCGGCGCGCGACCTCCACTTCGAGAACGCGCCCCAGACGGTCAAGTTCGCCCTCGGGGAGAACCCGAAGCGGAGCAACTTCGGCCGCGGCGGCGGGCGCTTCCCCGCCTCGCGCCAGGGCGTCGAGGCCGTCTACCGGCGGAGCTTCGCGGCCGCGCGCGCCTACCGCCTCGCCTGGAAGGAGCACGCGGCCGCCCGGGCGCGCGGCGAGGACCCCGCCCCGCCGCGTCGCGACCTGCGCCTCGAGGCGCTCGCCGCGATCCTCGACCGCGAGATCAAGGTCCACTGCCATAGCTACCGGGCCGACGAGATCCTGATGATGCTGAAGCTGGCGCGCGACCAGGGCTTCGAGCTCGCCGCCCTGCAGCACGGCCTGGAGGCCTACAAGGCCGCCCCCGAGGTGGCCGCCGCCGGCGCCGGCGTCAGCACGTTCGCCGACTGGTGGGCCTACAAGCTCGAGGCGTTCGACGCGATCCCCGGCAACGCGGCCCTCTGCACCCGCGCCGGCGCGGTCGTCTCGATCAACTCGGACAGCGCCGAGGCGATCCGTCACCTGTGGCTCGAGGCGGCGAAGTGCGTGAAGCACGGCGGCCTCACCGCCGAGGAGGCGATCGCGCTCGTCACCCTCAACCCGGCGAAGCAGCTCCGGATCGATGATCGGGTCGGCAGCCTGGTCGTCGGCAAGGACGCCGACGTGGCGATCTTCGACGGCCATCCGCTCTCGGGCAGCGCCCGGAACGTGATGACGCTCGTCGACGGCGAGGTCCGCTTCGCCGACCCGACCCGCGTCCGCGTGGTCGACGGGACCGAGGCCTGGCTCACCCGACCGGGCAAGGACGCCGACGCGCCGCCGAGCCCGTCGCCGTTCGCCGGCCTCCCCCGCCGCCCCGGCAGCAAGCTGCCCGCCACCCCGCCCGCGCCGCCGGGCGCCTCGGGCGCGAAGGGCAGCCTCTACGCGATCGTCGGCGCGACGGTCCACCCGATGAACGGGCCGGCGATCGCCGATGGCGTCGTCGTGATCCGGGACGGGCTCATCGAGGCCATCGGCCCGCGCGGCCAGGTGACCCCGCCGCGCGGCGCCCACGTCGTGCAGGCGCGCGGCCACCACGTCTGGCCCGGGATGATCGACGGCGGCACGACCCTCGGCCTGACGGAGATCGGCTCGGTCTCCGGCAGTCAGGACGGCCGGAGCGCGTCGGGCTACCAGTCGGACCTGACGGTGCTCACCGCGGTGAACCCGCACAGCGAGCTCATCCCGGTGACGCGGGTGAACGGCGTCACGAGCGTCCTGACCGCTCCGTCCGGCGGCCCGATCGCCGGGCAGAGCGCGATCGTGCGGCTCGCCGGCTGGACGCCCGAGGAGATGGCCCTCGAGGGGCGCTTCGCGCTCCACCTCTCGCTCCCGAGCGTGCCCGACACCCCGACGCCGGGCGACGCGGCGGCCGCGAAGCGGGCCGCCGAGGGCAAGAAGCGCTGGCAGGAGGCGACCGAGAAGCTCCACGACGTCCTCGAGGCGGCTCGGCGGCACCTCAGGAGCGACGCCGGCAAGAAGGCCGCCAAGGCCGACCCGCGGGTGAGGGCCCTCTTCCCGTTCGTCCGCGGCGAGCGGCCCGTGATCGTGAACGCCGACAAGGCGCTCGACATCGTCGCCGCCGTCCGGTTCGCCAAGAAGGAGAAGTTGAAGCTCATCATCTCCGGCGGACGCGAGTCGTGGCGATGCGCCGACTACCTCCGCGACAACGACGTCCCCGTGATCCTCGGGCCGATCCTCTCCATGCCGCTGCGCCGTCACGACCGGTTCGACGCGCCGTTCACCGTCGCGAGCAAGCTCGCGGCGGCCGGCGTCGACTTCTGCTTCAAGTCGAGCGACGCGAGCAACGTGCGAAACCTCCCTTACCACGCCTCGACCGCCGTCGCGTTCGGCCTCGACCGGAAGCGGGCGTGGCGCGCCCTGACCTCGGACGCCGCGCGCATCCTCGGGATCGCCGACCGGGTCGGCACGCTCGCCCCGGGCAAGCAAGCCGACGTGATCGTGACCTCGGGCGACATCCTCGAGCCGGTGAGCGAGGTGACGACCCTCTTCATCGGCGGTCGCCCGATCCCGCTCACGAGCAAGCACACCCGCCTGTTCGAGCAGTTCGAGAAGCGGCTGGGCGCACGCAGCGGTGAGGCGCCGAGCCCGTCCGGAAGCCAGTAGTTCCGGAGGCTTACGACGGGCCGGCGGCTCGCGCGGCCGCGCGCGGTGCGCCGTCTCCCCGAATCTGTCAGAATCGCCGGGGAGGAGGTCGTCGGTGCGAAGAACGACCGTCGGGATGGGCATCGCGGCCGGCGTCGTCGCCGCCCTCGTCGCGACCGAGCTCGGCGCTCCGGCGTCGGGTGACGACCGCAAGGACCCGACGAGCGACGACGTCGTCGTCATCGGCGAGAAGCCGGGCGACTCGATCGGCGCGATCGTCCGCGACGCGCTGCCCCGGGACGGCGGATCGACCTCGGGCGGCAGCCTGCTGATCCTGCTGATCGACCCGGGGACCAACACCCGCGCGATCGTCCCGGCGATCCGCGAGGGGCTCGGCAAGGTCCTCGGCGAGCTCGCCACGCGGAAGACGACGCCGCCGAGCATCCTCGTCGCGAAGATGCGGGGGCCGACCGAGGCGCCGCAGATCGTGCTGGACGCGACGGCCGACGCCAAGCGCATCGACGAGGCGATGCTCGCCGTCACCGGCGAGGCCGCCGACCCCAACTACCACGACGCGTTCGCCTCCTCGCGCGCGATCCTCTCCGCGCCCGCCCTCGACCGGTTCGCCGGGTCGGTCCACCTCGCGATCGTCTCGCTCGACAACCCCGACCTCGAGAGCGGCGTCGACGAGACGGCCAAGGCGCTCACGGACCGCGGCGTCCGCGTCCACGTCCTCGCGCCCCCGACCGTCTACCAGGACCCCTACTGGCTCCGCCCCGCCAGCCGGGCGCCGACCGACCAGCCGTTCGCGCTCCACGGCCCGGAGAGCGGGATCCGGCAGCTCCCGGTCGGCCTCGCCTTCCAGCTCATGGACCCCAACGGCGGCGTGGGCTCGGCGCTGGGTCACTGGGGCCTCATGCGCCTCGCCGGCGCGACCGGCGGGCGCTACTACCTCACCAACGGTCCCCAGACCACCACGATCGACCCGTTCTGCAAGCTCATCACCTGCCCGCTGTGCTCGGGCGGCCACGACCTCTGCGACCGCCCGTTCAACGCGACCGTGATGCGCTACGGCAACTCGGTCGATCTTCGCGACCGCCGCGCCCTGGCCCGGGCGGTCGAGGGCGACCGGCTCGGACGGTCGATCCTCAAGACCTGGGCCGTCATCTACGAGCTCGAGTGCAGCGACTCCACCCCGCCGGGCGTCGAGGGCGGCACGAGCCGCGCGAACCCCGCGCAGCCCGGCGTGGTCGCCGCAGGCGGGGCGCGCCCGTTCCTCTTCCCCGTGCACTACGGCGACACCCTGCGCCTCCGGACCGGGCTCGCCGTCCCCCTGCGTAACGGCCCGTGGTCGGTCTGGCGGAAGCGGGCCGAGAAGGCGATCCCCGAGCTCGAGGCGGCCGCCAAGTCCCTCCGAAACGCGATCAAGAGCCACGGCAAGGCCGCCCGGAGCCGGACCCTCGCGGCCGCCGAGGTGACGCTCGCCCTGACCTACGTCACGATCTTCAACTGCAAGCAGGCGGCGTTCCTCTCCGACGCGCTGAACGGCGTCCTCGACAGCGTCCAGCTCCGGAGCGACGCGCGCGTCTTCCTCAAGAACGTCCCGTTCTGCCACGGAGCCGAGGCGGCCCTCGAGGCCGAGTTCCTCGGCGAGCCCGCGATCAAGGGCGACAAGAAGCGGCTCCACGCCCTCATGTCCGACCTCCTCGAGCGCTACCGGAGCTCGCCCTGGGAGCTCGTCCTGCGCCGGGCCGGCCTCGCCTACTTCGAGCCGCGCGTCGTCACGCCCGGCCCCGCGATCTACCGGGGACCGCCGCGGATTCGCCCCCGTCCGAGGGGCCCCGAGGCGACCAAGCCTCCCGCGCCGCCCAAGCCGCCCCGCCCGCCGACCCGGCCGACCGGTCCGGCGACCGGCCGCACGGCCACCGGAGGCTGATCCATGGCCGAGCGCCGCCCGAGCGGACGACGAGAACGGGTCCCCGCGCGCCGAACCCGCGCCGGGTCCGACGGCGCCCGGTCCGCCCCCGCGTCGGCCGGCCGAGCCGAGGCCGGCGACGATCGTGAAGGCGCGGACGATGGCGACGGCGGCGACGCCCCGCTCGGCCGGTGGCTCCTGATCGGACTCGGCGTCCCCCTCGTCGCGGGCGCCCTCGTGTTCGTCATCGTGGCCCTCGTCATCTCGGGGCGCCGGCCGCCCGCGCCGCGACCCGACGTCGGATCCGCCTCGGCGCCCGCGGGGGGCGGCGGCACCGCGGAGGTCGCCCCCGAGACGGGGCGTGATCCCGGAGACGATCCGGCGTCGGATCCCGAGGTTCGCACCGAGGCCGCCGCCGTCGATCAGCTCGAGGGGCTGCTCGCCGAGGGGCGGTTCCGCGAGGCGGCCAGCCTCATCGAGGCCCGCCGCGGCGCGCTCCCGTCGAACGCCGAAGCGCGGCTGCGCGAGAAGATGGAGGGCGAGTTCCGGGTGTTCCACGACATGGCGAGCCGCTACTTCGCCGCGGGCGACGCGCCGGCCGGCCAGGAGACGGCCGAGAAGGCGGCGGCTCGCTTCCCCGACGGAGCGCACCGAACCGCGCTCCTGGAGCTGGCTCGCCTCGGCGGCCTCCCCCCCGCGGCCCGCCCCACGCCCGAAGGCAGCAGCGCCACCGAACGGACGCCTCCGCCGGCGCAACCGGCCGCCGGAGGAACGCCCGCCGTCGTCGCCCCGACGCCCGGCGCCGCGAGGACGACGGTCGACCTCCTGAAGGAACGCATCGACGCGCTCCTCGCCGCCCCCTCGGTCGCCAACGCCCAGCTCGTCTCGTCGATGATCTCGACGCCGGAGACGCGCCGCCCCGTCCGGGAGCGCTGGCGGCAGATCGAGCCGCTCATCACGGTCGAGACCGAGACGCAGCTCGCCCTCGCCATCCTCACGATCATCGACCGGGCCGAGCTCGACGCGAGCCTCTCCCGGCTGCGCGAGCTCGCCGCCGGCGAGGACGAGGAGGTCGCCCGCCGCGCGATCGCGCTCGCCCGTCGATTCCTCGCCCACGAACAGGACGACTGGCTCCGCGCCCTCCTCCGGGACGGGGAGGCGCCGAGGATCGTGCGCGTGGCCGCCGCCCGAGCCCTCGCCGAGCGCGACGACGACAGCGGCAAGGACGTGATCCTCGCCGCCCTCGCCGGTCCGTTCGCGAGCACCGGCCTCCTCGAGGACGCCCTCCAGTCGGCCGCGATCCTTCGCCTCCTCGATGCGGTCGACCCGCTCAGCGACATGTTGACCGACGCCGACCCGTTCGTCCGTCAGGCAGCCGAGACGACGATCGGCCGGATCGTGACGGCGCGCTTCCTCTTCCGCGAGATCCTGCCGAGCGACTTCGGCTACGACGCCCAGAGCACCGACGCCGACACCCAGCAGCGCGCCGTCCGCGCGTGGAAGAAGGGCTGGCGGAAGGTGGTCAAGGCGCGCGGCCGCTCGTTCGTGCCTCAGATCCGCACCGACGCCGCCCAGGGCGCCGAGCGCCCGTCGGGAACCCGCTGGGGCCCCGGCATCCGCTGACGCGCCCGCGATGAGCGAGACCGACACCGAGATCGAGCGAGACGACGTCGACCGCCGTATCGAGGAGGCGATGGCGCGCAAGCGAGGCGCCCCGATCTGGCTGATCGGCGCGACGTTCCTCGTCGGCTTCATCTGCGTGATCGGCTCGCTCCTGACCGTGATGCTCGAGGCCAAGCGAACGGTCGAAGGCGTGTCCGACGGGTTCGACGAGGTCGCTCGGACGACCCAGATCCTCCAGATGATGCGCCAGCTCGACGCCAACCAGCGCTGGTTCCAGAGCAGCGACCCCGAGGGCGACGGCCAGGACTGGGCGAAGAGCATCTCCGAGCTCATCCGGTGGGGCATGTCCCCGCCCGGCCTCGGAGGCACCCGCACCTACGCCGGGCACTACGTCGAGCTCCGCCCGAAGCCGGACGACGCCGGCTACGAGCTCACCGTCGAGCCCATGTCCTGGGGCCGCGACGGAAACCTCTCGTTCTACATGGACGAGACCGGCGTGATCCGGAGCAACCCCGGAGACGTCGCCGGCCCCGACGACCCACCGTTCCCCGGCCAGCCAGCCGCCGGAAGCGCCTGGGCCGCCGGCCGAGGCTGGGCGGCCCCGATGGGCGGGTCCTGATGGTCGAGGAGCGACGATCCGCAGCTCATCGACTACCGAGCCCGCTACCTCGACCTTGGGTGAGTGGCCCGAGATCAGCTCGGGAGCAAGTCGCCTCGTCCTCCACCCGTCGCCGCCCCCTGCCTCGCATCGAGCCGGCCAGGTTCGATCCGCGGTCGGCGCCGCGACCGAACCTCGGATCCCACCGCTGCGAGCCAGCCCGCGGGGGCAAGAGTACGAGTCCCTCCCGCGCGCGTGGCGTCCGGAATGCTATCCACTCACGGTCGCCCGCGGCCCGCCGCCGTCTCCGTTGCGCGGCGCAACGACCCTTCGCACCGAGCCTCTGG
>JAJDCQ010000063.1 GCA_029260755.1 Planctomycetota bacterium | reverse complement strand
CGTCGCTTCACTCGCGGCGTCTCGCCGGACATCGCCGCGCAGGCCTTCGTTCCGCGGCCTCGCGAACGCCAGACGGGTTCCCTCGGCCGCGCGCCTCGGCCTGCACGACGCTGTCTCGACGAGCCGCTCGCGTCATTCTGCAACAGCCTCCCAGCAGTCGTCGGGTCGCGGGGCGTTCCGCCCCGGTCCGTCCCGGCAGCCGGGACGACTCGGCGCACGCACGACCGTTGCGAGCACGCCATCCTTCTCGTGCTGGAGAGCTTGTAGAAGCCTCCGGCGGCCGGATCCTCCCTTGCGTAGTCCCTCGAAGCTGGGTCGCGCGTTCTTTGAAGAGAGAAGAGGGAGGCAGCCCGTGGAGAAGCTCATCATCGTCGGAGTCGCGGCGTCGGTCGGCGCCGGCATCGGACAGCTCGCCTGGAGCGTCAGCCATCTCCGCGGCCGGAAGATCGCGATCCACAAGCCCCCGCTCGTGGGGCTCGGGGTCGGGCTGCTCATCGGCGTCGTGGCGGCGCTCGGCGGCCTCACGCCCGTGGAGCGGCTCGTCATCGTCGGAGTCGCCGCCGCCGTCGGCGCCGGCATCGGACAGCTCGCCTGGAGCGTCAGCCACTTCCGAGGTGGCAAGATCGCGATCCACAAGCCCGCCCTGATCGGGCTGGCCTCCGGCGCTCTGATCGGGTTCCTGTCGGCGCTGAGCTATGTCGCGCCGCTCGAAGACGGTCCCTTCTCCGTGTGGGCGCCGCTCGCCTGCGCCTGCGACCGGACGACGTCCCACTGCGGATCGCGCGCCCTGGGCAGCTTCGAGGTGGTCGAGGGCGAGATCCAGGCCGACCCGCACGACCTCTTCGCGGCCCGGGCGTACCTCGACTGGGCGGCATCGCACGAGCTCGACGACGCCCAGAGCGCGCTCACCGATGCGCTCGCGCGGGCCCTCGAGTCCACCGAGCCGGCGCACCTCTTCGGCCCCGCCGGGAACCCCGACGGCGGCGGACGCACGCGCACGTTCATCAAGCGTTGCGGCGATCGCTCGTGCGCCCCCGGCGGCGAGGAAAAGGAGATGCCCGCCGCCGGGCCCGTCTACTGGGTGCGCCTCGTCGATGGCGAGCTCGTCGACTGGTCCCACCCCGAGGCGCCCGAGTTCTTCCGTCTCCACGACGAGGCGAGCGAGCGAGAGTGGGGCGAGCCGATCGGCCGGCTCCTCTCGCGAGGGGCCTCGACCCGCTGATCGGCTCTGCCGGTCGCTGATCGGCCCGTCAGTCGCCGGCCGGTCCGTCGGGCAGCGTCTGGAGGTAGGCGCCGAGGTCGGCGAGCTGCTTCGCGTCGAGGTTCTTCGCGTGCGCGGGCATCTCGGTGCCGGGCTGTCCGAAGCGGATCTTGTGGAGCAGCTCCCACGGGTTCTTCCTCGCCACCAGGCCGGGGAAGTCCTCGTAGCCTTCCTCGCCGGCCGGGCTCTCGAGGCCGTCGGCGCCGTGACACTCGGCGCACGCCTTCGCCTCTCCGATCGCCTTCGCGAAGTGGGCCTCGCCGTCGGCCGCCGTCCCGCCGATGAACGACTTGTCGGCGGCGACGACCTCGGCCGTCACCGAGAGGCCGCCCTTCAGGAACGCAACGAGGTCGGCCGCGTCGGTCTTCGAGAGGCCCGCCGCGCCGTAGCCGTGCCCCTCGAGGATCGCCTTCTCGAGCTCCGCGGCGTCCTTGCCGGCGGCGTCGAGGACGCCGGCGATCCCGGTCTTGTGGCTGCCGCTCGCGTAGGCGCCGACGGCGCCCGCGTAGTCCCAGCCGTGGCACTCCTTGCAGCGCCAGGTGTCCTTTCCGGTCCGGGCGTTCGACTCGGTGTCGGGGCGCTCGGCCCAGAGAGGATGGTCGCCGTCGGGCGCGGGCTTCTCGAGCACGACCCACCACTTGTCGTAGAGGGCGCCGCCCCGGACGAGGTCACCGGGTGCCTCATCGCCGGCCCCCGCCCCGCCGCCCGAGCCGCCGTCTCCGCTCGCGCCGCCCTCGCCGCCGGGGCAGCCGGCCAGACCGAGCGCCATCGTCCCCAGAGCGGTCGCCACCAGGTACGGGGCCATCGTCTTCGTCGTCATCGGTTCGCGTCTCCCGTTCTCGATCGTTCTCATCCCGACCGGAGCCCCTCGAGCTCTTCCCAGCGCGCGTAGACGGTCGCCAGCTCCTCGACGACCCGGGCGAGCTCGTCCTTCGCCTCGACCACCGCCGCGCCATCGCGGAGGAGCTCGGGGTCGGCCATCCGCTCGTACAGCTCGGCCTGCCTCGCCTCGAGCTCCTCGATCCGCGCCGGCAGCGCGTCGAGCTCCTTCTGCTCCTTGAACGTGATCTTCCGCGGCTTCGCCGCGTCCGTCGAGACCTTCGCGGTCGGCTTCGCCTTGGACTTCGTCGCGACCTCGGGCGGCGGAGGCCGCTGACGGAGCCAGTCCTCGTAGCCGCCGACGTACTCGCCGACCCGGCCGTCCCCCTCGAGCACCATCGTGCTCGTCACGACCCCGTCGAGGAACGCCCGGTCGTGGCTGACGAGCAGCACCGTCCCCGCGTAGGCGAGGAGCCGCTCCTCGAGCAGCTCCATCGTCTCGAGGTCGAGGTCGTTCGTCGGCTCGTCGAGGACGAGGACGTTGCTCGGGCGGGTGAAGAGCCGGGCCAGGAGGAGCCGGTTGCGCTCGCCGCCGGACAGCCGGTCGATCGGGGCGCGGACGCGCTCCCCGGTGAACAGGAAGTCGCCGAGGTAACCGACGATGTGCCGCTTCGCCCCGCCGACGCTCACGTAGTCGCCGCCGCCGGTGACGTTGTCGGCGACCGACTTGCTCTCGTCGAGCGTCTCCCGGAGCTGATCGAAGTAGGCGACCTCGAGGTTCGTCCCGTGCCGGACGGTCCCGGCGTCGGGCTCGAGCTGCTTGAGGAGCAGGCGGAGAAGCGTCGTCTTGCCCGACCCGTTCGGGCCGATGATCCCGATCCGGTCGCCCCGCAGGATCAGGCTCGAGAGGCCGCTCACGACCGGCGCGTCCGCCTCCCACCCGAAGCCGACGCCCTTCGCCTCGATGACGACGCGCCCCGAGCGCTCCGCCTCCTGCACCTCGAGCTTCGCGACGCCGACCTTGCTCCGCCGATCGCGCCGCTCCTCGCGCATCTTCATCAGCTCGCGGACGCGCCCCTCGTTCCGCGTCCGTCGCTCGCGCACGCCCTTGCGGATCCAGACCTCCTCCTCGGCGAGCTTCTTGTCGAACGCGGCGTCCGCCTTCGCCTCGACGTCGAGCCGGGCCTGCTTCCGCTCGAGGAACGTCGCGTAGCCGCAGTCGTAGACCTGGATCTTCCCGCGGTCGAGGTCGGCGATCCGCGTCGCCAGGCGCCGGAGGAACGTCCGGTCGTGGGTCGTGAACAGCAGCGTCGCGCCGAGCCCGACGACGAGCTCCTCGAGCCGCCCGATCGAGGTGATGTCGAGATGGTTCGTCGGCTCGTCGAGCAGGAGCAGGTCCGGCTCGCGCACGATCGCCCGGGCGAACAGGACGCGCCGCTTCAGGCCCGAGGACTGGGTCGAGCTCTCCACGTCGGGGTCGAGGTCGAGGCGCGCGAGCGCCTTCTCGATCGGGCGCTGGAGCGCCCACAGGTCCTCCTCGGTCGCCCGCTGCTCGAGCGCCGCGATCCGCGCGCCGGCGTCCGGCGCGTCGGGGGCGAGGCCGAGGTCGTGGAGCTCGCCGAGGAGCTCGCCCGCGGCGCCGAGCCCGCCCGCGACGATCCGGAAGTTACAGCCGGCGAGATCGGCCGGCACCTCCTGGATGAGCCGCGCCACGAGCATGCCCGGCTTCAGCAGGGCGACCTCGCCCGACTCCGGCTCGTGCTCGCCCGCGATGAGCCGCATCAGGGTCGACTTGCCGACGCCGTTGCGGCCGAGGAGGCAGACCCGGTCGCCGTCATCGATGTCGAGGGAGACCGCGTCGAGGAGCGGCGGCCCGCCGAAGCCGAGGGTCACGTCCCGGAGCGAGAGGAGCGGCGGCATCGCGGAGCCTCGCGCGCGCCGCTCAGCCGCCGTGGGCGACGGCGCGCCCATCGGCGTGAGCGAGGACGTCGGCGAACGGGACGTGGCTGAGCGCCCCGAAGAGCGCCTTGCCCTCGCCCTCGCGGGTGATGCGCGCCCGGGTCAGCTTCGGCGAGGTGACCCCGCACAGCAGCCGCGTCAGCGCCCGCGCCGAGCCGAGGACGTCGCGATGCGCGTCGCGGAGCTCGCGGGCGCGCTCCCAGAGGTTCTCGTCGATCGCCGGGCTCGGCCGCGCGAGGATCCGCTGCGCCTCGAGCATCCCGTCGCCGACCGGCCGCTCGTCGGCGAGACAGTGGGTGCAACGGTCGCACGGGTCTTCCAACGGCTCGCCGAAGTGCGCGCCGAGGGCCGAGGTGCGGCAGCCCTCCATCGCGACGAGCTCGCGGACCTGCTCGAGGCGAGCGATCTCGCTCGACTCGCGCCGGCGAAGGCGTGCGTGGAGCGACCGGGCGAGCTCGTCGAGGTCGCCCGGGTCGCCCCGCCGGTGGTAGCGATGGCGGATGCCCTGCGGCTTCACCTCGAGCATGCCCTTGCCCTCGAGGTAGTCGAACGCCCGGAGGATGCGGCGCCGATCCTCGCCGAGGCTGGTGGCGACCTCCTCGACGTCGATCGTGAGCCAGCTCCGGCCGCGCTTGCTCGCCGCGAAGACGCCGCGGAGGAACGCGGCGCGATCCTCGTCGAAGGCGGCGAACAGCTCGTCCTCGGAGTCGGTCAGGGCGCGAAACTTGAACGTCTCGAAGTAGGGCGTCCCCGCCTCGAGGTGCCCATCGAGCTCGAGGTAGGTGAGGAGCGTCTTCACCACCAGCATCCGGACGTCGTGCTCGCTCGAGAGCTCGTACTGACTCACCTTGATCGGGTCGCCCCGCTCGGGCGCGAGGACATCGTGGACGAGCGAGCGGACGGCGTCGGGCTCGGGCGTGTCGCCGTAGACGAACCCCTCGAGCACGTTCCAGCTCGCGCCGCTCACGAGCAGCTCGCAGACCGACGGCTTCCCGTCGCGGCCGGCCCGCCCGATCTCCTGGCTGTAGCTCTCGAGGCTCTTGGGCGGGTCGAGGTGGTAGACGGCCCGGATGTCGGCCTTGTCGACGCCCATCCCGAAGGCGATCGTCGCCACGACGATCGGCGCGTCCGCCTCGGCGGCGTCCGATGGCCGCGGAGTCATGAACCACTCCTGCACCGCCGCCCGCCGCTCATCGCCGAGGCCGGCGTGGTAGGCGCGGGCCGGGAAGCCCTCGCCCGACAGCCGCGCCGCGAGCTCCTCGGCGGTCCGCTGGAGCGTGACGTAGACGATCGTCGCGCCGCGCGGCCGGCTCCGCAGGCGCTGCAGGAGCAGATCGACCCGGCGCCCGTCCTCGACCGCCGTGGTGAGGAGCGTCAGGTTCTCGCGATGGAAGCCGGTCCGGACGGACGCGTCGGGCTCGATCGCGAACTCGCGGCAGACGTCGGCGAGCACCTTCTCGGTCGCCGTCGCGGTCAGGGCGAGGATCCGCTCGGCCTTCAGCTCCCGCGCGATCCGCGCCAGCTTGAGGTAGTCGGGGCGGAAGTTGTGTCCCCACTCCGAGATGCAGTGCGCCTCGTCGACGGCGAAGAGCGAGATGCGCATCTGCCCGATCGCATCCCGGAACCGCTCGTTGTGGAACCGCTCCGGAGCCACGTAGAGGATCTTGGCCGCGCCGCTCCGCACCTCGCTCATAACGCGGCCGTACTCGTCGGCCGTCAGCGACGAGTCGAGGCGACGCGCCTCGACGCCGCGCGCCGCGAGCGCGTCGATCTGATCCTTCATCAATGCAATGAGAGGAGAGACGACGAGGGTGACCCCCGGCAGGAGCAGCGCGGGGAGCTGGTAGCAGAGCGACTTCCCACCTCCGGTCGGGAAGACGGCCGCCGCCGAGCGTCCACCGAGGAGGCACTCGATCACCGCCTCCTGCCCCGAGCGGAACTGGCTGAACCCGAATCGTTCTTCCAAGATGCGGCGAGCGTCTTCGATCGTCACGGGGTCGCTCCGAGAGTGGGTGGATGAGAGGCCGAACATTACCCAAAACACCCACGTCGGTCAAGACGATCCGGTCGGCGCCGACGACGGCCGGCCCCGACGGTGGCATCGGTGGCGTGACAAGGAGTAACGTCGAGCGATATGGCCGCGCCCGACCCGAGGAACGACGACTCCGCCGCGCCCCGCTCGCTCGGCCGTCGCCTCGGCCTCCTCCGCGGGCGCGCCGCCGCGTCGGCCTCGGCGCCCTCGAGCACGGGCAGCTCCGCCGTCTCGGCGACGCTGCTTCGCGACGCGGGCCGACGCCTCGGGCTCATGAGCCTGCTCCTCGGCATCGGCTGCGTCGTCTCGCTCGCCGTCTTCTACTTCGCGGCCTACGTCGTCCACTACCGTGATCCGGGGGACCTCAAGGTCGTTCGAATCACGATGGCCTCGCTCCTCGTCATCTCGATCGGCGTCTTCGTCCTCTCGCGCAACCGGCGCATCGACCCGAAGCGGCTGCTCGACATCGGCCTCGGCTACGAGATCCTCGGCGCGTTCGGCTTCTCGCTGATGGCCTTCTTCAACGCGGAGGACTGGCCGACCGGCATGACGCGCGTCCCGTGGCTCGGGATGTGGATCGTCCTCTACCCGATCATCGTCCCGTGCGAGCTCAAGAAGAGCATCATGGCGACGATCGCGTCGGCGTTGACCCTCCCCCTCGGGCTCGGCGTCCTCCTCGCCTCGGGCGCGCCGGCGCCGCCGACGAACACGATCTTCTTCCTCTCGATGTCGATCGGCCTCACGGTCATCCTCGCGATCGCGCCGACCTACATCGTCCACACCCTCAGCACGTCGTTGAGCAGCGCCGAGCGGAAGCTCCGCCGCTTCGGGAGCTACCAGCTCGTCGAGCGCCTCGGCTCGGGCGGGATGGGCGAGGTGTGGCGCGCCGAGCACGCCCTCCTCGCCCGCCCCGCGGCGATCAAGGTGATCCGCCCCGATCGGATCCGGATCGCCGCGAGCGCGAACGTCCGCTTCGTCCGCGAGGCGAAGACGACGGCGGCGCTGCGGTGCCCCCACACCGTCGACCTCTACGACTACGGCGTGACCGAGGACGGGGCGCTCTTCTACGTGATGGAGCTGCTCGAGGGGGTCGACCTCGAGCGCCTCGTCGAGCGCGAAGGGCCGCTGCCGCCCGAGCGCGTCGTCCACATCATCCGGCAGACGTGCGAGTCGCTCGCCGAGGCGCACGACGCCGGCCTGGTCCATCGCGACGTGAAGCCGGCGAACATCCAGGTCTGCCGGATCGGGCTGGAGTGGGACTACGTGAAGGTGCTCGACTTCGGCCTCGTCACCGAGACGCACGGCCGCGAGGAGTCCGGAGCGAACGCCGTCGCGACGGCTCGAGCCGAGAGCGAGCCCCCGACCAGCGACCCCGGCGACCGGCCCTTGAACCCTCGCCTCACCGAGGACGGCGCCTTCGTCGGGACGAGCGCCTACGCGTCCCCCGAGGTGGCGGGCGGGCGGAGGCGCGTCGACGGACGGGCCGACCTCTACTCGCTCGGCTGTGTCGCGTTCTGGCTCCTCACCGGGGAGCTCGTCTTCGACGCCCCCGACACCGTCGGCGCGCTCGTCGCGCATCTGCACCGCGAGCCCGACCCGCCGTCGCGCCGCGCGCCTCGCCCGATCCCCGAGGCGCTCGACGAGATCGTCCTCGCCTGCCTGCGGAAGTCGCCCGCCGACCGGCCGGCGAACGCCCTCGAGCTCGCCCGGCTGCTCGATGGACTGACGCTCCGCGATCCCTGGACGCAGGAGCGGGCCCGCACCTGGTGGGAGGCGCGCGGCCGGCAGACCGCGTCGGGGCGGCGCTTCGTGCAGAGCGGCGCGCTGACGACGACGGCCGGCTTCGGCGAGCGCGAGACGGTGCCCGACTGACCGATGCCTCTCGCGCCGCTGCGATCGCGCCTCGTGCTGGTCGTCGCGCTGGCCGGCGCGGCCGCCCTCGCCGTGCCCGCGTGCCTGACGACGGGCGCGGCGGACCCCGAGGCCGCGGCCTCGGCCGCGGCGAGCTGTCCCTGCGAGGCGCCGTGCCCCGGCGACGCCGCCGCGTGGCGAGGCTGGGCCGAGGACCGCGTCGCCGACCTCCTCACGACGACCGTCCGCGCGCGAGGCGAGCTCTTCGAGGTCGCCGCCGTGGCGGCGCGCGCCGCCACGCTCCACGCGACGTTCGCCCGGATCGAGGAGCGCCACCCGGGCCGGCTCGACCCGGCGACGCCGATCGGCGCCCGCCTCGCGAACCTCCGTCGCTTCGCCGCGGCGGTCCGTTGGACGAGCGACCCGGCGCACGAGGGCGGCCTCTCGATCCCCGACGCCGACTACCTCGCGCGGGTGCGCCGCGCGGCCACCTTCCCGCCACTGCTGCGGAGCCAGCCGTTCCTGCGCGCGGTGAGCGACCCGGCCCGCTACGCCGAGGCCGTCGCGCTCATCGACGCCCACAACGCGACGCTGCCCGAGGCGGCGCGCTTCACCGTCCTCCTCTACCGCTCGGCGTTCATCCGGACGCCCGACCGGACGACCCACGGCCGCTTCTTCGTGCACGTCCCGGGCGACCCGGAGCAGTGGATCCAGTTCGGCATCCTCACCCCGGGGATGGACGAGGCGCTCACGATGCACAGCGTCTCGGTCGTCGCCCTCGTCGGCCCGCCCGAGGCGGCCGGGTCGCGCGAGGCGGTCCTCGTCGACTGGTGGCGCGTCTACGAGGACGACGGGACGATCCGCCTCGGCACCCGCCTCGACGATGGAAACGGGACCAACCGCTGCTTCGACTGCCACAAGATCCCGGTCCTGCCGATCCACCCCGACGAGGAGTACGACCTCGACGACGCGGGCCGCCTCGTCCCGAAGCTCGAGGGTCGCGGCGAGGTGCCGGCGCGCCTGAACGCGCTCATCGCCGAGACGGGATCGCCCGACGCCGGCGGCCTCTTCGACCCCGCCGGCTTCGGCCCCGCCCTCGGCCCGGTCGGCCGGGCGCGGCCCGACGCGCTCCTGCGGCGCTGGTGCGGCGCGACCGTCGACGACGCGTCGCTCGCGCGGATCCGGGAGGCGATGGACTGCTCGAGCTGCCACGACGGCGAGCTCGTCGGGCGCCACAACTTCCCCCAGGCCGTCGCGAGCGATCAAGACCTCGGCCTCTTCCACCCGGTGAGCGAGGAGCGGATGCCGATCGCGAAGGTCTACGTCGAGCGCGGCCTGATGCCGCCCGACTCGGACCTGACGCCGGCGGAGCGCCGCGCCCTCTGGGCGTGCCTCCAGGCGGAGTACTTCGACCCGACCGACGGCTCGGGGGTGCTCCGGGACTGGCTCCTCGGGGATTCCACGGCCGACTGAGCGGTCGGACGGAACCCGCCTCGCGTCCCGCGGGTGACTGCGGTAACCTCGCCTCCCGCCGACCACGCCGCGCCCACGATCGAAGGAGACCGCCGTGTCCACGCTCCGCACCTCGCTCTCCGCCCTGCCTGCGACCGTCGTCCTGGTCGCCGTCGCCGCGCTCGCCAGCGGCTGCCCGGCTCCGAAGCCGACGCCCGGAGGCAACGCGTCTCCGGGCGCCGCGGCGCCGACTCAAGGGATCGTGACGCTCCCGGAGTCGCTCGCCGCCGGAGCGGCCGCCGGCAACGGCCCCGGCGTGGCGGCGCTCCTCGCCGGCGGCGCCGACCCGACCGAGCTCGACGCCGAGGGCCGCACGCCCCTCGATCATGCGCTCGCGCATCCAGAGCACGAGGAAGGCAACCTCGCCGTCCTCACGGCCCTCGCCGGGGCGCTCCGCGCCCTCGAGGATCCTCACCCCGAGCGGGCGGGCGGAACGCCCGAGATCGACCTGAACCAGATCCGGGTCAAGCTGCTCTGGTACGATCCCGACACCCTCCGGCCGACCGAGGACCCCGAGCGCGGCGTCGTGATCCTGAAGATCGGAACGAAGGTCTACCCGGACCTCGACGGCGAGCCCGACTGGGAGCTCCTCCACCAGGACCTCGTGGCGTTCCGCGACCAGTTCCGAGGCGGCTCGCCGCGCGGCCTCCCCGTCATGGTCGACGCGCGCGAGCAGGTCTCGGACGCCCACGTCGGGCGAGCTCTCGCCGCCGCCGCCCGCGCCCGGGTCTCCGATGTCACCCTTGCCCGGCAGCCGTGGGAGGAGGAGATCGTCGAGGATCCGATCAGCATCCTCGAGGAGGAGGTCGTGATCGACGGCGACGACGTGATCGTCGACGGCGAGAAGCACGGCAAGGTCGTCGACGCCTACGGGGTCGGCGGCGGGGCGGCCGGCGCGTTCGGCCAGCGCTGGGGCAAGGTCCCGCTCGCCCGGGAGGGCGGCAGCGAGGGGACCGAGTCCGCCACCGACGCGGCGCTCCGCTGGCTGAAGCGCCACCAGAGCCCCGACGGTCGCTGGGATGCGGACGGCTGGCGCGACCACTGCGCCGACGAGGCGTGCGCGGCGGCCGACGGCGCCGCGGCGGTCGAGGCGGGCGACGGTCGCTACGACGAGGGCGTCACGGCCCTCTCGCTCCTCGCCTTCCTCGGCAACGGGAAGACCCACCGCTTCGGCGAGTTCAAGAAGACGGTCCACCGCGCCCTGACCTGGCTGAAGCGGCAGCAGAAGGCCGACGGATCGATCGGGTTCACCGAGGGCGAGACGATCTACAACCACGCCTTCGCGACCGCGGCCCTCTGCGAGGCCTACGCCGTGAGCCGGGACTTCACCCTCAAGAAGTTCGCGCAGAAGGCGGTCGACTTCTGCCTGATCGCCCAGAATCCGGGCATGGGCTGGAAGTACGGCGTCAAGACCGGTCGCAACGACACCGGCGTGACCGTCGC
Organism: Planctomycetota bacterium; assembly: GCA_029260755.1. Taxonomy (GTDB): domain Bacteria; phylum Planctomycetota; class J058; order J058; family JAJDCQ01; genus JAJDCQ01. The sequence goes on along the minus strand of JAJDCQ010000063.1, from coordinate 7,580 downwards.
CATGCTGTCCGCCCTCCACGCAGCCAAGACGGGCAAGCTGAACGTCCCGTCCGAGTCGCTCGACGGCGGACGCAACTGGCTCGACCGGGCGACCTCGACCACCGGCGCGACCGGCTACCAGACCCCCGGCGGCGGCTCCTCCTACATCCCGGCGACGAAGGGCAAGTTCGACGAGACGCCCGTCAACACGGGCGCCGCCATCTTCGCGCGCCTCCTCATCCTCGGGCAGCCGAAGCAAGAGGACATCTGCAGACGAGGCGTCAACGTGATCGCCTCGAACCCGCCGAGCTGGCCATCGGCCGGCGAGACGAGCAAGGTCAACTTCTACTACTGGTACTACGGCACCCTCGCGATGTTCCAGATGGGCGGCGCGAAGTGGCGCGAGTGGAACGACGCGCTCCTCGCCGCCCTCGTCGACAAGCAGCGGATGGAGGGGTGCGCGAAGGGCGCGTGGGACCCGGTCGGCGAGTGGTGCATCGCCGGCGGCCGCGTCTACGCGACCGCGATCAACGCCCTCACCCTCGAGACCTACTACCGATTCGAGCGGAGGCAGAAGTAACGACGCCGCGGCGCCTGGTCGCACGAGACGGCCATCGCCGTCATCGCCGCGATCTCGCCGCGACCTCGACCCCTGGAGCCACGGCGAGCGAACCGGACGTCAGCCTCTTCGTCTTCCGCCACGCCGAGCCGTCGACGCCATCGAAGGAGTCCGCCGTGTCCGCGCCCCGCCTCTCGTCGTCCGCCCTCGTCGCGATCCCGCTCGTCGCGCTGGTCGGTCTCTGCGGCGGTTGCCCGGCGCCGAGAACGACGCCGGGCGAGAGCCCGGCCGAGAACGGCGGCCCGGCGACCGTGACGATCCCGGTGTCGCTCGCCGAGGCGGCCGCCGCCGGCGACGCGGCCGGCGTCGCGGGCCTCCTCGCCGATGGCGCCGACCCGACCGAGCTCGACGGCGAGGGCCGCCCGCCGCTCGAGATCGCGATCGCGCATCCCGAGCACGAGGACGGCAACCTGGACGTCCTGACGGCCCTCGCCGGGGCGCTCCGCGCCCTCGAGAACCCGCACCCCGAGCGACGGCCGACGCTCGGCGCGGACGGGGTCCCCGAGATCGACCTGAACACGATCCTCGTGAAGCTCCTCTGGTACGACCCGGACACCCTCCGCCCGACCGACGATCCGGCGTCGGGCGTCGTCATCCTGAAGGTCGGCACGAAGGTCTACCCGGACGTCGATGGCGAGCCCGACTGGGCGCTCCTCCAGGAGGACCTGGTGTCGTTCCGGGACGGCTACCGCGGCGGCTCGCCGCGCGGCGTTCCGATCATCGTCGGCGCGCGCCCCCACGTGCCTGACCGGCACGTCGGTCGCGCGCTCGCCGCGGCCGCCCGGGCCGGGATCGCCGATGTCGCCCTCGACGGGCCGTGGAACGTCCTCCAGCCGATGGTCCCGGACGACGTCGATCCGCGGGAGCTCCTCCCGACGCCCAAGATCACCAACGACGCGACATCCGGCCCCCTCGGCCAGCGCTGGCGCAAGGAAGGGCTCGCCCGGGAGGGCGGGAGCGAGGGGACCGAGGCATCGGTCCACGCAGCCCTCCGCTGGCTCGAGCGTCACCAGAGCCCCGATGGCCGCTGGGACGCCGACGGCTGGAAGGACCAGTGCGCCGGCGAGCCGTGCGCCGCCGGCGGCGGCGCCGACGCCAGCGAGGCGGGCGATCTGCGCCACGACGCCGGCCTCACCGGCCTGGCGCTCCTCGCGTTCCTCGCCAACGGGCAGACCCACCGCTTCGGCGCCTTCAAGAGGTCGATCCATCGAGGGGTCAAGTGGCTCAAGAGCCAGCAGAAGGCCGACGGATCGATCGGCTTCATCGACGGGGAGACGATCTACGGCCACGCCTTCGCGACCGCCGCCCTGTGCGAAGCCTACGCGTTGAGCAAGGACTTCAGCGTGAAGAGCGCGGCCCAGAAGGCGGTCGACTTCTGCATCATCGCGCAGAATCCCGGTCAGGGATGGAAGTACGGCGTCAAGCCCGGACGCAACGACACCGGCGTGACCGTCGCCATGCTGACCGCTCTCCACGCCGCACGGAACGCCGGGTTCGACGTCCCGAGCGAGGCGTTCGACGGCGCCCGGAGCTGGCTCGATCGGGCGACGGCGACCAACGGCTCGACCGGCTACCAGACGCCCGGCGGCGGCTCCTCCTACATCCCCGCGACGAAGGGCAAGTTCGACGGGACGCCGGTGAACACGGCGGCGGCGATCTTCGGGCGCGTCCTCATCATCGGTCAGGGCAAGACGGAGGACGTCTGCAAGAAGGGCGCCCGCATCATCGCCGCGTCCCCGCCGAGCTGGCCGACGCCGGACGAGACGCGGCTCGTCAACTTCTACTACTGGCACTACGGCACCCTCGCGATGTTCCAGCTGGGCGGCGCCCCGTGGCGCGAGTGGAACGACGCCCTCCTCGCCGCGCTCCTCGACAAGCAGCGGATGGAGGGCGACGCGAAGGGCTCGTGGGACCCGGACGGCGAGTGGTGCATCGCCGGCGGTCGCGTCTACGCGACCGCGATCAACGCCCTCACTCTCGAAACCTACTACCGCTACGAGCGGAAGCAGAGATAGCAAGCAGGCCAACGCCAGGCCGAGGAACGACGATGAACCGACGCGCCATCCTCAGCTCGCTCGCCATCGGCGGGCTCGCCGCCACCATCGCCCTCGCCTTCTCCGCATCGGGCGCGACTCTCCTCGTCGCCGCGGCCGACCCCGGGCACCGCTTCTCGGCGTCGGAGGAGGCGGCCATCGCCGCGATCTCCGCGCGCCGGATGAAGACGATGGTCGACTTCCTCGCCGCCGACGAGCTCGGCGGCCGGATCCCCGGATCGCCCGGCCACACGAAGGCGCGCGAGTACCTCCGCGACCTCATGGCCGAGATCGGCCTCGAGCCGGCCGGGCAGGACGGGAGCTACTTTCACACCTTCCGCGACGCCTCGCTTCGCGGGAAGTTCCAGCTCGACGAGGACGGCAAGGTCGTCCCGCACGCCAACGACACCGGCTGGAACGTCGCCGGGCTCCTCCGCGGAAGCGACCCCGAGCTCGCCAAGGAGGTCATCGTCTTCATGGGCCACTACGACCACCTCGGGGTCAGCCGGACCGGCAAGGTCTTCAACGGCGCGTTCGACAACGCGACCGGCGCGGTCGCCTGCATCGAGAGCGCGCGCGTCCTGAAGGAGCACGGCGCGGCGCCGAAGCGGTCGATCCTGTTCCTGATCACCGACGGCGAGGAGGGCGGGCTGCGCGGCGCCCGGGCGTGGCTCGAGGACCCGACCTGGCCGCTGGCGGACGTCGTCCTCGGGATCTCGGCCGACCCGCTCGGGCGGCCGATCCTGCCCGACTACGACGCGATCGTGATCAGCGGGCTCGAGCGGAGCCCGGCGCTCCTGAAGCTCTGGCGGCAGACGACGGCGTTCGCGAAGCAGGACGTCGCCTTCGTCCACCGCGGGATCATCCCGATCTTCGCGAGCGATCAGGACCGCTTCCACCGGAAGAAGATCCCGGCGATGTGGTTCAACAACCCGGGCTTCAGCTTCTACCACACGCCCGAGGACGACGCCGAGACGATCGACTACGGGGTGCTCCTCGACGACGTCCGCTACATCACGCGCTCGATGCTGCTCGTCGGCAACACGAGCGAGCGGTTCGCCTACGAGGGGCCGCCGCCGATGGACGCGCAGACCGGGCGCGACGCGACGGTGATCCTGGAGGGGATGCTGAAGAGCGAGCACCTCACGCCCGAGGAGCGCGCGAACGCCGAGGACATGCTCGCGACGCTGCGAAAGGTCATCGAGGCGGGGACGATCGACGTCATCCCCAACCCGCAGGCCTTCTTCCGCCGGAACGTGACGTTCCTCTTCCAGGCGGCGCGCCGGCACCCCGGCGCGATCCCGCCGCCGTGGCCGGAGGACGAGGGCGGGAGTGCTCCCGCGCCGGCGACGAAGGAGAAGAAGCGACGCCTGTACTAGCGGTGGCTCGCCATCGGCGAGCAGATGTCACCACGGAGACACCGAGGACACGGAGAATTCACGGAGACGCGCGGGGAGCGCCTACGGGGTTGGTGATGTCGCTTCGCGACGAGGATGGAACCACCGAGACACGGAGGCACGGAGGAGCTTCGGGTGCGCCGTATCCCGGCTCGCACGAACCGACCGGCTCCAGAGATGGCTCCCCCTCGGTCATGCGAGGACGACGGGAACCGAGAGAAGGAGCGGCGGGATCGATCCGCGACGTGGCGGCATCCGAATCTCCTCCGTGCCTCCGTGCCTCCGTGGTTTCATCTCTTCATCGGCCTGAGTGAAGGGGCCCCCAGCCCAGAGGACTCGCCCCCTGCGGGAGCGCGGGAGAGACTCGGATCAGATCACTCGCAGCCGTGAATCGACTGCGGGTCCTTGATCGAGAGCGGCATCCCCCTCGGCGCCTCGCCCTTCTGGCCGACACGGGTGTGCTTCTCGGCCGTGCTGCCGTCCATGACGAGGTTGAAGACGAGGGCGGACGGGCTGCCCTCGAGCTTGAACCGGACGCCGCCGGTCGCCTTGGTCGGGGTGTTGAAGTTGAACGCCTTCATCGCCGCGCCGACGTTGACGAACCTCGGACGGGCGGCCCCGTCGTGGCGGACGACCTGGGTGAACTTCCCGTTGCCCTGGACGACCACCTTGGCGTTGAAGCGATGGTCGTTGCGCTTGTCGCCGGTCCACATCAGGTACCACCAGTCGCCCTCGCCCTTCCAGACGTGGTAGCTCGCCCGCCGGCCATCGTCGCCGGGGAAGCTGGTCGGGCGGCCGGCCGGGCCCTCGGCGACCGGCGCCTGGGGACGCGCCGCCGGCGCCGGCGGCTTGGGCCGCGCCGGCTTGATCGGCGCCGCGGGCGTCGCCTCGCCGCCGCCGCCGCCCGTGGCCGAGCCGCCCTCGCCCTTGCCCCGGAAGGTCTCGGGCTGACGGATGATGTGCGGGATCGCCTTCGGCCGGAAGCCGAGCTCGCCAACCCGGACCTGACCCTTGGCGACCTTGCCGTCAATGTTGAGGTTGAAGGTGAGCGCGCCAGGGCGCCCGCTCAGCTTGAAGCGGAGACCGCCGAGGCGGTCGCCCGAGGTCTTGAAGATGAACGCCTGCTTGGCGGCGCCGAAGTTGACCCAGCCGGGGAGCGCGCCACCGTCGAAGCTCTCGAGGACCTCGATCTTGCCCGCGCCCTGCGCGTTGATCTTCCCGTTGAACTCGTGGCTCGACCCGTCGGCCGTCCAGCAGAGATACCAGTAACCGTCGGCCTCCTTCCAGATGCCGTAGCCGACGGCGGCTCCGATCGACTTGTCGAAGTTCCGCGGCTTGCCGCCGGGGTCGTCGTTCCCCGCGTGGGAGACGCCGACGAGACCGATCGTGAGCGCGAGCGCGCTGACGCCCGCGGCGAAGAAGTGGATCTGGCGCATGATGACCCTCGATGTCATGGAGCCCTGCGGAGCGACGCTCCAGGGCGGGCGAAGTCCCTCGTTCTCCGACGCACCAGGCGGCGACATCTTCGAACCGATGACGGCCGGGAGTCTACCGCCGAGGTGCGAGGGTCGCCACGCCGGACCAACCGGCGCATCGGAGACCGTGTAACCCGTTCATTTCGAGCCGCTTGAGACTCACCGACGTCGAGCTTGCAGCGCGAGGAACCGAGCGGCCGCGCAAGGGGTCCAACGATTCGTTCACCCAGGCCCTCGGGAGACTCCGCCATGTCGAATCGCACCCTGACCACCCTGACCGCCCTGACCGCCCTCGGCGCCGGATCGCTCGTCGCGATCGTCGGCTGCTGGGGCAGCTCGACCACCCCCGACGACGGCCCGGCGGGCACCGGCGGTTCGGGCGGCGATCGGGTCTCCGACGCGGCCAAGGTCTTCCCGAAGGGCGAAGCCCGGGAGGACGGCGAGCTCCTCGCTCGCGCCGAGGAGACCTACGCGGTCTCCGAGTCGGGCGGGTTCCAGGTCCGGACGCACAAGCGCGCCGGCGGCGACCGGTCGAATCGGGCCTTCGGCGGCGAGGCGGGCAGCTCGAGAGGCGGCATCGGCGGCGGCGGCGGAGCCGCCCCGGGGATGGCGCTCGCGGAGGCCGACGACGAGAGCGGCGGCTGGGACGGCGGCGACGAGGGGCTCGCGCCGGCGCGCTCGCCGCGACCGATGGCCGATCCGACGGCCGGCGCCGAGCCGATGCCGACCGACGGCGCGCCGCTGCGTCGCCTCTCCGAGGAGCGGGAACGCGGTGGTCGCGACTCGCTCGAGAAGACGAAGGCCCAGGCGGTCACCGCGCCCCTCCGCGCGGGCGAGACCGACGACAACGAGGCGTTCGACGAGTACCTCGCGTATCGCCAGAGGCTCCAGGAGCAGTACCCCGACCTCGCCCAGCTCACCGATCCGCTCGACATCACCGAGCGCTACATCCTCGCGATCGCCGACGAGGACGGGCGGCCGCTCCCGAACTGCCAGGTCGCGATCGCGGCCGACGACACGCTGCTGTGGCAGGGGACGACCACCTCGGACGGCACGATGCCGTTCTTCCCGCGGACCGTCGCGGCGGCCGAGGGCAAGACCGACTTCACGATCTCGCTCGTCTACGGCGACGCCCGGGCGGTGCACGAGATGAAGCGGAAGAAGCACGGCGCCGACGACCCGATCCCGTTCGCCGTCCCCGGCCAGAAGCGCGACGGGAAGACCGCCCTCGACGTCCTCTTCGTGATCGACACGACCGGCAGCATGGGCGACGAGATCGCGCAGATCCAGGCGACGCTCCTCCAGATCACCGAGCGGATCGAGAACCTGCCCGAGAAGCCGGCCCTGCGCTTCGGGATGGTGCTCTACCGCGACCGGACCGACGACTACGTCACCAAGGCGTTCTCGTTCACCGACGACGTCGCCTCGTTCAACGAGGCGCTCCAGTCGATCGGCGCGGCCGGCGGCGGCGACGGCCCCGAGGCCCTGAACATGGGCCTCTACGACGGCGTCGAGACGATGGGGTGGCGCGACGACGCGCTCCGCCTCGCGTTCCTCGTCGCCGACGCGCCGCCGCACATGGACTACGGCGACGACGTCCCCTACGGCGCGTCGCTCCGCTCGGCCGTCGAGAAGGGGATCAAGATCTTCCCCGTCGCGGCGAGCGGCCTCGACCAGTACCCCTCGGAGTGCGGCACCTACATCTACCGCCAGATCGCCCAGTTCACCCAGGGGCGGTTCATCTACATCGAGTACGGCGCGAGCGCCGCGTCGCACGGGGTCGCCAAGCCGAAGCAGGACGGCGGCAACAACCTCGACGACATCGTCGTGCGGACGGTGACGCGCGAGCTCGAGGCCTACGTGAAGTAGGGGGCCGAAGGAAGGACCGAAGGGGTCAGGGCTCCGGTCTTCGCAGTGGCGCGGGGACGTCGGCCCCGCGCTATTGCGAAGATCGGAGACCTGACCCCTTCGGTCCTTCCTTCGGCCCCCTACTTCCCGTAGGCCTCGAGCTCGCGCGTCACCGTCCGCACGACGATGTCGTCGAGGTTGTTGCCGCCGTCCTGCTTCGGCTTGGCGA
>JAJDCQ010000062.1 GCA_029260755.1 Planctomycetota bacterium | reverse complement strand
TCGCGGCGTCTCGCCGGACATCGCCGCGCAGGCCTTCGTTCCGCGGCCTCGCGAACGCCAGACGGGTTCCCTCGGCCGCGCGCCTCGGCCTGCACGACGCTGTCTCGACGAGCCGCTCGCGTCATTCTGCAACAGCCTCCTAGACGATCCCGTGGCGCTTTCGCCACCGGATCTCGGCGCGCTGCGCCTCGGTCGGGTCGATCCCGATCCTGGCGGCGAGGTCGAGCGCCTCCTTCCGCTTGCCGTCGTCGACGCTGCCGCCGGCGATCGCGGCGTCGAGCGCCTGATCGACGAGGTAGTGCTGCGCGGTCTTGCGGAGCTCGGCTGCCCGGTCGGCGGCGACGCCGAGCCCGGCGGCGAGCTCGCCGAGGCGGGCGACCTCGGCATCGGCGACGTCCTCGTCGGTGTGGGCGAGCGCCCAGCCGAGCATGAGCATCGTCTCGCGCGACGCGCCGGCCGCCGTCTCCTCGAGCTCCACCGTGGAGAGCCGGTCGCGCCCGGCGAGGTCGTCGACGCTGCCCATCTCATCGGAGAGGAACGATCCTATGAACTCGCGCTCATCGGCGCCGAGGTTGCCGTCGGCGCTCGCCACCTCGACGAGCATCCGGGCGAGGATGCCGCGGTCGTAGCGCGCCTCGACCGGCGCCGACGCGAGCTGCTGCCCGAACGGGGAGGCGTCCTCGCCGCCCGCGCTCGCGTGAACGTAGCTGCCCTTGGTCCCGTTCCAGACGAACTGGCTCGCGACGCCCTCGAACGCGCGGACGATCGCCTCGCGCTTCTCGTCGGCCGAGAAGTTCGTCGCGTCGTTCGCGTTGGTCATGAGCTGGCCGGCGACCTCGGAGCCGACCCGACCGGCGACGCCGTGGCCGAGCGCGCCGCGGACGGCGCGGCTGACCGCGCTCCGCAGGCTCCAGAGGACGCTCTTCTGGGTCGACTGCCGGGCCTTGTCGACGAGGCCCGTCCCCTTCTGGATGCTGCCGCTCGCCGAGACGATCTTGTCCGTCACGGGGCAGCGGAACGAGACCTTCATCGTGCTCCGCTCCTGCTCCTGCGCGGCGATGAGCGACTCGATCTTCTCGTAGGTGATCTCGGACATGGGATCGGATCTCCGTTCTCGACGGGCGCGGGGTGGGGCGAGGCCGGGCATGATAGTCGCTCGGCCGCGGCCGCGTCCAAGCGGCGTCGACCGGCTCAGCGATCGTCGGCCGGTCCGTCGTCGAGCGCGGCCTCGAGCTCGCGCACCTCGTCGCCGAGCCCGCCGAGCCCGCGGAGGGCATCGAGGGCGCCACGCGCGCTCGCGCGGGCGGCCGCGACCGACTCGGGGTCGAGGTCCGGCTGCTCCGCGAGGAGCACCAGCCGCCACGCCTCGACGGCGTGCGCGAGGGTGAGCTCGGGGGCGCGCTCGAGCGCCTCGGCGACGCTCCGGGCGGTTTCCTCGAGCGGGCCGGCCCGGCCGGGTCCCGGAGCCGCCCGCCGGACGCGCGCGAGGAGGATCCGTCCGCGCAATGCCCACGCGGCGGCGTGATCCGGCCGCGCCGCGACGACGGCGTCGATGTCGTCGAGCGCCACGTCGAGGCTCGTCGGGTCGCGTGGGCTCCCGGCCGCGTGGATCCCATCGAAGAAGCGGAAGAGGCCTCTCACGAGCGCCACGTCGGCGTCGTCACGACCGCGCCGGGTCTCCGCGTCGTCGAGCGCTTCGAAGACGCGGTCGAGGTCGACGACGTAGGTGATCTGATACCCCTGCTCGAGGATCGGCACGATCCACGCCGCGTCGAGGCCGCTCGCGTGCGCCACGTCGAGCACGCCCGGGATGAAGTTCCCGACCTTCAGCCGCGCCCGCCCGCGGCCGCCCCAGGCGTCGGCGCGGGTCGGCTCCAGGTCGATCGAGAGGTCGTACTCCTCGATCGCCTCGGCGTGGCGCCGCGCGGCGACGTGCTCCTCCGCGCGCTGAAACGCCCACCGCGCCCGCGTCGACCGAACCAGCGGCCACAGCGCGACGAGCGCGCCGACGACGAGGAGCACGGAGACGAGGAGGCTCGCGACGAGCCGTCCGGGACGGCGGCGGCCGGGATCGGGAGCGACCTCGGGCTCGGCGGCAGGGCTCACGGAGCCATCCTATCCGCGCCGGGCCGACGAGGCTTCCGCTCCTCCGTCGCGTTCGCTAGAGTTCCGGCGTCATTCCGCAAGGTCCCACCCCGAGGAGGACGATCATGTCCCGCCGCTTCCCGCTCACCCTGACCGACATCTTCGTGCTCGCCCCGGTGTTGCTGTCGACCGTGCTGTTCGCCTCGTGCACCGGCGCCCTCGGCAAGGCGCGCGAGAAGGCCCAGCGGACCAAGTGCGCGAACAACCTCCGCCAGATCGGCATCGCGGCGATCTCGTTTTCCATGAACGAGCGCGGGCCGGTCCCGCACATCGGTGAGGCGACGGCCGAGGACGGCCCCGGCGACGTGGGGAAGGCGTTGGCGAAGCTCGTCCAGGCGGGGGAGATCGACGACGCGGATGTCTTCATCTGCCCGTCGTCGAGCGACGTCCCGACCGCCATCGCCGACGCCGGTTCGTTCGCGTTCGCCGATGACGACGTGACCACGAGCACCAGCTTCTCCTACGGCTGGACCAAGCGGCACGTCGATCCGAACAAGGCGCGGTCGACCACGCTGATCACCGCCGACCGCAGGCTCGTGGGCAACCACCCCGACGGACGGAACGTCGGTCGGGTCGACGGCAGCGTCGACTTCATCACGGCGGCGGTCGCGACGAGCGACGCCGAGGTGAGCGAGGCGCTCGCGACCCTCAACCTCGCCGACTGACCAGGGCGATCCGGGGGTCGCGAGTCGGGTTCGACTCCGTCTGTCTGAGCCCTTGTGCTCCGAGCTGGCTGCTATGCGCCTCTGCGGCTTGCGTGAGGTCGTTCCTGGAACACGCGCCCGTGATTGCCATTGCGGGGAGACGATCCACAGATTTCACAGATTACACAGATTGCCGCGGGCGGGTCCGAGTCGTTGCCGATGCCGAAACGGGCCTGCGCCCTTCGGCGAGGGATGACCGCCTTCGGCAGCTCGTAATCTGTGTAATCTGTGTAATCTGTGGATCGTCAGCCGTTCGGAGCGGGGACTCTCGTGTTCCTGGAACAGCCCGCGCAACGGCAATGAACCCGTACCAGGCAACTCGCAATCCGCGTAGTCCGCGTAATCCGCGGTTCCCACTGGGTTCAACGCCGAGAGAGACCGA
>JAJDCQ010000061.1 GCA_029260755.1 Planctomycetota bacterium | reverse complement strand
TCCGACTGTCATCCGCGTCGACGACACCATAGACTGAGTCACGCCAACCTCCGTTCTGGGCCTCGAGCCCGGCTGTTCCTGGGAGCCTTATCGGCATCCCGCGAACGGAGGTTGGCCTTCCCATCCCATTCTCCGTGGTGACATCCTGCTCGCCGGAGGCGAGCCCACCACGCACCACGGTCTAGCCAACCGGCGTCGTGCGCGCCGCGACGGCTCCGCCGCGGATCGCGCTGACCGCCGCGATCGGATTGTCCGCCTTGAAGATGGCGTTGCCGGCGACGAAGACGTTCGCGCCGGCCCGGGTGACCTCTGCGATGGTGGCGAGCCCGATCCCGCCGTCGACCTGGATGTCGACGCCGGCGTTGCCGCGCTCCGCGGCCGCCGCGGCGACCGCCGCGATCTTCGGGATCTGGTCCGCCATGAACTTCTGCCCGCTGAAGCCGGGGTAGACCGTCATCACGAGCACCATGTCGAGCTCGGCGAGCCACGGGTAGCACGCCTCGGCCGGCGTGTCGGGACGCAGGGCGATCCCGACGCGCTTGCCGCGCGCCTTGCAGGCGTCGATGACCTTCCGCGCGACGTCGGGGTCGCCGGTCGCCGTCTCGGCGTGGAACGTGACGATGTCGGCGCCCGCGTCGAGGAAGGACTCCACGTAGCGGTGCGGGTCGGTGATCATCAGATGGCAGTCGAGGGCCATGTCGGTCGCCGACCGCAGGCTCTTCACGACCGGCGGCCCGATCGTGATGTTCGGCACGAAGTGACCGTCCATCACGTCGACGTGGAGCATGTCGGCGCCGGCCAGCTCCATGTCGGCCGCGACCTGGCGCAGGGCCGCGAAGTCGCCCGAGAGGATGCTCGGCGAGATCTTGAGCGGCAGGGCCGCGCGTTCCGGCGAAAGACCTTCAACCATTCCCGCCTCCGTCCGTGTCCGCGGCCGCCTCGAGCAGCGCGACCAGCCCCGGCAGCGCCTTGCCCTCGAGCAGCTCGAGGCTCGCGCCGCCGCCGGTCGAGACGTGGGTGAGTCGGTCCGCCACGTTCGCCCGGCGGACGGCCGCCGCCGTGTCGCCCCCGCCGACGATCGAGGCCGGCGCGTCGTCGCCGTCCTTCCCGTGCCACGCGAGGAACTGCGCGACGGCGTTGGTCGCGCACGCGAACGCCGGCGTCTCGAACACGCCGAGCGGCCCGTTCCAGAAGACGGTCCGGGCCGGACGGAGCACCTCGAGGAACGCCGCCGTCGTCCGCGGCCCGACGTCGAGCGCCATCCGGTCGTCCGGCACGCCGTCGCCGTCGACCGAGACGACGTCGTAGCCGCTCGGGTCGTCGACGCCCGCGCCGACGCGCAGATCGACGGGCAGGTGGAGCGCGCCCGGCTTCCTCTCGTCGAAGAGCGCCGTGATGCGACGGGCCGCGTCGAGCCCCGACTCCTCCACCCGGCTCGCGCCGAGCCTCCGCCCGGCCGCGGCGAGGAACGTGTTCGCCATCCCGCCGCCGACGAGGACGTGGTCGACCCGTCCGATCAGCCGCTCGATGACCGCGACCTTGTCGCTCACCTTCGCCCCGCCGAGGATCGCCACGAACGGGCGCCCCGGCTCACGCAGGAGCGGGCCGAGGTGCTCGACCTCGCGCAGCACGAGCGGCCCGGCCGCCACCCGCTTCGCCCCGAACAGGCGCGGGAGCGCGTCGACGCTCGCGTGCGCCCGGTGGACGGCGCCGAACGCGTCGTTCACGTAGAGGTCGGCCAGGTCGGCGAGCGACCGCGCGAACTCCTCGTCGTTCTCGACCTCGCCCGGATGGAACCGCAGGTTCTCGAGGAGGCAGACGCCGCCCGGCGTCAGCGCCTCGACCGCCTGACGCGCCGGCGAGCCGGCGATCATGCCCTCGGACGCGGCGACGAACCGCACGTCGCGCCCGATCTTCTGGGCGAGGACGGGCGCGATCGGCGCCAGGCTCTTGGCCGGGTCGGGGCCGCGCGGCCGACCGAGGTGGCTGACGACGATGATCCGCGCCCGCGCCTTGGCGAGCGCCCGCACCGCGGGCGCCGTCGCGGCGACCCGGAACGCGTCGGCGACCCCGCCGCGGCCGTCGAGCGGCACGTTGAGGTCGGAGCGGAGGATCACCCGGCGTCCGTCGAGGCTGCCCAGGTCGTCGATCGTCGGCAGATCGAGCTCGCCCATGGTCGTCATCTCGGCCCTCCCCCGGTCATCTCGCCCCTCCGCCGGCGTCGTCGCCGTCGAGGTTCGCGAGGTGCGCGATCAGGTCCGCGCATCGGTTGCTGTAGCCCCACTCGTTGTCGTACCAGGCCAGCACCTTCACCAGCCCGCCGCGCATCACCTGCGTCTCGGTCGGATCGAAGATGCACGAGGCCGGGTTGCCGACCACGTCCTGACTGACGATCCGGTCGTCGTTGTACTCGACGACCCGCGAGAGGACGCTGTCGCCCGCGGTGGCGTCGCGGACGGCCGCGTTCACCTCGTCCTCGGTGACGTCGCGGGCGCTGTTGAAGACGAGGTCGACGACCGAGCCGTCCGGCACCGGCACGCGCATCGCGATCCCGTGGAGCTTGCCCTCCATCGACGGGAGGACCTGCCCGACGGCGCGGGCCGCGCCGGTCGACGTCGGGATGATGTTGATCGCGGCGGCCCGGGCGCGGCGGACGTCGTCGTGGGCGAGGTCGAGGAGGCGCTGGTCGTTGGTGTAGGCGTGGATCGTCGTGATGAGCCCGCGCTCGATGCCGATCGCCTCGTCGAGGATCTTCGCGAGCGGGCCGAGGCAGTTGGTCGTGCACGAGGCGTTGCTGATGATCCGGTGCGCGGGGCGGAGGATCTCCTCGTTCACCCCGATCACGACGGTCGCGTCGACCGGGTCGCGCGACGGCGCGCTGATCACGACGCGCTTCGCGCCCCCGTCGATGTGCTTCTGCGCGTCGGCCCGGGTCCGGAAGCGCCCGGTCGACTCGAGGACGACGTCGACGCCGAGATCGCCCCAGGGGAGCTTCGCCGGGTCGCGCTCGGCGAGCACCCGGACGGCGCGCCCGTCGACCTCGAAGCCGCCCTCGCGGACCTTCACCTCGTTCAGGAACCGCCCGACGACCGAGTCGTAGCGGAGCAGATGGGCGAGCGTCTCGGCGTCGGTCAGGTCGTTGATCGCGACGACCTCGAGCTCCTCGGGCCGCTGCGCCATGACCCGGAACACGTTGCGCCCGATCCGGCCGAAGCCGTTGATCCCGACGCGGACGCGCCGGCGGGTCCTGAAGACCGGGAGGACGTGGGCTCGCAAGGATGGGACTCCGGGTGGGCGACCAGGGGCGCGTATTGTAGCGGTGCCCCGATGCCCGTCAAGGCGAGGCTAAGTTCAGCGCCAAGGTGGCGTTGAGGGTCCGGTCGGTCGCCGGCGCCGGCCGCGATCGGAGCGCGACCGGGGTGGGCGACCGGACACGCCGAGGAGCGGCGCGACGCCCGCTCCGGCGGCGCGAGCGCCGAAGCTCCGCCCGAGTTGCAGCGCTCGGGCTCGGGGTGCTATGATCGCCCCTGCCGTTAAGCGATGTATCGGTAGGCTTTAGGGACGAGCTGACTCGTCCGGGAGACGCGGGCGGGGCCGGACGATCGAACTTTGCGGACGATCCGGCTGGTCGTCGAGTACGATGGGACTGCGTTCCACGGCTGGCAGCGCCAGCCCGAGGGCGTTCGAACCGTCCAGGGCACCCTCGAGGAGAGGCTGCACGAGCTCCTCGGGACGCCCGCGAACATCACGGGAGCGTCACGCACGGATGCCGGAGTCCACGCGCTCGGACAGGTCGCGGCGTTCTCGACGCCTTCACCCATCCCGCCCGATCGGATCCCTCAGGCGCTGAATGCGATCCTCCCCTCCGATGTCGCCGTCCGTCACGCGGACGAGGTTCGCAGCGGGTGGAACCCCCGGTTCGAGGCGACCGGAAAGGTCTACCGTTATCACCTCGCCCTCGGACGCGTTCGAGGCGCCTTCGCCGACCGCTACGCCTGGCACTGCACTCACGACCTCGACCTCGACCTCATGCGGGCCGGCGCGCGAGGCCTCCTCGGCGAGCACGACTTCCGCTGCTTCGAGCGCGCCGCCGATCCGACCGAGCCGAGCGTCCGCAACGTCCGCTCCGTCCTGGTCGAGCCGCTCGAGCGTCCGCTCGGCCTCGCCGCTCCCGAGCTCACCGCCGCCCCGTCGCCGCCGATCATCGCGATCGAGGTGGCCGGCGACGCCTTCGTCTGGAACATGGTCCGCTCGATCGCGGGCACCCTCGTCGAGGTCGGCCGCGGGAAGCTGCCGCCGGACGAGGTCGGCCGGATCGTCGCCGAGGTCGATCGGAGCCGCGCGGGTCCGACCCTGCCGGCCCGAGGGCTCGTCCTCGTCCGCGTCGAGTACGATGGTGAGCGGCGGCCGCGCCGCGGCCGTCGGCCTTCGACGTCTCCATCGGAATCCGAAGAGTCTCAGCCCTAGCAGCCTCGAGGTGATCCTATGATCGCGGTCGTCTCCGACCTCCACTCGAACATCGAAGCGCTCACGGCCGTCCGGGCCCGCATGAAGGAGCTCGGCGTCACGCGGGTGTTCTGCCTCGGCGACGTGATCGGCTACGGACCGAGCCCGGTCCAATGCCTCGAGTTCGCCATGAGCGAGTTCGAGTTCACCCTCATGGGCAATCACGAGTGGGCGATCCTCAACGAGGCGATCGGCTTCAACCCGGTCGCGCGGCGCGCCGTCGGCTGGCACAAGAAGGCGCTCGATCCGTCGCTCGGGTCCGGCCCCGACCGGGAGCGGGTCTGGAAGTGGCTCGCCGAGATGCCGCTCACGATGGCGCACGGCAAGTACCTCTTCGTGCACGCGTCGCCGAGCAACCCCACCGACGAGTACCTCCTCCGGAGCGACGTCGACGAGGTGATGCGCCGGCTCAGCCCCAAGCTCGAGCGAGCGTTCGAGCACACCCGGTGGGTGACGATGGTCGGGCACACCCACTTCCCCGGCGTGATCACCGAGGACGCGGAGTACCTCACGCCCGAGGACCTCGGCTTCACCTACGAGATCCCCGACGACCGGCGCTGCATCGTGAACGTCGGCAGCGTCGGACAGCCCCGCGACCGGGACAACCGGTCGTGCTTCGTGACCCTCGATCGGGGTCGGGTCAGCTTCCACCGGGTCGAGTACGACATCGAGAAGACCTACAAGAAGGTCCTCGAGACCGGCGAGCTCGATCGGAGCCTCGGCGAGCGTCTGCTCGTCGGGATGTAGCTCCGGCCGTAGGTCGTCGGCCGACGATGGCCGAAGAAGCGGGGCCGTTCGAACGGTCGAACGCTCCGAATGGCACCCTAACGCGTCGGGTTTCCCCCGCGCGTGCAGACCAGGAGCCGTGCCAGTGACCGTCCCCATCAGCATCACGGGTCGCCACATGAGCGTCACTGACGCCATGAAGGACTACGCCACCGAGAAGGCGAAGAAGCTCGAGCGCTACTACCAGGGTCAGATCCACGAGATCGAGCTGGTCATCGACAACGACGGCGACCGCCGCCAGGTCGAGATGATCATCCGCGCCCGCCAGCGTAAGTTCGTCGCCCACGTGGAGCACGAGGACGCCTACGCGGCGATCGACCTGCTGCTGGACAAGATGGAACGGCAGTTGACAAAACAGAAGGAGAAGCTCAAGCTCAAGAAGCGTTCTGGCGAGTCGAATCGTGTCGGACAGGAGCTCGCGAACGCCGAAGCGGCCGCCGCCGCGGCCGAAGAAGAAGACGAGGAAACCTTCGAGGACGCGGTCGAGAACGGCCACGTCTGAGCCCCGCTCCCGCCCTGGATTTTTGGGGGTTTAACCGACGGGACTCTTGAGGGCGTATCCTTGTGCGTGAGAGGGGGAGTCCCTGATCATGCCGGCCGGCGTCCCGGGGACGTCGCCGAGCGAGAGCCTTGCCGATCGCGAGACCGGACAGCCGCCGCGGCCCAGCGAGCCGTCGCGGGCTGATACCGAGCACCGGAGCCACACCCGATGAAATTGCTGGGGTTCCTCACGCGCGAGACGATCCTCGCTGACACGACCGCGACCACCCGCGACGACATCGTTCGCGAGCTGGTCGAGACCGTCGTCGAGGCAGGCGGCGTGACCGAGAAGAACAAGGGCCAGGTCATCGAGGCGGTCCTCGACCGCGAGCGCCAGGGCAGCACCGGGATCGGCGGCGGCATCGCGCTCCCGCACGTCAAGGAGACCGACCTGGTCAAGGAGACGTGCGGCGCGTTCGGACGGAGCGACGCGGGCGTCCCCTACTCGGCGATCGACGGCGCGCCGGTTCACCTCTTCTTCCTGATCATCGCGCCCAAGGGCACCGACGACTACAAGGGCATCCTCACCCGCCTCGCGAAGCTCTCCCGGGATGATCACTTCATCCGGTTCCTCCGCGACGCGAAGGACACCGAGGACATCGTCGGGGTCATCGAAGAGATGGCCTCCGAGGTCAGCTAGCTCGCGAGCGCGCGAGCACCGGCGAGAGAGTCTGTGGAATGTCCGAGGTGACCAAGACCGTCGTCCTGGGCAACAAGTACGGCCTCCACGTCCGACCCGCGACGATGCTCGCTCAGGCCGCCGCGCGCTTCCAGTCCGAGCTCTCGATCTCGAAGGACGGGGTCGAGGTCGACGGCAAGAGCGTCCTCGAGATGATCAGCCTCGGCGCCGAGTGCGGCAGCGAGCTGATCATCCGGGCCGAGGGCGATGACGCCGCGGAGGCGGTGGCTTCTCTCGAGGAGCTGGTGAAGAGCCGGTTTCACGAGGAGGAGTAGGTAGGCGAGCCTCCTGCCCGACGCCTCTCCGTGACGGAGCCCTCGCCGCTGCCTTGCCATTGCCCGTTCGGGTTACGATCCACAGATTACACAGATTACACGGATTACGAGCTGCCGAAGGCGGATGAGCCCAGGCAGAGCGAGCCGTCCGTGATGGGCGAGCGCGAGCGCCGGCAGAGGCACCCGCCCCGCCCGCGACAATCTGTGTAATCTGTGTAATCTGTGGATCGTAAACCGCTTTGGCAGACGCCCCCGCAGGGCAATCCCAACCCGAGAGCATCTCCCATGGAGTTCCGCCAAGGAATCGGAGTCTCCCCCGGAATCGCCATCGCCGAGGCCTTCATCCTCGACTACGAGGACGTCCGGATCACCCCGTTCCGGCAGGACGAGGGCCCCGAGGCGTGCCATCGCGAGGTCGAGCGGTTCGAGCGCGGCCTCGAGGCGGCCGTCGGCGAGATGCAGGCGATCAGCGAGCGGATCCAGGAGGAGGTCGGCGACGCGGTCTCGTCGATGTTCACCGGCTTCAGCGCGATCCTCCTCGACAAGAAGCTCAAGGACGACATCGTCCAGAAGATCCGGGACAACCGGTTCACGGCCGAGTACGCGGTCAGCCGGGCGTTTCGCAAGGTCAAGAACATGTTCCGGGCGAAGGACAACGAGTTCTTCGCGAGCCGGCTCCGCGACATCGGCGACATCGAGAACCGGCTCCTCCGGCACCTCGTCGGCGAGCACGGCGCGGGCCTGAAGCACCTCTCGAGCCCGGTCGTCCTGATCGCGAAGGACCTGAGCCCGAGCCAGACCGCGACCCTGCCGCGCGACAAGATCGTCGGGTTCGCGACCGATGCGGGCGGCCGGACGAGCCACACCGCGATCCTCGCGAAG
Source organism: Planctomycetota bacterium (assembly GCA_029260755.1). Classification (GTDB taxonomy): domain Bacteria; phylum Planctomycetota; class J058; order J058; family JAJDCQ01; genus JAJDCQ01. The sequence goes on along the minus strand of JAJDCQ010000061.1, from coordinate 54,569 downwards.
AGCCTGGGCATCCCCGCGGTCGTCGGCCTGAAGGCGATCACGAGCGACGTGAGCGGCGGCGACCTGGTGATCCTCGATGGATCGAAGGGTCGGGTGATCGTCGCGCCGGACGCGACGACCCAGCGCGACTACCGGGCGCGCCGCCAGCGCCAGATCGAGTTCGCCCGCGGCCTCGACTCGCTCCGCGACGTGCCGGCCGAGACGCTCGACGGCCACCTGATCCGCCTCCAGGCGAACATCGAGTATCCCCACGAGATCCCGGCGGCGCTCGAGAAGGGCGCCCAGGGGATCGGCCTCTACCGGACCGAGTTCCTCTACGGGCCGGACCAGCCGAACCCGACCGAGGAGGATCACTTCGAGGCCTACTCGTCCGCGATCACCGAGCTCGCCGGGCGGCCGCTGGTGATCCGGACCCTCGACCTCGGCGCCGACAAGTTCCTGCCCGAGAAGGCGCGCCACGAGGCGAACCCGTTCCTCGGGAGCCGGTCGATCCGCTACTGCTTCGAGCGGATCGACCTGTTCAAGGCGCAGCTCCGGGCGATCTACCGGGCGAGCGCCCTCGGGCCGGTCTCGATCATGCTGCCGATGATCAGCGCGCTCTCCGAGCTCAAGAAGGCGCGGAGCGTGATCCAGGACGTCGTCGAGGAGCTCCAGCGCGGGAACGTCCGGATCGACGCCGACATCGACATCGGCTGCATGATCGAGGTGCCGAGCGCCGCCATCGCGGCCGACATCCTCGCGCGCGAGACGAAGTTCTTCAGCATCGGAACGAACGACCTCGTCCAGTACACCCTGGCCGTCGACCGGACGAACGAGCGGGTCGCCCACCTCTACCAGCCGGCCCACCCGGCCGTGTTCCGCCTGATCTGGCAGGCGGTGGCCGCCGCCCACCGCGAGCGAATCGGCGTCTCGCTCTGCGGCGAGCTGGCCGGCGAGGTGATGTACGTCATTCCATTGATCGGGCTGGGCTGCAGCGAGCTGAGCATGAGCTCGTCGCAGATCCCGACCGTCAAGAAGGTGATCCGGTCGATCACGATGCGCGACGCGAAGCGGATCGTGGAACGGATCTTCAAGCTGAGCGACGCCCGCGAGACCGAGAGCTTCCTCCGAGAGCGGGTGCGCCAGATCGAGCCGGAGCTCCTCTAGGTCTAGGTCTGTCTCGCCTTCGGCGAGAAGATGTCACCACGGAGGCACGGAGAACACGGAGGAGCGACTGGGTCCGCCGTATCCCGGCTCCGACGAGCCGACCGGCTCCAGGGATGGCTCCCTCTCGGTCTCGGTCACGCAAGGCGACGGGCGACGGGAACCAAGAGAAACGGGCTACCCACGACGTGGCGTGACCCGAAGCTGCTCCGTGCCTCGGTGTCTCCGTGGTTCCATCGATCATCGACCTGAGCGAAGGTGATGACCCCTCCGGGCTAGCCTCGCCGCGGGCTCGACTCTGGACGATCCGCCCGCCCAGGCCCCGAGGCTCGCGGCGGGAGCCGATCGCTGCCAAGCAGTTGCGTCGTCGGAGCGCTTGACACCCTCCCGCCGAGCGCCTATAGATAGTCTCGCTACGGTCCGGCGGGCGGTGGGCGCGTTGACGCAATGCGCCGCCGGCTGGACGAGACTCTCGCGGGGATCCCGCACCGATGGTCTTGTTCGGCAGCAAGAACCGCCTCCTCGGTCTCGACCTCGGCACGAGCGAGATCAAGGTCGTCGAGGTCCAGGAGGCCGGCTCCGGCCTCGCCGTCACGGGCTTCATCAAGGCCAAGATCAGCCATCCCGACGAGCGCGCCCGCGCGCTCAAGGAGGTGATCCGGGTCGGCAAGTTCCGGAGCCGCGACTGCGTCAGCGCGATCTCCGGGCGGAGCGTGATCGTCCGCTACATCAGCCTCCGGCAGATGTCGATGGACGAGCTCCGCGGCGCGATCCGGTTCGAGGCGGACAAGTACATCCCGTTCGAGGTCGACGACGTCCAGATGGACTGCGCCATCCTCGAGAAGGAGATCGCCGGCGGCGGCGGCTCGCCCGAGATGAAGGTCCTCCTCGTGGCGGTCAAGAAGAGCGTCATCGAGGAGCACGGCCAGATGCTTCGTGACGCCGGCCTCACGCCGACCGCGATCGACGTCGACGCCTTCGCCCTCGGCAACGCGTTCGAGTTCCGCGGACGGGCGACCGGAGCGGCCCCCACCGCCGACCGGGTGATCGCGCTGATCGACATCGGCGCCACGAAGACCAACATCACGATCCTCCGCGGCAGCGTGAACTGCTTCAGCCGCGAGGTCTACAGCGCCGGCAACGACTTCACCGAGGCGGTCGCGCGCAAGCTCGGCCTCGAGCCGGCCCAGGCCGAGGCGATCAAGTGCAGCCCGAACGGGCGCGAGGCCGAGGTCGAGGACGCGACGCAGGCGACGCTCGAGGATCTCTGCAACGAGATCCAGCTCTCGTTCGACTACTTCGAGCATCAGTTCGACCGGACCGTCGACGAGGTGTTCGTCTCGGGCGGCAGCTCGCGCCTGCCCGGGCTGGTCAAGACGCTGTCGAGCACGTTCGAGCGCGAGTGCAAGCTCTGGAACCCGCTCGAGGGGTCCGACGTCCGGGTCGACTCGGCCGGGCAGGAGGAGCTCCAGCGCTCGGCCAGTCAGCTCGCCGTCACGATCGGCCTCGCCGCCCGGGTCCGGGCGAAGAGCTGGTGACCCAATGAGCGAGTCCCGAAGGACGCGAGCGTCGCGCGGATGATGCTCTACGTCCAGATCAACCTGCTCCCCGAGGACGAGCGCCCGACCCAGGGCGGCGGCGCGCCGCTGATGCTCATCGCGCTCGTCCTCATCGCGGGCGTGGCGGGTCTCGGATGGCTCAATTACGACGCGCGGCAGAAGAGCCACGACGCGGCCACGAGCCTCGCGACGAAGACCCTCGAGCTGACCGCCCTCACCGCGCAGGAGGCGGCCCTCCTCGTCGTCGAGAAGGAGATCGAGACGCTGCACGCGGCCGAGGATCGCCTCCTCGCCGTCATGAGCGAGAAGACGCCCTGGGGCCTCAAGCTCCGACAGCTCCAGGACGCGCTCCCCGACGGCGTCTGGATCCGCGCGGTCGACCTCGAACCGGGCGACCACGACGCGCCGGCGGTGCTCGCCCTCTCGCTCGAGGCGGTCGCCGACCCGGGCGCCGACCCCGCCCGCCGCGTCGATGAGGTCACCCGCGCGCTCCTCGCCGACGCCGAGTTCGGGCACGCCGTCTCGGCGCCCGAGCGACCGACTCACTTCACGGCCACGCCCCCCGCCGGTGGGGGACGGGCCTTCTGGCGGATCGCGTTCACGATCCGGCTGCCGCTCTCCTGACGGAGGTCGTTTCGATGCAGTCGAGAAACTCCGTGATCGCGCTCGTTTGCCTGGGAATCGCCCTGGCCATCGAGGGCGTCCTCTACCTGCAAACCTCGGGGGAGACGCGGACGCATCGCGCCGAGCAGACGCGGGTCGAGGGCGAGATCGAGGCGACCCGGGTGAAGGTCGACGGGCGGCAGGAGCCGCTCGAGGCCGAGCGGGGCCGGCTCCTCGGGGCGATCGACGAGCTCGCCGCCGTCCTGCCGAAGGCTGCGGCGGTCGACGCCGCCGCCGCGAAGGCGGCTGCGTCGAAGCTCGCCGAGGAGACGGGCGTCGCCCTGACGAGCTTCCGCGCGATCGAGGTCGGCGCCGGCGACGACGCGGTCGTCTCGGCGAGGCGCTGGCGCGTGGTGGCCCACGGGAGCTTCCCGCAGGTGGTCGGCTTCCTCAATCGATTGGAGAATCGCCCGTCGTTCTACCGGATCGACGGGCTCACGCTCGCCGCCGGCGGCCGGACCGATGACGAGGGGCGCCCCCTCCTCAACCTGTCCGCCACGGTGAGCACCTTCATCACCCGCTGAGCGGCGAATCGCCCGGGTGAGCTCGGGGCGCCTCCATGCGCGCCCCGAAGAGACGCATGGGAACGGCGAACTCCTCCGCCCGCCCGCGACGAACGGTCGTCGGCGGTCGCGAGGCGCGCCGCTAGCAGCGATAGAAGACACGTCATCATGTCCAACACCCGAACGATGCTCATCAATGCGTCCGAGCGCGAGGAGTCGCGCCTCGCCGTCATCGAGGACGAGGCGCTCGAGGAGATCTACGTCGAGCGCGAGTCCGACGACAACTGTGTCGGCAACATCTACAAGGGGATCATCGTCAACGTCGAGCCGAGCATTCAGGCGGCCTTCGTCGACTTCGGCGGCGACAAGAACGGGTTCCTCCACGTCTCGGACGTCATGCCGATCTACGGCAAGCGCAACGGCCAGCCGGCCGAGAAGCGCGACATCCAGACGATCCTGAGCAAGGGCCAGGAGGTGCTCGTCCAGATCACGAAGGACCAGATCGGCTCGAAGGTCCCGACCCTGACGACCTACGTCTCGCTGCCGGGTCGGTGCCTCGTGCTCATGCCGAGCATCAACAAGTGCGGCGTCAGCAAGAAGATCACCGACGAGTCCGAGCGGCGGCAGCTCCGCGAGCTGCTCCGCGGCCTCAACCCGCCGCCGGGCATGGGCTACATCATCCGGACGGCCGTCCTCGACCGGAGCCGCGAGGAGCTCGCCCGCGACCTCCAGTACCTCCTCAACCTGTGGAAGGCGATCCAGGACCGGGTCAAGTCGCAGAAGGCGCCGTCGATGATCTACCGGGAGAGCGACCTGGTGATCCGGACGATCCGCGACCTCCTCGGCAACGACATCGACCGGATCGTCGTCGACGAGCCGGAGATCCATGAGAAGACCCGCGTCTTCCTGAAGATGCTCGTCCCCGGCTTCGAGGAGCGGGTCGAGCTCTACGACGACCCCAAGCCGCTCTTCCACCGCCACGGCATCGAGGACCAGATCGAGCAGATCTACAACCGGCGGGTCCCGCTGCCTTCGGGCGGCTCGATCGTCCTCGAGCAGACCGAGGCGCTCGTCGCGATCGACGTGAACTCCGGGAAGTTCAAGGAGAAGACGAACCTCGAGGAGACCGCCTTCCGGACGAACATGGAGGCGGCCGAGTCGATCGTCCGCCAGCTCCGGCTGCGCGACCTCGGCGGCCTGATCGTCTGCGACTTCATCGACATGCGCGAGGAGCGCCATCGCAACCAGGTCGAGCGGACGATCCGCAACGGCCTCCGGCGCGATCGGGCGCGGGTGCGCGTCGCGAAGATGTCGAAGTTCTGCATCGTCGAGATGACCCGACAGCGGGTGCGCGAGAGCCTCAAGCAGGCCGCCTATCAGATCTGCGCGCACTGCGCCGGCAGCGGGTTCGTGAAGACGCGCGAGAGCATGGCGCTGCACGTGACGCGCGAGCTGAAGAACCGGCTGTCCGAGCGGATCGGCGCGAAGATCGAGGTGGTCACCCATCCCGAGGTGGCGCAGCTCATGAACGACCGGCGCAAGGACCTCATCGCCGACCTCGCCAAGCGCAACCGCAGCCCGATCGTCGTCCGCGGGCATCGGGACTACCGCTTCGAGGAGTTCCGGATCCTCTAAGTTCCTATGTCATATTGCCTTGGGGATCGGGGGCGGCGCGGCCGGTGACGAGGGATTGCATCGGAAGCTCCTTCGCCGTATCTTCTTAGGCCTCGTGAGCGAGGCTCGCGGCGCGACGCGTCGCGCGACCTCCGATTGAAATCGAAGAACTCAGACCATCGAACGAGAGCCGTCATGTACGCCATCTTCCGGGATCGCGGCCGTCAGTACCGCGTGACCAACGGATCGACGATCCTTCTCGACCGCCGCCCGGGTAGCGAGCCCGGCTCGCAGGTGGTCTTCGACGAGGTTCTCCTCGTCGGCGCCGAGGGCGACGGAGCGACCCAGGTCGGCACGCCGACCGTCGCGGGCGCCGTCGTGAAGGCCTCGGTCCTCGGTGAGATCAAGGGCAAGAAGATCAAGATCTTCAAGTACAAGCGTCGGAAGAAGTCGTCTCGGAAGCGGGCGGGCCACCGCACGATCTACACCCGCCTCCGCATCGACGCGATCGAGACGGGAGCTTAGAGATGGCACACAAGAAGGGTCAGGGCTCGTCCCGCAACGGACGCGACAGCAACGCGCAGCGCCGCGGCATCAAGGTCTACGGCGGCTCGAAGGTGTGGCCTGGCTGCATCATCGTCCGGCAGTGCGGCACCAAGTTCCGCGCCGGCCCGGGCACCGCGCTCGGCCGGGACTGGACCCTCTACGCGACGCGCCCCGGCGTGGTCCGCTTCATCTCGCAGCGGCGCGTCACCGTCGAAGAGGTCGCGGTCGCGGAGACGACTGCGCAGGGCTGATCCGCCCTCGGCCGCAGGCGTGCGTCGATCCGGCTGCGCCGTCGTCCGCCTCACGCCGCCCGGCCGGGCGGCGCTGTCGGTCGTCACGCTCGTCGGCCCCGAACGACTCGAGGTCGCCGGGCGTGTCTTCGTGTCCCGCTCGGGCCGCCCGTGTCCGTTCCACGCCGAGCACCTCTACGTCGGGAGCGTCGTGATGCCGTCGACCGGGATCGCCGTCGACGAGATCGTGGCGGTCCACGCCGTCGAGGGGAGCGCGTTCGAGGACGGCGCCGTCGAGCTCTCGGGGCACGGCGGGGTGGCCGTCTCCGAGGCCGTCATCGACGCGCTCGTCGAGGCGGGCGCGACCGCCGCATCGCCCACATCGGCGCGGCGACGCTGGGGCGTGGCCGAGAGCGCGCTCACCCGGTCGCTCCGTCGGGCGACGCGCCGCGCCGGCTCGCGGGCCGGCGCCGGGCTCTGCTCCGGCGACGCCGCGCGCGCCCTCGATTCGGCGATCGCCGACGCGCGCCGCGCCCTCGGCCCCCATCGCGCGGGCGACCTCGACGCCGGCCGGGCCCGGCTCGCGCAGGCGCTCGCCGGCTCCGATGCGGCGCGGGCGCGGGTGACCCCGCGGACCGTCGTGCTCGCCGGCCCGAGCAACGTGGGGAAGTCGACGCTCTTCAACGCGCTCGTCGGGTTCGACCGCACGATCACCGCCGACCAGCCCGGAACGACGCGCGACCGCATCGACGAGGTCGCCGTCCTGCCCGGCGGCGTCGCGATCCGGCTCGTCGACACGGGCGGGCTCGGCGCCGGCGATCCGCTGGCGCCCGCCGTCGAGGTGGCCGCGCGCGCCGCGGTCGCGGGGGCGAGCCTCGTCGTCTGGGTCGCCGACCCCGAGACCGACGGCGCTCCCTGGGCGGCGGACGACGCGGCCGACGTCGGAGTGATCGTCCTCAACAAGATCGACCGGCTGGGCGATCCGGCGGCCGTCGACGCGGCGGTCGCGCGGAGCGCGGCCTCGGCCGGGCGCGCGCCGACGGCGATCTCGGCCCTCCGCGGCGACGGCGTCGACGAGCTCCGTCGGGAGCTCGCGTCCCGGATCGCCGGCGAGACACCGCCGCCGGGGACGGCGGCGACCGACGGGATCGCGCGAGCGCTGCGGGCGGCCATCGCGGCCATCGACCGCGGCGACCCGGAGCGGGCGCGAGCGATCCTCGACCGGCTCCACCGCGAGCGCGAAGGCGAACACGGCATCAAGGAGAACGACCGATGAGCGACGGCAAGCGACTTCTCGACAAGGACGGCGTCCAGGACGCGATGGGCAAGCTGGCCGACAGCATCCTCGCGCACCCGCGCGGAACGGACGACCTGGCGATGGTCGGGATCCGGAGGCGAGGCGTCCCGATCGCGAACCGCGTGACCGAGGTGGTGAAGGGGCGGACCGACGTTCCGCTCCTCGAGGGCATCCTCGACATCACCCTCTACCGCGACGACCTGACCCAGGTGGCGAGCCAGCCGGTCGTCAGCGGCACGCAGATGGGCTTCGACGTCACCGGGAAGCGGATCGTCCTCTTCGACGACGTGATCTTCACCGGCCGGACGGTCCGGGCCGCCCTGAACGCGATCTGCGAGTTCGGGCGCCCCAAGGCGATCGAGCTGGCCGTGCTCGTCGACCGCGGCTTCCGCGAGCTGCCGGTCCACGCCGACCACGTCGCGCACACCGTCGAGACGACGCTCGAGGAGGTCGTCAAGGTCCACCTCCAGGAGGTGGACGGCGAGGACTTCGTCGAGGTCATCAAGCTGGAGACGCCGGTCGGGGAGTGAGTGAGTAGGCTCTCTCCGGGCGGGCGAGAGCGCTTGCCGCGGCGAATACGATCCACAGATTTCACAGATTTCACAGATTGTGAGTTGCCGAAGGCGACGAGCCCCGGGGCAGCGACCCTCGAGATGGACGCTTCGGTGGGCGTGAGGCACCGCCCGCGCCTATCTGTGTAATCTGTGTAATCTGTGGATCGAGTCGATTCGCTCGAGCGAGCCCGCACCGCCCGAGCCCGAGAGCTGCCTGCCTCCTCACGCGCGCACCGGGACCCGTCATGTTCGTCGACACCGCCACCGTCAAGATCGTCGCCGGCCGAGGAGGCGACGGCTGCCTCTCGTTCCGTCGGGAGGCGTTCATGCCGCGCGGCGGTCCCGACGGAGGCGACGGGGGCCGCGGCGGGTCGGTGATCCTCGAGGTCACCGCGAAGATCCCGACCCTCGCCGACGTCGCGCGTCGCCCGGTCCACAAGGCGAAGAACGGCAAGCCCGGCCAGGGTCGGAACAAGACGGGGAAGAGCGGCAAGGACCTCGTCCTCCGCGTGCCGCCGGGCACGATCATCCGCGACGCCGAGACCGGGGAGCTGATCCGGGATCTCAAGCCCGAAGACGAGGGCGAGAAGATCGTCCTGGTCCAGGGCGGGATCGGCGGCAAGGGCAACCGCGCCTTCGCGAAGGCGACCGATCAGGCGCCCCGGACCACCACGACCGGCGAGCTCGGCGAGGAGAAGAGCTTCGTCTTCGAGCTGAAGCTGCTCGCCGACGTCGGCCTCGTCGGTCTGCCGAACGCGGGAAAGAGCTCGATCCTCAAGCGGGTGAGCCGGGCGCGGCCGGCGAGCAAGAACTACCCGTTCACGACGCTCAAGCCGTCGCTCGGCGTGGTCGCGGACGAGGTGAGCCAGATCGTCTGGGCCGACCTTCCCGGGCTGATCGAGGGCGCCCACGAGGGGCGCGGGCTCGGCGACGAGTTCCTCAAGCACGTCGAGCGCACGCGCATCATCGTCCACGTCGTCGATGCCGCCGCGAGCAGCGGGAAGCAGCCGCTCGAGGCCTACCGGGTGATCCGGGCCGAGCTCGCCGCCTACAGCGCCGAGCTCGCCGAGAAGCCCGAGGTGATCGCGCTCAACAAGATCGACCTCCTCGAGGCGACGACCGAGGACGAGGACGCCGACGTCGAGGACCTCCAGGCGCTCGCCTTCGAGGTCGGCGTCGAGGACGTCGCCGGCGATCGGGGAACGGTGCCGCCCGCGGCGCTGCGCATCGCCACCGAGCTCGCGAAGGAGACCGGCCGAAAGGTCTTCCCCGTCTCGGCCGGCACCGGCATCGGCCTCGGCGCGCTCGCGTCCGAGGCCGGCCGCCTCGTCCACGAGGACGACGAGCGCCGCGACGAGGAGGAGCGCCGCGCCGCGCGCGAGGCGAAGGAGGCGGCGAAGGCCGACGCGGCCCCGAGCGAGCCGGACCCCGACGCGCCCGCGCCAGACGCCTCGGACGCCGGCGAGTAGCGCGCGGCGCCGCGGTGTCCGCGCCCTGTCATCTCGAGGTCGTCCTCGACCGATCGGACCGGGCCTACCGCGTCGGCGACATCGTCTCGGGCGTCGTCCACGTCCGGACCGAGCGGGCGCTCGACTGCTCCGAGATCGTGATCGAGCCGATCTGCACGGCCGCGCGCCGCAGCGGCGGAGTGGAGGAGCTCGCGCCGCCGGTCCAGCTCCACCTCCCGAAGCCGGGCTGGAAGGCGGGCGAGACTCGCTCCTACCCGTTCGCGTTCGACGCCCCGCGCAACCCGCTCACCTACGACGGCGATCGGCTCCGCGTCCGCTGGCACGTCCACGCGCGCGCCGAGATGAACGGCGACGCGAAGGTGAAGGAGAGCGTCGGCGGGCGAGCCCGATTCACTCTCGACGAGCGCGAGGTCGCGGGGTCACAGAAGGCGCCGCTCTCGGCCACGGCGGGCGCGGTCGCCTCCGTCCTTCACCTGGCGTTCGACGGGCTGCCCCGGATCGTCGCGGCGGTCGGCCTCGCGGCGCTCGGCGTGCTCATCATCTCGTCGACCGAGATCCCCGGATGGCGGGCGGTCGGCGCCGTCGCCGTCGGCATCGCCGCCCTCATCGTCTTTGGCCCCGTCCTCGCGATCGTGTCGGCGTGGAGGGTCGGGTCGGTCGAGACGCGGACGTGGCCGGCCAGGGTCGGCGCGGGCGAGACCTTCGTCTGCGCGGTCCGGGTCTCGCCGCAGCGGAGCATCCTGATCCGGCGATTGACCGCGTTCCTCGTCGGGACCCAGTACACGCGCGTCCGAACGAGCGGCGGCGGGAGCCAGCTCCGCGCGACCGTGTTCCATCGGGTGCCGCACGAGCTGAGCGACCGCCCCGTGAGAACACGCGCGGCGCGGTCGGTCGTGTTCGAGGGGCTCGTCGACATGCCCGGCGACGCCCGGGAGACCGTTCCCGACGCGATCGGGTGGCACATCGAGATCGAGATCGTCGTCCATCGCTGGCCCGACTGGCGTCGTCGGGGCTGCACGCTCCGCGTGGTCGACCGGGACGCTTGATCGTCCGGCCGGGCGACGTCAGCCGCCCGCGCGAAGCGCCTCGAGGCGGCGACGCGTCCCGTCGGCGTCGGCGCCGTTCGGGTCGAGCTCGAGGGCGCGCTCGAGAGCCTCGATCGCGCCGGCCCGATCGCCGGTCGCCGAGCGGCAGAGCCCGCGGATCACCCACGCCTTGGCGAAGGTCGGCTCGAGCTCGATCGCCCGGTCGGTGTCGCGCAGCGCGCCGGCCGGATCGCGCGCCGACATCTTCACGTGCGCCCGGTCGGTCCACAGAAGCGCCGCGTCGGGGTCTAGCTCGATCGCCCGGTCCTGGTCGGCGAGCGCGCCGGCGAGGTCGCGCCGGGCGAGCCGGACCATGCCGCGCCCGTGCCACGACGACACGTCGCGCGGCTCGATCTCCAGGACGCGATCGTAGTCCTCGAGCGCCCCGTCGTAGTCGCGCGTCCGCACCCGGAGCCGACCGCGCGAGCGGAGCAGCATCACGTGGCGCGGAGCGATCCGGAGGCCGCGATCGAGGTCGGCCAGCGCCTCCGGGACATCGCCCATCCGATACCTCGCCTCGCCCCGGTTCAGGAGGTAGTTCGGCTCCTTGGGCGCGAGCTCGACGGCCCGATCGTAGTCGGCGATCGCGCCGGCGAGGTCCCCGAGCTTCGCCTTCATGCCGGCCCGGTTGTTCCAGAACGAGGGCTCGTTCGCCAGGAGGGCGATCGCCCGGTCGAGGTCGGCGATCGCCCCCGGCGTGTCGCCCAGAGCCTGACGGACGCTCCCCCGGTTGCTCCAGGTGCTGGCGTCCGCGGGAGCGAGCTCGATCGATCGATCGAGGTCGGCGAGCGCTCCGGCCGCGTCCCCCGCGGCGAGCTTCGAGCTCCCCCGGTTCGCCAGGGCGCCGTCGTGCCGCGGGCTCAGCTCGAGCGTCCGGCTGAAGTCGTCGATCGCGCCGGCGAAGTCGCCCAGGGCGTGCCGGACGAGACCGCGGTTGTTCGTCGCGTTCACGTGATCGGGGTCGAGCGTGACGGCGCGGTCGAGATCGCGGAGCGCCCCGTCGAGATCGCCGAGGAGCCGCTTGGTGTAGCCGCGGCTATTCCAGGCCTCGGCGATCTTCGGGGCGAGGGCGATCGCGTGGTCGAAGTCGGCGAGCGCCCGGACGCGGTCGCCCGTGTGGAAGTGGGTGTTCCCCCGATTGATCCAGGCGGTGGCGTCGTCGGGGTCGAGCTCGATGGCCTGGTCGAAGTCGGCGATCGCCCGTTCGAAGTCGCGCGCGCTCAGCCACAGCAGCCCGCGGTTGTTCCAGACCTCGGACATCCCCGGGTCGAGCTCGATGGCGCGGTCTAGGTCGGCGAGCGCGCCGGCGCGATCGCCCAGCGACCGCCGCACGTTGCCGCGGCCGTTGAACGCATGCGCCATGCGAGGGTCGAGCTCGAGCGCCCGGTCGAAGTCGGCCACGGCGCCTTCGAGGTCGCCCACCTCCTCGCGCGCGTTTCCCCGGTTCTGCCAGGTGACGGGCTCGTCGGGATCGAGCTCGAGAGAGCGATCGTAGTCGGCGAGGGCGCCCGGGAGGTCGCCCGCCTTCTGCTTCGCGTTGCCGCGGTTGTGCCACGCGTCGGCGAGGACCGGGTCGAGCTCGATGGCGCGGTCGTAGGCCTCGATCGCCTCGCGGTAGAGGCCTTGCTCGAACAGGGCGTCGCCGCGGATCAGGCTCCCGTCGGCCGAGCTCGAAGCGCCTCCGGGTACGCCGGGTCGCTCCGCCCATCCAGGAGGGAGACGACCGGACACGGTGCGCCAGTAGGCGCTCGAGAGGCCGAACCGGTTCCTCGAGGCGCGGAGCCAGCGGATCGCCTCCGCTCCGCCGAGGCGGGCGAGCGTCCGTCCCGCCGGGATGGCGCGGATCTGGTTCATCTCCATGGCGAGGTAGCGCCCGACCGCGTCGACGGCGATGCCGTCGGCCCGCCCGAGCCACCCGAGTGCATCGAGGCAGAGGGCCGCCGTCGCCAGGCGATCCCGCCCGAGCGCCTCGAGCTGCGCGGTCGCCAGAACGTCGTAGAGCTCGAGCGTCGCGGAGCCGACCTCGGTGGTCCGGCCGCGGGCGGCCCGCACCTCGAGGCGCCGCCGCGCCGCCTCGAACACGGCTCGGTCCGGCGCGTCGAGCTGTTCGCCGATCTCCATTCCGAGCCAGGCGCGGGCAGCCTCCGGCAGGCCGACGAGCCGCTCCGCGCCTGCCCGTGCCTCGTCCGGCGTCGGCTCCTCCGCCGCGAGCAGCGCGGCGAGCGACGCCTCGCCGAGCGCGGTCGTGAAGCGGTCGAGCTGGGCGCAGAGCAGGCGCGTCGTCTCCTCGCCCGGGTGCCGGACGATCTCGAACAGGGCCGCCTCGCGCCCGCCGTCCGCGGCGAGCGTGTCGCCCGAGCGGACGCCCTCGAGGACCTCGAGCACCGCCTCGCGATGCTCGGCGGCGACCCGGTCCCGCGCCGACTCGACGGCGCGGCGCGCCTGCCGGGCGCGAAGCGCGTCGACGTCGAGGTCGACGGCGCGGTCGAACGCGCCGGCCGCGACGCTCCATTGCTCCGCGGCGATGGCCACCTCACCCGTCGCCATCGAGAGGTCGAACGAGAGCCGCCGCGCCGCCGCGGAGGTCGGCGCCGCCGCGAGCCAGGCGCGCGCGTCGCCGACGGCGTCGAGGCCGAGGGCGAGGAGCCGGTCGTGTCGATCGCTCGTCGCCGCCACGACCGGCTCCGCCGCGGCCGCCTCGAAGGCATCGGCGCTGATGCGCGCCCGCGCCGCGAGGTCGGCCACGAACTGGCCCCGCGCCTGGAGGCGGGCCGCGGCGACGACGACGGCGGCGACGAGGATCGCCGCCACGGCCGAGCCGACGGCCAGGGAGAGGAGGCGGTTGCGCCGAACCCAGCGGGCCGCGCGCGCGGTCGCACCGATCGGCCGGGCGTGGATCGGCTCGCCATCGAGGAAACGTTGCAGCTCGGCGGCGACCTCGGCCGCGGACGCGTAGCGCCGCTCGGGCTCCTTCTCGAGACAGCGGAGCGCGATCGTCTCGAGGTCGGGGTGCACGCCGGCATCGAGAGTCCGGGGCGGCGTGGGGTCGACGGACAGGACCTGCCGCAGGACGACGACGACCGAGTCGCCATCGAACGGAGGCCGGCGGACCAGGAGCCAGTAGAGGAGGGCGCCCAGCCCGAAGACGTCGACGGTCGGAGCGACCGCCTCGCCGCGGATCTGCTCGGGCGCCATGAAGCCGGGCGTGCCGAGGAGCTGGCCGGTCGCGGTCAGGTCGCGGCTCCGGTCGAGCTCGCGGGCCAACCCGAGGTCGCAGAGGCGGGCCCGGAGCCCGGTCGCCCCGTCCGTCCGCTCGAGGAGAACGTTCTGGGGCTTCACATCGCGGTGGATGATGCCGTGGCCGTGCGCGTGCTCGAGCGCCTCGGCCACCTGACGCGCCACGTCGGCGATCGCCCGCGGAGGGAGCCGCTCGCGCGTGTGGTGCGCCTCGACCGACGGCCCGTCGACGAAGTCCATCACCAGGAAGGGGCGGCCGGCCGGGTCCTGGCCGACCTCGTGCACGCCGACCAGCCCGGGGTGGCTGAGCCGGGCCGCGGCGCGCCCCTCCCCGAGGAAGCGCTCGAGCCCGCGAGCGTCGAGCCGAGCCGGGTCGGCGACCAGCTTGATCGCGACGGTCCGACCGAGACCCGGGTCGAAGGCGCGATAGACGACGCCCATCCCGCCCCGGCCGAGCTCCGCCTCGATCACGTAACGCCCGAGCCGCTGCCGCTGGCCGGACGCGCCGGCTCCCGTCATCGCCGCCTCCGCGATCGATGGTGTCCGCGAGGGCATCGAACCGTCAAACCCCCGAGCCACCGAGAGGCGAACGGGCCTCACGGGCGGTCTAGTCGACGGGCGGGTCCTGGAAGTCGAGTCCCTCGGCGCGCTCGCCGAAGGCTTCGCGGAGCGCCTCGACGCCGGCGGGGCCGATCCGGTTGTCGCCGACCTCGAGCTTCGCGAGCCGTTCGAAGCCGCTCGCCGCGCCGGCGAGCGCGGCGGCTCCCGCGTCGCCGAGGGTTCCCCAGCGGAGGTCGAGCGACTCGAGGCGCGCGGCGAGCGGCGACGCGGCGATCGCGGTCGCGACGGGGTCGAGCTCGGTTCCGTTGACCGCCAGGTGGGCGAGCGCTTCGAACCCTCCGCCGCCGAGGACGGGCTCGAGATCCTCGATCGACCAGGCGGGCTCGGCGTCCGAGAAGTAGTGCTCGCCGGTGTTGAGCTCGAGCCGCTCGAGGGCGGGGAGGCCGCCCGTCGTGATCGCGCGGACCTCCTCGGCGCTCATCGTCACGCTGCTCCAGCGAAGACATCGGAGCCGGTCATGGCGGAGAGGCGACGAGCCGTTCGGCAGCTTCAGCCAGCGAACCTCGAGATCGAGGAGGCGCGGCATCGCCTCGAGCCAGGGCGCGAGATCGCGCGACACCTTCGCGGGCGCGTTCTCGGGCGCGTTGCCGGAGGCGGCGACGAACGACAGGCCACGGAGAGGCGAGGGCGCGGCGTCGATGATCGCATCGATCACCGCCTCGGCATCGTCGCTGCGCGACAGGGTGAGGGCGAGCTCCTCGGCGAGGGCGAACGATGGATGAACGAGAACGTCGGCGAGCGGTGGGCAGGAGGAGAGCCCGCGCGTGTTGCTCCCGAGCTCCATCCGACGGACGAAGCCGCGTTCCCAGTCGATCCTGACGGCGGCGCGCTTCTGGAGCGGGCGAAGCCCGCCCTCGACCACGTCGGCGGCCCGCGCGCGGGCCGCCTCGATCTCGGCCTCGTCGGCCTCCTCGATCTCGAGGGTGATCAGCTCCGCGCGAGCGCTCCCGTCGGCACGGAGCCGCTCGGCGAGCGCGCCCCAGCGGGCGTCGTCGTCCGGCGCGTCGAGGATGGCCGCCTCGAGCTCGGGGTGGCGCGGCTCCGAGCGCCACGGCTCGGGCGAGGGCGCGGCCTCCGGTTCGGGTGCGTTCGCGGCCGCGTCGAGATCGAACGGGCGGAACCCCGTCATCTTCAACTCGAGGATGAGGAGGTCGCGCTTCAGCTTGGCGGCGGCCTCATCGCCGCAGACGATCTCCTCGAGCGAGCCATCCTCGCCCGACGCCCCGCGCATCACCCGCACCGTCGCGCCGTCGAGCTCCACGGTGCACATCTCGGGGACGGCGTCGCCCGACCGCTCGAAGACATCCATCGCTGATCTCCTCGGTCGCCCGCTCAGTCCTCGTCGGGCGCGGGCCCCTTCGCGAACGCGGAGTAGAGCGCCTCGAACGCGGCGTTCTCATCGAGGGCGGCGACCTCGTGCCACCGTTCCATCATCCCGGGGTCGGCCGTCACGCTGGACCGGAGCGGGTCGCAGCGCTGCTCGACGCCCGCGAGGTGGAGCAGGTTGAGCAGATGAACGCTGCTCGTCTCGCGGGCGAGCTCCCACTCGGGCTGGGTGATCGCGGTCGCCATCAGGATGTGGAACGCGCCGGTGCTCGTCTTGAAGCCGCGCCACGGGTCGAGCGTCGGCCAGAGGAGCAGCCCGGCCGCGTCGCCGGCGAGGCGCTCCCCCTCGTCGAGGTCGGTCGGGAGGCTCAGGACCGGTCGGAGCCTCTGCTCGTCGTCGTGAATGATCGAGAACGCGACCCGGTGCCCCTGGCCGAGGGGCGGCTCCGCAATGAGCGAGTAGTGGAGCAGCGCGAGGATCGCCTGCGGCACCCATTCGCCCGGCTCCCGGACGCGCATCCCGAGCTCGAAGCCGCTCCCGGAGCGCCCCGTCGATGAGGTCTCCGCGATCGACGGCGGCTGGGTCGGGCCGTGGGTCACGTAGAGCCAGTCCTCGCGGCCGTTCTCGGGGTCGGGCCGGTAGACGTAGATGCAGAGCCCCGGGAAGCGGGTGCGGAGCGGATGCCCCGGCGGCACCGCGAGCACCTGGCCCTCCTCCGAGCCGGGCGGGTGCGTCGGGCCGAACGTCTGTTCGAGAAGATCCTCGCGCTCGGTCCACGTCCGCTCGAAGTGCTCGCGCTCGGGCCGCTCGGACTCGTCCTCGTTCTCGCGGAGCTCATCCAGGAGCGTGTAGGAGTAGGCGCTCGTGGCGTCCTCGCCGCCCCCGGTGCGGATGAACGCCTGGAGGACCCGCGGCGCGAGCGCGGCGAGCCCGTCGACGGCCTCCGGGCCCAGGATCGGCGCGAGGGCCGCCTCCTCGTCCGCGAGCTGGCGGACCGTCGCCGCGTCATCGTCGACCGCGGCGAGGGAGAGTCGGAAGCCGTCGGTGAAGGCGACCTCGTCGTCGGCGTCGAGCCGCTCCTCGCGAGCCCGGCGCGCGAGGAGATGAACGAGCTCGTAGGCGCCCTCGTGGAGGGCGTCGCGGGGCACCGAGATCGCCACCTCGGGGCGCCCGAGCTTGCGCAGCCCGCGGGAGGCGAGCCAGATCTCGTCCTGGCTGCTCCGGAGGTCGATCGCCACGCGCACGAGCGCCTCGATCTCCGGGCTGGTCAGGACGGGGATCGCGAGAGGACCCGCGATCAGGCGACCGCTCAGGACATCGAGGACCGCCCCGTCGAGCTCGGAACCGAGCAACGCCTCGATCGCCTCGGGCGCCCCGCCCATCACCTCGCGGATGCTCCCCTCGGCGCTCAGCAGCATCCGCGACGGGTAGCGCTCGTCGATCTTCGCGCGCCAGCGCGCTCCGTCCTCGGACTCGTCGGTCAGCACCTCGTTGACGACGAGCGGCAGATCCGGGTCGACGGGCGCGGCGGCGAACGGCGCGGGGAGCTCCCCGACGGCGTCGTCGTCGCCCGGGCGCCGGAGCGCGAGGAGGTAGAGGCGAGCGTCGCTCATGGCGACGTTCAGTCTACCGTTGGGCGCCCCGGTTGACGCCCCGGAGGCGGTCGGCTGCCAGGTCGGCCGTCGGTGATCGGTGGTCGGTGGGGTGTCGGTGATGGCAGCGATGATGGGGGCGACGGGCCGCAAGCCGCGCCGGTGCGAGCTCTTCCTGGACCGTCGAGCCGCCGTCGGCGCGCCTCGCGGCCCCTCGCCCCACGCTCGCGTCGCTCGCTTTCTTAGCTCGCATCCACCGCAGCGAGCCCTCGTTCCTCGGGCTTCGCTTCTCCGGGACTCGCTCAGCGGCGCGCGCGCTCGCGGCCGCGCGTCCGCTGGACGATCCGGTCGATGAAGCCGGCGCTCGCGCCGCGCTCGCGGCTCACCTGATCGACGACGGTGGTGCCGCGGACGCGCCCGGTGCTCGGCCGGCTGCGGGCCGACTCGGCCCGGGCGCTCGCGATGGTGCTCTCCACCGCGACCCGGTCGGCGCCGGAGAGCTTCTGGATCAGAGCGCTCTTGTTCGTCAGCTCGGACGCGCTCACCTGGATGCCGTTCTGACGCAGGCGCCGGACGAGCTCCGGGATCGACATCCGGGCGAGGTCGCCGACCGGCGCGCCGCCGCGCAGCTCCGCCTCGAGCGCCCCGATCGTCGCGACGATGCCGGCCTCGGCCGGGGTCCCGCGAAGCGCGCCGCGGACGAACCGCCGCGCCCGGAGCTCCCACTCGGTCGCGATCCGCTCGGCCGCCCGATCGCCCGAGCCGGCCTTCTCGAGGAGGCTCTCGACCGCCTCGAGCCCGCCGCGCCGCCGCGCCTCCTGGTCGAGCTGGATGACGTGAGTCAGCTCCTCGATGAGCGCGACCTGCTTCACCGGCCCGCTCGGCAGGAGCACCTTGATCCGGCCGTCCTCGATGAAGGTGCGACCGAGGACTCCCTCGCCGAGGCGCAGGTCGCCGGGCGCCGCCCGCTCCACCACGGCCCCGCGGCGCGCGATCCGGTCTTCGAACTGGCGCATCTCGAGCTCGCTCACGCTCCGCCCGGCGTCCGCGCCCGGCGGCAGGGCGAGGTCGAGGCCGCCGATGCCCGAGAGCGGGCGGCGGTTGCGGCGGATGTTCTGCTCGATGATCTTCCAGTTGTCCTTGCCGCCGGACTGCGGAAGGATGTCCTTGAACTTGCTCTTCTTGTAGAGCTCGTGGTTCTTGACCTCCTCGAGCGTCTCGACCTTGTCGACGATCTCGTGCGGCAGCACCCAGAACGGCAGGAGCACCTCGCGCTCGCCCGAGAGCCCGACGTAGTTGAAGATCGCCCGCCACTTCGGCACCCGGAGGATGTAGTACGGAGGGCCGAAGTGGGCGATCGGCTGGGTCGAGGCGGAGATGAGGACGCTCTTCACGCTGTTCGCGTTCGTCCCGAGGCCGCCGCCCTTGTGGTGCTGCATGATCCGCTCGAGCTGGTGGCGAGCGTTGCCGTCGCCGCCCATCTGGGTCGTCGCCTCCGAGAAGTAGGCGTTGATCCGGGCGAGGCGCGCGTCCCACGCGCGGCGCTGGTAGCGGATCGTGTTCGGCAGGAGCGTCCACTGGCCGCCCGACGCCGGGTTCGCCTTGTAGGGCCGGTCGTTCCCGCCGCCCCGGATGAGGATGATCTCCTGGCCGTCTCGGGGAGGCGGCGCGCCGCGCTCGAGGTACTCGATGTTCTTCTCGAGGTACTTGCGGAGAGCGGGGTCGGCCCTCGAGAGGTCGACGTTCGCCCGGAGCTTCTCGGCGAGCTCCTTGTACTTTCCGTTCCGGATCAGATCCATGAAGTCGCCGGGCTGGGCGTGGGCGACGCTCGTGGGCGCGATCGTGAACAGGGCGCCGAGCACGGCCGCCCCGAAGAGGGTGGCGCGGGACGCGCGTCGGTGAGTCCTGGTCTTCTTCGTCTCCGTGGCGATCACGGCTCTCTCTCCTGGGCGCCTGCCTCGGCGCCGGCTTCGTCTGTGTCTGGTTAGCGAGCCCGGCTCCGGTTTCGCGAGGTGCGCGACCGGCTGCGGATCCGATCCCGGACCCGGTCGTTGACCAGCGCGCCGATCAGCCCGAGACCGCTCGTGGGGGCCTCCGCCGTCGTCGTGCGCCGCGCCGCCGTGGTCCGGCGACGGAGCTCGTCGCCCTCGACGCCCGTGAGGAGCGAGACGAGGGCGTTGCGGTTGAGCGGGACGTCGGGGCGGTTCATCGCGCGACGCGCCCGGACGATCAGCTCGGGCAGGGTCAGCCGCGCGAGCTCCTCGACCTGGAACCCGGTCGGGGCCACGTTGCCGCGGTGCTCCTGGCCGTCGAACCGGACCGACACACCGCGAACGACGGCGCCCCGCGTCTCCAGGAGCCGCGACGCGAACAGCCGCCGCAGCACGTTCGGCTCGCGCAGGAAGACCTCGCCGCGACCGACCGTGAGACCCTCCGCGGGGAGGCTCTCGATCCGCACGTTCGCCGCGCCCGGCACCTCGGCGAGGAGCTCTGGGAGGATCTCGTTGGCCGTCGTGCGCGCCGGGTTGCTGCCGCGGACATCGATGACGAGCCCGTTGACGCCCGGCGAGAAGGTGCCGCTCTCGATGCCGCCGCCGAGGCGAATCTCGAACCGGCCGTTCGGGTGACGCTCGTGGAGCTCGGCGACGAGCCGGCTCACGACCGTGTTCGTGCGCAGGAGCGACTCGAGGATCTGCTTGTCGGTCGCCGCCTTCTTCACCTCGGCCTCGAGCAGCTCGCGGCTGGCGTCGGAGAGGCCCTCGACCTGGTTCGGGCGCAGCCGCCCGGTGCCCTCGAGCGCCTCGAGCTGCTCGGCGGTCAGCTCCGCGCCGAGGATCGCGGCGATCCGGTCGTTGAGGATCTGGCTCTTCGGAGCGGCGCGCGGGATCAGGCGCTCGGCGACCCGGCGGGCGCGCTCGCTCCGGGCGTCCCCCGAGAACGGGCCGCCGGCCTCGGCCTCGGGCTGACGCAGGACGATGTTGTCGACGCCGAGGGCGCGGAGGTAGTGGTCGACCATCCGGCCGAACGTCGCCGAGCTCGACCCGTTGCTGTTTCCGAGGGTGTGCTCGCCGCCGGGGATGTCGGAGATCGTCACGGCGGTGAAGAGGTTCGCCCGATCGCGGCTGCTCGCGGCGGCGTTGTGCTCGGCGATCGCTCGGGCGATGTGGCTGTTCTCGACCTCGACTGCGTCGAGCCCGAAGCTGCGGGCGTCGTTCAGCCACGGCATCGTCTCGACGGCCGGCGAGAAGACGTTGCCGAGCCGCGTCCCGAGGGTGAGGCGCGCGCCGAGGGCGTTCTCCGCGTTCGCGCTCGCCTCGAAGTGCGAGAGGAAGCGGTTCTCGACGCCCTCGCTCGCGAGCTCGTGACGGAAGTCGAAGATCTGGCGCGGGACGTGGATGTCGCCGACGCGGACGCCCTCGGCGATCCCGCCGGCCGTCCCGAAGTAGGCGACGTTGCGGCGGCCGCTCGAGAGGAGCGCCCGGACGACCGAGCCCATCGCGTCACCGTAGTAGTTGTTCACGAGGAGGACGCTCTTGATCTGCCCGCCGCTCGTCCGGGTCAGGACCTCCTCGGCCCGCATCGCGCCGTGCTCGAGGGCGCGGGTGGCGACGACCTCGGTCGCGCTCGTTCCGCCCGGGAGGCGGAGCTTCCCGTCGACGACGAGCTCGCCCAGCGTGGTGCTGCCGAACCGGCTCTCGAGGTCGACGAGCGTCTTCTCGGCCTTGATGACCTTCTTCACCGCGTCGGCGCTCAGGAAGACCTCGGCCGGCGCCATCGAGAGGGCTTCCTTGAGCTTGGTGTCGCCCGAGATCTGCTCGACGAGCTGCGCCAGCTTCACCTTGCGCTGGCCGCTCGCGGCGTCGCGCTCGCGGGTGAGGCGGCGGGTCAGGGTCGAGAACGGGTTGGCGCCGAGCACCTCGATCGCCCGCTCGATGCCGCCGCGGGCCAGGGCGCGCTTGGTCAGGTCGTTCGCGAGGGTCTGGCGGAAGCCGATGATCGCGGTCGAGCCCTCGAGGGGCAGGCGGCGGAAGCCCTCGCGGAGGGTCGACTCGTGCGCCTCGCGGACGGCCTCGATGTCGCCGACGATCTCGATCCTGTCGTTGCGGACCCCTCGGCCGTCGGGACCGGCGAACCGCAGCAGGGCGGTCAGGTGGCGCATCCGGTCGGCGCCGTCGATCGTGCCGCTCACGACGTAGCGGATCTCGCCGGACGGGCTCTCGGCGAGGAAGATCCGCTCGTAGTTCCCGTTCGGGGTCTTCACCTCGCCGAAGACGTTGAAGCCTCGGTTGGTCAGGTCGGTGAGCGCCTCGGTGACGCTGCCCAGGTGGACCTCGACGCGGTAGCCGTTCTCGATGATTCGCTCGAGGGCGGCGAGGGTGAACCGATCGGCGAGATAGTCGTGGAGGTCGCCCATGCTGTGGGCGGCGGTGTTGTTGATCTCGCGAACCTCGGCCGGGAAGCCGCGCGACCGCCCCGGCTGGAAGCCGGTCCGGGCGATCGGGAGCTCGGCGCTCGGGACCTCGCGAACGCGGAAGCCGGTGTTCCAGCCGCGGAAGACCATCAGGTCGACCTTGAGGTCGGTAGCCTTCAGGCGGCGGTTGCGGAGCTCGGTCCGGAAGAGCTCCTTCATCGTCTGCTCGAGCTCGGCGTCGATGTGATCGCGGACGAACGCGACGCTCGGGCGCTTGGCCCGGACGATCCCGGCCTTCGCCGTCTCGCCGGCGCGGTCGAGGCGGCCGGCCGCGTCGTCGATGGCGCGCTGGATCCCCTCGGCGCGGAGCGCGACCTCGAGGGCGCGGACCTCGGCGCGCGCGGCGGCAGACTCGGGCGGCGGGGGCAGGGCCGGGGCGGTCGGCGCGAGGAGCGCCATCGACGCGAACAGGGCGAGCCCGAAGCACAGGGGGGTGCCCTGGCGGGTCCTACGGTTCATTTCTCTCTCTGCCTCTCGTGTTCCGCCCGACAGATCGCAAGGCCTGGACCATCCGGCGAGGGTGGAGTGACGGAGAGAGCTAATGCGTCTGGAAATAGATGCTTGCACGGACAGCGAGATGCAACACCTTCGTGGGAGCCGGGGAATCCCCCTCCCGCCTCGCGACGGATGTGAGCTGAAATCGAAACGATTCTGAACGGGCTGGCGGATCAGCGGAAGTCGGGGGGGGGGCGGGCCCGACGCGGCAACGCCTTACGGCGAAATGGTAAAAGTATTGGACCTGACCCCTCTGGAGGACGCGCTCGGATGCCGCAGCTCCTCGTCGCCGACATCGGCAACACCAAGGCGCACCTCGGCCTCTTCGAGGGCGAGGTGCTCCTTGCCCAGGCCGGGCTCGCCTCGGCCGAGCAGACCAACGACGCGTTGACCGCCGCCTGGGACGCGTTCGTCGACGCGGTCGATGGCGCAGCCCCCGCCAGCGTCGTCGTCGCGTCGGTCAACCCGAAGGTGAAGATCCCGTTCACCCACTGGGCGACCAAGCGGTTCGGCGGGCTCCCCCGGGTGGTCGGCGAGGATCTGCCGCCGCCGATCGAGCTGCGGGTCGACCACGCCGACGAGGTCGGCGCCGATCGCATCGTGAACGCGGTGTGGGCGAGCCGGACTCACCCGGGCCGCCCCGTCGTGATCGTCGACCTCGGGACGGCGGTGACGTTCGACGTGGTGAGCGCCGACGGGGCCTACGAGGGCGGGCTGATCCTGCCGGGTCTCGAGACCGCGGCGCGCGCCCTCACCGATCGAACGGCGCTGCTGCCATCGGTCCGGATCCAGCCGACCGACCGGGTGATCGGCAAGAACACCATCGACTGCATCAACGCGGGGATCTTCCACGGCTGGGTCGGCCTCGTCGACGCGCTCATCGCCTCGATCGCCCGCGAGCTCGACGTCGAGCGGGGCGACGACGGCCTCGTCGTCGTCGCGACCGGCGGAGACGCCGCGGCGATCGCTCCGCGCTGCGCGTCGATCGACGCGATCGTGCCCGAGCTGACCCTCCACGGGCTGCGGCTCATCGCCGAGGGCTCGCCTGCCTAGCCTGGCTACCGCCCGCCCGTCAGGCGATCGACGGCGGCCAGCCGGAGGGTGGCGCGCGTTCCCTCGACGACCGCGGTCAGCCCGGTGAGCGCGCGCGCCTCGGCGACGAGGGTCGCGGCGGGCTCATCGAGGACGCCGAGCTCGACGACGGCGACGGTCCCGCCCGCGGCGAACACGACGCGGCGACCGTCCCGGCTCCAGGCGAGCGCGCCGACCGCGTCGGGCAGATCGTCGATCCGCTCGACCTCGGCTCCCGTCCGGAGATCGACGAGCGAGAGCGTCCGGCCGAACAGGACGCCGGCGGCGTGACGCCGATCGCCCGGGCCGATCGCGAACGGTAGCGCGACGGTGTGGGCACCCCACGGAAGCCAGGACGCGTCGCGGGATCGATCGTCCCTGTCCTGGATCACCAGGCGCGCCGGCCGGCCGCGGATCAGCGCCGCCGTCCGCCCCCGGGGCGCGAGCGCCGCGCCGTAGCTCTTCCCGCCGGGACCGCGGGTCAGCGCGAGCGGCGTCGGAGCGCCGCCGGGCTCCCACAGGACGACGCGGCCGCGCCCGGGCTCGGGCCACGCCGCGAGCCCGCCGTCGGGGCGGAGGGCGATCGGAGCGCCGGCCGGGACGCCCTGCGTGCCGGTGACGGTGAGGTCGCCCGCGTTCAGGACGACGATGCGACCCCCGCGGGCGTCGACGGTGGCCGCCACCACCCGCCGCGCATCGTCGGAGATCCCGACCGCCCTGATCGGAGCGCCGAGCGTCGCGAAGCGCGGCTCGCCGCTCCCGCGGCGAAGACCGAGGCGGCCCTCCCGCCCCCCGGCGACCACCGTCTGTCCGTCGGCGGCGATCGCGACCGCGTCGACCTGACCGGCCAGGACGACGCCGGCCCACCTCGCCGCCGCCTCGCCGGGCGTCGACACGACGACCCGCCCCATCCGGTCGCCAGCGACGAAGCTCCGGCTGTCGGGGGTCCAGCCGAGGGCGGTGACCGGATCGTCGCCGCGGGCGACGTAGCGGAGGTAGTCCGATCGGGTCGGATGGAAGCACCGGAGCCCGCCCCGAACGTCGGCCGCGATCACGCCGCCGGCCTGGTCGTCGACCGAGACCAGGGCGGTGATCACGGTGTCGCTGGCGAGCATGCTGGCGTGGGCGGGGCCGCCCAGAGCGGGCCAGAAGGCGATCCGCCCTTCCCGGTCGCCGGTGACGACGAGCGTGTCTCCGGGGACGCCCGCCCGGATGGTGAGCGCGGTGATCGGCGTCCGGTGGACCGAGCGCCCCTCGAGGATCGCCGTGACGCGCCTCGCGTCCACGTCCCAGACCCCGACCCGGCCGTCCGCGTGGAGCGTCGTGACGACCCGCCCCTCGGGCCCGATCCCGACGAGCTTCGCGCCGCCGAGGCGCCCGTCCGAGAGGGTGGAGATCCCGCGCCCCTCCACGAGATCGAGCACGACGACCCGGCCGTTCCCGAGGAGGGCGGCCGCCCGGGACCCTTGGGACGCGCAGCGCATCGACACGACCGGGCCGCCCAGGGTCATCCGACGGCTCGTCTCCTTCTCGAGGTTGACGAGCTCGACCTCGCTCCCGCGCGCGAGCGCGGCCTCGTAGCCGCTCGGCGAGACCACGGCGACCCCGAAACGCGCCCCCGACGTGTCGGGCGGTCGATGCTCGTGGCGATCGCCGCCGGTGTGGGCGAACGAGATGATCCGGCCGTCCGCGAACGCGATCACCCGACGCCGGTCGCCTAGCCATCCGAGAGCGAGGAGCGGGGTCGCGGCGGGGTAGAGTCCCTTGCCGAGCGTCCGTCCGCCCCCGGCCTCGCGGAAGACGACGGATCCGTCGACCGCCGCGGAGGCGACCATGCCGAACGAGGAGCTGGCGGCGAGGGTGATCACCATGCCGCCGTGTCCGTCCCGGCTGAACCGGGCCGCGGCGCTGGCCGGCTCGTGGATCCGGAGCTCGCCTCGCGGCGTGAGGACGGCGAGCGCGCTGCCGCCGTCGATCCACGCGAGCCGGTTGCCCGGCTCACCGCCGAGCGGCGGCTGGAACCGCCCCTGCTGCCCCGCGGGCCCCCAGGTGTGGAGGATCCCGTCGCGGCGGATCGTCGCGACCCATCCGTCCGCGCTGATCGCGATCGCGTCGACCGGCGAGCCCTCATCATCGAAGCGCCGGCCGGTCCGGTCGCCCGTCTCGAGGCTCCACTCGACCGCGTGGCCGTGGAAGTCGCCCGAGATCAGCCGGGGGCTGGACGGGTCGATCGCCACGGCCGTCGTCGCGACGTCGTGTCCGCGGAGGCTCCTCTTCTTCTCCGGGTCCGTCGCATCGATCACGAGGATCGGCCCGGACGTCCCGACCGCGACGCGGCGTGATTCGGGGCCGAGGGTCACGCAGGGCGTGGCCTCGCCCGGCGGAGCGATCGGGAGCTCGCGCGTGATGGTGCGCGTGCTCGGATTCCAGAGCCTCGCCCGGGCCGGGCCCGCGGCGAGGAGGCGGTCGGCATCGATCCAACCGAGGCTCGAGACGAGCTCGCCATCGCCGGGGAGGACCGCGAGCCGCTTCCGGGCCGGCAGCTCCCAGATGTGGATCGCGCCCGAGACCTCGGCCGCGGCCGCCAGGCGGTCGCCGGCCGGCGAGATGGCGACGGCCGTCGCGGCGCCGTCGGCGAGGGGCACGAGGGCGAGGCAGGCGCCGTTCTGGAGGTTCCAGAACCGGACGCCGTCAGACTCGGCGGTGACGAGCTGGCCGCGCGGCCCGGCGGCGACATCGACGACCGCCCCGCCGGAGAGCGGCGACGCCGTCCACGCGATCCGCCCCGAGTCCGCCCGCGCCCGCGCAAGGCGGAGCCGCGTCTGCGTCTCGTCGGGCGAGCCGCCGAGGGCGCCCGCGAGGCAGGCCCACGCCTCCTGCGGTCGCCGCGCCTCGAAGAGGAGGTCGGCCCGCTCGCCGAGGGCGGAGAGGGCGCTTCGACGGGTCGTCTCATCGCCGAACTTCGCGAGGACGTCGCCGAGCTGACCCGGATCGAGCGAAGCGCTCGCCGCGGCGCGCGTCGCCTCGAGCTCCTCGCGGAGGCTCTCCTCCGCGGCGCGGGCCTTCTCGGCCTCGGCTCTCGCGGCGTCCGCCCGACCGGCCGCCTCGCTGGCCGTCTCCCCCGCGCGGTCGGCGCGCGCGTTCGCATCCGCCGCGTGCCGTCGCGCGGCGCGGACGAGCAGCCCGCCGATCGCCGCCGTAGCGCAGACGAGGAGCGCGCCCGCGACGCCGACGGCGAGGGCGGCCCGGTTGCGCCGCGACCAGCGGGCGACCCGCTCGCCCGCGCCAGGTGGCCGGGCGCGGATCGTCCGCCCGGCGACGAATCGGTCGATCTCATCGGCGACCTCCTCGGCGGTCGGGTAGCGCCGCTCGGCCTCCTTCTCGAGGCAACGCAGCGCGATCGTCTCGAGGTCGATCGGGATCGACGCGTCGATCTGGCGCGGGGGCGTGGGGTCCTCGGTGACGACCTTCTGCATGACGGCGAGGGCGCTCTCGCCGTCGAACGGAGGCTTCTTCGCGATCCCGCGGTAGAGGATCGCGCCGAGCGACCACACATCGAGGGTCGGCTTCGGGTCGCCGACGAGGCCGCGCGCCTGCTCGGGCGCCATGTAGGCGGGCGTGCCGACGACGAAGCCGGTCATCGTGATGTGGGCGAAGCTGTCCTGGTTCGTGTCGCGGGCGAGGCCGAAGTCGGTCAGCCGGGCTCGCCCCTCTCCATCGATGAGGATGTTGCCCGGCTTCACGTCGCGGTGGACGACGCCCAGCCCGTGGGCATGCTGGAGCGCCCGGGCGACCTCCGAGACGATCCGCGCCGACTCCTCGGCGGACGGAGGCGCGCGGCGCAGGAGCGCCTCGAGGCTCTCGCCCTCGACGAGGTCCATCGCGATGAAGAGCCGGTCGCCGTGCTGGCCGGCCTCGTGGACGCTCACGATCCCGGCGTGCCGCAGGCGCGCCGCCATCCGCGCCTCACGGATGAAGCGCTCGACGTCCTCCTGCTGCTCGGGGCCGCCGACGCTCCGGATGACCTTGATCGCGACCGGACGCTGAAGCTGCGGATCGAAGGCGCGGTAGACGACGCCCATCCCGCCGCGGCCGAGCTCGCCCTGGACGACGTAGCGCCCGATGCGCCCGCCCGCACCATGCGCCCCCGACGACGAGGAGGAGGCGGCGGGCGGCCCGGGCTGCGCGATCGCCGAGGTGAACCCGCTCGAGGACTGCGGCCGCAGGAGCTGCCCGGTCGAAGGGCGGCGCGGAGGCGCCGGAGCCGGGACGGCGCCATAGACCGACGCCGACGCGGTCAGAGGAACCCCACACCGCGGACAAACGCCCGTGGCCCGCGTCACATCCGAGCCGCAACGATGGCAGGGAATCAAAGGAAGCCGCTCCCGATCCGCCGGCATTGTCGGCGGACCGGGGCCGCCGGGTCAAAGCGCCGACTTCAGGAACGATCAGGGAAGGCGAGAGTCGCCAGTAGAGGGGACGTCGCTTCGCATCGAAGGGGTCAGGTCTCAGATGTTCGCATTAGCCGCGTCAATACGAACATCTGAGACCTGACCCCTTCGCCCCTAGCTCGATGGAGCGGCGCGCCGACCGAGCCGGCACCCGAGGTCGTTTCGCCGGGTCCGCGACCACCGCCCCCCGCCGTGACGCCTCCCCCCGGCGAAACGGCCTCCGAAAGGCCAGCGAGCGAGTCCCGGAGAGGGCGAGACCCGAGGAACGAGGGGCTCGCCCTCGGAGGAAGCGAGCGAGAAAAGCGAGCGAAGCGAGCGTGGGGCTAAGCGGCGCGAGGCGCGCCGACGAAGGGTCGGCGGTCCAAAGAGAGCCCGAAACGGCGTGCCTCGCGCCGCTTCGCCCCCATCATCGCTGCCATCAAAAACCCCATCACCCGACCTCGGGGCGGACCCCCGCGAACAGGCAGAGCAGCGCCATCCGCACCGCGACGCCGTAGGTCACCTGCTCGAGGATCACCGAGCGCTCGCCGTCGGCGACGGCGGGGTCGATCTCGAGGCCGCGGTTCATCGGGCCGGGGTGCATGATGATCGCGTCGGGCTTCGCGAGGGCCGCGCGGGCCGGGTTGAGGCCGTAGAAGCGGGCGTACTCGCGGGCGTTCGGGAAGAGCGCTCCGCGCTGCCGCTCGAGCTGGAGCCGCAGCATCATGACGACGTCGGCGCCCTCGACGGCCGCCTCGATCCGGTCGTGGACGGTGACCCCGTACTGCTCCTCCATCCCGACCGGCATCATCGTGCGCGGCCCGGCGCAGCGGACCTTCGCGCCGAGCGTCTGGAGCGCGATCACGTTGCAGCGAGCGACCCGGCTGTGGCGGATGTCGCCGCAGATCGCCACCTCCAGCCCGTCGAGGCTGCCCTTGTGCTTGCGGATCGTCGCGCAGTCGAGCAGCGCCTGACTCGGGTGGGCGTGCCAGCCGTCTCCGGCGTTCAGGATCGCGCAGCCGAGGCGGTCGGCCAGGAAGTGGGGCGCGCCGGCGGCGGAGTGACGGAGGATGAGGATGTCGGGCCGCATCGCCTCGAGGTTCCGGGCGGTGTCGAGGAGGCTCTCCCCCTTCTGGAACGAGGAGGTCGACGCGCTCAGGTTGATCACCTCGGCCGAGAGCCGCTTGCCGGCGAGCTCGAACGAGGCGCGCGTGCGGGTGGAGGGCTCGGCGAACAGGGTGATCACCGTCTTGCCCCGCAGGGTCGGCACCTTCTTGATCGGGCGCTCGGAGATCTGCGCCATCGCGTCCGCGAGGTCGAGGATCGTCACGATGTCCTCGCGCGCGACGCCCTCCATCCCGAGGAGGTGACGCAGGCCGAACGCCCGCGTTTCGCCAGCCACGCTCATGCCCCAGATCTCCTGATCACGACGACGCGGTCATCGCCGCCCGTCTCGCGCAGCCGGACGCGCACCTGCTCGTCCGGCCTGGCCTCGATGTCCATCCCGGCGTGGTCCGCCCGGATCGGCAGCTCGCGCATCCCCCGATCGACGAGGACGACGAGCCGCACCCGGCGCGGTCGGCCGAAGTCGATCAGCTCGTCGAGCGCCGCCCGGATCGTCCGCCCGGTGAAGAGCACGTCATCGACGAGGATGATGCTCCGCCCCTCGACCGAGACGGGGAGCTTGGCCGGCCGGACGACCGGCTTGGCGAGCCCGCCGAACGCGTCGTCGCGGTAGAGGGCTATGTCGATCTCGCCGAGCGGCACCTCGACCTTGAGGCGCTCGCTCAGGAGCGACCGGAGACGTGCCGCGAGGACGGCGCCGCCGGTCAGCACGCCGATCAGCATCGGCGGCTCGCGCTCGGGCGCGGTCCCCGCGCCGGGCTGGCTCACCGGATGCGGCATCCCGCGGTCGCCGGCCGCGTCGGCGATCGACGCGACGATCTCGTCGGCGAGGCGCTCCAGCGCCGCGTCGATGCCCGCGGCGTCGAGCACCTCGCGTTCGGCCTTCGCCTCGCCGCCGTTGCTGCTCATGCGATCGCCCGCTTCGTGAGCTTCCTCATGTGGTGAGCTTGCGCAGGTCGTGGACGACGCGACCCTCGAAGACGGTCAGGACCGCGCGCCCGGGCAGCTCCCAGCCCTGGAAGGGGCAGTTGCGCGACTTCGAGCGAAACGCGTTCGCGTCGACCTTCCACGCGTCGGTCGGGTCGACCACGGTCACGTCGGCTGGCGCGCCGACCGAGAGCGTCCCGACGTCGAGGGAGAGGCACCGCGCCGGACCGAGCGTCATCCGCGCGATCGCCGTCGGCAGATCGAGGACGCCCTCCTCGACGAGCTTCAGGATCAGCCCGACCGAGGTCTCGAGGCCGATCAGCCCGGGCGAGGCGTAGGCGAACTCGACGTCCTTCTCGATCGAGCTGTGCGGCGCGTGGTCGGTCGCGATCGCGTCGATCGTCCCGTCGGCGAGGGCCGCCCGGACCGCGTCGACGTCGCTCTGCTCACGGAGCGGCGGGTTCACCCGCGTGCTCGTGTCGTAGCCACAGCAGGCCGCGTCGGTCAGGTGGAGGTGGTGCGGCGTCACCTCGGCCGTGACGGGCAGCCCGCGCGCCTTCGCATCGCGGACGAGTCGCACCGCGCCGGCCGTCGACAGATGCGCGACGTGATAGCGCCCGCCGGTCAGCGCGACGATCTCGAGGTCGCGCGCGATCATCCCGTCCTCGCACGCGTGCGGCTGGCCGGGCAGCCCCGCCCGGGTCGCCGCCGGGCCCTCGTGCATGCACGTCCCCTGGCTGAGGGTCGGGTCCTCGGCGTGCTGGATCAGGGGCAGGTCGAACCCGCGGGCGTACTCGAGAGCGCGCCGGAGGACGCTCGCGTCCCAGACCGGCATCCCGTCGTCGCTGATCGCGACGCAGCCGGCCTCGTGGAGCTCGCCGATCTCGGCGAGCTCCTTGCCCTCGAGCTTCTTCGTGACGGCGCCGATCGGCAGGTAGCGGGCGAGGCCCGCCTCGCGCGCCCGGGCGAGCATCCGGTCGGTGACGGTGCGCTGGTCGTTGACCGGCTTCGTGTTCGGCATCCCGCAGACGGTCGTGAAGCCGCCCGCCGCGGCGGCCGCCAGGCCGCTCGGGATGTCCTCCTTGTACTCGAAGCCCGGGTCGCGGAAGTGGACGTGGATGTCGACGAGGCCGGGCGCGACGACCATCCCGTCGCAGTCGACGACGACGGCGCCGGACGGGGTCGCCAGGTCACGGCCGACCCGGTCGATCCGGCCGTCACGAATGACCACGTCGGCCGGCTCATCGAGCTCGTTCGCGGGGTCGATGACGCGGCCGCGGCGCAGATGGAGGTCCAAGGATCGAAGGCTCCTCGACGACGGTCCGGGGCGAGGCTCGCGCGACGACGGGGACGCCGAGCGCGTCCGCGTCGGGGGTCACCGTATACCTCATCTCGGCGGACCGAGGCAAGACGATTCGCCGCGTCCGCCCGCCCACGGCGCGATGATCCGCTCAGCGAGCGCGCGCCTCGATCGCGCGGAAGCGCGCGTCCTCGCGGAGCGGATCGAAGGCGGGGTTCGCGAGCGCGGCGCGCGCGGGGCGCTCGATCCGCTCGAGGCACTCGATCGCCTCGTCGATCGCGTCGTAAGCCGACAGGAGGAGGTTCGCCAGGTCGATCCACCCGGCGCCGTCCGCCGGCGCGAGCTCGGCCCGACGACGGAGGTCCTCGTGGCTCCGGCCGAGACGCCCCATCGCGAGGGCGAGCTGCGCGCGACCGGCGAGGGCGGCGCGGTCGTCGGGGCGCGCGATCAGTCGGCGCGAGAAGGCGACCCAGGCGCGGAGGCGTTCCCGCGCATCGGGCGGGCGGGCGAGGAGGGCGCTCAGGTCGGGCAGCTCGACCGGAGTCGCGTCCCAGAACACCTGCGGCAGCTGCTGACCGGGGCCGCGGAGGCCCTGGCGCGCGAAGAACGCCGCGTCGGACTCGCCGGCGGCGGCGATCAGGTAGCGGCGCCGGAGATAGCGCGACGCCGGGTCGCTCGCGCGGGCGAGGCCCGGGGCGGCGGCCTCGAACTCGCCCAGGAGGAGGAGGCACGCCGGTCGGAGGCGCGGTCGCGACGCCGCGATCTCGCGGAGGAGGACGCCCACCGACCGGATCGCCGCCGCCGGCGCGCCGCGATACGCGTCGTCGAGCGTCATCACGAACCCGTAGGGATCGCTCGCGAAGCCCGCGGCCAGCTCGTCGGCCGTGCCGCCGCAGAGGGGGAGGTGAACCCGGGCGACGTGCTCGGCGGCGTCGATCGCGAGCGCCCGTCGGTAGAGGGCGGCGGCGGCGTCGACGCGGCCGCGGACGAGGTGGCCGCCGGCGAGGCGGGCCAGCTCGCGAGCGGTCGTCGCCGGCGCGTCGGTGACCCAGGCCGTCGGCGACCGGAAGACGACGTTCGCGATCCGCAGCTCCGTCCGCCCGGGGTGCTTCGCGTGCGCGAGGCCGGCGGACTCGTCCCGGTGGCGCCCCGTGATGCCGAGGACGTAGCGGCCGGGCGCGAGCGCGGGGGCGACGCCTCGGGTGCGGTAGACGAGGTCCGGGTCGATCAGGCTCCGGAGCTCGAGCGCGGAGATTCCGGCGGCCGGCGCGTAGGTGAGGCGCATCCGCCACCGCCCCCGGAAGCGGCGGGCGTCGATCCGTCCCCAGCCCTCCCCCGGACGACCGTGGAGGGTGAAGAGCGCCCCGCGCTCGCTCCACGGCTCGATGCTGTGGAGCCGGATCCCGACCGCCCCGGGGTGGACCGGCCCCGTGAGGTGCGTGTTGCCCGGCTCGCCCTCCCGGGGCGGGCGGGCGACGTCGTCGACCGGCACCAGGCCGACGTCGACGTTGATGAGCCAGCCGCTGAACGCGACGCCCACGTCCGCCTCGATCTCGAACGGCCCCTCGACGTAGGTGACCGGAACGCCCGCGACGTGTCGGACCGAGCGGCCGTCGATCGTGACGACGAGCGCGTCGGCGTCGCGCCGCGTCCGGACCGGCAGGTCGGCCACGAACGGGTGGGCGGGGTCGGCGAGGTCGCCCTCGAGTCGGGGCGCGCCCTCGCCGAGCCGCGCGAGCAGCTTGAGAGGGCGAATGCGCCCGTCGGAGACCGACGGCGCCGCCGCGCGGGCCTTGCGCGTCGCGCCGTAGAGACCCGGCCAGTCGAGGAGCTCGCGCCGCGCGGCGGCCTCGAGCTCGTGGAGACGTCGGGCGAGCGACGCCTCGCCGGCGGCGGCCGCGGCCTTCGCCTCGCGCCGCGCCGCCTCGGCCGCGATCTCGAAGCGCTCCATCGCCCGGCCGTGCCTCCGCTCCGCCTCGACCGGACGCCGGGCGACCAGCTCGGCGCGGACCCACTCGAGCTCGTCGTCGGCCTCGCGGAGGTGACACTCGATCGAGAGCCACCGCGACCGTCGCGCGCCGGCCGCGCCGGGGAATCGCCGTCCGATGTCGTCGAGGAGCGCCCGGGCGGCCGCGAAGTCCTCGAAGCCGATCAGGTCGGCGACCGCCGCGAAGAGGGTCTCCTCCTCGCTCGCGGCCGTCTCCTCGCCGGCCGTCGCGATCGCCGGCCAAGGCTCCGTCCGGGCCGCGCGCACCGTCAGGCGCTCGGGGCCGACGAGGAGGAGCTCGCTCGCGCCGTCGCCGTCGAGGTCGAGCAGGCGGGCCGCGTCGATCCGGTCGCGCCAGCCGACCCGCGTCGGCGCGCCGGTCGGATCGCCGACGACGAAGCAGAGCCGCCGCCCCTCGGCCGCCTCCTGATCGGGGTCGCGTCGCGACCGATCGCTCACCGCAAGGAGCGCCGGCCGCCCCGCGAGCCGGCCGACGTCGAGGCCGCCGATGCGCGAGTCGCCGGCATCGCCGAAGGATGTCGGCTGACGGCTCTCCTCGTGAAGGCCGTCGGCGTCGAGCCGGAGGACGACGATCCCGTCCTCGGTGTCCTTCGGTAGGTCGGTCTGGCGCGGGTCGAGGAAGGTCGGCTCGACGTCGCAGGCGACCGCGATCCGTCCGGCGCCGAGGAGCCGGATCCCGTTCGCCCGACCGATGACGCGGGACGCGGCCAGATCGATCCGGGTTCCGTCCGCGCCCGGAGCGATCCGGTAGACCTCGAGCCGCCCGTTCGTCGTGATGTCGCGGCCGATCACCAGCTCGGGTCGCCCATCCCCGTCGACGTCGCCGATCGTCGGCGCGTCGAGCCAGGGGCGAGAGCCCGGCGGAACGAACGGAGTCGAACGGGCGAGCCCGTCGCCTGCCCAGCCGACGATCCACTGGGCGGGCGACCGCCACTCGAACGAGAGGAGCGCCTCGGGGCGACCGTCGCCGTTCAGGTCGCCGACGCCCATAGCCTTCGGCGGCGCCTGGTTTCCGAGCTCGGCCTGCGCGATCCGGAACCGGCCGTCGTCGACGTCGCGCTCGAAGACGACGAAGCCGCTCCCCGTCCCGCGGCGGTGGACGAACGCGAGGATCTCGGGCGCGCCGTCGCCGTCGAAGTCGGCCGCGGCCGCGTCGTGGATGTCGTCGCCCGACGGGAGCTCGGCGAGGGGGCTTCGGATCGACTCGAGGCGCCCGTCGGTCACCTGCCACGCTGCGCGCCCGGTGCACCACGGGACGACGACGACGGGCGGGTCGAGCTCGAGAACGATCGCGCGGCGGACGCGCCCGCCCCGGAGACGCGGCGGGAGCTCGACCACCTGGCGGGTCGCGCCGATCGCCGCGAGCAGATCGCGAAGGTCGTTCGCGTCCGAGGCGCCGCCGAGCCCCTTCGCCTCGGCGAGGGCGCCGCCCGCCTCGTCGAGCCGGCCCGACTCGGTCAGCACCTCGGAGAGCACCTCGAGGGCCCGTCGCGCGTCGGCGCGGTCGAGCCCCAGCGCGTGGCGTCGCGTGATCACCGACCGCAGGTGGCGCTCCGCGTCGCCGTAGCGCCGCCGGTCGTGGAGGCGGGCCGCCAGCTCGATCTGGGCGCGCGCCGCCCACGGGCCCGCCGGGTCGTGGCGATAGGCGAGCGTCCACTCGCCGCGGAGGTAGTGGGCGTGGCTGAGGACCCGCCCCGGATCGTAGGCCGCCAGGCCGCGGGCGACGGCCTCCTCCCCGGCGGCGTCGGACGTCTCGATCGCGGCCGCGAGCCGCTCGAGCACCCCGTCGCGGCGCGCCTCGACGAGGACCGACGCCGCGAGCTCGACGTCCGCGCCGGCCAGGAGGGCGGCGAAGCGCGCCTCCTCGGCGATCGCCGCGTCGCGCGCGCGCACCTCGAGGGCGTCGACGCGGGCGACCCGGACCCGGTCGGCGAGCCACAGACTCCAGAGGGCGACGCCGAGCAGCGCGACCGCGCCGACGACCGCGAGGACGCTCGTCGTCGCCAGCGCGCGGTTGCGTCGCACCCACATCGCCGCGCGCCGCAGGCCGGTGACCGGCTTCGCCTCGACCGGGCGGCCGGCGAGGTAGCGCTCGAGGTCGGCGGCGGCCGCGGCCGCCGTCGGATAGCGCCGGGCCGGCTCCTTCTCGAGGCACTTCATGCAGATGCTCTCGAGGTCGCGCTCGACGGCCGGGTTCCGCCGCCGCGGCGGTCGCGGCGGGTCGGAGAGCACCTGCCGGATCACGGCGACCATCGCGTCGCCATCGAAGGGCGGCTCGCCGACGAGGAGGTGGTAGAGCGTCGCGCCGAGGGCGTAGACGTCGCTCCGGGCGTCGACCCGGTCGAACTCCCCGAGCGCCTGCTCGGGCGGCATGTAGGGCGGGCTGCCCATGAGGACCCCGCTCCGGGTCAGCCCGCCGCCGCTCTCGATGTCCTTCGCGAGGCCGAAGTCGGTGATCTTCGGCTCGCCGTCGGCGCCGACGAGCACGTTCGCCGGTTTGATGTCGCGATGAAAGATCCCGTGCTCGTGGGCGAACGCCAGGCCGAGGGCGACCTTCCGCGCGAGGACCGCGGCGCGCCGCGGGGCGACCTCCCCGTCCTCGACGAGGCGGTCGAGCGAGCGCCCGTCGATGAGCTGCATCGCGACGTAGTGGAGGTTGCCCTGCTGGCCGAAGTCGTAGATGGGGACGATGTGCGGATGGTGTCCGATCCGGGCGACCGCCTCGGCCTCGCGCCGGAACCGCTCGATCGCCGTCGGCGACGCGTCCTCGCCCGCGATGAGCACCTTGAGGGCGACCGAGCGGCGGAGTCCCTCGTGGGTGCCGCGGTAGACGATGCCCATCCCGCCGCGCCCGATCTCATCGAGGACGCGGTAGGGACCGATCTGGTCCGGGATTCCGGGAGGGCGCGTCAGGGCGGCGAGGGACGGCGCGTCGTCGATCGGGGCGAACGAGCCCGAGCCGGCGACCCCGCCGAGGAGCGCGTCGCTCGCCGGACGGAGCCCGTCCTCGGGATCCTGGGGGACGGTCCGCCCCTCCGCCCAGCGGCGGTGCTCCGGGCCGTCGGCGCGCGTGTCGTCCGTCATGCGATCACCGACCGACCTCCCGCGGGTCGGGTTCTCCCTGTGGCATCGTGACCCGGCGGAGGGCGGGGCTCAAACGGGCGGGGCTGGAATCCCGGACGACGATGACGCACCGCGACCGGGGCGTCGACCGAGCGCGGGGCATGCCGGAACGCTCGGCCGTGAAGTTGTCGGGCAAAATGCACCTTTTGATACAGAAGCCCGTGTCGCGTGTGATTCACCCGGCCGCCACCGTAGGGTTGCGTCATATTGCCCCGACTTACCCGTCTTGGGTTGCGTCGTTCTGCCCCGAGATTCGTCCTCAGGCACGGCACTTGCCTTACGGGCTCCCCGACGGCCACCAGCGGCCGAACGCGAGAGAAGAGGGAGAGAGAGATGACCAGGCAGCACGACGGAGGCACGAGGTCGCCGCGGAACGAGCCGAGCGCCGAGCTTCGCGGACTCCGCACCCTCATTGCCGGGGCGTCGTTCGCGACGGCCATGGCCTTCATCGCCGGAGCGTTCGCGCTCGGCGCGGCGGTCGAGCCGCGGACGCCCGAGGCGTCGAGCGCCGGCGCGGCGGCGACGGCGGCGATGCGGCAGGCCGCCACCCTCACCGGCGCCCTCCGCGACGGCGATGACGACGCCCGGGCCGAGGCAGCCGCCGCTCTCGCCGGCGCCCCGGGCGAGGCGAGCCCGCTGATCGTTCCGGCCCTCGCCGCGACCGCCCTCGAGGACGACGCCCGCTGGGTCCGCGACGTCGCCCGCGAGAGCCTCGGTCGGACGGCCGCGCCGGCGGCCACCGAGGCGCTCATCGCCGCCCTCGTCGAAGAGCCGCGGGCGCTCGGTCGGATCCGGCTCGTCCGCGCCCTCGGCGAGATCGGCGGCGAGCGCGTCGAGGCGTGCCTCCTCGACCTCGTCGTCGACCGGTCCGAGCTCATCGACGTCCGGATCGAGGCTGCCCGGGCGCTCGGCCCCATCTCCGAGAGCCCGATCGTCGCGACGCGCCTCGCCGCCGTCCTCGGCGACGCCGACCCGCACCTCCGGGCCGCGGTCGCGACCACGCTCGGCGTGATCGCGTCCGACGATGAGTCGATCGCCCGCGCCCTCGGCGACGCCCTCGAGACGACCGAGCACCCGATCCGGTGGCGGATCGCCGTCGCGATCCTCGCCGTCGGCTCGACCGAGCCGCGGGACGAGACGGCCGCGATCGCCGTGATCGAGGCCGTCCTGCTGGCCGACACCGGCCGGGTCCGGCAGATCGACGTCGCCGACGCCCTCGCCGCGATCGGCGAGCGGGCGCAGCCGCTGATCCCGACGCTCACCGCGTGCCTCGACGCCGACTGCGCGCTCATCCGGACGGGCGCCCACGCGGCCCTCGTCGCGATCACCCACGACGGCGGCTCGACCGTCGGCGACCGGCAGGTCGACTGACCGAAAGACACCAAGTTTCTCGATCCGATTCCAGGCCCCGGCGTGCGTTGCGCCGGGGCCTTTCCTCATCCCGCCGGCCGGGTCGGTCCGTTGACACGGATCGGCGACGACACGTATCCTTGACCACGCTCAATACTGAACTTACGGCGTTTCGGAGCCGCTCTCTTGGCCGCCCCATCGCGATCGTCCCGCGACATCGAGCGCTCGGTCCCCGAGCCGGCGTTCGAGCCCACGCCGGCGCGGCGTCGCCCCGACGGCGACACCGCGCCCGCCGATCGCGCCCCGCTCCGCGACCCCGAGAGGCTCGAGGCGCGCCTCCGCGAGCTGCCGACGGGCCCGGGCGTCTACCTGTTCCTCGACGCGCGCCGCAAGCCGATCTACATCGGCAAGGCGAAGAGCCTCCGGACGCGGGTGCGCTCCTACTTCCGGGGGCGCTTCGACGACGGGCGTCTCTTCTATCCGTTCCTGGTCCGGCGGATCGCCGACGTCGACGTGGTCGCGACCGAGAACGAGAAGGAGGCGCTCCTCCTCGAGAACCACCTGATCAAGCGCCACCAGCCGCGCTACAACGTCAAGCTCGCCGACGACAAGACGTACCTCTCGATCCGCGTCACCACCGACGAGGCGTGGCCGCGGGTGCAGCTCGTCCGCAAGCAGCGCAAGAGCGGCGGGGTCTACTTCGGCCCGTACGACTCGGCGTCGGCGGTGCGGGCGACGGTCAAGCACATCAAGCGCTACTTCCCGCTCCGCACCTGCAGCGACGCCGACTTCCGCCAGCGCAAGCGCCCGTGCATCGAGTTCGACATGGGCCGCTGCCGGGCCCCGTGCGTCGGCCTCGAGGACGAGGCGTCCTACGGCCGGACCGTCGCCGACGTCGTCCTCTTCCTGAAGGGCCGGGCCGACGACCTGATCCAGCGGATGCGCGCGGACATGCTCGAACGCTCCGAGGCGCTCGAGTACGAGGAGGCGGCGCGGATCCGCGATCGCATCGCCGCGATCGAACGGACGCTCCAGCATCAGGCGATCGCCCGGCCGAGCCTGGCGGATCGGGACGTCTTCGGGATCGCGCTGGCGCCCGGGGTCGCCCGCGTCGAGATGGTCCAGGTGCGGGACGGGAAGGTCTCGCAGACGCTGAGCTGGCCGCTCTCGCTCCTCGAGCCCGAGCCCGAGCCCGAGGCGGAGTCGGCGGCCGAGCCCGCCCCCGAGACCGGCGGCGGCCCGACCCGGGCGGCGAGCGTCCTCAACGCGTTCCTCGGCCAGCTCTACGCCGACGAGTCGCGGCCCGCCCCGCGCGAGGTCGTCGTCCCGATCGCCGTCGCCGACGCCGACGCCCTGGCCGAGGTGCTGAGCGAACGCCGCGGCACGAAGGTGAGGGTGGTCGTACCCGAACGCGGCGAGCGGACCGACCTGATCCGCCTGGCGATGCGCAACGCCGAGCTCGCCCTCACCCGGAGCGAGGAGCGGAAGCAGGCGATGACCGCCTCGCTCCATGCGCTCCGCGATCGCGTCGGCCTGCGCCGGCTCCCGCGGAGCATCGAGTGCTTCGACATCTCGAACATCCAGGGCGCCTTCGCGGTCGGGGCGATGGTGCGGTTCGAGGACGGCGACCCCGACAAGAACCGTTACCGTCGCTTCAAGATCAAGCGGATCGGCGGCGCGGACGACTTCTCGATGATGCGCGAGGTGCTCGAGCGGCGGTACACCAAGGCGAGCCCCGGCCCCGGCGGAAAGGACCCCGGCGCGAAGCGCGACCCCGACCTCCCCGACCTCGTCGTCGTCGATGGCGGCAAGGGGCAGCTCGGCGTGGCGACGCGGGTCCTCGCGGGCCTCGGCCTGATCGACGACGTCGACGTCGTCGGGCTGGCGAAGGCCCGCCACGGGCGGAACGCCGTCAGCAAGCGGGGCGAGGACGCGACGGCCCTCCGCGAGCTCGAGCGCGTCTTCCTGCCCGACCACGACGAGCCGGTCCCGCTGCCGCCGACCGCCGCGGAGTGTCACCTCCTCGAGCGGGTCCGCGACGAGGCCCACCGCTTCGCGATCACCTATCACCGCGAGCTGCGGCGCCGGAGCGCCATGCGCGCCGGCCTCGACGACGTCCCCGGGATCGGTCCCAAGCGTCGCCGCGCGCTCCTGCGTCACTTCGGCAACCTCAAGGCGATCCGGGCGGCGACCGTCGAGGAGCTCGCCGCCGTCCCGTCGATGTCGCGGGCGAGCGCCGACGCGGTTCACGCGCACGTCCGTCTCAGTGACGACGAGCGCGTCGCCGAGGAGACGCTCCTCGATGCGATCGACGCGGCCCGGAGCGAGGTCGCGCCCGAGGTCGCGCCCGAGGTCGAGCCCGAGGCCGAGCGGAGGCCGGGCGCGTGAGCCAGAGCCGACGCGCGCCGCTCCCGCGACCGGGCACCCGCGCCTGGGCGTCGCTCTGGGACGAGATCCGCGAGCGGACGACCCCCTGGCCAGCGCCGGGCTTCGACGAGCTGCGCCCGCGACCGCGACCGCGCCCGCGGCGGGCCTGCCGCGGCGCGCCGCTCCTGCTCACCTGCGAGCACGCGAGCCCGGCGATCCCCGCGCCCTACCGCGGGCTCGGGCTGGCGGCGGGCGTCCTCCGGAGCCACCGCGCGTGGGACATCGGCGCCCTCGACGTCCTCCGGCCGCTCGCCGCGGCCCTGCGCGCGCCGGCCGTCTTCGCGCGCTGGTCGCGCCTGCTCTGCGACTGCAACCGCGACCTGCCCCAGCGCAGCCGGATCGCGCCGCGGATGGACGGCCAGCCGATCCCGCTGAACCGCCGCCTCCCGGCCGTCGAGCGCGACCGCCGCACCGACCTCGTCTGGCACTCCTACCACGGCGCCGTCGAGCGCGCCGGAGCGGCCGTCGCCGATGCCCACGACGGCCGCTTTTTCGTCGTCTCGATCCACTCCTTCACCGCCCGGATCGGCGACGACGTCCGCGGGTTCGACATCGGCGTCCTCTTCGACGAGCACGAGGACCTCGCCCGCGACCTGGCCGCCCGGATCGCCGCCCACGGGCTGAGCGTGCGCCTGAACCAGCCCTACTCGGGGAAGCGCGGCCTGATCTACTCGGCCCAGCGCCACGGCGATGCCTTCGGGGTGCCGCCCCTCGAGATCGAGATGAACCAGCGCACCCTGACGCGCTCCGGCGGACGGGAGCGAGTGACCGCCGCCCTCGTCGACGCGATCGCCGGACTGTGCGAGGATGAGGCCCGGCGCGTGGCGGGAGACCGGAGACGGACCGCGCGCGCGACCCGAGCGAGGAGAACCTGAGCGATGCCCAAGTGTCGCCAGTGCGGCGTCGAAGCCGACACGGCTCGTTGCCCCGAGTGCGAAGCGATCATGAAGGTGCGCTGCCCGAAGTGCGCCGTCGACGCTCGCCTCCGCGAGGGATTCCGGTGCGGCGCGTGCGGGCGCGAAGAGCTCTGCATGGGCCACCTCGACCGCGAGGCGAACACCTGCTCCGAGTGCGAGATCGCCGCCCAGCCGGGCGCGCCGATCGGCTTTCAGCTCCTCAAGCGAAACACGTTCGGGTTCCGCGAGTATCGCTGCCAGCGTGACCGATCGCGGATGGTCCTGATCCCGGCGGGGCAGTTCTTCTACGGCGACGAGAAGCAGCCGCTCTACCTCCCGACGTTCCTCCTCGACCTCTGGCCGGTCACGAACGAGCAGTACAAGCGCTTCGTGAAGGAGACCGGGCACGCCGCGCCCGACGAGTGGGGCGATCCTCAGTTCAGCAAGCCGCGCCAGCCGGTCTGCGGCGTCTCGTGGGACGACGCGAGCGCCTACGCCGACTGGATCGGCAAGCGGCTCCCGAGCGAGGAGGAGTGGGAGAAGGCGGCGCGCGGACACGACGGCCGCATCTACCCCTGGGGCGACGAGGAGCCCTCCGACGAGGTCGCCAACTACGACCACCAGATCGGCCGGACCTCGTCGATCGGGCGGTTCCCCGAGGGGCGAAGCCCTTACGGGTGCGTCGAGATGGCCGGCAACGTCCTCGAGTGGTGCGCGAGCTGGTTCGACATCGAGCGGCGCTCGCGCGTCCTCCGCGGCGGGGCGTTCGTGAGCGGCCCGAAGACGATCCGGAGCGCCTTCCGGTTCGGCGACGCGACCGACGCGAGCTACCCGATCTTCGGCTTCCGGTGCGCGCGCGACTGGGGCGGGAAGTGAGGATCGCCGCGGCGGTCGTCCTGCCGCTCCTCGGCGTCGTCGTCTTCGGGGTGATCGCGTTCATCATCGCCCGGCGCGAGCGCGCCCGGAGCCGCGCCCTCGCCGAGCTCCTCGGCGGGCGGGTCACCTTCGGCGGCGCGGTGGCGTTCGCTCACGACGGTCACCCCGCGAGCATCGACGCCCGCGGCGAGCGCCTCGTCCTGAGCTTCCCGGGGTGGATCGCACCGCGCCGCTGGTTCATCGGGGCGGCCGACTGCGCGTCGGGCGGCGCCGTCGGCTGGTGGAAGGCTGCGACCGCCGAGGTCGAGCGCGACGGGCTTCGCCTGATCTGCGGCGCCGACGAGGATCCCGAGCGGATCGCCGAGGTCGTTCGGGCGCTGCCAGCGGTGCCGCCGATCTTCTCCGACCCGCTCGCGTCGGTCCGCGTCTCGATGGAGCGCTTCGCCGGCGGCGGGCGCGGAATCCGTCGGATGTGGGCCGCCCGCTTCGACGGGCTGCCGCGGGCATTGCGGTCGGATGAGCCCGACGGAGACGCGCTCCGGGCCCACATCGACGGCGTCCTCGCGCTCCTCGAGGCGGTCCGCCGCGCCGAGGCGATCGATCCTGAAGGCGTCGTCCCGCAGGCGTGAGCTCCGTGTGTGGAGGAAGTTCGGCTCGCGGACATCGGGCTCTCCGGACGGTCTCCACCTCCGAATGTGCGTTCGGGCCTCGCCGTCTGGCGGGTCGGGCGGTTGTCGCCTCAACCTCCATCCCCGGCTCGCCTTGCGCGCCCTCGGCCTCTCCAGTAGGATCACGCCCGCCATGTCGCAGCCGCCTCTCCGCCACCGAACCTGGGCCGCCATCGCCGTCTTCGCGAGCGTCCTCGTCGCCGCTCAGCCCGCGCGCGCGCAGGATCCGCTGCCGCTCGAGGGAGCTCGGGATCGGCTCGTCGACATTGATGGTTGGTACGGCGTGTACGTGCGCGGCCAGTCCGTCGGCCACGTCCACGTGCGCTCCGAGGAGGCCGATCACGACGGCGTACGCGTGGCGGTCGCAGCGGAGATGGGCATCGGCGGGCGGCGCAAGAGCAGCAAGCAGCTCGTCGAGCTCGGCCCGCGCCTCGAGGTTCGCCTCTTCCGGAGCGAGGACGACGACGGCGTGACGAACGACCGCGTCGTCGCGATCAAGACGACCGAGGGCCCGTTCGCGTGGCGGCGCGAGACGCGCCCGAGCGGCCAGCCGCAGGCGAAGCCGACGGTCCGGGCCGGCGTGATCCAGGTCGTCCCGCCGGCGGCGGCGACGCGGCCGCTCCTCCTCGCGCTCGGCGGAGCGATCGAGTGGTCCGAGGATCGAAGCGCCCACCTGCCGATGCTCTCGACCGAGAAGCCGGTCGTCCTCGACGGATGGGCGGAGTGGATCGGTCGCGAGACCGTCGTGATCCGCGACGTCCCGCGGCGGGTCGCCGTGATCAAGGTGACCCATCCCGAGAAGGGTGAAACGGCGCTTCTCCATATCGACGGCGGGGTCGTCCAGCAGCTCGTCGTCGAGGGCGCGCCGGTCCGGATGGTCCGCGGGACCGAGGCGCAGGCGAAGGCCGACCTGCCCGGCGCCGTCGCGACGCCCGTCCCCGGGCCCGCGCCGACGGCCGAGCCGGCGCCGGGCCCCGTGATCGCCGAGGCCGAGACCGACGAGGTGCGGGCGCGCCGCGCGGCGCTCGCGTTCCTCCGCGGGTTCCTGACCGGCGAGCGCGAGCTGATCGCGGGCGCGACCGACATGGCGAAGCTGCAGGCGCGGCTCGCCCAGGCGCAGCCCGAGCTCGCGATCCTCTCGACCGACGAGTTCGCCGAGTCGTTCCTCGAGAACGCGTCCGCCGACCTCGCCCCCGAGGAGGCCGAGACGCAGCTCGCGGTGATGGAGCGCCTCCTCCGGGTCGAGGTGACCGGCGACCGGGCGATCGTGAACCTCCCGGGCGCGCCGGCGCCGCTCGAGCTCGCGCGCGGCGCCGACGGCTGGCGGCTCGTGTGGTGGGCGGTCTTCGACTCGTCCGACGGGGAGCCCGAGCCGACGCCCGAGCCCGTGGTGCCCGTGCCGGTCGAGCCCGAGCCCTTCCCCGTGCCGGTGGAGCACAACCCGGTTCCCGAGCCCGCGCCGGTCGAACCCGCGCCAGTCGAGCCCGTGCCGACGCCCGAGCCCGCGCCGACGCCCGAGCCCGAGCCGACGCCCGAGCCCGAGCCAGTCGAGCCCGAGCCGATCCCCGAACCGGAGCCGATTCCCGAGCCGGAGCCGACTCCGATCCCCGAGCCGACCCCGATGCCGGAGCCCGAGCCGCCGACGCCGGAGCCCGCCGAGCCCACGCCGAAACCGAGCGAGCCGACGCCCGAGCCCGAGCCCGCGCCCGAGCCGACGCCCGAGCCGACGCCCGAGCCCGAGCCGACGCCCGAGCCCACGCCCGAGCCCGACGAGGCCGAGCCCGCGCCGGAGCCGAGCGAGCGCGACGCGGCCCTCGCGTTCGTCCGTCGCTTCATCGATGACGACGCCGACCACGCCGGCCTCACCGCCGACCTCCGGCCGACCGCCGAGGACTACGCGGCGATCTTCGGCGCCGACCGCGCCGGAGCGGCCGAGGCAGGCTACGCGCCGCTGTGGAGCGGCCGCGTCCCGCCGATCGACCCGGCGGCCG
Organism: Planctomycetota bacterium; assembly: GCA_029260755.1. GTDB lineage: Bacteria > Planctomycetota > J058 > J058 > JAJDCQ01 > JAJDCQ01. The sequence goes on along the minus strand of JAJDCQ010000061.1, from coordinate 9,971 downwards.
AGCAGACCGAGATCCGCCTCTGGTCGGCGACGACCGAGGAGATCAAGACCTGGACCGGCGACGCGGCGACCCGCTTCCCGGGCGGCTGGAAGGACGTCGCCGACGCGCTCCAGCCGGGCCTCACCTTCTACCGCTTCAGCTTCGTCGAGCCCGGCCAGCGGGTCGGGCTCTCGGTCGACGGCCTCGTCCGCGTCAACGGACGGTGGGTGATCGTCCCGAAGCCGTGGCGAGCATTGCGGAAGTAGCAGCCTCGACTCTCGAAGAACCCGATCGACGGGAGGCGACGCGCGCCCCCGTCCTCCTCGAAGGGATCGCGAGCCCGACATGAAGAGCCTCAAGAAGATCCTCGTTCCGATCGATTTCTCCGACGCCAGCCGCCGCGCCCTCGACGCGGCCGTCGGCCTGTCGGCGCGGCTCGGCGGAACGGTCGCCGCCCTCCACGTCGTCGAGCCGCTCCGGCTCGCCAAGATGTTCAAGCGCCTCGACCTGCCCGAGTACACCGAGAAGGCGACGGCCATGGCGAAGACCAAGCTCGGTGACTTCCTCGAGAGCACCTGCGGCGGCCACGCCGCCTCGATCGAGCGGATCGTCGTGCCGGCGCGCCGCGTCTCGAAGGAGATCCTGATCCAGAGCGGCGACGACCCCGAGAACCTCATCGTCATGGGCACCGCCGGCCGGACCGGCCTCGGCAAGTTCCTCCTCGGAAGCGTCGCCGAGGAGGTGCTCCTCCGCGCGAGCTGCCCCGTCCTGACGGTGACCGACGAGGGCGCCCCGGCGAAGCTCGCGGCCGACGCGAAGGCTTGCCTGCCCGTGAAGACGATCCTCGTCCCGACCGACTTCTCCGAGGTCGCCCACGCCGGTCTCGAGGCCGCCTCCGCTCTCGCCGTCGCGTTCGGCGCCGAGGTGCACGTGCTGCACACCCTCGACGCGCGAACCCGCGAGGCCCTCGAGCCGCTCTTCGCCGACGAGAAGGAGTCGCTCAACAAGCTCTTCGCCGAAGCGCTCGAGGACGCACGCAAGGCCGTCCACACCGAGGCCGAAGACGTCGCGAAGGCGGTGACCGGCGGCACGCCGAAGATCCAGGAGCACGTCAGCGAGGGCGACCCGCGCAAGGAGATCGCCCGTCTCGCCGAGGAGCTCCACCCCGACCTCATCGTGATGGGCAGCAAGGGCCGGGCGAGCCACACCAAGAACCTGTTCGGCAGCATCGCCGCCTACGTCGTCCGCGCTTGCAGCCAGCCGGTGCTGACGATCCGGGTGACCAGCGACAGCGACTAGAGCTCGAACGACTCGTCGTCGACGACGACCCCTGGCAGACGACCGACCTCGAAGACCCCGAACCACCCTCGGAGGCATCCGTGCGCAACCGCATCTCCTTCTTCGCTCTCGCCGCGGCCATCGTCGCTCTCCCGATCGGCCTCGCCGGCTGCCCGAACGGCGGCGGTGAGGGAGGCGAGGGAGGCGGAGGCGGCGCCGCGAAGAAGTCGATCCACCTGCCGATGCGAACCGACGGACCGAAGTCGCTCGATCCCGTTCAGGGCTCGACCGTCTACGACAATCGAGCGTGCTCGATGGTCTACGACACGCTCCTCCAGTACAAGTACCTCGTCCGCCCCTTCACCCTCGAACCGAACCTGGTCGAGGCGATGCCGACCGTCTCCGCCGACGGCCTGACCTACACCTTCAAGCTGAAGAAGGGCGTCCGGTTCCACGACGACGGGTGCTTCCCCGACGGCAAGGGGCGCGAGGTCGTCGCGGGCGACGTCTTCTACAGCTGGAAGCGGCTCGCCGACGAGGACAACAAGCCCAAGAGCTGGTGGCTCGTCGAGGACACGATCGTCGGCTTCGACGAGTTCAAGGCGGCCCAGAACGCGGCCGAGACGTTCGACTACGACGCGCCGGTCGAGGGCTTCAAGACGATCGACGACCAGACCTTCTCGGTCACCCTGAAGAAGCCGGTCGTCCGGTTCCTCTGGCTCATGTCGATGTTCCAGCTCTCGGTCGTCCCACATGAGGCCGTGGAGAAGTACGGCAACAAGTTCGGCCGGCACCCGGTCGGCACCGGCCCGTTCACGATGGAGGAGGACGCCTGGGTCGCCGGGAAGAGCATGGTGTTCCAGAAGAACCCCACCTACCGGGACGACCACTACCCATCCGCTGACGAGATCACCGATCCGAAGGACCGGGCGCGCGGGCTGCACGAGCCGGCCGGAACGAAGCTGCCGATCGTCGACGAGGTCCGGTTCACGATGTTCGTCGAGGACCAGCCGATGTGGCTCCAGTTCGAGAGTCGCGAGATCGGATACACCCAGGTCCCGGCCGAGTACTTCCCGCAGGCCTTCGTGAAGCTGACGAAGCAGCTCAAGCCCGAGTACGCCGACAAGGGCGTGCAGTTCCACTCGGAGATGCTGCTCGACTTCATCTTTCGCGGCTTCAACATGGAAGACGAGCTCCTCGGTGGGTGGGATCCGGAGAGCCGGACCTACGACCCGAAGAAGCGCAAGCTCCGGCAGGCGATCAGCATGGCCATCAGCTGGGAGGAGTTCAACACGACCTTCTACAACGGCCTCAACGTCGTCTACGACGGGATGATCCCGCCGGGCCTCGACGGCCACCCCGCCGACGGCAAGGCCGGCGCCTCGTATCGCGGCCCCGACATCGAGCGGGCGAAGAAGCTGATGGTCGAGGCGGGCTATCCCAACGGCGAGGGCCTCCCCACGATCGACTACTACGTCAACCGAGGCGGCAACAGCCCCGAGCAGGCCGAGCTGTTCGCTCGTCAGCTCAAGAAGATCGGCGTCGAGATCAACGTGAAGCTCGTCGACTTCTCGACCCTGATCCAGACGGTCGACAACAAGAAGGCCGGCTTCTTCTCGTTCGCCTGGAGCAGCGACTACCCCGACGGCGAGAACAACCTGGCGCTGTTCTACGGGCCGAACGAGGCGCCGAGCGCGAATCACTTCAACTACAAGAACGACGAGTATGACAAGCTCTACGAGAAGATCCTGTCGATGCCGTCGAGCCCCGAGCGGACCAAGATCTACGAGCAGATGCGCGACATGGTCCTCGAGGACGCGCCCTACTGCGGCTCGATGGGGCGAGAGCGCTTCTACATCATCAACCCGTGGCTCAAGAACTTCCGCCCAAGCGAGCAGTTCTATACGTGGGTGAAGTACCTCGACGTCGACGACAGCACGCGGCCGTAGCGGCCGCGCCGGCTCGAGCCCTCCGCCATGTGGGTCTACATCCTCCGACGGATCCTGTACAACATCCCCGTCTACCTGGGCATCCTCCTCCTCGTGATGCTCGCGCTGCGGACGAAGGACCCCGTGTGGGCGTTCCTCGGCAAGCGCAAGAGCGTGGCGGACCACGACGCCCTCGAGCACAAGCTCGGCCTCGACCGGGCGTTCGCGGTCCAGTACGTGCTCTTCGTCGGCGACGTCGTCACCCTGAGCTTCGATCAGGAGAGCTGGGGGCAACCCGGCAAGACGGCGAACGAGCTGCTCGGCGACGCGATCGTGCCGAGCCTCGTCATCACCGCGCCGGCGCTCCTCCTCTCGTCGCTGATCTCGATCTGCGTCGGGCTGATCTCGTCGTTCTACCGAGGGCGAACACCCGACCGGGTGCTCGTGATCCTGGCCGTGCTCGGCATGAGCATCAGCTTCCTCGTGTACATCATCCTGGGCCAGTACTTCGGCGCGTTCATTCTCAACGACAAGGTCGGGCACCGGATCTTCGCCGTCGAGGGCTACCCCGACTCGCTCACCCCGTTCACCTGGTGGACCTACTGCATGCTCCCGGTGGCGATCAGCGTGATCGTCACGATGGGCTACGACACCCGATTCTACCGGGCGGTGATGGTCGAGGAAGGCACACGCGACTACATCACGACCGCTCGGGCGAAGGGCGCGAGCAAGTCGAAGATCATGTTCGTGCACATGCTGAAGAACGCGATGATTCCGATCATCACGCGCGTCATGATCACGTTGCCCTTCTTGATCGGCGGCTCGATCCTCCTCGAGATGTACTTCGGCATCCCGGGGATGGGGCGACGGCTGATCCTGGCGATCCGCGACAATGACTTCCCCGTCATCCAGGCGTTCACGGCCGTGTTCGCCGGGCTCTACATCATCACGAACATCCTCACCGACGTCCTCTACGCGCTCGTCGACCCCCGGGTGAGGCTCTCCTGATGGTGGCGCGCTTCTTCAGGTCCCGCGGCGCTCGAAAGTTCATGGCGAACCGCCTGGCCGTCGCGGCTTTCCTCGTCATCGCGGGCTACTTGCTCGTGGCCGGCCTCGTCTGGTTCACCGGGATCATCACCCTCGAGGAGACGCTCGGTCGCATCGGGGCGAGCTATCAGCCCGGCCTCTGGGGCGCGCAGAGATCGGGCAAGCGAATCGAGGACGCGACGTTCTGGTTCGAGGTCGCGCAGAACGCCGCCGACCGAGGCGACTTCGAGACGGCCCGCGGCGGCGTCGCCTTCTACGAACGTCGCCTCACCGGCGAGCTCGACGCCGACGAGATCAAGGCCCGCGTCGCGCGCGGGATCGCACTCGCCAAGGAGGTGCTCGTCGTCGAAGGATTCGACGAGAGCGCGAGCGTCCTCCCGAAGGTCGACGAGATCGACGCGATCGTCGTCGAGCTCTTCCCCCACCCCGAGGGGTGGGACGCCTTCATGTACGGGGCACGCCACGTCCTCGGGACCGACCGACAGGGGCGGTCGATCTCGTTCCGCGCGATCTACTCGATCAAGGTGGCGGTTCAGGTCGGAGTCGTCACCGCACTCTTCGCGGTCCTGTTCGGCAGCTTCGTCGGCGCGGCGGCCGCGTTCTTCGGAGGCTGGATCGACCACGCCGTGATCTGGCTCTACTCGACGTTCAGCTCGATCCCGTACCTGGTGCTCTTGAGCGTCCTCGTCTACATGTTCAACGACACCTCGGTCGACAAGACGCTGATTCCGCTCTACGTGGCGTTCGGCCTGACCTTCTGGGTCGGGCCCTGTCGCGTGATCCGCGGCGAGACGCTCAAGATCAAGGAGCTCGAGTACATCCAGGCAGCCACGGCGATCGGGTTCAGCCGGACGTATATCCTCATCAAGCACGTGATCCCGAACACGGCTCACCTGATGTTCATCAACGCCTCGCTGCTGTTCATCGGCGCGATCAAGGGCGAGGTGATCCTCAGCTTCCTCGGCCTCGGCGTGAAGAGCGGACCGAGCTGGGGAATCATGATCAGCCAGAGCAAGGCGGAGGTGGTGAGCGGCTTCTTCTGGCAGATCGGGACGGCGACGGTGCTGATGTTCGTCCTCGTCCTCGCCTTCAACATCCTGAGCGACGCCCTTCAGGACGCGTTCGACCCGAAGCATGTCTGAGCCGACCGCCACCAGGACGGAGTCGCGCAGGAACCTGCCCCCCCCGGCGGGGCCGATCCTGAAGGTCCGTCACCTGACGACCTCGTTCCGCACCGATGACGGCATCGTGACCGCCGTCGACGACGTTTCGTTCGACGTGTTCGCCGGCGAGACGGTCGGGATCGTCGGCGAGAGCGGCTGCGGCAAGACGGTGACGGTGAAGTCGATCATGCGCCTGCTGCCCGAGTTCACCGGCATCATCGGGCCGAAGAGCGAGATCCTCTTCGAGGACCAGAACATCGCGACCCTCGACGAGTCGTCGATGCGCAAGATCCGCGGCGACCGGATCGCCATGATCTTCCAGGAGCCGATGACCAGCCTGAACCCGGTCTTCCGGATCGGCTGGCAGATCGACGAGGCGCTCAAGTATCACACCGATCTCGACTCCGCCGGGCGGCGCGCCCGCGCGATCGAGATGCTCGAGCTCGTCCAGATCCCGAACCCGGAGAAGCGGATCCGCGAGTATCCGCACCAGCTCTCCGGCGGGATGCGGCAGCGGGTGATGATCGCGATGGCGCTCTGCTGCGAGCCCGACATCCTCGTCGCCGACGAGCCGACGACGGCGCTCGACGTGACGATTCAAGCCCAGATCCTGAGGCTGATGGACGAGCTCAAGAAGAAGCTCGGCACCGCCACGATGCTGATCACCCACGACCTCGGCGTCGTGGCGCAGGTCTGCGATCGGGTGATCGTGATGTATGCGGGGCGAGTCATCGAAGAGGGCCCCGTCCACGACATCTTCCACCGTCCGCAGCACCCCTACACCCGCGCGCTCCTGCAGTCGATCCCCAAGGGCGGCGAGCGGAGCCGCAAGGGCGCCGACGGCAAGCGCCCGCGCCTGCCGGCGATCCCCGGGATCGTGCCGAGCCTGCGCGAGCTGCCCGACGGCTGCCGCTTTCAGGATCGGTGCCAGTTCAAGGAGCAGCGCTGCGTCGACGAGGAGCCGCAGCTCATCGACCACGGCCGCGGCGAGGGGAGCGAGGTGCGCTGCCACATCCCGCTGACCGACGGCGACCCGCGGGCGGAGCGGGCGGCGATCGTCGGCGCGGGCGGCCTCGGCGACGTCGCCGGCGCGACGGGCAAGAGCGAGGAAGACGATGTCTGACCCCGCGACCGCCCCCGCCCTCCTCGAGGTGCGCGACCTCGTGAAGCACTTCCCCGTCCGCGGCGGGATCCTGAATCGCGTCGTGAGCCGGGTCCACGCCGTCAACGGCGTCACCTTCGATGTCCGCAAGGGCGAGATCCTCGGCGTCGTCGGCGAGAGCGGCTGCGGCAAGTCGACCCTCGGAAAGACCGTCATCCGCCTGCTCGAGCCGACCGACGGCCAGATTCGCTACGAGGGCAAGCCGCTCCACGAGCTCGGCCACCGCGACATGATGCCGTTCCGGCGGAAGATGCAGATCATCTTCCAGGACCCCTACAGCTCGCTGAACCCGCGCCTGACCGTGCGCAAGATGCTGCGCGAGGGGATCCGGTTCCACGGCAGCGTCCCCGAAGCGGAGATCGACGACTACATCGTCGAGCTGATCCGCCAGGTCGGCCTCCGCAAGGACGCCGCCGACCGGTTCCCCCACGAGTTCAGCGGCGGGCAACGCCAGCGGATCGGGATCGCCCGGGCGCTCGCGCTCAAGCCCGAGTTCATCGTCGCCGACGAGCCGGTGAGCGCCCTCGACGTCTCCATCCAGGCGCAGATCCTCAATCTGCTCCTCGACCTCAAGGAGAACCTCGACCTCACGATCCTCTTCATCAGCCACGACCTGAAGGTGATCGAGCACTTCTGCGACCGGGTGCTGGTGATGTACCTCGGCCACATCGTCGAGGAGCTCTCGTGCGACGCGCTGCACGAGGAGGCGGTCCACCCGTACACCAAGGCGCTCCTCGGCGCGAACCCGATCAACGACCCCGACGATCGGCGCGAGCTCGAGGTGCTCGAGGGCGACGTCCCGAGCCCGTTCGACCCGCCGCCGGGCTGCCCGTTCGCCGGGCGGTGCCCGCTCGTCGAGGATCGCTGCCGCCAGGAGATGCCCCCCCTGGTGGATCGGAAGACCGCGGGTCATCGTGTGGCTTGCTGGGCCGTCGAAGAGTAACGAGCAGGAGCCGGACACCGTCATGCGCAGCCTCACGCCGATCCGTCCCGTGGCTCGGGGGCTCGCGCTCCTCCTGGTCGCCATCATCGCGACCGTTCTGACCCCCGCGGCGACCGCCCACGCCCAGGGCATCCTCCGGCGCGAGGATGTCCCGCAGCTCATCGAGCTGCTCGAGCACGAGGACGCGCTCATCCGCCGCCGTGCCGCCGAGGCGCTCGGCAAGTTCGGCCAGACGGCGGCGCTCGCTATCCCGAAGCTGATCGACCTCCTCGCCGACGCCGACGAGTCGGTCCGGCGGAGCGCGGCCGTGGCGCTCGGCGAGATGCGGGGGGACGCCGTGCCGGACCTCGTCCTCGCCCTGCGGGACGGCGACCCGGTCGTCCAGGCCGGGGCGGCCGAGGCGTTCTCCCTGATCGGGCCGCCCGCGCGGGCGGCGAAGGCGGTCCTCCTCGACACCGTCCAGGCCGACGACGCCGACCCCGACGCGCGCCGCTTCGCCGTCATCGCGCTCGGCCGGGTCGGACCGGGCGAGACGATCCTGAACGAGATCTTGATCCCGCTCATCCAGGCCGACGGCGAGGACGCCACGATCCGGAAGGCCGCCGTCACCGCGGTCGCGGCGGCGCGACGGCCGACCGAGGTCGTCGTGGCCGCGCTCGTCGGCGCCCTCGAGGACGTCGACGAGGAGGTCCGCGCGGCCGCGGCGGCATCGCTCGGCGAGCTCGGCCCCGAGGCCGACCGCGCCGTGAACGCGCTCGCCAAGGCGCTGCACGACGAGCGCTGGCGGGTGCGGAGCGAGGCGGCCGAGAGCCTGGCCGAGATCGGCCCTGGCGCGGTCGGCGCGGTCGACGCCCTCATCGAAGCCCTCTCGGACAGCCACCCGATCGTGCGGGCGAGCGTCGTCGAGGCGATCGGCGTCCTCGGCGAGGACGCGACCGACGCCATCCCGAAGCTGATCGAGCTCGTCCGCGAGGGCGGCCCGATCGTGCGGGTGGTCGCCGTCCAGACGCTCGCCGAGATGGGCCCGGGCGCGAAGGCGGCCGTGCCGGCGCTCATCGGTGCCCTCGAGGACAAGGTCTGGGGCGTGCGCGCCTACGCGGCGGATGCGCTGCGTCGCCTCGGGCCGGCGGCCGCGCCCGCGGTTCCGAAGCTCGTCGAGCGGCTCGCCGACGAGGACGCGCGGGTCCGCATCTTCTGCGTCAAGGCGCTCGGCGAGATCGGCGCGACCGACGAAGCGGTCCGCGCGATGAGCGCGCTCCTCGGCGACTCCGAGGAGGATGTCCGGGTGGCGGCGCTCGAGGCGGTCGCCCGCCTCGGCGGCGCGGCCGGCCCGGCGGTGCCCGCCCTCGCCACCGCGCTCGGGAGCGAGAGCACGACCATGCGCGAGGCCGCCGTCTCGGCGCTCGGTCGGATCGGCCCGGCCGCCGCCCCCGCCGTGCCGAGGCTCGCCGAGATGCTCGGCAGCGAGGAGCCGATCCTCGCGATGATGGTCGCGAGAACCCTCGGCGAGATCGGCCCCAAGGCGATCGGGGCGCGCGAGGCGCTCCAGGCGGCGGCCCGCCACGACCACCCGCTCCTGGCCGAGGAGGCGATGAGGGCGCTGGACCGCATCCGCGAGTAGGACGACGACCATGGCGAAGAAGCCGACCTTCGGCGGGTTCGATCCCGCCCTGTTCTCGTTCCTGACCGACCTCGCCGCGAACAACGACCGCGAGTGGTTCCAGGCGAACAAGGGGCGCTACGAGGACGACCTCCTCGAGCCCGCCCTCGCGTTCGTCGCTGCGATGGCCGAGCCGCTCGAGAAGCTCTCCCCCCACTTCCTCGCCGTTCCGAAGAAGTCCGGCGGCTCGCTCATGCGGATCCACCGCGACACCCGCTTCAGCAAGGACAAGTCGCCCTACAAGACCAACGTCGGGATCCAGCTCCGCCACCACCTCGGCAAGGACGTCCACGCGCCCGGCTACTACGTCCACCTCGACCCCGACCAGGTCTTCCTCGGCGTCGGCATCTGGCACCCCGACGCGACCGCCCTCCGCGGAATCCGCGAGGCGATCGCCGAGAAGCCGAAGGCCTGGACGAAGGCGCGCGACGACCGCACCTTCAAGCGTCACTTCCACCTGGGAGGCGACGCCCTCAAGCGACCGCCGAAGGGCTTCGACCCCGAGCACCCGCTCATCGAAGACCTCAAGCGCAAGGACTTCATCGCGGTGAAGGAGCTCGGCCACGAAGACGCCTGCAAGCGCACCTTCACCCGCTCGGTCGCAACGGCCTTCGGAGCGGCCACCCCGCTCATGAAGCTCCTCTGCGAAGCGGTCGACGTCCCGTTCTGATCGCCGACCACGACGCCGGGCTCTAGTGTGATCGAAGGGGTCAGGTCCAGGATTCCCACCAAAGGGGCCAGGTCACACCAGCCGCTGCGACAGATTCGCTCGGTGCTACTGCTCCTGGGCGCGCCGGCGCTCGAGCTCTGC
>JAJDCQ010000007.1 GCA_029260755.1 Planctomycetota bacterium | reverse complement strand
CGGGATCGGTCCGCGACGGGGCATCATCCGAAGCTGCTCCGTGCCTCCGTGCCTCCGTGGTTTCATCTACCTTCCTCCCACCTCGAGGCAGACCCGGAACCCGACGTCGTTCGCGCGGTAGGTGACGTGGGCGGCGTCGCGGGCGGTGACCCGGGACCGGCCGTGCGCCTTCAGCACGAAGCTCGTTCCCTTCAGGGTTCGCGTGCCGATCGAGAACTGTGAGCTCGGGTCGATCCAGTGGTACATGGGGTTGTTCGGCGGGGACCTGGCGTCCTCGAAGCGCGCGTGGGCGTGCCAGATGAACGCGTCGCGCGTGAGCTCGCGGACGTTTCCGATCATGTCGAGCGCGCCGAAGGGGGTGGCGCCGGCGGGGAAGGAGCCGACCGGGGCCGTCAGGCGGAAGCCATCGTCGTACCCCGCGAGCACGTTCTTGTCGTTTGCCTCCTTGCGGACGGTCTCGTCGCGCAGGTTGGCGACGAGGCGCTTCTCCTTCACCGGCGCGAAGAGGTCGTCGCCCCACGGATGACGCCGGCGCTCGTCGCGGTCGTTCCGTCCCGCGGCGAACTCCCACTGGGCCTCGGTCGGCAGGACGAGGCCGGCCCACTCGCCGTAGGCGACGGCGTCGTTCCAGCTCACCTGGACGACGGGATGCTCGTCGCCGGCCGGTCCGGGCTGGAGCTCGCCCTGGGGGTTCCGCCAGTGGAGGGTCGGGTCCTTCTTCTGGCGCGGCCAGAACTCGAAGTCGCTCGCCTCGTAGTAGTCGTTCGCGTCGTTGACGAAGAAGGTGGGGCGGTCCTTGTACTTCGCGTGACCCTTCCAGTCGCCGTCCTCCATCAACCACGGCATGAGGATGCCGCCCTCGGGCTCGCCGGCCGGGAGCTCGGCCTCGGTGACGTAGCCGGTCTCCGCGACGAAGCGGGCGAACTGGGCGTTCGTCACCTCGTACTTGCCGATGAAGAACCCGTCGAGGAACGCGGTGAACTCGGGCGTCTCGCTGCTCGAGACGCTCAGGTGGTCGGGCGTCCCGTCCCGGGACTCGGCTTCGGGGCGGCCGATGATCACCAGGTTCGTCGTGTTCTCGACCCAGACGAGGACGCTCCCGTCCTTCTCGTTCACGTACTCGAACGGCCGGGCGCCGAAGCGAACGCCCGGCGCGAGCGAGATCGGCGGGCACGGGCGATCCTGCTCGATCATCTCGAGATACCAGCGGGGTGGTCCGCGTCGGATCAGCGTCGATGGGCCGGCGTCGTCGCTCGCCGCCGCGGTCGCCGCGGGACCCGTGGCCTCTTCCTTCGCTCCGAGGCCCGTGACGAGGAGGCCGACGACCGCCAGGGCGAGCGCGGCGACGCCGCCGATCACCACGGCCGGCGGCGGTCCCCGGCGACGGGTGAGCTCCTCTTCCTTCGCGAGGGCGAGTCGTTCCAGCTCGACCGCGATCGTGCCGGCGCTCGCCCCGCGCTTCTCGGGGTCCTTCGCGAGGAGGCGCTTGACGAGGCGCTCGAGCTCGAGCGGGGCGTCCTCGGCGACGTCGCGGATCGACGGCGCCGCGCTGAAGAGGTGCGCGCGCATGAGCTGCACGGCCGACCCCCGGAAGGGCAGCTCGCCCGTCACGAGCTGGTAGAGGGTGATCCCGAGGGCGTAGACGTCGACCCGGAAGTCGGCTCCCTTGCTCCCGTCGATCTGCTCGGGCGCCATGTACTGCGGCGTTCCGAGGACGTCGCCCGTCTTCGTCAGGTCGACCGAAACGCCGGCGACCGACTCGGCGTCGACCGTCCGGCGAACCAGCCCGAAGTCGGTCAGCTTCACCCGGCCGTCGGTCGTGAGGAGGACGTTCGCCGGCTTGAGGTCGCGGTGGACGAAGCCGGCCCGGTGGACCGCCTCGAGGGCGTGGGCGATCTCCGCGGCGATCGCCGCCGACTCGCGCCAGCCGAGCATGCCCGACTTCTTGAGCCGGTCCTCGAGGCTGCCGCCCCGGACGAGCTCGAGGGACATCAGGACGGTCGGGCCGACCGCTTCGATGTTGTAGACCTGCGCGATCCCGGGGTGCTGAACGGCGACGGCCGCCTGGCCCTCGCGGCGGAAGCGCGTCATGAAGCGCGCGTCCTTCACGAACTCGGGGCGGATCGCCTTGAGGGCGCACGGCCGGTCGAGGCGGGTGTCGATCGCCTCGTAGACGACGCCCATGCCGCCCTTGCCGAGGACGCGGAGCACCCGGAAGGGTCCGATCTGACCGGCCTGCTCGAGCGAGTCGGATGAGCTACGCATTCACCTCACGGTAGCGCCGCGTCCAGGCCCGCTTCAAACGGGTCGCGCCCCGGGCGCGGGATCGTCGCCGATGAGATCGGTTACCCGCCGGCGCAGCTCGGGGAGCACCTCGTCGCCGAAGAAGGGATGCTCCTTCAGCCAGCGGGTCGTCCGCCACGACGGGTGGGGCGTCGGCACGAAGTCCGGCAGGTAGTCGCGCCACGCCGCGACCGTCTCGGTGAGCGTCTTCCGAACGTCGTCGCCGAGGTAGTGTCGCTGCGCGTAGGAGCCGATGAGGAGGGTCAGCTCGACGCGCGGGAGCTGCGCGCGGAGGGCGTCGAACCAGAGCTCGGCGCACTCGGGCCGCGGCGGCAGGTCGCCGCCGCGCTCGTAGCGGCCGGGGTAGCAGAGCCCCATCGGGATGATCGCGATCCGCCGCTCGTCGTAGAAGGTGTCGCGGTCGAGGCCGAGCCACTCGCGGAGCCGGTCGCCGCTCGGGTCGTTCCACGGCACGCCCGTCTCGTGGACCCTCGTGCCCGGCGCCTGCCCGACGACGAGGACGCGGCTCGTCGGGGTCGCCCGCAGCACCGGGCGCGGGCCGAGGGGCAGCTCCGCCTCGCATCGGCGGCAGGCGCGGACGTCGTCGAGGAGGCGGGCGAGGGCCGCCCGGCTCGCGCGGGCGGGGCGCGCGGGGCGGCGCGGCTCCCCGGCTCGTCGGGCTCTCGGCATGGACCCGGACGGTATCCGAAGCAGGCATCGGGCGCCATCGCCTTGGCGGGTCGGTGGTTGGGGGGCCGCGGTCGCGATTCGTCCTTGCAAACTTACTGATTGATAAGTAAAACTCCTTGGTCGGAGCGAGGTCCGTTCCGACGGTGGAGGCGCCGCCGGTGGCCCGACGCAGCGACACGAAGTCACGGATCCTCGACCTCGCCGAGCAGCTCCTGCAGGACCGGGGCTGGAACGGGTTCAGCTACCAGCACATCGCGAGCAAGCTCGGCGTCAAGAACGCGGCGATCCACTACCACTACCCGACCAAGTCCGACCTCGGGGTCGCGATCCTCGACCGCCTGCGCCGCCGGTTCCAGCGCTGGTGCGACGCGATCGAGGCGGAGACCGACGACTTCTGGGAGAAGCTCGACGCGTTCTTCGCGATCTACCAGAGCTACCTCGCCGACCAGGGCAAGATCTGCCCCGCAGGCGCCCTGGAGGCCGAGTTCAACGCCCTCTCGGACGAGATGCGGCGCGCCACCCGCGCCCTCGTGACCGTCTTCCACGGCTGGCTCACCGCCACCCTCGAGGCGGGTCGCGACCGAGGGGCGTGCGTCTTCCAGGGCGACCCGGCCGAGCAGGCGATGCTCATCGGCTGCACCCTCCAGGGGTCGCTCCAGGTCGCGCGGGCGTGGTCGCCCGAGCGCTTTCACGAGACCGTTCGCCACCTCCGCAAGCAGATGGTCCCGCCGACGCCGCCGGGAAAGGGCGCGGCGCGCCCAGCGGGCGGCCGGCGTCGCAAGGCGGGCGCGTCGTCGAAGCAAGGACGACGGAGCGGCGTGTGACCCCAGGTGCATTTTTTTCGGCAGTTAACTTACCTATTAGTAAGTAAGCAAGCTGTCTGATCGACCGAAGGAAACGGGAGAGGGAGAGGGAGAGGGAGAGCACGATGACGACCATGCAGACCGAACGACGCCGGCCCGGGAGCGCGGAGGGCGGCGTCCCTCTGAACGATCGCTTCGCGCGGCGCCTCGGCCTCATCCGACGATCGTTCCGGACGCTCGGGCCGATCGTGCCGACCCTCGCCGGCCGGATCGCCCTCGCGAGCTGGCTCACGCCGCCGCGCTTCTCGCCGCCCGCCCGCGAGCGCGAGGCGCTCGCCTCGGCCGAGAGGATCGAGGTCCCCCACGGCGATCGCCACGTCGTCGCCTACGCGTGGGGCGACGGGCGGCCGGTCTTCCTCCTGCACGGCTGGGCCGGCCGCGCCGCCCAGCTCGCGGCGTTCGTCGAGCCGGTGCTCGCCGCGGGCTTCCGGGCCGTCGCCCTCGATGCGCCCGCCCACGGGGCGTCGCCCGGACGCAAGACCGATCTCCGCGACGTCGCCCTCGCGATCCGGAACGTCGCCGCCGCGGTCGGCACGCCCCACGGGGTGATCGCCCACTCGTTCGGCGGCCTGACCGCGCTGGTCGCCTTGCGGGACGGCCTCGACGCGAAGCGGGTCGTGACGTTCGGGATGCCGAGCCACCCCTCCGACATCCTCGACCGATTCGCCGAGTTCTTCGAGTTCCCCGACCCGGTCGTCCGCGACCTGGGTCGGCGGCTCGAGGACCGCTTCGGCGCCGACTTCTGGAACGTCTACGCGGCCGAGGTGATCGCGCGTCGGCTCGGCGGCGTCGGGGCGCTGATCGTCCACGACCGCGACGACGCCGACGTCGACTGGCGGCAGGCGGAGCGGCTCGCCGCCGCGTGGCCCGGCGCGCAGCTGTTGCTCACCGACGGGCTCGGGCACCGTCGTCCGCTCCGCGACCCGGACCTGGTCGCGCGGGCGGTCGCCTTCGCCACCGCGGGCGCGAGGCCCACCCCGATCACGGACACCACCGAGACCAACCACGATGATGAGGATGAAGAGATGATGATGATCACCGAGGCGTTCGAGAAGCTGGCCGAGCAGATCCTGTTGCAGAACGGCGTCGACCTCGTCGGCCCGGTCACGATCGATCCGTTCGACATCGAGGCGGATCTCGTGCACGGGCGCGACTGACGGGTCGCGCGCCGCCCGCGGGCGGCCTATGATGCCGGGATCGCTCCCCGCTCTCGGAGGTCCGTCCATGTCGGCTTCGTCTCCCGGGCGCCTCGCGCGCGCCTTGACCGTCGTCGCGATCATCGTCGCCGTCCTCGCTCCGGTGACCGAGGCCGAGGAGCCGACCCCGGCCGACGCGAAGCGGTGGGACATCTCCGAGGTCGGCGTCGGCCTCCGGATCCCCGACGGCTGGATCCTCGCCACCGGGCGGGACGGCACCCGCTACCTTCGGCAGCCGGGCGAGGAGTCGAAATTCATCGACAACGTCGTCGTGTCGCTCACCCGGATCGGCCGTTCGGTCCCGCCGGCGAAGATCGTCGAGGCGCGCCGCGAGGAGGTCGAGGCGCACCCCTACGACTCACTCCTCGCCGCCCGCATCGCGAAGATCTCGGAGCGGGACGTGGCCTGGGTCGAGATCAAGCGCCCCGTTCGGGACCGGGACGTCCGCGTCATCGAGATGAGCTTCGTCCAGGGCGCGACGCTCGTGCGCATCACTGCGTCGGTCCTCGAGGAGCGCTGGAAGACGCTCGGCCCCGCCGTGAAGGGCGTCGTCGAGGGGGCGAGGATCGACCCGGCGCCGCCGAGCGCCGGCGTTCCCCTCGCCGGTCAGCTCGACTTCCCGACCTTCGGCGCGTCGATCGCGCCGCCCGCCGGCTGGCCCTCGACCGGGCCGGGCGGCCCGTGGCGGCTCGGGACGTGGGTTCGCCTCGACCCCGATGGCCGTATCAACGCGGCGATCTACGTCGAGGCCCGCCCCGTCGGCGAGGGCGCGCGCGTCGAGGTCGTCGCGAAGCAGATCGCCGACGGTCACCGCGGGAAGCTCGTCCCCGGCACGACGGAGCTCGGCGGCCGGCTCGCCCGGATCGTCACCGTCGCGAACCCGCGCGTCGAGACCGGTTCGCTCGCCGGCGCGATGGTGTCGGTCCGCGGGTCGATCGCCTACGTGATCGGGCTCATCGGGACGAGCGACCGGACCAGCGCCGAGGCGATGGAGTCGATCCGCCAGAGCTGGCGGTGGCTCGAGCTCCTCCCGGCCGAGAAGGCGCTCGAGCTCCCCCTCGGCGAGCCGGAGGCCGTCCTCGGCGATACCCTTCGCATCGCCGTCCCGAGCGTGATGCGGCCGCAGTCGACCGCCTCGCCGGCCACGAGCGTCGCCCTCGTCCTGCACGACTACGCGGCCGGCGCCCGAGAGGCGATGTCGGTCCTGGTCGACGTCGTCCCCGAAGCGGGCGACGCGGGGCTGGCCGCGCAGCGCGACCGACTCGGTGCGAAGCTCGCGGAGCAGCTCGGCTTCGAGAAGGCGCTCACGTGGCGGCGCTCGTCGTCGCCCGACGAGGTCTGGATCACCGGTCCGCACCCGCGATCCTCGGGAGAGGGCGCCCAGGCCCGCCGCGAGCGGGTCGTCTACGCGGTCACGGCGCCGCGTCCTCGGGACGGGAAGAAGCGTCTGGCGGTGGTCACCGTCCGCGTCGACCACGTCGAGGACGAGGCGGCGCGGAGACGCTGGGACGCGGCGGTCGCGCGGATCGTCGAGGGCGTTCGCCTCCCGCCGGCCGGCGACTAGCCCGCATTTGCTCACGAGCATCATGGCGAGGTCGTGCGAGAGGCCGCTGGGCAAGGACGCAGGGCCGAAATCGGCCGAGCTGGCCCTCTTTGGCCTGCGAGCGCCGATTTCGGCCCGAGGACGCAGCCCAGCGGCCTCTCGCACGACCGCAGCCGAGGCTCGTGAACAATGCGGGCTAGCGATCGCGGAGCGCGTCGATCGAGATCAGGCGCGCGTCCGCCTCGCCGGCGACGATCTCGTTGCCGCGGACGTCGAGCCCGGTGGAGGCGAGCGCCTCGGCGACGAGCTCTTCGCGCGGGGTGCGGAGCGCCGAGACGTCCCAGACGCGGACCGCCCCGCCTTCGCTCCCGGTCGCGAACCATCGTCCGTCGGGCGAGAACGCGAGGCGGCGCACCTCGGAGGTGTTCCCTTCCCGGACGCCGACCGGCCGGCCGCTCGCGACCTCGAAGAGGGCGACGCTTCCGGCGCTCGTGCCGACCGCGACGATGTCGGCGGGCGGGGCGAGCGCGGCCGACGCGACGAACCCGTCGAGCCCGGCGCGCGTCCAGAGCGTGTCGCCGGTGGCGAGCGATCGGAGCGAGACGACGCCGACGCCCTCGTCGCGGGCGCGCGAGGCGTAGCTCCGCGCGCCGACGACGAAGCGTTCGCCGTCGGGGAGCACCGCCAGCGCCCACGCGCCCTGAAGACGGACGCGCGTGCGCCGGCGCGTCCCGTCCGCGGCCGAGCCGAGGTGGAGCCCGCCGTCCGCTCCGACCCAGGCGAGGCCGTCGAGCGATGGCATGAGGTAGGCGCCCAGCGCCGGCTCGCCCGCCTCGACCAGGACGGTCGTCTCGCCCTCGGAGACGCGCCAGCGGAGCAGCGTCGGCGCTCCCCACGTCGGGTCGTAGTCGTGCCGGATTGCGATGAGGTCGGGCGATCGGTCCGGCGGCGCCTCGGGAACGACGCGCAGCTCGCGGACGGCGCCCTCGGTCGTGACGGTCGGACCGAGCGGTTCCCGGGTCGCGACGTCGAAGGCGCGGAGCGTCGCGCCCTGATCCGAGACGAAGAGGCGCGCGCCGGTCCGGTCGAGGGCGGCGGCGCGGAGGTTCTCCGAGCTCGGCGCGAACCGAAGCACCTCGTCGACGTCGACGGTGAGGCGCTGCCGTCCGCGCACCTCGAAGACCGAGACACGCCGGTCGTACACCCCGGTCGACACGAGCCGATGTCCGTCGCCGCTCCAGGCCAGGCTCGAGACCGCGCCGTTGTGTCGGGAGATCATCTCGCCGTCGTCGCCGTCGTCGCGCTCGGGGAGGTCCCAGCGCCGGAGCGAGCTGCCGCGCGCCACGACGAGCCACGATCCGTCCGGTCCCCAGGCGATCGCCGTCACCGGGCGACCCGCCACGTTCACGTCGTGGTGGACGTTCCTGAAGCGCAGGCCCCAGATGCGGACCGAGCCGGATCCGTCGCCCGACGCGATCCGCGTCCCGTCCGGCGAAAACGCCAGGGCGCCGATCGAGCGATCGTGGCGCCAGAGGTCCTTGATCGAGCTGCCGTCGGTCGTGCTCCAGATCCGCACGACCCGGTCGGCGCCGCCCGACGCGAGCCGCGCGCCGTCGCCATCGAATGCGAGGGCGTCGACGAGCCCCGGATGCTCGATCGTCGCTCGCGTCTCGCGAGCGGCCACGTCCCACAGGAGGATCCACCGCCGGCCGCCGACGGCGAGGAGGCCGCCGTCGGGCGAGAGGGCGACGACACGCGGGGCGCGCGCGACCGGAACGAGGTGCGCCCTCGGGGCGTCGCCGTCCTGGACCGTGACGGCGACGGCCTCGTCGTCGAGCGCCGCCGCGAGGACCGGGGCGCGCGCCGCGACGGCGACGGCCGTCGCGCGCGCGGTCATGGGCCACCTCATCGCCGATCCGGCGCCGTCGGAATGCGGCTCACGCGGCGCGCCGGTCGTCGCGTCGCGCCGGACGAAGGTGCCGGTCCGGCCGATCGTCAGGAGCGACGCTCCATCTGGCTCCCAGCGGCTGGCGAGGTCGCTCTCGGTGTCGAAGAGCCCGTGCAGGTCGGCGAGGCACCGCCCCGTGTCGGCGTCCCAGACGAGCGTGGCGTCGTGAGAGGCGGTCGAGACGACCCGGCGGCCGTCGGGGGAGACGTCGACCGTCCGGATCTTTCCGCCGCCGTGGCCGAGGAGCGCCGACTCGGCGACGAACGAGCCACCGTCGTCCCGGCGCCAGACGCGGACCGTGCCGTCGTTGTCGCCGGCCGCGACGCGTTCGCCGTCCGGGCTCCAGGCGACGAAGAAGACGTCGCCGGCGGTCGACGGCCCGATCAGCTCGGCGACGATCGCATCCTCCCCCGTCGGGTCGAGCAGTCGGACCGAGCCGTCGACCGCGCCGACGGCGACGCGACGGCCGTCGGGGCTCGCCGCGACGGCGTTCGCGCGCGCGTCGAGCGTCGCGACCCGACGCACCTCGCCGAAGGGATCGACCGGGCCGGTCTCCACCCGGCCGTCGATGTGAGCGGAGACCACCTCGTCGTCGGCGAGCCAGCTCAGCCCGGCGACCGGCGCGGCCGCCCCCCCGCGTTCGAGCCGGGCCCGTTCGCGGCCGGTCACGGTCTCCCAGACGGTGATCCGCTCGCTGCCCCCCGCGGTCGCGAGGAGGCGGCCGTCGGGCGAGAAGTCGAACACCCGCCACTCGGGGCGCGCGCCGGCTTCGGCGCTCCCGATCTCCGAGGGGATGACGGCGCGCGTCTCGCCGGTCGCCACGTCGACGAGGCTGATCGCGAAGTCGTCTCCCGAGACCGCGAGCGTCGCGCCGTCGGGGCTCCAGCGGACGTGCAGGGGCAGCCGATCGGCGATGGCGATCGCGCGCGGATCGGCTCCGGTGCCGAGGTCCCACACCTTGACGATCGGCGCGCCGAGCTCGGTCGTCGCCAGGGAGCGCCCGTCGGGGCTCCACGCGAGCGAGCCGCCCCGGAAGACGCCCTGCCACGCGAACCGCTCGTCGCGGCGGCCGTCGGCGACGTCCCAGAGGGCGACGCCGCCTGCCGAGGTGGCGGCGAGGACGCCGCCATCCCCGGGGCGGAAGGCGAGGTCGTGGGCGCAGCAGCGGAGCCGGCCCGGCGTCGCCCAGCGCCGGCGCGGGGAGCGCGCCCGCGCGGCGCAGAGGGCGAGGCGTGTCGCGAAGGCGTCCTCGAGCTCGAGGGATCGGGCGAGGGCGATCCATGCCTCGGCGTCGCGATGCTCGCGGGCGAGGCTGGCGGCGTTCGTGACGAGCGAGCGGGCGAGGTGACGGAGCGCCTCGTCCCGGGCGTCCGCTGCGTCGGCGCCCAGGGCGCTCGCCTTCTTCGCCTGGGCGACCGCCTCGGACTCGGCGATGTGCGCGTTGTCGCGCTCGTCGCTGGCCTCCTCGAGCGCCTCGCGGATCTCGGCGAACGAGTAGGCGGCGAACGAGGCGCCGGCGATCGCGCCGCCGAGGATCACGACGAGGAGCGCGCCGACGGCCGCGGCGAGGGCGGGGTTCCGCCGACCCCAGCGGACCAGCCGTTCACGCCGTCCGATCGGGCGGGCGGAGATCGCCTCGCCAGCGAGGAAGCGGTCGAGGTCGGCCGCGACCTCGCCCGCGCGCCGGTAGCGACGGGCGGGGTCCTTCTCGAGGCATCGAAGTGCGATCGTCTCGAGGTCGGGGTGGATGCTCGGGTCGAGCTGGCGAGGCGACTCGGGGTCGCGGGTGAGCACCTTGTTCAGGAGCTCGAGGAGCGTCTCGCCCTCGAAGGCGGGACGGCCGACGAGGGCGTGGTAGAGGATGCCCCCGATCCCGTAGACGTCGGTGGCGACCCCGATCGCGTCGCGGCCCCCGCGCACCTGCTCGGGCGCGACGTACTGCGGCGTCCCGACGAGCTGGCCCGTCTTCGTGAGCTCGCCGCCGGTCGCGTCGAGCTCGCGGGCGAGGCCGAAGTCGGCCAGATGCGTGCTCCCTCCCGGGTCGATGAGCACGTTCTGCGGCTTCACATCGCGATGGAGGATCCCGTTGCCGTGGGCGTGCTCGATGGCGGCGGCGACGTCCCGGATGAGCTCCGCCGTGCGGCGCGGCGGGATCCGGCCTCGCTCGATCAGAGCGTCGAGCGTCTCGCCCTCGACGAAGTCCATCACGATGTAGGGTCGGCCGGCGTGCTCGCCGACCTCGTGCACGCCGACGATCCCGGGATGCCGCAGGCGCGCGGCGGCCCGCGCCTCGCGCTCGAACCGCTCGCGGCGGTCCGGCGAGCCGCCGACGTCGAGGAGCGTCTTGATCGCGACGTCGCGGGAGAGCGTCGGGTCGTGGGCGCGCAGGACGACGCCCATCCCGCCGCGACCGAGCTCGCCCGTCACGACGTAGCGACCGATGCGCATGCTCGACCCGGTCGGGCCGGGCGCCGGGCGATCGTCGTTGGGCGTGGGCAAGTCGAAGGTCCCCAGTTCGATGTGACAGCGACCGCGGTCGGGCGTCAATGAGCCGGGCGATCCGTGGCCGCCGTTCCGAGTAGAATCCGGGCGTGAGCCGTCTCCGCTTCGTCCCCTGGGTCTCGCTCGCCGCCCTCGTCGTGGTCGTCGGCGCGGTCGCGTGGTCGCGCCGTCCCGACGCCGACCCGCGGGCGTCGGCGAGCCTCGATGCGGATCTCGCCGCGGGCGAGTCCTACAGCAACATCCATCCCGCCGACTACGTCGGCCCCGAGGCGTGCGCCGCGTGTCACCCGGAGAAGGTGGCCGCGTGGCGGGGCCATCCGCACGCCCGGATGAACCTCGACGCGAGCGAGGCGACCGTCGTCGGCGACTTCTCCGGCGTCACCCTCGAGTACGCGGGCGCGGTGGCGCGCTTCGAGCGCGACGGCGACGCGTTCGTGATGGCGCTCCGGCGCGGCGAGGAGGCGCGCCGCTGGCGGGTGACGCGGACGGTCGGCAGTCGGTTCACGCAGATGTACATTGGCCGACAGCTCGAGGGGCCCGAGCCGCTGGACGACCCCATCTGGAAGCGTGAGGGCAAGCTCCCGTTCGGCTGGTGGATCGGCCGTGACCGCTGGTATCCCGAGGTCTACTTCGACTCCGACATGCCGCCGGAGTACGCGACCGACGGCAGCCTCGCGTTGCCGCCCCTCGAGGCGCACGCCCGGGCGGCGTGGACCGAGAACTGCATCTTCTGCCACAACACCTACCCCTACGAGGAGCGCCTCCTCGCCGGGCGCGGGGCGCCGGGCTTCCCCGACGAGGACCTCGTCCTCGGGAGCGCGCGGGGCGAGCCGGGTCTGGTCCCCGAAGACCTCGTCACCCTCGGGATCAGCTGCGAGAGCTGTCACTTCGGCGGCCGTGAGCACGCGGTGGAGGGGCGGCCGATCCGCTTCCTTCCGCAGAGCCCGTCGTTGCTCTTCGCGAAGGCGACGCCGGAGCGCCTCGCCGGCGCGCGGAGCGACCCGTGGGTCGTGAACTCGATCTGCAGCCAGTGTCACTTCGCGCGCGGGGTGAGCACCTACCCCGATGGCTCCGGCACCTGGAACTCGCGCGAGGCGGTGGACCTCGCGAGCGGCGGGTGCGCCGGCGCGCTCAAGTGCACCGACTGCCACGATCCGCACGTCGCGGGACCGGCCGACGGCGGCGACGCGGGCGACCGACCCGAGCACATCGCCGTCTGCACCGCGTCCTGCCACGAGGAGCTCGGCGAGCCCGACGCCGCCGCCGAGCACGGTCAGCACCCGGTCGAGGCGGCCGTGACCTGCCTCGACTGCCATCAGCCGCGGGTGGTGCAGGGCCTCGAGCACGTCGTCCGGACGCATCGGATCGGCTCGCCGACCGACGAGCGGATGCTCGCCGCGGCGGCGCCGAACGCGTGCAGCCTCTGTCACCTCGACCGGTCGATCCGGTGGACGGCCGCCGCCCTCGCCGTCGGCTGGGGCGCGCGCCTCGATCCCGAGGAGTGGGCCGAGGCGTGGGGCGACCTCGACGGCTCCGTCGGCGAGGCGTGGCTCCGGTCGCGCGAGCCGGTCGTCCGGATCGTCGCGGCGGACGCGTGGAGCCGGTCGCCGTTCGCCAAGCCGGCCCTGCCGGCGTTGCTGAGCGGGCTCGATGATCCCTACGCGGTGAACCGGACGTTCGCGCAGTTCGCCGTCGAGCGCGTCATCGGTCGTCGCCTCGCGGCGAGCGAGTACGACCCGGTCGCCCCGCCGGAGGTGCGCCGCGAACGGATCACCGCGCTCCGACGCGCGCTCGCGCGCGACCGGTAGGCGCCGCCTTCTTCGCGATCGCGCCGGCGATCCGGATGGCCTCGATGGACAGCTCGCGGAACATCCCGGTCGGCGACACGAAGAATCCGCAGAGGTACAGCCCGGGCACCGGCGTCGGGCGCCCCGAGAGCTTCGGGTCGGGCTTGCCGTGCTCGTCGACCACGCCGTTGCCGTGCGGCAGCTTCAGGAAGCGGTCGAGGCGCGCGCGGTAGCCGGTCGCGAGGACGACGACGTCGAAGCGCTCCTCGCGACCCGCCCAGCTCTGGCTCGCTTCCTGCGGGTCTCGCCCCTCGTCCCTCGGGTCGGACCCTGCGGGACTCGCCTCGTAGACGACGCCGGTCTCGGTGAACCGCTCGATCCCGGGCCGGACGTGGAGTGTCCCCTCGCGGATCCGGTCGAGCGTTCCGATGTCGATCAGGGGGATCGTCGCCGTCGTGGCGATCTGCTCCGCCGGTCCGTAGGGGAGCTTCTTCAGACCGAGCTTCTCGATGTCGCCGATCGTGAGGGCGAGGAGCGGCTTGGTCAGGAGGTCGGCGAGCCATGCGGGCAGGCCCTGGCTTCGGATGCCGATCGCCAGGATCGGCGTGCCCATCACCTCCTTCGGGATCACGTTGACCGGGCTCCGCACCGCGATCTTCGTCCGGGCGCCGAGTTCGATGAGGTCGAGCGCGATCTCGCCGCCCGAGTTGCCGAAGCCGACGACGAGGGCGTCCATGCCGTGCCACGGCGCGCCGTTCCGGTACCCGAAGCTGTGGACGACGGTGCCGCGGAACGACTCGCGACCCGGCCAGTCGGGGACGTGGGGGACGCCGTTGGTTCCGGTCGCGACGACGAGGTTGTCCGCGGACCAGGTCGCCCCGTCCTCCGCCTCCACGCGCCAGCCGTCGCCGTCGGGCCGCGCCGAGACGACGTTCGTGCCGAACCGGGGCGCCAGCTCGAAGGCCTTCGCGTAGGCCTCGAGGTAGTCGACGACCTGCGCCCGCGAGGGGTAGCGAGGCGTGTCCGTCGGCCACGGAAAGTGCGGCAGGATCGAGTGGTCGCGGTCGGTGTGCAGATGCAGCCGATCGTAGTGGTTGCGCCACGCGTTCCCGACGCCGTCCGCTCGCTCGAGGAGCAGCGCCGGGCGGCCTTCGTGGGCGAGCGCGGCCGCGACCGACAGGCCGGCCGGGCCGGCGCCGATGATGATCGTCTCGTGATGGTCGGCCATCAGTAGACCGGCTTCTTCGTCCGGGGGCTCGGCTTCGGCGCGGGCGTGGGGACGGTGTCGTCGGACGGGGCCGGAGCGCCGGAGCCGCTCTTCACGATCAGCTCCTCGGGGAGATGGTTCGTGCCGAGCCATCCCTCGAGCTCGGTGCGATCGCGCAGGTACCGCTCGAAGAAGGCGAGGGAGTAGGCGTTCGTCCAGCGGTGGACGGTCGGGATCGGGACGTAGTCGAGCGGCGCGCCGTCGGTGATCCGCTTACCGCTGCCGACGCCGTCGCCGAAGTCGGGGCGGTACTGCGCCATCTCGGTGAACGAGAAGTGACCGGCGTTCTTCCACTCGACCAGGTGGCGCGGGCCGCGGTGACTCTCGTAGTAACGCCGGCAGAGCGAGTTGCCGGTCGCCTTGATCGTGTTGTCCTCGGTCGCGACGACGACCAGCGCCGGGACGTCGACGTTCTTCCAGGTGAGGCCGACGCCGGTCCACGGGGAGATGGCCTTGATGCGCTCGTCGGCGTCGGCCGCCATCGTCGAGGTGAAGCCGCCGAAGCTGTGGCCGGCGACGCCGGTCCGGTCGGTGTCGATCCGACCGGTGAACCGGCTGTCGGCGCCGCCGTCGAAGCGCTCCATCGCGTCGACGACGAACGAGACGTCGGCCGGACGAGCCGTCGCCGCCTTGCGGCGACCCTCGGCGGTGCGGTCCATCTGGACGACCCGGCCGCCGACGACCGTGGCGCCGGCGTTCCCGGTGTGGTCGGGCGCGACGACGATGTAGCCGTGGCTGGCCATGTGCTCGCACCAGAACAGGCTCTGCATCCGGAGCCCGCCGTTGCCGTGGCTGAAGACCAGCAGCGGGTAGCGGCCGTCGCGGATGCGCGCGTCGCGAACGGCCGTGTTCCGGAAGCGCTCGTCCATCTCGTCGATGTCGAGACCGAACGCCATCTTGATCCCCGCGTTCAGCATCTTGTTCCGCCCGCGCTGCCAGAACTCGGAGTGCTTGTTCGCGGGCAGGGCGCGGGCGGCGTCGGTGGCCGGGTACCAGATCTCGGTCAGGAGCGTCCGCGGTCCGCCGATGTGGGGATCCTCGCGCCCGTGGTCGACGAGGGTGACCGTCGTCACGCCGACCGCGTGGGGCCCCGGCGCCGAGAGCTCGGCCGTCGAGGTCGGCGCGTCGTTTCCGCCAGCGACGGCGAGCGGGGCGGGCGCCGCGAGGGGGGCGGCGAGCGCGGCGGTTACGACCGCGGCGCCGAGAGCGATGGCGGGTCTCATGACGACCTCCAGAGGGATGGTGGCGGGGCGCCGCGATCCCGGCGGCGTGGGGCCCATCCTGCGGTTCCGCCGGGCGGGTCGCAAGGAGGCGGATGGCGGTCTGTGAGCGGTCTCGCGCGCCGGCGGTCCACGGCGCGCGGGGGCTCCCGGAGCGCTCCGCCCGTTGCGCGTCGAGCCGTCGGCCTGACATCGTGGCCCGGGAGGCGTGCGGCATGACCGACCGGAGCGGGGCCGCTGACGACGCGGCGAAGCCGACGCCCGATCACGAGTCGCCGACCGAGCTCGACGAGCGGTCGGCGGCCGAGGCGGGTAGCCAGCAGGAGACCGAGCTCGACGAGCCGCCGTCGTCCGACGGTGCATCGACGACCGAGGTCTACGAGCACGACCCGAGCGTCGGGCAGCCGACGGGCGAGGACCAGGAGCCGGCTCCCCGGCGGGCCGACGGGGCGGGCGGCGGTCTCGCCGAGCTGCGCCGGGTCGTGTCCGGGGTTGCTTCGGCCGACGCCGCGCCGGGCGTCCTCGGCTCGTACGAGCTCGTCCGGGAGCTCGGGCGTGGCGGGCTCGGGACCGTCTACCTCGGGCGGCACACGCTCACCGGCGGCGAGGCGGCCGTGAAGGTCCTCTCGCCGCGCTACGCGACCGATTCGCAGATGGCGAAGCGGTTCGAGCGGAGCGTTCGGCTGGCCGCCCGCCTGAGCCACGCGAACCTGGTCACGATTCTCGACGGCGGCCTCACCGACGACCGGCCGTTCGTCGTGATGCGCTACGTCGACGGGGTGAATCTCGACGAGGTGATCGAACGCCGCGGCGCGCTCTCGCGGCGCGAGGCGCGAAAGGTCGTCCGCGAGGTCGCCAGGGCGCTCGGCTACCTCCACGACAAGGGGGTCGTTCACCGCGACGTCAAGCCGAGCAACGTCTTCCTCAGTCGCGACGGGAGCGAGGTGCTGCTCGGCGACTTCGACCTCCTCCGCACCGTCGAGGACGAGGCCGAGTCGGCGAAGCTGACCCGCACCGGCGCCGCCCTCGGCACGGCGGCCTACATGGCGCCCGAGCAGATCCGCGGCGCCGAGGTCGACGCGCGGAGTGACCTCTACGCCCTCGGCGCGGTCTGGTACGAGCTCCTCGCCGGGGAGCCTCCCTACGGCCGCGGCTCGATGATCGAGCTCGCCGCGCGCGTCCTCCAGGACCGGCCGCGCGCGCTCGAGCTCGCCGCGCCCGGCGCCGACCCCACCGACGTCGCCGTCGTCGAGCGGTTGATCGCGCGTGACCCCGACCGGCGCCCGCCCGACGCGAAGACCCTCCTCGCCGAGATCGGCCGGCCGCGTCGTTCGCAGCGGCTGCATCCGCCAGGCGAGGACTCGACGCGCGTCAAGATCGTCGCTCGACCGCGGAAGGGCGCCCCGGTTCACGGGCGGCGATGGCTCGGGATCGTGACGGCGGTCGCGGTCGCCGCGGTCTCGATGGTCGTCGCCATCGTGGTCGACCGGGCGCTGCGGTCCGAGCGCGAGCCCGTGCCTCGTATCGTGACGGCCGCGACGCCCTCGCCGCAGGCCGGCGCGACGTCGGACGCGACCGACCTGGAGGCGGAGCCTTCGAGCGGCGAGGTCGACGCCGGCGACCCCGCGCCGGCGCTGAACGTGCGCGAGCCCGTCTCCACGCCCGAGGCGGGAGGCGAGGGCGAAGCCGAGGCGCCGGAGTCGCCGGCCATCGTCGCGGGCGACCTCGTGATCGAGCCCACCCCGGCCGAGCCGGAGACGGAGCCGGCCGCGGATCCGAAGGTCGACTCGCCTCCCCCGCCCGACCCCGACGAGGACCTCGCCCGCGGCACCCCGTTCGACGCGGCCGTCAACTCCTACGCGGCCGAAGAGCTCGAGCCGGCCCTCGCGGCGCTCGCCGAGGCGCGGCGCACCCATCCTGACGTCGACGCCGCCGTCCTCCCGCCTCATGGGCGACGCTTCGACGTGTTCCTGCGGCTCCTCCTCGCCGCGGAGCGCCTGAACGCGGGCGAGCTCGACGACGCGCGGCGGCTCGAGGATGACGCGTTCCGACGGACGGAGAACGTCGGCGCGCTCGTCGGTCGCTGCGGCACGCTCGAGGCGGCCATCGTGGCGGTCGGCGACCTCCGGGACTCGCTCTTCGCGCCGAGCCCCCTAGCGCGCGACGGCACGAAGGTTCCGACCTTCGCGGAGGTGGCCCATCGGGCTCTCGTGGGGCGATCGAGCGACCTCCTGCCCGCGTCGTTCGAGGCGTTCCAGTCGGTCGCTCGGGCGCGCGACCTCCGGACCGGCGAGATGATCCGCCTGGCCCGCGACGCGGGAGATCTCGATGCCTGGGCGGCCGCGGTCACCGAGGTTCGTGAGGAGCTCGCCGTTCGGCGCGAGGCGCCGATCTTCGGCGAAGAGATCGCCCGCGCTCGCGTCGTCGATCTCCTGGCTGCCCTCGTCGAGACCGAGGCGCGCTGGGCCGACGAGAAGCTCGTCTCGTTCGACTTCGGCGAGCCGACCCAGATCGGGTCGTGGACCGAGTGTGCGCAGCACTACACGGTCGAGAGGCGGTGGCTCCGCGGGCCGCCGCTCGGAGCCGCCGATGCGTTCCTGGAGGCGCCGATCCTTGCCTGGGATGCGTGCTTCGCGGTCGCCGCCGGCGGCGAGACGGTCACGCCCCGAGCGCGCGTCGACGCGTCGCTCCGCTTCGAGGTCGGCGACGACCCGGCCCTGGTCGTCCTGAGCCCGGGTGGGCTCGGGTCCCAGCGGGGGTTCTCGTCGAGGCGCACGACCGGATCCTCGACGCCGGGCATCGACTGGTCGATGGGAGCCTACTCGCGGTTCGGCCTCGAGCGGGGTGGTGTCGCCACGACGGGCATCGGCGAGGAGCTCCACCTCGTTCTCTCCCGCCGCGCCGTCGCGCTCGTCCGCGGCGACCTCGACGCGGCTCTCCTCACCGGGATCGCCGCCGGAAAGTCACTCCGCGATCCGCGCCTGCTCCTCGGCAAGGCGATCCGTCTGAAGACGCGACGGGAGCCGGCCGAGGTCGCCCTCACCGTCGTGCTGGCGCAGGGAGAGGTCGGCGGCGTGACCGTCGCGACCCGCCTCGTCGTCGACGGCAAGGCGATCGACCTCCCCAGGTGCCAGCAGGCCGGCCCGGGCTACATCGCTCCTCGGCTCCGGCTCGGCGGCTCGGTGTCGGCGAAGGGGATCGCCGTCGGGGCCCCCTGAGGGGGAAGACGGCGGAAGACTGAGCGGGGCGCGCGAGGCGGGCGCGCCCCGAGCCCCGGTCGGTGATGTATGATCCTGCCGTGATGGATGACGTCGCCCCTGCCCCCCCACCCTCTTCGCCGAGCCCGCCCGACGAGTCAGGCGAGTCGACGGGAGCCGATCCGGCCGCGCCGGCGCCGCGCCTGCTCCTCAGCCGGCGTCGGGCGATCAAGCTCGGCGTCGTCGCGAGCATCGGAGGGGTCGCGGGCGTGCTCCGGCTCGGCTTCCACGACACGGCCGGCGTCGATGACCTCGAGCACCTCTCGGCCGGTGGCGGCTCGGTCCTGCGGTCGGTCGTCGACACCGTCCTGCCTCCCGATGCGAACCGGTCGCGCGAGAAGCTGACCGAGCACGTCCGCTTCATCGATGGCTACCTCGTCGGGATGGATCCCGCCGACCTCGCCCAGCTCGGGTGGCTCCTCTTCGGGCTCGAGCACGGGACGATCCTCGCGGGCAAGCTCCGCCGCTTCACCCGTCTGCCGCCCGCGGATCGGGCCGACGTCCTCCAGGAGTGGCGGACGAGCTCGATCGGGTTACGACGTCTCGGCTACCGCTCGCTCGCCGCGCTCGGGATCCTCGCCTTCTACCGCGACGACGAGGCCTTCGCGACGATCGGCTACCCGGGTCCGCTCATGCGCGAGGGGTGGGTCGGGCCGGCGGAGGCGGCGGCCCGCTACGACGCCTTGCTCGCCCCCGCGGACGCCGAGCCCGGGAGCGCCGCGTGATCTTCGGCGCCGACCACGTTCGAAGCGATCGGGTGCTCGAGGCCGACCTCTGCGTCGTCGGCTCGGGCGCCGGCGGGGCGCCGGTCGCCGCCGAGGCGGTCGCGGCGGGCAAGAGCGTCGTCGTCCTCGAGGCGGGGCGCTTCTGGCGGCCGAAGGACTTCACCCAGCTCGAGCACGAGATGTTTCCCCGCCTCTTCCACGAGAAGGGTGGCCGGGCGACGCGCGACAAGGCGGTCAAGGTCCATCAGGGCAAGGGCGTCGGCGGCTCGACGCTCCACAACATCAACCTGTGCAAGCCGCTCCCGATGGCGATCCTGCGGCACTGGAAGGCCGAGCACGGCCTCGAGGCGCTCGATGAGGCGACGGCGACGGCCCTCTTCGACGAGGTCGAGACGCGGCTCGGCGTGACGACGCTCACCGACAACGACCTCAACCACAACAACCGCGTCCTCAAGGAGGGCGCCGAGGCGCTCGGCTACCCCGGCGGGTTCCTTCGCCACAACCGGACCGGCTGCATGGGGAGCGGCTTCTGCGAGCTCGGCTGCCCGTTCGATGCGAAGAACAATGCGCTGAAGGTCTTCATCGCCGACGCCGTCGCCGGCGGCGCGACGGTCCTCGCCGACACCTGGGCGGTCCGGGTCACCCTCGACGGCCGCCGCGCGACCGGCGTCGAGGCGGTCGTCCGGCATCCCGACACGGGCGCGACGCTCCACCGCGTGACGGTGAAGGCGAAGGCGGTCTGCGTCTCGGCGAGCGCGACGGCGACGCCTTCGCTCCTGCGTCGGAGCGGCGTCGACGACCCGGGCGCCCTCATCGGAAGCCGGCTGCACCTCCATCCGGGCACGGCCGTCGCCGCCGTCTTCGACCGCGACCTCGACAGCTGGCAGGGGATCCCGCAGAGCTGGGAGTGCACCGAGCTCCTCGACCTCGAGGACGAGAGCAAGGATCTGCGCTGCTGGCTCATCGCCGCGTTCGCCCATCCGGCCGGCGTCGGCTCCATCCTGGCCGGCTTCGGCGCCGACCACGCCCGCTGGATGAAGGACTTCAAGCGGATCGCCGCGATCAGCCCGATGGTCCACGACCACACCGTCGGCCGGGTCGACCCCAGGGGCGATTTCGGCGTCTCGATCGACTACTGGCCCGACGAGGCGGACCGGGCGCAGCTCCGGCGCGGCCTGGTCGAGGGCGCGCGGATCCTCCTCGCCGCTGGCGCCGCCCGCGTCGTCGTGCCGCTCTCGACGCCGGTCGAGGTCACCTCGGCCGACGAGGTCGATCGGCTCATCGGGTCGATCCCGATCGAGCGTCACGACATCGACATCACGGCCGTTCATCCGATGAGCAGCGTCTGGATGGGCGACGACCCCGCCACGTCGTGCTGCGACAGCCGCGGGCGCTACCACCACGCCGACAACCTCTTCGTCGCCGACACCTCGCTCTACCCGACCTCGATCGGGATCCCCCCGCAGATCACGACCTACGCGATGGGGCTCCACGTCGGCCGCGCGATCGTCGCGACGCTCTGACTCAGCCGATCGCCGCGAAGATCGGGATCGAGACCGGGAACGTCAGGAACGTGACGATGTTGAACAGCACGCGGCCAATGCCGGTCTCGTGGCGGTGCTCGGCCTCGGCGAGAACCTCGACGCTCGACGCGTCGGGCTCGGCCGGGCCGCCCTCGGGCGCGAGCCGCACCTCCAGGACGCTCGCCCGGACGGACGTGTCGACGAACGAGGCGGAGGCGTAGCCCGGGAGTGAGACGGTCCACTCCAACGGAGTGGCGTGCGGCACTCAGGTGATCGCCGCCTTCGGCTGGCTGTAGAAGATCCTCCGTGCGGGAAGGAGGAGGCTCTCCGGCGGGTCCGCGTCGGCGAGCTCGACGATGTCGCCGTCGCTGCTCTCGAGGCGAGCGCCGGGGAGCGGCGCCCCCGTCGCTCGGTCGACGACGCGCACCTCGATCGGCGCGACGCCCCATCGGGTGTCGACGCACCCGGGCGCGGTCAGCGCGATCGCGGCAACCACAAGGGCGATCTGGGCTCTGGCGTCACTCCACATGGTCCGGCCCGTCCTCTCGTCGTCGGTCCGCCGTTCTGGACAGCCGAGGAGGCGGGAGGATTCGACCGAGGTCTGGAGCGCGGTCCGGGACCGGTCAGCCGCTCCAGCGGTGGCCGCACTTGGTGCAGCGGTAGTCGTAGCGGTAGATCGGCTCGAGGGTCTGGATGTTGCGGTTGACGCCGCTGGTGTCGGTGACCGTCCGGTAGGCGGTGCGGGTGCCGATCTGCGAGACGTTCAGCGTTTCGCGCGCCCATCGGCGCTTGCAGCTCGGGCAACGCCAGATGATGAACAGGAACGCGGTCGTCACGACGGCCGCGCCCGCGGCGAGCCCGGCCGTGACGAGGCCGGCGACGACCGGCTCGAACGTCTGGATGATCTTCGCCAGGATCGGAGCGACCGCGACGAGCACGATCGGCGTCATCACGACCGCGAAGCCGATCTTGGCGAACCGGCGCCGTCGTCGCTCCTGGCTCGGGAGCATGAACGGGCGGCGCGCCTTGATCCTCGCGATCGCCTCGTCGACGGCCGCGACGACCGCGGGGTCGGGATCCTCCTGGAGCTCCTCGAGCAACACCGCGATCTGCGTGATCTCGCGGACGGCGTCGGGCGCCAGGGTGCCGAGCGCGACCGTCGCCGCGCAGCGAACTCCGGAGTCGTCGTCGGTCTTCGCGCGCTCGATCAGCCACGGGACGACCTCGTCGCTGCCGGCCTTCGCGAGTGTCTCGATCACGACGAGCCGGACCTCCGCGCGCTCGTCGGTGAGGACGACTTTCAGATGCGGCCAGGCCCTGGAGCCGTAGCGATCGGCGGCCTGGATCCCGATCCGTCGGGTGTCCTCGTGGTCGCTCCGGATGGCCTCGCAGAGCTGCTTCACCGCCGTGCTGCCGTAGCCGCGCAGCCCCTCCCAGCCTGCCTTTCGGACCGCCTCCGACTCGTGCTCGAGCGCGCGGCCGAACGCCTCCAGGGCCGCCTCGGTCCCGTGAGCCGTGATCTGCTCGCGAGCGCGCTTGCGTTCGTCGTCGTCCTCGGAGCCGAGCCGGGCGATCGTCTCGGCGCTGACCTCGCTCACCTCGGGGCTCCCTGGCGCGCGCGGCGCCCGGCCTAGTCGCGACCGGCGTCGTCCCGCTGCCGCATCAGCTCGAGGGCGAGCGACGATGGCTTGAGGCTGAGGCCGCCCTCGGGCTTGGGGCCGCCGTCCTCGATGCCGTGGAACTCGAACGCGCCGCGCGGCGCCTGGATGAGGTTCCAGGCGGCGATCTCGCCGTCGGCCTCGCTGCTGCTCGCGGCGACGATGGCGCCGTCGCGGAAGTGCACCTCGCCGGCCGCCGCCTCGGAGCGGACGACGAGTCGCCCCGACTTCTCGTGGAACTCGAGGAACTGGACGACCTCGAGCAGCTCGTGCCCGGAGAACCCGCCGGCGAAGGCGGCGCCGGTCGGGGCCAGCGGGAGGGAGGTGTCGGTCGAGGTGAGCCAGTCGGCGTCGGCGCTCTTCCGGCCGCCCCGATTTGCCACGGGCATCTCGCTCGACGGCGGGCGGCACGCGGCCAGGAGCGCCTTCTCGAGCGCTCGCTCGAGCTCCTCGGCGGTCTGGAAGCGGTCGTCGGGCGCCTTCTCGAGCAGCTTCGCGATGATGTCGTCGAGGGCCGGCGAGACGTCGGGGATGAGGGCGCGCGCCCGCGGGGCGGGCTCGATGAGCACCTTGCGGAGGACGAGGAGCGTGCCGCCGGTGAACGGCGGCAACCCGGTGACGGCGTGGAAGAGGGTCGCGCCGAGCGAGTAGAGGTCACTCCGGTGGTCGACGTCGCTCGGGTTCTGCGCCTGCTCCGGCGAGACGAACGAGAGCTCGCCGACCATCTCGTCGAGCGGGGTGAGCTCCGACCCCTTCGCCGAGGCGTCCTTCACGAACGAGAAGCCGACGACCTTCGCGACGCCGCCCGGGATCACCATGATGTGCTGCGGCGCCAGGTCGCGGTGGACGATCTCCTCGCGGTGGGCGATCTTCAGCGCCCGGGCGATCTGCACCCCGATCGCCAGCACCTCGCGCGTCCCGAGCGGCTCCTTGCTGACCTTCTCCTTGAGGGTCGTTCCGTTGAGGAGCTCCATCGCGTAATAGGTGAGGGAGGGCTCGTCGCAGACGTCGACGATGCGCACCACGTTCGGGTGATCGAGACGGCCGAGCGCGTTCGCCGCGCGCATGAACCGGTCGCGCGCCCGGTCGGACGCCCCCTTCGGCAGGAGCTTCAGGGCGCGGTGCTTGCCGCCGCCGGCCGGCTTGGCCCGGTAGACGTGGCCGGTCTCGCCCTCGCCGTAGCGTCCGAGGATCTCGTAGCCGGGGACGTCCGGCAGGGGCAGCTTCGCCTCGCGGATCTTCGTGCGGAGGATCGCCGTGTCGTCCTTGCTCGGCGCCGGCTCCGGCTCGCGCTCGACGAGGATGTGGGCGTCGCCGACGCCGATCTGATCGCCGGGCCGCGCGAAGATCGGTCGGGCGAGCCGGTCGCCGTTCCACCAGGTGCCGTTCCGGCTGTCGAGGTCGCGGACGAGGAGGCAGCCCTCGATCACCTCGAGCTGGCAGTGGCGCCGCGAGATCCGGGGGTCGTTGATCCGGATCTCGGCCTCGGGGCCCCGACCGATGATGAAGCGTTGGCCCGCGCCGAGCTGGCGGACGTCGGACTCCGTTCCGGTGCCGAGGACTCTGACGATCAGCGACATGGTCTCGAAGGTACGGTAGACCGGCCGGGCTCGCCGATCAAATGGCGCGTCACCGGTCCGGGCGGAAGATGAACCGCAGCACCTCTTCGGTTCGCGCTCGCCAGGCGGCCTCGTCGTGCTCGGCGCCCTCGATGAACCGGACGCTCATGTCGGCCGAGATCCGCGGGGCGAGCGTTGCAAGGCGCTGCACCTCGCGGTGGTCGAGCCGCGCCTCGTAGCGTCCCGTGCCGATGTCGATCCAGAGCCGGGCGTCGAGCGGCTCGGGGAGCCTCGCCGCGAGGGACGCCTGCGGGCACATCGGCTCGGCGGGGCGGTCGGCCGGCCCGAACTTCGGCGAGAGGCCCGCCGCTCGCCCCCACGTGGCGGTCCGATCGAGGACCGCGCTGATCGCCAGGCTCGCCCCGAATCCGGTCCCGAGGATCGCCGTGCTCTCGCGGTCGGGGCGGGTCCGGAGCGCGCCGTCGACCCGGGCCTTCACCGCCTCGAGGTAGTCGAGGTAGGCGGGCGAGAGAGGGCCGTGAAGCTCGGCCTCACCAAGCTCGGCGTTTCCGACGATCGCGACGATCACGAACGCTTCGATCTCCTCCCGCCCGATGAGGCCCGCGGCGGTCTCGTGGAGGTGGACGCTGCCCTTGCCGAAGCGGCTCCCGTCGTGGTCGGCGAACGCGATCGCTCCGTTCGGAACGTAGAGGACGGGGTGACGCCGGTCGTCCTCGTCGTAGCCCGGGGGCAGCCAGATCAGCAGGTCGCGGGAGGCGACCGCGTCGTTCGGGTCGGCGACCCGGCGCTCCACGAGGATCCGACCCGCGCGCTTCGCGTCGGGGGGCGAGACGGCCGCGCCGATCACGCCGCCCTCGATGTCGAAGGACGCGGCGTGGGGATCGTCGACCCGCCGGCGGGTGCCATCCGCGTCCTCGACCTCGAACCGGTAGACGGCGCGGCCGCGGAGGTCACGCCGCTCGAGGGTGACGGCGAACGCGTCCTGGTCGGGGGAGAGACGTCGGAGGGCCCACCGGTGGCGCCGTCGCTCGGCGTCGTCGAGGAGCAGCCACGCCCGCGTCGCGCGCGGCCGCTCGATGACGAAGCTGACCGTCTCGGCCGTGTGGAACGGCTGACGGGTCGTCGTGAGCCACCGGGCGAGCGCGTCCGCGCCGGGGAGCGAGGCGAGCTCGGGCGGGTGCGGCGCGGCTCGCGGGCGCTCGACGATCGACGCGGGCGGCGGCGGGCGGTCGAGGTAGAGGACGCTGTTTCGGTGCTCGCCGAGGCGCACGAACGGGTTCTCCGGATCGGTGCGCCAGCGGTCGCCGCGGTGGAACTTGTACTGGTGCTCGCCGGGCGGGAAGCGATGGCGCCGCGTCAGGCGTCCGCGGCCGTCGTCGATGAGCGGGTGCGGCGGGGCGTCCTCCCACCGCGAGAAGTCGCCGCGGAGCATCATCCGCTCCGACGGTCCATCGGGCAGGTAGGCGAGCTCGACCTCGAGCTGTCCACCGACCCGGCGCGCGAGCTGGACCGGGACGCCCGTCCGCGCCTCGAGGCCCGACGCGTCGACCGCGACGACGTCGACCATCGCCGTCGCTCCGGGCCCGAGCTGGAGCTCGTGCTCGAAGCTCCCGTCGCCGGCGACGGCCACGGCGAGGCCGTCGATCTCGAAGGCGGCGAGGTGGGCCTCGTCGATCCGGCCGCGGACGAGGACGTGGTCGGGGTCGACCGTGTCGCCCGGCGTCGGCGCGTCGAGGACGATCAGCGGCGGAGAGTCGTCGTCGGGATCGACCGGATCGTCCGGCGGCTCGATCGAGGACACCTCCGAACCGGGCGTCGGGTCGGCCGCGGGGCTCGGCGCGGGGTCGGGCTGCGCCGGGCCGTCGCCGGCGAGGAGGACCACGCCGGTGACGCCGGCGCCGACCGCCGCCACGACGACGGCGAGGGCCGCGAGCGGCGCCCACGACGACGCCGGTCGGACCGCGCCGCCGCGGCTCGCGTCGGCCTTCGCGGTGGCGCTGCGCGCCGAGCCGCGCGCGGATCCGCGGCTCGACCGTCGGGTCGACGGGCGCTTCGTCGAGCGGCCCGACCCGCGGCGCGGTCGGCTGCCGAGCTCGGTCGCCGCGGCGGAGGCCGCCGGCTCGAGCTCGGTGGCTGCCGCCGACGCGCCTGCGGTCGCCGCGCCTTCGGGAGCGATGGCGACCCGGAGCTCCGGCGCGACGAGCGGGGCGAGGCGGCCGAGCTCGGCCGCGAGCTCGGCTGCGCCCGGCCGCGGCCGGGCGTCCTTGTCGAGGCAGCGCATCGCGAGCGCCGCGACCTCGACGGGAACCGCCGGGTTCAGCTGCCGCGGCGGCGTCGGGTCGTCGGTGAGGATCTTCGCGAAGATGTCGACGATCGCGGGCGAGGTGAACGGCGGGCGACCGACGATCGTCTCGTAGAGAGTCGCGCCGATCGACCAGACGTCGGCGGGCGGCCCGATCTCCTCCCGTCGTCCCGCCACCTGCTCGGGCGACATGTAGAGCGGGGTGCCGATCGTCGTCCCGGTCGCCGTCAGGCGGTCCCGCGCGGACGAGTCGTCGGCGAGGCCGAAGTCGGTGAGCATCGGGCGGCGGTCGCGGTCGATGAGGACGTTCGCCGGCTTCACGTCCCGGTGGATGATCCCCTGGCCGTGGGCGTGGTGGAGGGCGTCGGCGACCTGGCGGAGCAGAGCGAGGACCGGTCCGACGGGAGGCTGGCGCCGGAGAATCGCGTGGAGCGTCTCGCCCTCGACGAGCTCCATCACGATGAACGGATCCTCGCCGTGATGGCCGACGTCGTGGATCGCGACGACGTTCGGGTGGCGGAGCCGTCCGGCCGCCTGCGCCTCGCGGACGAAGCGGTCGAGGTCCTCCCGCTCCACGCCCGGCCGCGGGAGGATCATCTTGATCGCGACGTGGCGGCGGATCGTCGGGTCCCACGCCCGGAAGACGGCGCCCATCGCGCCGCTTCCGAGCCGGTCCTGGAGGACGTAGCGGCCGACCTTCCGGCCGGCGACACCACCGCTCCCGCTGCCGCTCGCGTGCGTCATGGGCTCATGGTGACCGGCGAGTCGTCACCGGGTCAACGCGCCTCGAACGTCAGCAGTCGACCGGTCGCCGTGCCGACGAAGAGGCGGCGGCCGTCGGGGGTGAAGCCGACGGCGAGCGGGACGTCGGGGCGATCGAGCTCCAGCGAGAGGTGTTGCCAGTGTCTCCCGGAGATGTCGCGGACGCTCACTCCTCCGCCGCGGTGCGCGGGGGCGATGGCGTGGAGGCTGGCGGCGAGTCGAGCGCCATCGGCGGAAATCGAGAGGTCAGTGACGGCGTCGGCGCCCATCGCGGCCGCCTCCTCGCGAGACGCGAGACCCGGAGGGTCGTGGATCTCGACGCCGCCTCTGTTCGTTCCAATGAACGCGCGTCGCCCGGCTCGGTCGAGCGCCACCGCGGTGACCTCGATTCGGATGAGCGCGTCGCTGTAGTCCTGAACCGGCGCCGTCGATCCGTCGTCGAGTTGAATGAGCACGGCCCGTCCGTCGCGACCGCCGACGAGCACGCGGCCTCCGGCGACCGCGAGCGCGGTGACCTCGTCCACCAGACCGGCGAAGCGCCTCCGCTCGGCGCCGGTCTCGAGATCGAGGACGCGGACGACGCCGTCGGCTCCCCCGGCGACGAGGCCGCCGTCGGCGGTGATCGCGAGCGCCGTGACGGCGGCCGGCTGGGCGCCGACCGGGCTCACCGACGGCGGTCGGGTGGTGAGGTCCCAGCGCAGGATCATCCCGGCGAGGTCGCCGGTGAACGCGATCGACGCCTCGGATGAGATGGCCGCGGCGGCGACCGGGGCGGCGTGACCGGGGACGACCTGGTCGGGCTCGACGCCCTTCCAGACGGCCCAGAAGCCGACCCGTCCGTCGCCGCCGGCGGTGACGACGGTCGCGTCGCCGACGGCGAGGTCGAGGATCGGTCCGGCGTGTTCCCGGCTGATCCAGCGGGCGCGGTCGACGTCGAGGATGCGCGCGCCGGGACCGCGGAAGCCACGGACGAGGTGCCGCCCGTCGTCGAGGAACGCGAGGCCGCCGGGCTTGCCGTCGGCAGTCGCGAACGACGCGCCGGTGCGCGCGTCGACGATGCGGGTGGGCTCGTATCCCTCCTTGATCGCGGCGAGCGCGCCGTCGGCCGAGAGGGCGAGCTCCCACGGCCCCGCCTCGGTCTCTGCGGGGCGTTCCCAGATGACTTCACCGTTCGCGATGCGGTGCAGCCGCACGACGCTTCCGGCGGCTGCCGACAGCGCGACCTCGGCGTCGGCGACGGCGGGCAGGGCGACCGCGTCGACGGTCCCCTCGTGCCGGGGCCACCGCGCGAGCACCTCGCCGTCGGCGATCCGCCGGAGGGAGACGTCGCC
Source organism: Planctomycetota bacterium (assembly GCA_029260755.1). Lineage (GTDB taxonomy): Bacteria > Planctomycetota > J058 > J058 > JAJDCQ01 > JAJDCQ01. The sequence continues at coordinate 11,415 of JAJDCQ010000007.1, read as the reverse complement.
ATCGGCGCCGCCGACGAGGACGCGTTCGCCGTCGGCGGCGAACGCGATGGATGTCGGGCCACGCTCGGCCGCCTCGGCGCCGAGCCAGGCGATCGGCTCGCCGCCGGGCAGCCCGAAGCCGCGGAGGCCGCGCGCGCTCCGGACGACCGCGTGGCGGCCGTCGGGCGCGACGAGCACGGCCTCGGTCTCGTCGCGGTAGTCGAGCTCGGCCAGGCGACGGAGCTCGCGTCCGGCGGCGAGGTCCCAGAGCCAGAGGGCGTCGTGGGCCGACGTCACCAGGTGGCGCCCCGCCGGATCGGCGCCGAGCGGCCCCGGCCAGGCGTGGCTGCTCTCGGGCGCGCCGGTGATCGTCCGGAGCGTCTCGCCGGTCGCCAGGTCGACCTCCGCGTAGACGCCGCGGCTCTCGGCGACGATCGCGCGTCCGCCGCCCGTGAGGGCGAGGTTGCTGGCGCGGACGGTGGCGTTGCGGCTGCGCTGGAGGGTCGCGAGCGCTTCGAGCCGGACGGCGACGGCGTGGCCGAGCGCGGCGGCCACGCCGGCGCCGCCCGCGTGCGTGGCGATCGCGATCGCGGGCTCCGGGAGGCCGTCGAGGGCGCGGAGGCAGCGTCCGTCCGCGGTGGAGACGATCCGGACGGTGCCGTCGGCGCCGGCCGTGGCCAGGAGCGAGGCGTCGGGCGCGGCGCTGACGGCGATCACTCGGGCGCGATGACCGCCGACGTCGATGGCGTGGCTCGCTCCCGAGGTCGGGTCGAGGAGAAGCGTCGCGCCGTCCGGCGTGCCGACAGCGAACCGCCCGTCGCGGAGGCGGTCGATCGCCGAGACCGGGCCGAGGGCGGCGAGGCCCTTCGGCGCCGGAGCCGGGTCCGTCCCGTCCCCGGGCGGGACGGCGACCGCGAACGGCGCCGCGGTCGCGGGGGCGACGATCACGTGGGTCCCGCTCGCGTCGAAGGCGACGAGCCCCGCGAGGTCGGAGTCCGCCTCGGTCGGCGTTTGCTTCAGGAGCGGCGTCGCGAGCGGGAGCGCCACCACGCGCAGGCTCCCGTCGGCGAACGACACGGCGAGCCGGGCGCCGTCGGCTGACGCGGCCAGGCCGCGCACCCGGATGCCGCTCCGCCGGATGAGCGCTCCCCAGCGCTCGAGGGCGGCATCGCGCCACGCGGAGACCCGGCCCTCGTCGTCGGCGACGGCGAGGCCGCCGCCGGGGATCGCGACGATCGCATCGATGGGCGTGTCGTCGCTCCGCGCGAGGGTGCGGGGCGCCGCGTCGCCTCCGGGGACGTCCCAGAGCCGGAGGAGGCCCGCGGCATCGCTCGTCACCACCCGGCCGTCGTCGAGGCGCGCGAGGGCGGTGACGCGCGCGGCGTGGCGTGGCGCGACGCCGCGGGTCGACACGCGCTCGAACGGGCCGGTCGCGCCGGTCGAGCTCCCGCCCGGGCCGGCGCGACCGAGCAGCGCGACGGCGCCGAGGAACAGCGCCCCGAGCCCGACCGTCGCGATGCACCCGAGGCCGAGCACCTTCTCCTGGCTCCAGTCCTCGAGCGGGTCGCGCCCGCGGGCGGACTTCACGAGCGCCCGGAGCAACCCGATCCACGAGAGGACGGCGATGAGGACGACGAAGATCCCGCCCGGCGGGAACGCGATGAACGAGACGAGGGCGAAGGAGGTCAGGAAGATCGACTGGAGCAGCATGCGCCAGCCGCCGTCCTCGCGACCGATGCCGAGGCCGTGCGCGATGAGAATCAGCCCGACCAGGGCGAAGGCGGCGCCGGCCGCGATCGCGGCGGCGAGGCTGCTCGCGCCCTCGGGCTCGGCGAGCACCATGGCGATGATCCCGAGCCCCGCCGTGAGCGCGACGGCGCCTCCGACCGCGGCGTCGGGGTTCGGCGCGCGGCCTCCCGTGACGCGCCCGACGAGGCGCGTCGCGACCCCGGAGAGGACCGCGGCCATGGCGAGCCAGAGCGCACCGAACGCGATCGCCGCGAGCCCCGCGAGCTGGCCGTCGAGCAACGCCGCGCCGCCGACCGCGGTCAGGACGACGCCGGCGAGCACGGCGAGGGCCGCGCCGACCCAGCGCGCGACCGCCGAGTCGCCCCGGCGGCGTCGCCGCCGGCCGAATCGGATCTTCAGGAAGGCCACGGACTCACGATGGCAGAGGTTGCGGTGGCCGGCGAACCACGGCGCTTGCATCAGGTGAGATTATGGTCATAATATAACCCGTGCGCTACCCGACCGACCAGAAGGAACGGACCCGCCAGCGGATCCTCGACGCCGCCGCTCGCCGCTTCCGCGAGAAGGGCTATCAGGGTGCCGGCGTCGCCGACGTGATGAAGGCCGCGGGCCTCACGGTCGGCGGCTTCTACGCCCACTTCGAGAGCAAGGAGGCGCTCCTCGCCGAGGCGGTCGCCGAGTCGCTCGACGCCTCGCGTGAAGGATGGATCGGGCTGCTGGGCGACGACCTGCGCGGACGCGAGCTCATCGAGGCGGTCGCGCGCGCCTACCTGAGTCGAGCCCACCGCGATCTGCCGGCCGACGGCTGCCCGCTGCCCGCGCTCGCGGCCGACGTCGCCCGCGCGAGCGAGGCGACCCGCGCGCGCTTCGAGGAGGGCCTCGGCGAGTACGTCGACGAGCTCGTCCCGCGCCTCGAGCAGGCCGGCGCCGACGACCGCGCCCTCGCCACGGTGGCGCTCCTCGTCGGCGGCGTGCTCCTCTCGCGCGCCGTCGCGGGCGAGGAGCTCTCGAACCGGATCCTGCGTTCCTGCCGGCGGCTCGCCGTCGCCGGCCTCGATGACCCTTCTTGCGATGACCCCGACGAAGCGAGCTCCCCATGACGACCGAGCACTCGACCGCCTGCATCCTCTGCAGCATCAACTGCGGCATCGTCGTCGGGGTCGAGGACGACGGACGGATCTCGAGCGTCCGGGGCGACGCGAGCCATCCGGTCTCGCGCGGCTACCTCTGCCAGAAGGCGGCGCGGCTCGACGCCTACCAGAACCACGCCGACCGGCTCGACGCGCCGATGCGCCGCCTGCCCGATGGCACCTTCGAGCGTTCGACCTGGGATGAGGCGATCGCCGACATCGCGGCGCGGCTCGTCGCGATCCGGGACGAGCACGGCGGCCGCGCCCTCGCGTACTACGGCGGCGGCGGGCAGGGCAACCACCTCGGCGGCGTCTACGGATCGGCCCTTCGCGCGGCGATGCAGACGCGCTACGTCTACTCTGCCCTCGCCCAGGAGAAGACGGGCGACTTCTGGGTCAACGGGCGCCTCTTCGGGCGGCAGACCTGCCACATCACGACCGACGACGCCGAGAACGCCGACCTCCTCCTCCTGATCGGGACCAACCCCTGGCAGGCGCACGGCATCCCGCGCGCCCGGAGGGTGCTCCGCGAGATCGCCGACGACCCCGAGCGGACCATGATCGTCATCGACCCGCGCCGGACCGAGACGGCGCGGATGGCGGACGTCCACCTCGATGTGCGCCCCGGGACCGACGCGTTTCTCCTCGCGGCGATCGCGGCGGTCCTCGTCGAGGAGGACCTCGTCGACCGCGCGTTCCTCGAGAAGCGCACCCTCGGGTTCGACGCCGTCGCCGCGGCGCTCCGCGACGTGCCGATCGATCGCTACGCCCGCGCCGCCGGCCAGGACCCCGAGCGGGTGCGCGACGTCGCGCGCCGCCTCGCCGCCGCGAGGTCGGCGACGGTGCGGGCCGACCTCGGCCTGCAGCAGAGCCTCCACAGCACGCTCAACAGCTGGCTCGAGAAGCTGCTCTTCCTCCTCACCGGCAACCTCGGCAAGTCGGGCGCGAACGCGTTCCACAGCTTCCTCGTCCCGCTGATCGGGCACTCGGCGAGTCCCGGAGGAAGCGAGCCATCGCAGGCCGGCCGCGACGAGAAGGTCTGGAAGACCACCGTCACCGGCGTCGCCGAGATCGGGAAGCTCTTCCCGCCGAACGTCCTCCCCGCCGAGGTGAACACCGAGCACGAGGGGCGGCTACGCGGCCTCGTCGTCGACAGCGCGAACCCGGCGGTCTCGGCCGCCGACACCCGCGCCTGGTCGACGGCGCTGCACCGGCTCGAGCTGCTCGTCGTGATCGACGTGGCGATGACCGAGACGGCGCGCCACGCCGACTGGGTCCTCCCCGCGCCGAGTCAGCTCGAGAAGTGGGAGGCGACGTTCTTCACCCTCGGGTTCCCCGACAACGCGTTCCATCTTCGCCGTCCGGTCCTCCCGCCGCGGCCCGGCACGCTGCCCGAGCCCGAGATCTACCGGCGCCTCCTCGTGGCGATGGGCGAGCTCCCCGACTCGTTCCCGATCCTCACCGCCGCGGCGAAGGTCGACCGCCGGGCGCCGCGCCTCGGCGTCTTCGAGAAGGCGCTCGGCGCCGCCCTCGCCGCGCGCCCTCGCTGGCGCGCCTACGCGGCGATCATCCTCCACGAGACGCTCGGCGCGGCGCTCCCCGACGGCGCGCGAGCGGCGGCGGTCCTCTGGGCGAGCGCGCATCACTACGCCGGGAAGCACGCCGACGCGGTCCGCCGTGCGGGCGTGGAGGATCAGGGCGCCGGCCTCGGGGAGGCGCTCTTCGAGCGGATCCTCGCCGGGCGCGCGGGCGTCATCCTGAGCCGCCACCTCCAGGAGGACACCTGGAGCTTCATCCGGCATCCCGATGGCCGGGTCCACCTCGACGTCGACGAGATGCTCGACGAGGTGCGGGCGCTCGCGCGCGAGCTCGACGCCGCGCCGGGCGACGAGGTCGTCGCCGACCCCGACTGGCCGTTCTGGCTGATCGCGGGCGACCGCCGCACCTGGAACGCGAACACGATCTACCGCGACCCGCGCTGGCGGAAGTCGGACCACGAGGGCGCCCTCGCGATCCACCCCGATGACGCCGCGGCGCTCGGCGTCGCCGACGGCGACCCGGTCGAGTGCGAGTCGGCGGCGGGGAAGGTCGTTGTCCCCGCGCACCTGACCGACGCGCAGCGGCGGGGCGTCGTGTCACTTCCGCACGGCTACGGGCTCGAGCATCCCGACGCGGCCGGCTCCGGCGCGCGCGTCGCGACCGGCCCGCAGATCAACGAGCTGACCTCGGCGGACCACTGCGACCCGCTCACCCGGACGCCGTACCACAAGAACGTGCCGGTCCGGCTCCGGGCGGCGGTCGCGCCGGTCGAGTCCGCGGGCGCGATCACCGCGACGACCGTCAGCGGCTGAGGACGTCGTCCCGCGCGCCCTCGGCGATCGCGGCCACCTGCTTGACGAGCTCCTCGGCGACGCCGAGCTCGAGGAGCGTGTTGCCGAGGTGCTCGATCACCACGTCGACGTGGCTGTCGTTCAGCCCCTTCCCGAGGAGATGCGCGTGGCCCTCGCGCATGTCCTTGCCGGTGTAGCTCACCGGCCCGCCGAACGCGTACGCGAGGAACTTTCGCTGCTTGTTCCGCTGGCCGTCCATGTCGACGCCGGAGAAGAACGAGCTCACGCGGTCGTCGGCGAGCATCTTCTCGTAGAACTTGTCGACCGCGGCATCGATCGCCGCCTTGCCACCGAGCTGCTCGTAGAGCGTCGCATCCGCCATTGCGCTTTCGGCCTCCTCGCCGGGAAACGGGTGGGGTGTTCGAAGCGACGATCGTAGCAGGCGTGCCGGCTCGCGGTCGAGCGGATCAGGGCGCGAGGTCGCCCTCTTCGAGGTCGAGCGCGAGATCCTCCGCATCGAAGTCGCAGAGCCGCACCATCGCGTCGACGTCGTAGCGGAGGAATCCGCGGTAGAACTCGTCCCACCAGTCGAAGAACGACTTGTCGCGATGCGGGCCGAGGATGCCGTGATACTCCTCGCCGCCGAGCTCGCGCGCCTCTCCGAACTGGTGGACGCGGAAGTGGCCGTCCTCGTAGAGGACGTAGCTCTTCTGCTCGAACGCCCAGGAGCCGGTGTTGATGTACTCGCCGCCGTCGAAGCGCACGCGACCCGGCTGGTGGCTGTGGCCGCAGACGAGGATGTCGTACTCGGAGCCGGAGAGGACGACATCGGCCGCGCGGATCAGCCCGTTCATGTCGCCCCACTCGCCGCGACCCCAGTAGTCGAGGAAGTCCGCGGCGGCCTTCTCCTTGTCGGGCCAGCCGAGCTGACCCCAGAGCTTGCCGGAGACGTGACGGCCGAAGGCGACGTAGAAGAAGAGCCAGTGGCCGAGGCGGGTGCTCCAGCAGTAGTGCTTCCGCATCGGGATGCGGATGGGCGAGCCGAGCTTCGTCTCGAGGAGCGAATGGAACCGCGTCGCCCACCAGGCGGTCAGGTCGCCCGGCTGGCAGTGAGGGTCGAAGACGTTGCCGTGCTCGACGAGGATCCGGTCGCCGATCGTGAGGTTCAGCGAGTAGCGGAGCGGCAGCATCCGTGAGATCGAGCGCGCGTTGCCCTCGTGGTTGCCGCGGATGTAGTGGACCGGCATCGACTTCGACAGCTCGAGGATGTCATCGATGACGGCCTGATGCTTGTCGTAGATCCGCTCGATGCGCCAGGCCTGCGCGATGTCGAACCCGTCGCCGGCGATGACGAGGGCGTCGGCGCGCGAGGCGACCCGGTCGAGGAAGCGACGGAGCTCGTCGTCCTTGCGGCAGAAGGGCTCGCCCGCGCTCCCGTCGCCCAGATGCAGATCGGAGATGAGGACCACCCGGTCGTTCGGGTCGATCCGGTCCGTCTCGACGAAGCTACTCCGCCGCATGCTGCGCGCGCCCTCGGTCCCTCTTCCTCTCCCGCCGGCCCATCATGGCACGTCCAGGGGGCGGGTGCAGCGGCGCCTCCCGGACGAGACCCTGACGCGCGAGCGTTGTTCCCGGCGAGTCAAGCGGTTGCGACGGCGAACCGGGAGCGAGCGAGACCGCTCAACGACCGAGCTCGAGGAGCTCGATCGCGAGCGGGGCGCCCGCCCGTCCGGCGGTCGCGGTGCCCCGGAAGGTGCGCGCGCGGACTCCGTCCCAGCGCTGCACCTGGACCGAGACGAGCTCGCCGGGCTCGAGCGCCGAAAGCGTCGCGCGGCCGGCTCCGTCGGTGCGGCCGATCGCGATCAACGCGTCGAGCTCGCCGCCCGGGCTCGGCGCATGCGCGAGGACGTACGCGTCGAAGACCGGCTCGCCGTCGGGCATCCGGACGGTCACCGCGGTGCCGTCGGTCGCTGGCTCGAGGCGGAGTCGGATCGTTCCGCCCGCCTCGGGCACGAGGACGCGCTCTCGAAGACGCGCGCGTCCACCGGCGGCGACGACGACGGTGACGACGCCGCCGGCGGGTGCGTCCTCGATCACCAGCGGAACGATTCGTCCCGCCGGCGTGCGCTCGTCGAGAGAGGTCGCGGCCGACGCCGGTCGGAGCCCGTCGAGGGCGTCGCCTCCGGGGTCGAGCCGCGCGAAGATGCGGCCCGTCTCCTCGCCGGGGCCGGTCTCGACCTCGAGGACGAGACGGGCCGCCCGTCGGACGGTGACGGCGATCGCGTCCATGTCGGGGGGAATCGTCACCCACACGGGCGCCGCGCCGGGGGCGGCGAGGCGGACGCCGACCGTCGTCCGCGGCAGGGCCGGAAGGAGCATTGCTCCGTCGGCGTCGCTCGTCATCGACCCGCCGAGCGCGACTCGGAGATCGACCCGGCCGCGCGCGCCGGCGACGGGGCGGCCCGCGTGATCCGTGACGGTGATGGTCACGGGGCGAGTCTCGATCGGTTCGGCGATAGGGGCGGGCTCGCCGAGCTCGTCGAGGAACGGGTCGGCGAGGTCGACCGCGACGGTCTCGCCGGCCGCGATCTCCACCTCGATGAGATGCTCGGGGTCGATCGTGCGGTCCAGCGCGGGCGGTGATGCGGACGAGACGCCGACGAGCCAGCGTCCCGGCGGGACGCCGGCGATCGTGAAGCAGCCTTCGCGATCGACCCAGACGCCGTTCCAGGAGCGCGCGTCGGGGGCGCGGACGCCGACCCGGATCGACTCTCCTTCGGCGAGGGGCCGGACACGGCCTTCGATCGCCCCGGCGGACGTCGCGTCGACCTCGACCTCGACGATCTCGTCGTCCGCGAGATCGAGCGAGAGCGACCGGTCGGCCAGGCCGGCGCGGATCCGGCGTGACGCTCGCGGCGCGCCGTCGCGCTCGATCGCGACGTCGAGTCGGTAGCCCGTGCCCGCGGGGACGTCGAAGCGGAGCGTCCCGTCGCCGACCGCGCGGAGATCGAACGAGGAGAGCGACGAGGGGATCAGCGGGTCGCCCGCCGGCGGCGTCAGGAGGATGTGGCCCCGCGGCGGCTCGCTCGGGCTCCCGGCATCGGTGACCTTCACCGTGAGGGTGACGGCGCGGGCGAGGGTGATCGTCCGCTCGGAGGGCGGGTCGCTCGGCGCGAGCTTCTCGGCGGACTGAAAGAAGCGGCCGCGGTCGTCGGCGAACCACACGGTCGTCGCGTCGGGGCCGAGGCCCGTGAAGCGGACGCGTCCGTCGGCGTCGGTCGTCGCCGTCTCGCGTGCGCCGCGCTGGACGCGGACGCGGATCCCCTCGATCGGCGCGCCGGTCCGGTCGACGACCCGGTAGCGCAGCTCGCGGCCGCCCCGGCGGAGGCCGATGATGAGGTCGGTCGGCGCGCCGGTCTGGCGGACGACCGGGTCGCGGCCGTCGGCGAGCGCCTCGACGCGGATCGATGCGGTCCGAGGGCCCTCGGCGATGAGGCGGGCGCGGAGCGCGGCGTCGTCGAGGAGGGCGCGAGCGGTCGCGGCGACCCGGCGGGTCGCGACGACGTCCTCGAAGCGCCCGTCGCCGTCGGTCGTCGTCCTCGCGGTGCCGACGGGGCGTCCGTTGGGGCCGAGGCTCTCCGCCCGCACCGTGGCGCCGGCGATCGCGGTGTCGTCCTCGAGCGAGACGACGCGGCCGGTGACCGGGACGCGGTCGTCGAGCAGGGCGAGCGCCGCGTCGACATCGGCGAGCGCCTCGGCGGTCACGCGGAGGCGCAGCGTCCGGTGGTCGACCTCGACGATCGCCTCGGGGTCGCGCGCTCGGGCGACGACGAGGGCGAGCTCGCGGAGCTCGTCGAGAGTCGCCCGCGAGGTGAGGACGATCGAGTCGGGCTGGGCGGGATTCAGGGCTGCCCGGAAGCCGGTGGAGTCGCGGGCGACCTCGAGCACCTTCGCGACCGGGACATCGCTGAGGAACACCTCGCCCATGCCCGGGCTGGGATGCGGGCCGACGACGAAGATCGTGAAGCCGGTGATGTCCTCGAGGAACGCGGTGAGCTCGCCGATCTCCTCGCCGCGGTAGTTGATGGTGACCTGCGACTCGAGGAAGGCGGTGACCGCCGCGCTGCGCGCGTCGGTCTGCTCGAGCGGGACGTAGCGCGTCGAGATGCGACCGACGAACCGCTCCGCCCACGGCGAGACGTCAGCGCCCGCGACCGCCGCCGCGGTCTCGGTCGTTGCGGCCGCATCGGTCGGTTCGGCGTCGGTCCGACCGACGCCGTCATCGCGCTCGGAGGCTGCCTCGCCGGGCGCCGGAGGGAGCTCGGGGGCGGCGCTGCGGTCCTCGTCCGCGGCGCCGCCGCCGCGCCGCGCTGCGCCGGCGTCCGCGATCACCGGGGGCTCGGGTCCATCGACCCGGGCGGCGACGCCGAAGCCGACGAGGGCGACGAGCCCGGCGACGACGGCCGCGACGGGCGCCCGCGGCACCCGCGGCGCGCGATCGACCGGCGCGGGCGCCGAGGAGGTCGGATCCGCGATCGAGGGGATCGCCGGGACCGGGAGCCGATCGCCGGAGCGCGCCGAGAGCACCGCGCCGAGAGCGGTCGGCGCGAGGCCGGTCCGTCCGGCCCGCTCTCGCAGCGTCTCGAGGCCGCGCCGGACGCGCGAGGCGGCCGTGCCGAGCGGCGCGTCGGTCGCGGCGGCGACCTCGGCGAGGGTCATCTCGTGAAGGTACTTCAGGACGAGGGCGGTGCGGATCGTCGGCTCGAGCTCGGCGAGCGCCTCGCGGAGCCAGGCCTCGGCATCGGAGACCGTCGAGGCGACCACCTCCGGCCGCGCCGCCCGGCGTTCGCGCAGCCGCCGCCGCCGAGCGCCGCGCCGCTCGTTGTGGGCGATGTTGATCAGCACCCGGAAGAACCAGGCCCTCGGTTCGCGCGGCGGCGCCGCCGGGTCGAGGTGGCGCAGCGCCGCGACCCAGGCCGACTGAACGAGATCCTCCGCGCTCGCCGGGTCGCCGGTGTAGCGGAGCGCGAAGCGGTAGCCGTCCGGCCAGCTCGCCTCGAGCAGCGCGATGGGGTCGGTCGGCGGTGACGCGGGACGGCTCGGCGGCTGGCTCATCGGTCTCGGGCGCGCACGGGCGGCGATCATGTCAGTCCTCCTGGCTCGGGCTCATCCAGGACGACACCGCCGGGCGCCAAGGTACATCACGTCGATCGGGACTGCGCGGACGCACGCGCGGCAACTCTCGACGAGGCAGCGGCTTTGGCGGGCGGGAGGCTCGGGTCGCGCGGTCGCGCCGCCCGGGACTGACACGGGGTCGGGGTAGGGTCTTCCGCGTCCAGGGAGGACGTGGAGGTGCTCGCGATGGGCGAGCTGGATGTGACCTTCCCTGACTCGAGCTGGATTGCCATTCCTGGAAGTTGCGCGAAAGCGCGGGTGGGTGCGCGCGGCCGCGCTTGTGGTGTGAGTCAACCCTCTGTCGCGAGATATAACTTGAATGCTGCGCGAGCGTTGCCACGCCGGCCGGCCGCCGGCGCCTCCCTTCGGGCGCGTGGCACTCGGTCCTCCTTCGCGCTTGCAGTCGAAGAACGCTGTGAACTTCTGGGATCCGGCTTGGGTCATTCCATCGATGATCGGTCATTGATGATCCGGGCTACGGGCGCAGCAGCATCAATCGATCGGGCACAACATGGGCACTCCTGAAAAGCGAAGACTGGGCATCGACTCGAGTGGATTCAAGTAGATGCGGACTAACTGGTTGTCACCAATCACTCCCGACGCCGGTGGACTCGAGCAGACAGTTAGGTGAAAGAACCCGCTCGACACCTCTATTGTCTGCTCGGCAGGGCAGTTGGCACTCCAATCCATGAGATCGTACAGGTCGCGACACTGGATGCGGTCGTCGGGCACATGAATGCCCAGGCGGAGTCGAAAGCGTGATTCCGCAAGTTCACATGTTGTGTTTCCCCGAGATCAAGACATCGCGGGCAGCTGAAATGCCCGCCCCCGGACCGAGCTACGCGGCAGCGACGTGCTGACGACCAAGGAGCTCGGCCCTCCTCTCAGCCGGCGTCTGCCAGCCGAGTGCCTGGTGCGGCCGGACCTCGTTGTAGACGACGACCCATGCCTCGAGCGCGTCCCTCAGCTCGGCGAGCGAAGCCCAGTCCTGGAGCCAGATGACCTCCTCCTTGAGGGTCCGGATGACGCGTTCGGCGACGCTGTTCCCGGTG
>JAJDCQ010000060.1 GCA_029260755.1 Planctomycetota bacterium | reverse complement strand
CAGGCGACGCTCCTCGACGATCTCGCCGCTCGCCTCGAGAACACAGATCTGGATGACGGACTTGTGGAGATCGACACCGACGTAATACCTTGGCCGCATTGTTGGCTCCTGGGCTGGGGTTTGTGTTGCCCCCACATTTTGTGGGGTTCCCAGAACAGGAGCCAACTCCTTCCCTATACCTTCCGGGCTAGTAGCCCCACTCGTCGTCGTGCAGGTTCACGTGCTGAACCGCGTGCGCCGACGCGCGGAAGCCCACCTCGTGGCGCGCCTCCTCGTCGAGGCCGATCACGAGGACGATCCCGTGGATGGCGCCGAGCTCGAGGAGCTCGGCCACGTCGAGCGCCCGATCGGCGGGGGCATCGATGCGGAGGATCGTCGGGTGCGCCCGATCGGGCGAACCGGCCTGGTCCGCGAGCGACTCCTCCGCCGACGGATCGAGGGAGCGGATCGCCAGCGCGGCCGCCTCCGGCCCGCCCTCGAGCGCGTCGAGATCCGGCGCGGTCATGACGACCCCGCCCTCGGCGCGTTCGCGAACCGCGTCGGCGATCTGGCCGAACATGTAGCCGGGCGTCCAGGTGAGCTCGGCGACGAGCGCGTCCACGTCGGCGGGCTCACCGGTCCGCGCCAGCGTTCCGTCCGCGTCGACCGTCGCGGCGCACCGTCGGACGATCTCCGGGCTGTCGTCGCGACGCCTCTCGCACTCGCCGACGAACCGGGCGACGTCGTCGACCGCCGCTCCGCCGAGCCACATCCCGAGGGCGACCCTGTTGTAGAGGCCGTAGGCGTCGATGTCGGTCGCGTGGACCGGCATCGAGCGCCCGGCCTCGGTGAAGCCGACGGCCACCGACGGATAGCGGACCGGCCCCTTCGAGTCGGGCCGCAGCGGCTCGATCCCGCGGCGCGAGACCGGAGCCCCGGCCGGCAGCGAGAAGGGATCGAGCGACTCCGGCCAGTGATCGACCACGGCCTCGTTGAACTCGAGCATCCGGGAGTCGTCGAGGTAGTAGACGGCGTCGAGGAACCGCCGTCGGTCGCAGAGCGCCTGATACGCCTTGCTCTCGGCCTTCGTCGGGTCCTTGGGGAACTCGGGGTCGTAGCTCGCCGGCGCGAGCTCGATCGCCTCCATCAGGCCCAGGAGCACCTCGGCAGCGACCGCATCGTGGTCGGGCACGCGCTCGCGGTGGCTCTCGACGATCGCCGCGACGACCCGCTGGAGCTCGTAGCCGCCGCGCGCGGCGTAGCGGCGCTGGAGCCAGTAGTCGAAGCCGCCGCGGGTCACCTCGGAGTAGATGTCGTTGAGGATGACCTGGACCTTCTCGATCGGCGTGAGCGTCTCGACGTCCCAGCGCTTGCCGTGATCGAGCTCGACGCCCGCGTCCCCGAGCTTCTCGAACGCCGCGTCGAGGATCGCCTGGTAGTCTCGCCGCTCGGCCATGCTCACCGCCCCAACACCCCGACGCGCCAGTGGAAACGACGTCCCCGACGATCGCCCGCCGGTCCGCCTGGAGCCATGCTCCCCGCCTGTCCTGAAGCGGTCAACGTCCTTCCCCCAACGCGTTGCGCCATGCTAGAATCCGCCTCCGCGCAACCCAGGAGAAGAGTCGTGCCGATGGCCCCCGAAGCCCCGTCCAAGCCTGACCTTGGCGCCAACGCGTCGTCCGTTCCGCCCGAGGCGTTCTCGCCGGTCGAGGTGATCCTCGACGAGATGCGCGCGGGCCACATGGTGATCCTCGTCGACGACGAGACCCGCGAGAACGAGGGCGACCTGACCGTCGCCGCCGAGAAGATCACGCCCGAGATCGTCAACTTCATGGCGAAGTTCGGCCGCGGCCTGATCTGCCTCGCGATGACGGGCGAGGACTGCGACCGCCTCGAGCTCCACCCGCAGGCGGAGCGCAACACCGCCGCCCTCGGCACCGCGTTCACCGTCAGCGTCGACGCGCGCGATGGGATCACGACGGGGATCAGCGCCGCCGACCGCGCCCACACGATCAAGGTCGCGGTCGACCCGCGGAGCAAGCCCGAGGAGCTCGCCCGCCCCGGGCACATCTTCCCGCTCCGCGCCGTCGATGGCGGCACGCTCGTCCGCGCCGGCCAGACCGAGGGCGGCGTCGACCTCGCCCGCCTCGCCGGCCTCCGTCCGGCCTCGGTGATCTGCGAGATCATGGCCGAGGACGGCACGATGGCGCGCGTCCCGCAGCTCATCGAGTTCGCCAAGACCCACCGCCTCAAGATGGGCTCGGTCGCGGACATCATCCGCTACCGGCGCGAGAACGAGAAGCTCGTCCGACGGTCGGTCTCGATCAAGTTCCCGACCCGCTACGCCGAGTTCGACCTCAACGTCTACATCTCCGAGCTCGACGACCGACCCCACATCGCGATCTGCCTCGGCGGCGTCGGCGAGCTCGACGATCAGGGCCGGAGCGTCCCGACCGAGGAGCCGGTCCTGGTCCGCGCCCACAGCGAGTGCCTGACCGGCGACGTCCTCGGCTCGCTCCGATGCGACTGCGGCCCGCAGCTCGACGCCGCCCTCCGGATGATCGCCGAGGCGGGCAAGGGCGTCCTCCTCTACATGCGCCAGGAGGGTCGCGGGATCGGGATCCTCAACAAGCTCAAGGCCTACGCTTTGCAGGACGAAGGCTTCGACACGGTCGAGGCGAACGAGATGCTCGGCTTCGGCGCCGACATGCGCGACTACGGGATCGGCGCGCAGATCCTCGCCGACCTCGGCCTCACCAAGCTCCGCCTCCTCACGAACAACCCGATGAAGATCGTCGCCCTCGAGGGGTTCGGCCTCGAGATCGTCGAGCGCGTCCCGATCGAGGTGAAGGCGAACGACGCCAACCGGGCGTACCTGAAGACGAAGCGCGACAAGATGGGTCACCTCCTCAAGGGAATCTAATCCGCGGAGTGATGCTCGCCTTCGGCGAGCGGGATGTCACCACGGAGACACCGAGGACACGGAGGGCCCTTGCCACGCCAGGGTCGCCTCCGGTCCCGAGCTCCTCGCCTGGCGCACGGAGGGCACTCCGCAGCCAGGATTCGTCCATGGACGTCGAGGGGTGAGAGCTTGCGCAGCATCCGTGACATCTCCGTGTTCTCCGTGTCTCCGTGGTGAACATCCTCCATCGACCACGACCATGGGAGCCGCCTCCATGCCCACCACGATCAGCCGCCGCGTCACCGACCTCCCCTCCTACGCGTTCGCCGAGGTCGACAAGAAGGTCCGCGAGCTCCGCGAGGCCGGCGTCACGCCGGTCGACTTCGGGGTGGGCGACCCGAGCTGCCCGACGCCCGCGTTCATCCGCGAGGCGATGGCGAAGGGCGCCGACGAGTACGCCAGCGCCGGCTACCCGAGCTACGTCGGGGGCAAGCCGTTCCTCGAGGCGGTCGCCGCCTGGACCGAGCGCCGCTTCGGCGTGAAGATCGACGCCGGGAGCGAGATCTGCAGCACGATCGGCAGCAAGGAGGGGATCTTCAACTTCGCCGAGACGCTCGTCGACCCGGGCGACGTCGTCCTCTGCCCGTCGCCGGGCTACCCGCCCTACAACCGCGGGACGCTCTTCGCCGAGGGCAAGCCCTGGCTCTACGGTCTGCCGGCGTCGAACGACTTCCTGCCCGACCTCGAGTCCATCCCCGCCGAGGTGGTGGCGAAGGCGAAGATCCTCTGGATCAACTACCCGAACAGCCCGAGCGGCCGGGTCGCGACCAGGGCCGAGCTCCAGACGCTCTACGATTGGGCTCGGAAGAACGACGTCGTCCTCGCGAGCGACGAGGCCTACAGCGAGCTCTACTTCACCGACGAGCCGCCGACGAGCATCCTCGAGATCGGCCGCGAGAACACGGTCGTCTTCCAGAGCCTCAGCAAGCGCAGCGCGATGACCGGCTACCGGATCGGCTGGGTCGCCGGCGACCAGCGGATCGTCTCCGCCTTCAAGAAGGTGAAGACCAACATCGACAGCGGCACGCCGAACTTCGTCCAGGCGGGCGCGATCGCCGCCCTCGCCGACGAGGATCACGTCGCGGAGATGCGGGCGGAGTACCGCGAGAAGCGCGACATCCTGTGCGCCGCCTTCCGCGCGGCCGGCCTCCCCGACAGCACGCCCGAGGGGACGATCTACGTCTGGCAGCGAGTGCCCGAGGGCATGACGTCGCTCGACTTCGCCCAGACGCTCCTCCGGGAGGACATCGCGGCCGTCTGCACGCCCGGCCCGTGGATCGCCGAGAAGCTCGCCGACGGGACGAGCCCGGGGGATGGATTCGTCCGGTTCGCCCTCGTCCCGACGATCGAGGAGACGAAGAAGACGGCGGACGCGATCGCGAAGCTGTCGCTCTGACCGACGGTCCCGGAACAGGTCTCGCACGACGACGGTGAACCCGGACGTCGGCAACGCGCAGTCCGCGTAATCCGCGTAATCCGCGGTTCCGTTCGTTGCCGCCGAGGGAGACCGAACCGCGGATTACGCGGATTACGCGGATCGTTGTTCGGACGTCGCCAGACCCTTGCCGACGCGTCGCTGCAAGTGAGCCCGAGGCTCACTCCGCCCCCACGACCACCCGATAGACGACCGCCGCCGCGACCAACCCCAGGACCAGGGCGACCGCCGCCGCGAGCACGAGCCGGCCGAGGCCCGGCGGTGACTCCGGCTCCGGAGCGCCCGACGATGACTCGCCCGCGTCATCGAGCAGCCGACTGACTTCGGCCATCTCCCGCGCCCGCTGCTCGCCCGAGTCGGGCCGGCTGCCCGCATCGGCCGCGCCGAGCCCGGCCGCAATGCTCGCGTGCGGCGGAGCGAGCCCCTCGGCCACCGCCTCGAGGTCATCCACGATCTGCGCGGCCGACGGGTAGCGGCGCTCGCGCCGGCGCTCCGTCAGCCGCGCGACGACGGCGTCCAGGCCGCTGCCGATCGCGGGAACCGCCACGGAGAGCCGCGGGACGTCCTCGTGGGTGTGGCGCATGAGCGTCATCATCGCGCTCTTGTCGTCCTCGAGCGGCACCCTCCCGCTCGCGAGGTGGTGGAGCGTCATCCCGAGGGAGTAGTAGTCGGCGCGCCGGTCGACGCCCTTGGGGTCGGTCACCGCCTCGGGCGCCACGTAGCGCGGCGTGCCGAGGAGCACCCTCGACCGGGTGAGCGAGCCGTGACCCTCGCCTTGCCGGGCGAGGCCGAAGTCGGCGAGCTTCAGCACCCCATCCGGCGCGCAGAGGACGTTGTCCGGCTTCACGTCGCGGTGGAGGATCCCGTGCTTCTCGGCGCACGCGAGCGCCCGGGCGAGCTGGATGGCCGCGTCGAGGACCCGCGCCGGCGGGAGCGGCCCCTCGGCGGCGAGCACGTGGAGGAGCGTCGGCCCCGTGATCAGCTCGAGCGCGATCCAGTGGAAGCCCTCGGGCTGCTCGCCGCTCGCGTAGACGGTGACGACGTTCGGGTGAAGAAGGCGCGCGGCGAGGGTCGCCTCGCGGTGAAAGCGCTTCACCGCGATGGGGCTCCGCTCGACGTGATCGGGGGAGAGGATCTTGAGGGCGACGAGTTGATCGTTCTCGACGTGCCGCGCCCGATAGACCCGCGCATGGCTCCCCTTCCCGATGCGCGCCTCGATCCGGAACGGGCCGCACTGGACGGGCCGCGCCGTCTGGCGTCGGCCGCCGCCGGGCTCGGAGCTCTCGACCGGAAGGCGTTCGGACATCGAAGCACGCCCCCTCGGCGAGGCGGACGGGCGGGCGGACCGGCCGTCGTCAGGCGTCGAACCCGTGCTGCTTGATCTTGTCGTAGAGAGTCGAGCGGTCGATCCCGAGGAGGCGCGCGGCCTTGCTCTTGTTCCCGCCGCAGGCCCGCAGCGCGTTCTCGATCCAGAGCCGCTCCATCTCGCGGAGCGGACGGATCGCGTCCTCGGACGCCGCCGGGGCGACGCCGGGCGGCGCGGCCGGGGTCGGCGCGCTCGGCGACGGGACCGCCTCGCCGAGCGCCTCGGGGTGACTCGGCGTGACCGTCCGGGGAGCGCGCGGGGTCGGCATCCCGCTCGAGGTGAGCGGGGTCGGCGTCCGGGGGCGCGGCACCTCGCCGCTGGAGGTCTGCCCGGTCTTCTCGGCGATGCGGCGGGCGAGGTCGAGGAAGGCGAAGTCGTCGGCGCCGAGGACCGACTCCGTCCCCAGCACCAGCGCCCGCTCGATCGCGTTCTTGAGCTCGCGAACGTTGCCCGGCCAGTGATGCCCGGCCAGCCGATTGGCGGCGTCGGTGGCCATCGTGACGCCGGGTCGGCCGACCTCGTTGCCGATCTCGACGAGGAAGTGGGTCGCGAGCTCGACGATGTCGTCGCCCCGCTCCCGCAGCGGCGGGAGGCGCAGCTCGACGACGGCCAGGCGGAAGTAGAAGTCCTCGCGGAAGCGACCGTCGGGGATGAGCGCGGGGAGATCCCGGTTGGTCGCTGCCAGCAGCCGGGCACGGAACGGCATGTCGCGCCCGCTCCCGAGCGGCCGAAACGTGCGCTCCTCGAGCACCCGGAGCAGCTTCACCTGGGCGTCGGGGCTGAGCTCGCCGATCTCGTCGAGGAACAGCGTCCCCGCGCCCGCCTCCTCGAGCCGACCGCGGACCGGGCGGACCGCGCCGGTGAACGCGCCGCGGGTGTGGCCGAAGAGCTCGCTCTCGACGAGCTCGGTCGGGACGGCCGCGACGTTCACGGCGACGAAGGGCTCGCCCGCCCGCGCGCTGCCGTAGTGGATCGCGCGCGCGACGAGCTCCTTGCCCGTCCCGCTCTCGCCCGTGATGAGGACGGGCGAGTCGACCGCCGCGAGCCGCTCGATCTGCTCGAACTGCTTCTGCATCGGCTCGCTCTGGCCGATCAGCCCGACCTTGCCGACGAGCTCGCCGCGGAGGTGATCGCGCTCCTCCTGCACCTTTCGGAGGAGGATCGCGCTCGCGAGCGTCGGCCCGACCCGGAACGCGAGCTCGGTCGCGAGGGTCAGGTCGTCGGCGGAGAGGAGCGCGTCGTCGCGGACGCCCGTATCGAGGTAGAGAGCGAGCGTCGCTCCCGCCTCGGGCGGCACGGGGATCACCGCGCCGCTCACCGGCGCCTCGTCGGTCGGGTTCGCCGAGAGGTCGACGCTCCGGAGGACGAGGACGCTCTCGCCGGCCTCGATCGATCGCTCGACGAGGGCGGCGTCGATCCGGATCCGGTCGTCGAGCCCGATCGTCGAGTCGCCGTCGATCGGACGATCGATCCGGACGAAGCTCCGGGTGATCTCGCCGAGGTCCGTGTCGATCTCGAACAGGGTCGCCCGGCTCGCCGCGGTCGCGTCGAGGGCCGCGTCGAGGACGGCGCGGGCGGCGACGGCGAAGTCGCCGGTCTTGGTCGCG
The DNA here is from genome assembly GCA_029260755.1 of Planctomycetota bacterium. Taxonomy (GTDB): domain Bacteria; phylum Planctomycetota; class J058; order J058; family JAJDCQ01; genus JAJDCQ01. Next base: position 4,735 of record JAJDCQ010000060.1, on the reverse strand, counting down.
CCGCGGAGCTGCCCCTGACAGCGCCGGGCCATCTTCGCCGCCTGGCGCTCGAGGGCCGGGCTGATCGAGTCGCCGTCGTCCTCGGCCGGCCGGCAGGTCGCGGACTCCTCGAAGACGAGGTCACCCCACGGCCTGGACGCGAGGCTCACCGCGGAGACGCTCGCCGGCGGCGCCTTCCCCGGGTCGATCGTGACGAAGACGAGCGTCGTCCCGCCGACCTGGATCTTGTCGCCGGCGCGCAGCAGCTTGCTCGTCACCGCGACGCCGTTCAGGAACGTGCCGTTCTTGCTCTCGAGGTCGAGGACGCGGTAGCCGCCGTCGGCCCGCTCGACGCGCGTGTGCTCGCGGCTCACGAGGTGATCGGTGAGCCGGACGGCGCAGGTGTCACCCCGTCCGATGACGACGGCGCCCGGGGCGAGCGGGAACCGCTCACCGCTCTGGGCGCCCCCCTGGATCAGGAGCTCGGCCTGCTTGACGACCTTGGCCATCCGTCCCCCCTCCCCTGATGGCGATGATGAGATGAAACCACGGAGACACGGAGGCACGGAGGTGATTCGGAGCGAGCCGTGCGATTGCCGCCTACGACCAATCTACGGGCACGACCTCCGGGGGACGGAGAGGCCCCCCCCGCTCCTGATCTCCGTGGCGCCCGCGCCAGGTCGGACCGGGCCACGGTCGACGCCCGGCAGGACCTCTCCGTGTCTTCGTGCCTCCGTGGTTCCATCCCGCCCGCCGGCGGCATGCATCATCGCTCTTCGACGACTCCATCGTCGCCGTCTTGCGGCTCGAGCTCATCGAGCGAGTTGTCGACCTCGTCACCCTCGCCCGCCGCCGCGTCATCGTCGCCCGCGGACTCGTCGTCGTCCTGCTCGTCGCCCCCGCCGACCGGCCCGAGCTCGCGGCGCTCGGCCTCGATCGCGTCGAGGATCGAGGCGACCGCGAAGCTCTTCTCGATCGAGGTGTCCTGGGTGATCTTGATCATCGGGGTCGTCCGCGTCTGGAGCGCGTTCGCGATCTTGCCCTGGAGCCGCCCGCGGGCGTCGCCGAGGGCGCGCATGATCCGGCGCTGCTCGGACTCGTTGCCCAGGATCGAGACCCAGATCGTGGCGTTGCGGAGATCGGCCGCGAGGTCGACCCTCGTCACGGTGACGAACCCCATCCGGGGGTCGTTCATCTCGTGCAGGATCGCCTCCGCCGCGCGCGCGCGGATCCGCTCTTTGAGTCGTTCGATCTTGATCGACACGCCGCTCCCCTCGACCGACTACCGGAAGTCGATTTCCCAGTCGGCCAGCTCGGCCTCCCGGTCACGCCGCACGTAGTTGACGATCTTCTCGAGCGCGCCCTCGAGGACGCGCTTGTCGTTGCCGATGGCGGCGACGCCGAGGACCGCCTGCTGGCGGTCGTCCTGGAGGTCGACCTCGGCCACGGCCACGTCGAAGGTGCTCAGGATCCGGCCCTTGAGGCTGCTCACGACGCGCCGCTTGTCCTTGAGAGACAGGGCCCCGCGGATCAGCACGCGCAGCTCCAGCGTCGCCACGAGCATGGGCGGAGACGCGCGGGCGGAGGGACCGCCCCGCGCGGCGAGGTCAGCTCGAGCTCGACGACGTGGACTCGAGGGTGCGGGCAATCTTCTGGATCTCGTAGGCCTCGATCCGATCACCCTCCTTCAGGTCGTCGTAGTTCTTGATCTTCACGCCGCACTCGAAGCCTTCCTTGACCTCCTTGACGTCGTCCTTGAAGCGACGGAGCGAGCCGAGCTCACCATCGTTCAGGATGATGCGGCCCTCGCGGATCAGGCGGACCTTCGCGTTCCGCTCGATCCGACCGCGCTCGACGTAGCTACCGGCGATCGAACCGTGGCTCGAGATCTTGAACACCTTGCGGATGACGAGCTGGCCGAGCGAGACCTCCTTGAGGTCCGGCTCGAGCTGACCCTCGAGGGCCAGCTTCATCTCGTCCATGAGCTGGTAGATGATCTGATAGCCGCGGATCTCGACGCCCCGGTCCTCGGCCAGGCTGCGCGCCCGATCGTCGGGGACGACGTTGAAGCCGACGACGATCGCCTGGCTGGCGAACGCGAGCTCGACGTCGCTCTCGGTGATCCCTCCGACCGCCGAGTGGAGCAGCCGGATCCGGACCTCGCCGGTCTTGAGGTCGTCGAGCGACTTCTTGAGGACCTCGAGGCTTCCCTTCACGTCGGCCTTGAGGACGATCTTCACCTCGCGGACCGCCTGATCCTCGATGTGCTGGAACAGGTTCTCGAGGGTGACGTTGTTGCGCGCGGCCAGCGCGAGCTCGCGCTGACGACGCTGCCGGTCGCCGGCGATCTTCTTGAGCTGCTCGGCATCGTCGAGGACGTTGAACTTCTCGCCCGCGTCGGGGACGTCGCCCAGGCCGAGGATCTCGACCGGAACGCTCGGGCCCGCTTCCTGCAACTGCTTGCCGTTGTGGTCGAACATGGCGCGGACCTTGCCGTGGCCCTTGCCGGCGAGGACGGGGTCGCCCCGCCTGAGCGTGCCCTCCTGAACGAGGATGTGGGCGACGACGCCTCGGCCGCCATCGAGCCTCGCCTCGAGGACGGTCCCGTGGGCGGGCTTGTCGCGCACGGCCTTGAGGTCGCCGAGCTCCGCCACGACGTGGAGGGTCTCGAGGAGCTTGTCGATCCCCTCGCCGGTGATCGCGCTCACCTCGACCATCTCGTTCTCGCCGCCCCACTCGGGCGGGGAGATCCCGATCGCGGCCAGCTCGCCCTTCACCTTCTCGGGCGCCGCGTTCGCCTTGTCGATCTTGTTCAGCGCGACGACGATCGGGACGTTCGCCGCGCGCGCGTGCGCGATCGACTCCTCCGTCTGGGGCATCACGCCGTCGTCGCACGCGACGACGAGAACGACGAGGTCGGTCACGTTCGCGCCGCGACCGCGCATCTTCGTGAACGCCTCGTGGCCGGGCGTGTCGATGAAGGTCAGGACCTGGTCCTTGCCGGTCTGGACCTGGTAGGCGCCGACGTGCTGGGTTATCCCGCCCGCCTCGCCGGCGGCGACGTTCTCGTTGCGGATGCGGTCGAGCAGGCTCGTCTTGCCGTGGTCGACGTGGCCGAGGACGGTGACGACCGGCGGTCGCGGCGACGACTCCGCCTCGGACTCGACCTCCTGCTGCACGACGAGCTCGCCGAGCTGCTCCTCGAGGTCGACCTCGGCCTTGATCGTGATGTCGATCCCGAACTCCATCCCGAGGAGCTCGATCGCGTCCTCGGACAGGGCGGAGTTGATGCTGGGGACGACGCCCATCGTCATGAGCTTCTTCATGAGCTCGGGGACGCGGACGCACATCACCGCCGAGAGATCCTTGAGGTTGATCGGCAGCGCCACGTCGATGGCCGTCGGCCGCTCGATCGGCTTGGGCGGCGACTTGCGATGGCCTACGCGGCGACCGCGGTGGCCACCGGGGCGGCCCCAGCGCTGGCCGCGCTGGTCGGCGCGGGCCGCGAGCTCTTCGCGCCGCTCGCGGGTCAGGGTCGGACGACGCTGCGTCTGGGCGGTTCCGGCGGCACCGGCGGCGCCCGGAGCGCCCGGGGCACCCGGGGCACCCGCGGCGGGCGTCGCGGCGCCTCCGCGCGTCGGGCGCTCCCGCGTCGGGCGCACGGTCTCGCGCGACGGGGGCTGATCCTTCGCGCGGCTGATGATCGTGCCGAGCTTGTGCGGCGGCTGCGGCGGGAGCTTCTCGCCGGACGCGGCGACCGGCTGCCCCTCGCGACCGGTGCGCACATCGTGCTGGGTCGCCCCGGGCGGGGGCAGAGCGTCGGGATCCGCCGCGATCGCGTCCGCGGGCGCGCCCGCCGTGGCGACCGCGGGCTCGGCGGCGGCGGCGGCATCGGCAGCGGCCGGAGCCCCGGCGGCGGCGGGTGCCCCCTCGATCGCCGGAGCGCCCTCGGCGACCGGCGCCGCCTCCGTGGCGGTGGCGGCAGCCGCGGCCTCGGCCTCGGCGTCGGCCTCGGCCTGGGCGGCCTCGGCGGCCGCCGCTTCGGCAGCCGCGGCCTCCGCTGCGGCAGCCTCCTCCGTCTCGTCCTGGGCCAGATGACCGAGGTCGAGCAGGGCCATCCGGATGCTCTCGACCTCGGCCGGATCGATGCCGAAGAAGGTCGAGCCCACGCGCCGACCGTTCGACTCGAGCGCCTCGAGAACGGCCTTCCCGGAAACACCGAGATCCTTCGCGAGCTTGTAAATTCGAATCTTCAAAACTGCCTGTCTCCCGATCGGTCCCGCGCGCACCACTCCGGCGCGCGCGGTCACCGTCGAAGGTCACCTACTACATCTCTTGCGACTGGTCGTGCGTCCCTCGCGGCGCGACCCACGCTTCCGGGGTCGTCCCGCGCGAGGCTGACTACTCGCCGTCTCCCTGACGCTCGGTGGCCGCCTCGACGGGCGCCCCGGCATCGGACACCACTTCGGCGGCCTCCTCGTCCGAAGACGGAGAGCTCGCGTCGTCGCCGTCGCCCGAACCGGCGTCGGCCGTCTCTTCGGCCGTCGCGGGCTCGGCGGTCTCGGCGGCGTCCGCCTCGGCCTTGGTCCCGCCGGTCTCGGCGGGCGCCTCGACGTCGGCCGGCTCGGCCGCCGGCGCTTCGTCGCTTGCTGGGGTCTCGCCTTCGGCGGCGGGGGTCTCGCCCTCGGCCGCCGGGGTCTCGCCCTCGGCCGCCGGGGTCGCGCCCTCGGGCGCGGGGGGCTCGCCCTCGGGCGCC
>JAJDCQ010000059.1 GCA_029260755.1 Planctomycetota bacterium | reverse complement strand
CGCGGGACCGGACCGACCCGACGATCCGGGGCGTCGTCCAGCGGGAGGGTGAGCGGGATCGGACGATCGGGCCTCAGGCAGCCCGGCCCTCCTCGACCGCGGCGGACCCAGAGACCGGCCGCGCTCGCCGCCGCTCGGTCGGCGCTTGGCGGACGAGGCGACCGAACGAACCGGGCGACCGGACGGCCCGCCGTCGAGGGAGGCCTTTTTACTCTTGCACTCCGGGAGGCCGGACCGGGCCGCGGGTGCCGACTCTCGGAGAAGCCTCGGAAGTCGAGATCCTCCCCGCCCCGCCCTCCTTGACCTGCGACGTCCGCCCGGAGGGGAGCGGCGAACGTCGGTGGCGCTCGCATGGGTCGTCGCTCCAACGTCTCGTCGCCCTGCGTTCAAGAAGAAGGCGGGCATCACCGGCGGAACCGATGACGCCCGTGGGTGTTTCGCATTTCCGGACGGGAACTAGCTAGCTAGCGAGGCAATGGACTCCGGAGGCGGCAGCTCGCAGGTCCGTGTAATCCGCGCAATCCGCGGTTCCGGTCTCTCTCGACGCTGAACGGGACGAGTGGGAACCGCGGATTGCGCGGACTGGCTCGGGCGTCGCCGAGCCGTTGCCGCCCGCCCTGTTCCTGGCGAACGGCGAACGGCCAACGGAGAACGGAGAACGGAGAACGGCCCCGGCGACCTCTCAGCCTGCCGCGCCCTCAGCCTCCCTCGCCCTCACACACCCCCCGCAACTCCCCCCCAGCCCCGCGAGCTCCCCGTGCTCCCCACACATCCTCGCCTCGCACCCGTCACACCGGTAGAACCCGCGCCGCTCACACCCGGCGCTCTCGCAGCGCCTCCCCGGCACCAGCCCCGTGACGACCGTGTGGAGGTAGCGGTCGATCCTCCCCGAGACGAGCTCGAGCGGGCTCCTCGCCCACCCCAGGAAGATCGTCGTCGCGACCCCCGCCATCGCGTAGAACGTCGCGTAGTTCCTCCAGTTCTCGATCTCCCAGCGGAACCAGGTCGGTCCCATGAACGGGGCGTCGCTGATCGGCCAGAAGAGCTCGATCCGGATCACCGTTCCGATCAGGTCGAGCCCGATGTGGAGACAGAAGCAGGCGAGGTAGAGGGCGAACGCTCCGCCTCTTCGGAGCGCTCCCCCCGGCGTGAAGAACGTCAGGATCGCCGCGACGATCGGGGCGATCACGAGCGAGTGGCCGACGACGTGGTGGAGCTTCGTGTACCAGTAGAGCTCGATCGCTCCCGGCCAGAGGGCGTCGTGGATGAAGTCCCAGAGGATCGGCACCCCGTCGAGGTCCGGGGCGAGGGCGGCGATCGTGGCGAGGCATCGGATGCGGCGGTCGTGGCCGGGGAAGGCGTGGGCGGTGAGCCAGCCGGAGAGCAGGTGAGTCGACAGGTGCACCGGGCTCAGAACTCGGGGACGTCGCGGAAGACCCGGAACCCCGACCCGGGCTCGGCGGCGTCGAGCGGCTTGCCGTCGTCCGGGAGCGGTCTCGGGAACGTGCCGAGCTCCCGACGGAACGACTCGAGCGGCCGCATCCCCCCTCCCATGGCTGCGTATCGCTGCTCGCCGGGGGCGGCTTGATTCTTGGCGAGGTCCGCCCAGGGCGTCTGCGTCCACTCCCAGGCATTCCCGAGCGTGTCGACCAGCCCGAAGGCGTTCCAGCGCTCCTCGTTCCAGTGATCGCGCGAGTCGCGTAGCCCGCCCGACCGGGGGGCGCTCTCGGCCGTCCACGCGTAGAGGCGAAGCATGTCCAGATCCCCTTCGCCGCAGAACCACCGGGTCGGTCCGCCGGCGAAGCAGCTCCAGGCCCACTCGTAGGAGTGGGGGAGCCGGAGCTCACCCTTCGCGCTGGCGAGCCAGGTGCGCGCGTCGCGGTGGCTCACGAACCCGCGTGCGCGCTCGTCGCCCACGAGGCTCGCCTCATTCTTCTCGACCCTTCGCCATGCGACGTCGGTCACCTCCGTGCGCCCGACGAGCAGCGGCGAGATCTCTCGCGAGCGAGTGCGACCGCGGAGTGTCCCCCCGGGGAGCAGGTGGAGGACGAGCCCACTCGCGCGATGTCGAAACGCGCCGATTCGATGGCGATTCCCCGACCCCGGCGGGCACGTGTAGACTTTTGTCTCCTCGGGGAGCGGCGCGAACTCGGCACCGAGCGCTCTTCCGACGGCTTCGATCGCCGCGTGATGCACCTCCTCGTCCTCGCCGGTCCACAGCGCCCGATCACGAATCGCCGCTCGGGCTCGATCGAGGAGCGCGGGGGATGGCGACTGCGGCGAAGCCGGCTCGGGGGCCGGCTCGGGGTCGCGTTCGGGCGCGACCGCCGGACTCGGCGACGCGACGGCCTCCGGCGTCGGCGCCGGCGCCTCGGTCTCCCCGGTTCCCAGGGTCACGACGGCGATCGCGGCCGTGATCCCGACGAGCGCGATCGCGCCCCCGACGATCGCTCCGATCGGAGGCCCGCTCCTCCTCGCCTGCGTCACCCTGCGCTTCGCGAGCCTCCCGGACGCCCGCCTCGCCGCCGCCAGGATCTCCGGGATCTCCTCCGCCGTCGGTCTCTCGTCGGGCGTCTTCGCCAGGCAGCGCGTGCAGAGCTCGACGAGCTCGGCGGGCGCGTCGGGGGCGAGCTCCGAGAGCCTCCGTGGGGGCTCGGTCAGGAGCTTCTTCACGATGTTGACGTCGCTCTCGCCCTCGAACGGGGCTCCTCCCGCGAGGCAGTAGAAGAGGCACGCGCCGAGGCCCCAGACGTCGGCGGCGGGTCCGACGCGGCCGAAGCTGTCGGGGTCCACCTGCTCGGGGGCCATGAAGCCCGGCGTCCCGAGCATCTGGTTCGTCTTGGTGAGGGCGTCGAGGCTCGCTCCCTTGCCGCGCACGAGGCCGAAGTCGACGAGGATCGGGCGATCGCCATCGGTGACCAGCACGTTCTTGGGCTTCACGTCGCGATGGACCACGCCCTGCCGATGGCACTCGGCGAGCGCCGTGGCCATCTCCGCGGCGATGCGCCGGCTGAACCTCCACGGCGGAACGCGTCCCGTCTCCTCGATGTGGCTGGCGACGCGCCGATCGAGGTCGACCCCGGGGACGAGCTCCATGACGATGAAGGGCAGCTCGCCCTCGCGCCCGACGTCGATCACCGGAACGACGTTGGGGTGGCGGACCGTGGCGAGGACCCGGCCCTCGCGGTCGAACCGGGCGAGGAGCTCGGCGCTCGCCTGGCCGATGAGCACCTTGACGGCCACCTCGCGCCCGAGCCTCGCGCAGCGAGCGCGGTAGATCACGCCCATCCCGCCGCGGCCGAGCTCGCCGAGGATCTCGTACTCGCCGATCCGGGTCCTCATCCGGGCTTGGGCTTGGGCTTGGTCGGTCGGTCGCTCGTGCTGGCTACCCCGCCGGCTCCATCACGTCGCCCAGGATCTTCTTCAGCTTCCTCGGCCGCACCTGGAGCACCTCGGCGATCTCCATCAGGAGCTCCTTCTCCTCGTCCTGGAAGATCCCGTCGGCGGCGGCGACGGCGAGCGCCGCGCGGATCACCATCTCCTTGCCCTTGGCGTTGAGGCCGGGCGCCACCTCGCCGAGGGCGGCCTCGACGTCGGTCCCGCGCTTCTCGGCGCGTTCGATCTCCTTCTGAACGCCCTTCTTCGACAGGCGCTTTCCGGAGATCTTCTCGTAGAGATCCTGGATCGTGGTGACCTCGTCCTCGTCGATGACTCCGTCGGCCATCATCATGAGCACCATGACCCGCTTCATCGCCTTCTGGAACTCGGCCTCGAACTCCTCCTGCTCGGCGGGGTCGTAGCGGAGCACCTTCTTGTCGAACGTCCCGCGGCAGCGCTGGCACTCGATGTACTCGCCGGCGACGTTCATCGGGATGAGCGGGATGAAGTAGAGGGTGAAGAAGTTCCGCACGCGCATGTGCGCGTAGCCGCCCTCGGACCCGCAGCTCGGACAGAAGAAGCGGCCGCGGGTGACCGTCGTGGTGATGCCGCGGGATCCCCAGATGATGATGAATCCGAGCACGATCGCCTCCTCGCGTCTGGCTCGTCGAGCTGGCTTCGAGAGTAGCCTGGGAGGGTCCGGGGCTGCCACGGGGACCTCCCCCACCCGGCGACGCTCGGTCTGTCCGACCGAAGATCCCCCGATGCTGCCGTAAGCCCAAAGCGGTCATGGGCCTTGAACCGTCCATCGACCGCCGACTACAATGTGTAGGATGGGCGCTTCTACATCATCATCGTCGCTCTCGGACTCGCCCGCGACGGGCGCGCCCCCGCGGGACGACGCCCAGACGGTCCGGATTCCGAAGGAGCTCGGGGGCTTCGTCCTCGAGAAGCGGATCGGCAAGGGCGGGATGGGGTTCGTCTATCGGGCGCTGCAGCCGAGCCTCGACCGCACCGTCGCCCTCAAGGTCCTCTCCCCGTTCCTCAGCGATGACGACGAGATCGTCGCGCGCTTCCATCGCGAGGCCCGCTCCGCCGGCGCGCTCCAGCACCCGAACGTCGTCAAGATCTACGACAGCAGCACCGACGCGGGCTTCCACTTCTTCTCGACCGAGTACATCACCGGCGGGTCGCTCGAGGATCTCCTCGACCGCGAGCGAAGGCTCCCCCTCGCGCGCGCCCTCGAGATCGCCCGCGACGTCGCCCGCGCCCTCGCCTTCGCCGAGGACCGGGGGATGGTCCACCGCGACATCAAGCCGGCGAACATCCTGCTGACGTCCGACGGTCTCGCGAAGGTCGCCGACATGGGCCTCGCCAAGCGGACCGATCCGAACGAGGGGGCGCTCACCGTCGCCGGCCAGGTCATGGGCACGCCGTACTACATGGCGCCCGAGCAGGCGCGCAGCCAGGACCTCGACATCCGCTGCGACATCTACGCCCTCGGCGTCACCCTCTTCCGTTGCCTCACCGGGAAGATCCCCTTCCGCCCCGACCACCCCGACGACGGGAGCCTCGCCCTCGCCGTCCTGACGAAGAAGGTCACCGAGGAGGTGCCGAGCGTCCGGACCGTCGACCCCGACCTCTCGGGCGAGGTCGACGCGCTCGTCGCCCGGATGACCCGCCGCGACCCGGACGATCGCGTCCGGTCCGCCCACGACGTCCTCCGCAGCCTCGAGGAGCTCCTCGCCCCCGACCCGAGCGAGGCACCCGCGGGGAGCGATGCCGCGCTCTCCGAGCAGGACCGGGACGCCTCGCATCCCGCGAGCTCCGGCCGGCGTCGCGAGGAGAGTGGACGCCGGGGCAAGGACGGGAGCGGCCGGGCTCGCCGTCCGGGCGACAGCGGGCGCGGCCTCAAGGCGGTCGCCGCGAGCGACTCGTCCGGCGGCCGCGCCGGCTCGGGGCGACGGGTGAAGACGAGCGGGCGGACGCCGGCGACGAGGGCCTCCGCGAAGATCCCGCCCAAGAACGTGCCGAAGGTCTCCGCCGGTCGGTCGAGCGCCCTCGCGAGCCCGCTCTTCGGTCTGCTGGCGATGGCCGGGGCGGTCGCCGCGCTCCTCGTCCTCGCGATGATCGTGCGCCGCGTCGGCGGCGAGACCGAGGTCGCGACGGGCCTCGACGCGGACGCCGGCCCCGACGGCCCGAGCGTGAGCGAGGCGCTCCGGCGGGCGGGCTCCCCCGACTCGGTCGCCGGCGCCGGCGGCGCGGTCGCCGGCGCCGAAGGGGCGACGGGCGGGGCGACGGGAGGGTCCGAGGCTCCGAACGGAGTCGGCTCCGATCCGATCGGCACGACCGAGCCGCCCGAGGGCGGAGAGGCGACCGCGGGCAACGACGGCGCCACCGGCGGCGGAAGCGTCACGAGCCCCGACGGCGGTCCCGGCCCCGACGGCGGCGCGAGCCCCGACGCGGTCGCCGGCGAGCCGACGACCGGCGGCGGCGCCACCGATGGAGGTGATGGCGCCGGCACCGACCCGACCCCCGAGGTCGACACGGCCCCGCCGCCGTCGGCCGAGCTCCTCGCCTGGAACGAGCAGCAGCGCCGCGCCCTCGACGCGATCGAGGCGGGCCGCTTCCGCGAGGCCGCCGAGCTGATCCGCGCGATCCTCCCGGTGCCCGGCTCCGACGCGGATCCACCCCGGCCCGGCTCGCGACGAATCAACGACCGCCTGACCCTCATGGCCGGCCTCGCGACCGCGATCGCCGCCGCCGACGGCGGCGGCCTCGCCGACGGGGTCGCGATCCTCGCGACGATCGGACCGATCACGCCGCTCCTCGAGGACCCGCCGACCTCCGTCCGGTTCGACGCGCGCATGCGCGTCCTCCTCGCCGCCGCCGAGCTCACCCGCGGCAACCCGACCGGCGCGGAGGTCCTCCTCGGCCAGGCGCGCGTCCGGGCGGTCGGGTTGCCGACCGTCCTCGGGCAGGCCGACCGGGTCGAGCGCGCGATCGACGCGATCGTCGAGGCGCGACGCCGCGCGTTCGACGAGCCTCCTCGAACCGATCCGTCGCCGATCGACGTCCTCCGCGGCCCGATCGAGGCGGTCATCGGACCCGACGCGACCGAGCCGCTCGACCGCGTCCTCGACGCCCGCCGGGCGCTCCTGCGCCCGCACCGGGCCGGGATCGACATCGTCGGCGTCGAGTGGCACGACACCCTCCTCGCCAACGTCGAGAAGCTCGAGGCGATCGAGAGTCACCCCCTCATCGGCGACGGCCCCGAGAAGGCCCGCCTCGCCGACCTCGTCGAGAACGCGAAGCTCGCCGCCAAGCTGATCCGCGAGGACCAGGTCCTCCTCGTCCTCGACGACCCGGCCGCCCCGCGCGCCCTCGGCGTCGACGATCCCGGCCGCTACCTGTCCGAGCCCGGCGTCGGCCTGCGCCGGCCGTTCTCGCCGACCGACACCGAGGGCATCGCGGCCACTCCCGCGATCACGATCAAGGGCGCCGACAAGTGCCTGGGGCTCGAGCTCCGGTTCACCGTCCTCGATCTGCCCTCGGCCGTGCTGCCCTTCATCTCGGTCCGCCTCGCCCGCGGCCACGTCCTCCTCCTCGGCAACTGGGGCGGCGTCGTCCGGCCCGACCTCGACGTGGCCGTCCTCGACCAGATCCTGGCGCGCCAGCACAAGAGCTGGAACATCCCGGCCGTCCGCAAGGTCACCCTCCGGAAGGACAAGCCGAGCACCTTTGGCATGACCTGGGCGCGCGGGCCGGGCGGCGGGCAGAACAAGACGACGATCATCCAGGTCGGCATCGGCAGCCGCCGGACGACCAGCTTCAAGGCTCAGGTCGAGGGATGGGCCGGCGACTTCCAGCTCCGGGTCGCGGGCGACGTCGCCGTCAGCCTCCTCGTCGTGAAGCGCGCGAGCAAGTAGGGGCTCGCCTCTCCGCGAGGGGGTCAGGCCGGCGTGCGGTGGGGGACGTCCGAGTGAACGGCTTCGACGAACGCGCCGCGGCCGACCGCCGCCTCGTCGATCAGCTCCGCGCCGGTGGTCGGCTCTCCCCCGCGCAGCTCGACGCCTGCCTGAACGAGCAGCGGCGTCGCGGCGGGCCGGCCCTCGTGAGCCTGATCTCCGTCGTCGAGGAGCTCGGCCTGCTATCCCGGGCCGCGTCGCCGCCTCGCGCGTCCGACCAGGCGCTGCCGCCCGCCTCGACGGCGCCGTCGGCCCCGTTCGCATCGAGCCCGCAGCACGCCACGCAGCTCGTCACGCGGCACGAGTCGCGGCCCGCCCCGGCCTCGTCGGCGAGCGACGCCGATGCCGCGCAACGCCTCGGCCGCTACGTGATTCAGGGCGAGCTCGGCCGCGGCGGGATGGGCATCGTCTACCGCGCCTTCGACCCGCAGCTCCGCCGCGACGTCGCGGTGAAGTGCCTGCGGGTCGGCGTCGACGAGCGCGCGCTCGCCCGCTTCGAGAGCGAGGGGCGCGCGATCGCGCGACTCCATCACCCCGCGATCGTCGCCGTCCACGAGGTCGGCCGAGACCCCGCCTCCGGGCGGCCCTTCCTGGCGATGGACTTCATCGACGGCGAGACGCTCGAGGCGCTCCTGAAGCGCGAGCGCGTCCCGCCGCGCCGCCTCGCCGAGCTCGGGCGCGAGCTCGCCCTCGCCCTCGCCCACGCCCACGAGGCCGGCGTGATCCACCGCGACGTGAAGCCCGAGAACGTGCTGATCGACGGCGAGGGTCGTCCGCGCCTGACCGACTTCGGCCTCGCCCGCGACGTCTCCGCCACTCAGGGCCTGACCGCGACCGGTCAGATCATCGGCACGCCCTCCTACATGGCGCCCGAGCAGGCCGACGGTGATCGCGGCGAGCAGGGCCCGGCGACCGACGTCTACGGCCTCGGCGCCCTCCTCTACCGAGCGCTCGCCGGCCGCCCACCCTTCACCGGGAGGTCCTACCCCGAGCTGCTCCGGCGAGTGCTCATCGAGGAGCCCCAGGCGCTCCGATCGATCGACGCGCGGATCAACGCCGACCTCGAGACGATCGTCCACCGCTGCCTGGAGAAGGCGCCCGACGCCCGCTACGGCACCGCCCGCGCGCTCGCCGAGGAGCTCGAGCGGTTCCGCGACGGCGACGCGATCCTCGCCCGACCGCCCGGCCGGGGCGAGCGGATCCGGCGCTGGGCCAGGCGCAACCGCGCCCTCGCGATCGCGCTCGGCGGCCTGCTCGCGGTGACGGCCGGCGGCGTGGCCGTCGGCGTGACCCTGTGGCGCCGCGGCGCGGAGGCCCGCGAGGAGGTCTCGCGTCTCGCGGCCGAGCGCGACGAGGCGATCGCCGCCGAGCAGGACGCCCTCGTCGCGGAGCAGCAGGCGCTCGACGGGATCGTCGCGCGGGTCCGGTCGGGCGAGATCGAGCTCGACTCCGGCGGCTACGAGCGGGCGGTCGACGAGATCGCCGCGCTCCACGACCCGGAGACGGCGACGCGCCTCGCCGCGCACCTCGATCAGATCACGGACCGGCTCTGGACGATCAGACGCGGGGTCTACCGGCGCGCCCTCCGGAGCGAGGCCGCCGGAACGGGCGATGGCGGCGACCCGCTCGACGCCGCGGAGCTCGAGCACGCGATCGACGCCCTCCGCGCGGCCGGCTCACACCTCGATCGGCGCACCCCGCGCGAGCGCGCGACGATCGAGAACGCCTCGCGCCGGGTCGTCGCGGCGGCCCGCGCCCGCGGCGAGCGCGTCCCGCACTTCGCCGCCATCGTCCGCGACGCCCACGCCGCCGCCCTCTCGCGCTCCGAGCGCAATCTCGCGGCGCTGTGCAGCGACGCGCTCGCCCGCCTCGGGCCGCGCGCCGCCGATGCGACCGGGGCGCTCGAGCGGCACGTGTTCGCCGAGTCCGACGCGATCCGCGCCTCGCGCGCCGGGATCGCCCTCGCCTCGATCGGGACGGCCGAGGCGCGCGGGATCCTCGCGAACGTCGGCGCCACCCAGCGCCACTCGAGCGAGTTCGTGGAGCGGGTCGGACGCTGGCTCGAGCGTCACGGCGACGAGCTCGCGCTGCCGGACGGCGACGACGCCGACGCGCTCCTCGCGCGGGCGCCGTACCTCGTGGCACGAGGCGACGTCGCGGGCGCCCTCGCCGACCTCGATCGCGCCCTCGAGCTCGCCCCGGAGAGCGCCGCCATCCGGGGCGCGCGGGCGCGGATTCTCTGGCGGGCGGGCAGGCTCGACGAGGCGCTCGCCGATGTCGACCGCGCCGTGCAGCTCTCGCCGGACCGGAGCGAGCCGCACACCCTCCGGGGGCAGATTCGCCAGGCTCGCGGCGAGCACGACCTGGCTCGCGAGGACTTCGACGCGGCCGTCCGGCTCGATCGCAAGGACGTCCGAGCGCTACGAATGCGGGCCGCCTTCCGCGGTCGATCGGGCGACACGGCCGGCGCGATCGAAGACCTCACCGCCGCGCTCGCCCGTGAGCCGAACGACGTCGCGACCCTCGCCCTGCGCGGGGAGGCCCACTTCCACGCCGGGCAGATCGAGGGCGCCCTCGCCGACCTCGAGCGCGCCCTGCAGCTCGACCCGATCAACGCCTCGGCGCTCCAATGGCTCGGCGCCTGCCTCGTCATGGGGGGCGACACCGCGCGGGGAGAGGCTGCCATCGAGCGCGCCCTCGAGGCGGGCCCCCACGTGTCCGAGGCGTGGCAGGCGCGCGCCCACGTGCGCCGGGTCGCGGGGAACCACGCGGGGGCGGCGGCCGACCTCGCGCGCGCGATCGAGCTCCGGCCCGAGGAGGTCAGGCTCCGCCTCGACCGGGCGATGTGTCTCCACCGGGCCGGCGACGTCGCCGCCGCGGTCGCCGAGCTCGACGCCGCGATCGAGCACTCGCCGCGCGACGGGCGGGTCTATCTCGCGAGCGGCGTGATCGTCGCGGCCCACGACAACGCCAGCCGGGCGCAGCGCGACCTGACCCACGCCCTGAAGCTCGGTCAGCCGCACGCGGCGCTCTGGCTCGCGGCGCTGTTCGGCTACGTGCCCCCGCTCGGCCAGATCGCGGGGATGCCGCGATGGCCCGCCCCGATCGCGAGGCACCTTCTCGGGGAGCTCACCCCCGACGACGTCGTGGCCGCCGCGGCCGCCGAGCCGGCGAACCGGCGGCGCGGGACCCTCTGCGAAGCCTACACTTACATAGGTGTCTGGGCGGAAAGGAACGGCGATCTCGCCGGCTCGCGACGCGCCTACCAGAAGGCGGTCGACCAGAAGACGCCGCACTACCTCGAGCATCTCTGGGCCGTGACCCGGCTCGCCGGACGCTGATCGGAGCGGCCGTAACGCCCCAAGCCACAGCGCCCGAAAGCACTTGTGGCCCATCTGGGCGTCTGCTATAGTCCGCGGCTCTGCGTCATGATCGTCGCCATCGACGGTCCCGCTGGGGCCGGAAAGTCCACTGTGGCCAAGGCTCTCGCGAGCCGCCTCGGGTTTCGCTACCTGGATACAGGAGCGATGTACCGAGCAGCGACTCTGGGTGCCATGCGTGCCGGGGTGGACCTCGACGATGAGGCCGGCCTCGCCGAGCTCGTCCGACGCCTTCGCATAGCGCAGGTCGAGGACGAGGACGGGAAGGCTCGGATTCTCCTCGACGGCGAGGACGTCAGCGCGGAGATCCGCGACCCCGAGGTCGACCGAAACGTCAGCCAGGTCGCGACCAAACATGCCGTGCGGGCCGAGCTCTCCCGGAAGCAGCGGGAGGTCGGAGCCCACGGCGGCCCGATCGTCTGCGAGGGGCGCGACATGGGAACGGTGGTGTTCCCGGACGCGCCGGTGAAGGTCTACCTCGACGCCGACCCCGGAGAGCGGGCGAAGCGGCGGGTCGACCAGCGCCACCTGGCCGACGGAGGCTCGGGAGCGGAGAAGCAGAACGGATCGGCGTCCGGGAGTCCGAGCGCCGAGGTAGAGGCCGTCCGACGGGAGATCGAAGAGCGGGATCGCCGTGACCGGGAGCGAACCATCGCGCCCCTTCGATCCGCGGAGGACGCCATCATCGTGGATACGACCGACTCGTCGGTCGAAGACGTGCTCGATCGAGTGGAGAAGATCGTCCGCGACGCACTTGCGGACGGCGCCGCCCGGAACGGCCACGAAGCCTGATCGAGCATCGAACCAGTCGTTAGAAGGACTTCACCTCTAGAATGGCTACCAACGAGATCGTCAAGAAGCTCGGGCTCTCGACTGAGGAGCTCGACGAGAAGCTCGCGGAAGCGCTCGGTGGCGTCACCGAGGAAGCTCTCGCCGAGAAGTACGAGAACACGATCAAGGACTTCGAGGCCGACAAGATCGTCACCGGTCGCGTCCTCAACATCGTCGGCGACGACGTGATCGTCGATGTCGGCTACAAGTCCGAGGGCATCGTCCCGATCGAGCACTGGCACAACAAGAACGAGGTCGACATCGGCGACGAGGTCGAGGTCCTCCTCGAGAGCGTCGAAGACGAGAGCGGCATGATCCAGCTCTCGAAGCGTCGCGCCGACCGCATCCGCGGTTGGGAGCGCGTGATCTCGACCTACCAGAAGGGCGACGTCGTCAAGGGCCGCGTCGCGCGCAAGATCAAGGGCGGGCTGCTCGTCGACATCGGCGTCCCCGTCTTCCTGCCGGCCAGTCAGATCGACATCCGTCGCGTCCCCGACGTGACCGATTGGCTCGGCCGCGAGATCGAAGCGAAGATCATCAAGATCGACGAAGGCCGGATGAACATCGTCATCAGTCGCCGCAAGCTCCTCGAGGAGCAGCGCGACCAGATGAAGAAGGAGCTCTTCGAGCGCTTGATGGAGGGCGACGTCGTCGAGGGTCAGGTCAAGAACCTGGCCGACTTCGGCGCGTTCGTCGACCTCGGCGGCATCGACGGCCTCCTCCACATCACCGACCTCTCGTGGGGCCGCGTCGGCCACCCGAGCGAGGTCGTTCAGGTCGGCCAGATGGTCCGCGTGAAGGTGCTCAAGATCGATCGCCAGAGCGAGCGGATCAGCCTCGGGCTCAAGCAGCTCACCGACAGCCCCTGGAAGAGCGTCCTGGACCGCTACCCGATCGGCAGCCGCCACACGGGCAAGGTCGTCTCGCTCGTCAGCTACGGCGCGTTCGTGAAGCTGGAGGACGGCGTCGAGGGCCTCGTCCACGTCTCGGAGATGTCGTGGACCAAGCGCGTCAACCACCCGAGCGAGGTGGTCGGGGTCGGCGAAGAGGTCGAGGTCGTGATCCTCGACATCAACCGCGACAAGCAGGAGATCTCGCTCGGGATGAAGCAGACCGAGCCGGATCCGTGGACCCACGTCGAGCGGAAGTATCCCCCGGGAACCGAGATCGAGGGTGTCGTCCGCAACATGACCAACTACGGTGCGTTCGTTGAGATCGAGGAGGGCGTCGACGGCCTGCTGCACGTCACCGACCTCTCCTGGACCAAGAAGATCATGCACCCGTCCGAGGTCCTCAAGAAGGGCGACAAGATCAAGGCGATCGTCCTCAGCGTCGACCAGGACAAGAAGCGCGTCGCGCTCGGCCTCAAGCAGCTCAGCGAAGATCCCTGGGAGTCGTCGATCCCCGAGAACTTCCAGGTCGGCATGACCGTCCGCGGCACCGTCACGAAGATCGCCAACTTCGGCGTCTTCGTGGAGCTCAGCGACGATCTCGAGGGGCTGCTGCACGTCTCCGAGCTCGCCGACAGCAAGATCGACAACCCGGCGGACCTCGTGGCGCCCACCCAGCTGATCGACGTCAAGGTCATCAAGGTGGATCGCGACGAGCGCAAGATCGGCCTCAGCCTGCGCCAGGTCGTTCCGGGCGACGGCACCGAGGTCGGTGCGGCCACCGAGCCGATGCCGCCGCAGCCGAAGCCCGTGCCGCAGCCGCCGGCCGAGACCGAGGGTGACGGCGAGGGTGGCGAGGCCGCTGCCGAAGGTGGCGACGCTGCCGCCGAGGGTGGTGACGCTGCCGCCGAGGGTGGCGACGCTGCCGCCGAGGGTGGTGACGCTGCCGCCGAGGGTGGTGACGCTGCCGCCGAGGGTGGTGACGAAGCGAAGGCCGAGGCTCCGGCAGAGACGCCGGACGAGGCTCCGGCGGAGACGCCGGACGAAGCTCCGACCGAGACGCCGGAAGAGGTGCCGGCGGAGACGCCGGACGAGGCTCCGGCGGAGGCCCCTGCGGAGGCCCCGGCGGAGACGCCGGACGAGACGCCTTCCGAGGAGCCGAAGACCGACGGAGGCGAGGGCTAGTCCCTCGCCGTCCGTCGTTTCGTGACGAATCAGGGCGCGAGCCCGGGCCGGACCGGTCCGGGCTCGCGGCCATCTCGGAGGGGCGGGCTCCTCCGAACGAAGAGGCGAAGCCGATGAGTATCCTCACCCGCGACGCGATCTGCGCCGAGGTCGAGAAGGGCCGGATCGTCCTCGATCCGTTCGAGCCGAAGAACGTCGGGGCGGCGTCGGTCGACCTGCGCCTCTCCCGCTTCTTCCGGCGATTCCGCCGAGACGGAGGCGCGATCCGCGTCGCCCCGGAGATCGACTACCGCGATCCATCCATCACCGAGCTCGCCGAGGTCGGGGACGACGACCCGAGCGGGCGCATCGAGGTCCCCTCGGGGAGCAGCATCCTCGGGATCACCCTCGAGCGCGTCGGCCTGCCCGACGACGTCTGTGGCTGGTTCGAGGGGCGGAGCCGGTTCGCCCGGCTCGGTCTGCTGGTCCACATCTCGGCCGGCTTCATGCAGCCGGGCACCTTCAACCACCAGGTGCTCGAGATCAGCAACTTCAACCCGCGCCCGCTCTCGCTCGTGCCGGGGACGCCGATCTGCCAGTTCATCTTCCAGCGCACCGAGGGGCGTGCCATCCACGGCGGCCGCTACACCGACCAGACCCTCGAGGACTTCTGCGCCACGCCCTGACCAGCCCGGATTCATGAGTCGTTGGCTAGCTTCGCCTCCCGCGAAGAGGATCTAACCACGGAGACACGGAGGCACGGAGAAGCCACTGGGATCCGCCGGGGCTACCGTGTGACCGGACCGATCTCCGTCGAGTCTGCACGGCGGAATCCCTTCGCCGCGCGCGAGCGTCTCCGCAATCCGGCGAGGGACTCCCCAGAAGAGGAGACGCTCCGGCTGATCGTGCGCTCCGTCTTCTCGGAAGATCCTCCGTGCCTCCGTGTCTCCGTGGTTTCATCTCACTCGCCGGAGGCGAGCCTGGAGCAACGTGCCTGGCTTGTGAGTTGTCCGGGCTAGCCGCTGTTCTTCTTCGCGCTCGCGATCGCCTCATCGATCTCCCGCCGCACCTTGATGACGGCGTGCGCCTCGACGCGCGCCGCAGCCGCCTCGGCCCGGTAGGGCGCGAGGTCCTCCTCGGTGACGCCCTTCCGCTTGGCCATCGCGGTGACCTCGTCGAGGGCGTCGTTCGCCTTGCGCTCGAGGTCGTCGCCGAGGGTGCCGAGGGCGCCCGAGAGGGCGTCGAGGAGCTGGCGGTCGACGAGGCGCGGGTTCTCGATGAGCAGCTTCGCGGCCTCGATCACCTTCCCCCGCAGCTCCTCATCGGTGATGAGGACCGAGGGCTTCAGCTTGGCCGCGAGGACGGTGGCCCGCGCCTGGCCGCGAACCGTCTCGCGCTCGTCGGCGACGCGCCGCGCCTCGGCGGCCGACTCCTCGATCTTGGGGTTCTCGGGCCAGAGCTTCGCGGCCTCGTCGAGCTTGCCGACCGCGTCGTCGTAGCGCAGGGCGGAGAGGAAGGCGAGGCCCTGATCGCGGTAGCGAAGCGCCTGGTCGTGCGAGGTCGAGATGGCGAGGCTGTTCTTCAGCAGGACGAGCTGGCGGCGAAGGGCGCTCGCGTCGCCGGTCTTCTCGAGCTCGGCGAGGGCGAGCGCCGACTTGGCGTAGGCCTCGCGCGCCCGGGCGAGCTCCCCATCGTAGAGGTAGCCGAAGCCGTCGAGGACCGCGTCGCGTCCGATCTCGAGGGCGCGCTCGCGGGTCTCGGCCGTGCCGACCAGGCTGGCTATGTCGGCGTCGGAGACGCGCACCTTCAACCGGAGCGGGCTCGCCGAGCTCGTCACGACGGTGCGCCCGAAGTCGACCTCGGTCGCGCTGACCGTCTTGCGGAGCGAGAGGGCGAGCGGCCGGGGCCCATCGAACGTCAGCCCGAAGCTGCCATCGACTCCGGTGACGCCGCGGAAGGCGAGGGCGTCGAAGCTCGGCCCCGCGAAGACGGCGACGCCGGCGGCCGGCGAGCCGTCGTGATCGGCGAGCACCTCGAGGGCGCGCTCCGCCGCGCCGAGCCGGACGCGCACGGCGCGGCCGCCCTCGCGCGGTCGACTGGCGAAGGTCGCCGTCGCGTGTCCGGTCACCCGCGTCGTGCGTGCCTCGGCGCCGCCCGCGACCGGACGTCCGACGAGGAAGCCGGAACGCGACCCGCGCGGGCCATCGATGACGAGGACGACCGGGTCGCCGAACAGCCCGTCGGGCGGATCGCTCGGCAGCCGGAGGGTGGCGACCACCTCGCTCCCGCGCACCTCGTCGATCGTCGCCGCGATCGGCATCGCCCCCCAGATCGCCGCCTCGGTCGCGTCGTCGAGGTCCGAGGGGCGACGCACCGGGTGGACCGAGGGCTCCGACAGGAAGAGCTCGAGGGGGTCGGCGCCGCGCGCGAGCACCCGCTCGCCGCCGCCGCGCCCCCCGTCGAGCTCGACGTGCACCGCGATCACGTTCTCGGGCCGCTCGGAACGGGGGTAGGCCCGGAGGAGCGTCGCGAGGGCGCGGCGAAGCTCGGCGACGCTCTCGGTCGTGGCGATCCGCTCGGCGAGCGACGCCTCGTCGGGCGGCGGCGCGACGAGCTCGGCGAACCCGGCCAGGGTGGCGGCCGCGACGGCGTGCACGTCGCGACGGATCTCGTTCGCCTCGGCGGACGCTCCGCCCGCAGCTCCGCCGGCGAGACTCTCGGACCCGACCGAGACCAGGATGGCCGTCCGGTAGAGCCGGGCGGGCGCGACCTCGCCGTCGGGGCGGTCGGGCCGCCGCGGACCGGGATCGGCCGGGCCGGACGGGGAGCCTCCCGTCGACGCCGAGTCGGCCGCCACCGTCCCCTCGTCACCCCCGCCGGAGCCAGGACAACCGGGCGCCGCGATGAGGGTGAGAGTCACGATGGTGACAGCGGTTACGAAATCACACCGTTGACGTGCCATTAGGGTCGTGCTACACTTCCCGACTCGACGCTAGCGGCGAAGGACCATGCGCGTCAAGCGACGCCGCCGCGACGCCTCGCACCGACGGAGAGGACGACCCGTGTCCGAAGACATCACCAAGAAGAAGCTCAAGATCGAGGCCGAGCCGGCCAGCTTCCCCAACGCCTACAAGTTCGTCGTGGAGCGGCAGGTCTATCCCGCCGGCGCGATCACGTTCAAGAAGAAGGAAGACGCCGACGTCGCGCCGCTCTCGCGCCGCCTCTTCGCCCTCGAGGGCGTGACCAAGGTCGCGATCGTCGGCGCCGCGGTGACCGTGTCCTCGGACACCGCCGAGCGGTGGCCGCAGCTCGCCTACGCGGTCGGCGCGGGCATCCGGGCGGTCCTCGAAGAGCACGAGGATCCCGCCACGCTCTGGCCAGAGGGCGTCAAGGGCAGCGGCTCCGGCGAGGACCTCGAGCGCAAGAAGAAGGTGCAGGAGCTCCTCGACGCGGAGATCAACCCGATGATCGCGCATCACAACGGGATGATCTCGCTCGTCGACTACGACGACGACGTCGCCTACGTCCAGATGCTCGGCGGCTGCCAGGGCTGCGGGGCCGCGGACGCGACCCTCAAGATGGGCGTCGAGCGGATGCTGAAGGAACGCGTCCCCGAGATCCGCGAGATCGTCGACGTGACGAACCACGCCGAGGGGTCGAACCCCTACATCTCCGCCGGCAAGTAGCCACCGCGCGCCGATGCCCCCGCCGCCCGTCGCCCTCACCATCGCGGGGAGCGATCCCTCGGGCGGCGCGGGCGTTCAGGCGGACCTCAAGACGTTCCATCAGCTCGGCGTCTACGGCGCGAGCGCGATCACCCTCCTGACGGTGCAGAACACGCGCGGCGTGACGGCCATCGAGCCGGTCACGGCCGCGACGGTCGCCGCCCAGATCGACGCCGTCACGGCGGACATCCCGCCCGCGGCCCTCAAGACCGGAGCGCTCGGCTCCGCGGCGATCGTCGCCGCCGTCGCCGAGCGGGTCCGCGCGCTGCACGCGCCGCTCGTCGTCGACCCCGTCCTGGTCGCGAAGGGAGGACAGCGCCTCGTCGACGACGAGGCGTTCGCCGCGGTCCGCGACCGGCTCCTGCCGACCGCCGCGCTCGTCACCCCCAATCTCCCCGAGGCCGCCGCACTCGTCGGAGAGCCCGAGCCGCGCGACACCGAAGCGATGGAGCGCATCGCCCGACGGCTCCTCGAGACGGGAGTCGGAGCGGTGCTCGTGAAGGGAGGCCACCTCGAGGGAGCGAGAAGCCCCGACCTCCTCGTCACCGCCGAGAGGACCATCGCCCTCGACGCCCCCCGCGTCCCCGGCAAGGCCCGCCACGGAACGGGCTGCACCCTCTCCGCGGCGATCACCGCCCTCCTCGCCCAGGGCCGGGCCCTCGAAGAGGCCGTCCGAGCCGCGAAGGCTTTCCTCACCCGAGCGATCGAAACCGCCCCCGACCTCGGAGCCGGCCACGGCCCCGTGAACCACTTCGCCGCCCCACCCTGAACACTCCCCCGCCTCAAGCCCCGACAACACCGACGCTTACACCCCCAGGGGTCAGGTCCAGTATTTTTACCATTTCCACCGGTAAACCATAAAAATACTGGACCTGACCCCTTGGGGTGTAACTCATTACTGCGTGGAAGGTTCGGCCATCGCGATGTTCAGGTGGGCGTGGGCCTGGCGGAGGGCGGTGCAGACCGCGGTGGGGGACTCGGCGCGGGCGAAGATGAAGCCGAGGTAGCGGGCGCCTTCGGGGAGCGGCTCGAGGAGCTGGCCGCGGTGGGCGGTGATCGTCACGTCCTCGACTCCCTCGACCGCCTCGGCCTCCTCGACTCCTCCGACGCGCTCGAGGGTTCCCCTTCGGGGGATGGGGATCATCATGACGCCCGCCGGGCGTGGCTGGCGCTCGAGGTCGAGCTCGAGGTCGAGGGCGTGGCGGAGGACGAGCTCCTCGAGGCTGCGCCCCGTCCCGAAGCGGAGCGTCCGGGCGCAGAGACCGCCGATGGTCCGCGCCGCGATCTCGAGGATCGTCGGCCCCGCCGGAGGCAGGCGGAGCTCGGCGTGGATCGGCCCGTGGGCGAGGCCGAGGGCGCGGCAGCCCGCCTCGACCTCGTCGGCGATCGCCCGCTGGAGCTCCTCGTCGAGCTCGGACGGTGTGACGTAGATCGTCTCCTCGAAGAAGGGGCCGTCGAGCGGATCGGGCTTGTCGAAGAGGGCGAGCACCCGGAGCGAGCCGTCGATGAGCAGCCCCTCGAGGGCGACCTCGCCGCCGGGCACGAACCGCTCGATCAGGATCGACCGGTCGGCCCCCCGGTCGACCGCCTCCTCTTCGATCGCCCGCTCGACGATGGCGTCGATGCGGCCGACCGCCGCGACGAAGCTGATGGGGTCGTCGGCCCGGATCACGCCGCGGCTCGCCGAGAGCGACGTCGGCTTGACGACGCACGGATAGGACGTGTCCGCGGCGAGCGCGTCGCGGTCGTCGTCGAGCGAGGCGAGCCGGAACTCGGGCACGCGGACGCCGGCGTCTCGCAGCCGCGGCCGCTGCAACGCCTTGCTTCGAGACGCGCGGACGGCCTCGACCGGGTTCGTCCGCAGGCCGAGCCGCTCCGCCACGGCCGCGGCGACGACCGTCGTCAGCTCGTCGACCGCGACGACGGCGTCGATGGGACGGCCCGCGCTGCGCGCCGCGACGTCGGCCGCGGCCGCCTCGGGCGCGCCGAGATCGAGCGTCCAGAGATGATTCGGCAACGCGCGTTCGAGGGTGCTCGGCTTCTCGCTCGCGATCACCACGTCGACGTCCAGGCGCCGCGCCGCCTCGACGAAGTCGGTCGTCTTGTAGGTGGTCGTCGGGATCAGGAGCAGCAGTCGCGGCATCAGAGCTGCTCGTTCCGGAGAGGGCCGAACTGGCCCTCGGTCGGCTCCGCTCAGCAGAACCAGGCCTCGCTCAGCCGCGGCGCCTCGACGACGCTTCCCCCCGAGACCGAGACCGCGACGGACGCGAGGCCCGCCGCGTCACGCGCCGCCGCGGCCACGGCCGCGAACATCTCGCCCGGCGCGGCGTCATCCGCCCCCGCGTCGACGACCCCGAGGAGCCGCCGCTGAAGCTCATCCATCCGCGGGTCCGGGTGCGCCCAGCGCCACACGAGACCCGCGCGATCGAGCGCGCCCCGGTGCGGGAGGAACGCCTCGTGCTCCGCGAGGAGCGAGCCCGGCGGCACGAGGAGCCGGATCGCGAGCTGCACCGGATCGACGTGCCCGACGATTCCCTCCTCCTCGACGAAGTCGATCAACGCGACATAGTCCTCCAGGCTCGTCCACGGGGTGAACGGGACGAACGTCGGCCGCAGGACGAGGCCCGCCTCCCGGGTCAGCCGGAGCGCACGGACGACGTCGGCCCGGTCGTGGCCCTTGTCCAGGATCTGCAGGACGTGGTCGCTGAGCGCCTCGACCGCGCTGACGACGAAGAGGCAGCCGCTCGCGGCCAGCCGCGGGAGCGCCTCGGCGTGCCGGAGAAGATGCTCGACCTTCGCGGTGACGTCGAAGGTGATCTCGGGCAGCTCGCGGTGAAGCTGCTCCATGATCGGGAGGCCGTGTCCCGGTCCGTTCAGGAAATCGGGGTCGCCGAACGTGATGTGACGCGCGCCCGCCGCCACCTGCTGCCGGACGTCCGCGAGGACGACGTCTCGCGGCACGACGAAGAACCGCCCGTCGTAGACCGGCGGGATCGGACAGTGACGGCACCGGTGGAGGCATCCGCGGCTCGCCTCGACGTAGCCGGCGAGCTCGGTCGCGCCGCCTCGCACGAGGCGCGCGTACTTCGAGAGCGGCGGGAGCGCCGCCCGCGACGGCGTCGCCAGCGGCACCTTCGCGAGCACCGGAGCGCCCCGCGCCTCGACGGGCTCGCCGGCGCCGACCGCCTCGACGAGCGCGACGAGCGCGCCCTCGGTCTCGCCCGCGAGGGTCGCATCCGCGATCCCCTCGCCCAGGAGCCACTCGGCGTTGAGCTCGGCGTAGTGGCCGTAGAGCACGACGAACGCGTTCGGGCGAGCCGTGCGGACCGCGCGGGCGACCTCGATCCCGAGGCGGAGGGCGGTGTGCATCGGCACCGAGATCGCGACGAGGCGGGCCCGGCCGACCGCAGCCTCGTCGAGCGGGGCGACCGATACATCGAGCGCCGCCGGCGCGAACCCGGCCGCCTCGAGCGCGGCGAGCGGCGACGCGAGACCGAGCGGCTGGTGCCCGAGCTCGTAGCACGAGACGAGCAGGACGGCGCCCGGGGCTCGAAGCGAGGGAGGAGCAGCGGACCGCATCGATCAGGCCTTCCAGGCGGACAGGGCGCGATCCCGCTCCGCGAGCGACGCCGAGAGGGCGCGGGCGTATGGCGCCTCGGAGACGAAGCTCCCGTCGCCGGCGAACAGCTCCTCGCGCGATCCGGCCGCGACGGCCCGGCCCGCCTGCATCACGACGAGCCGGTCGGCCACCCGCCGCGCGACGGCGAGGTCGTGCGTCACGATCACGAGGGCGAGCGATCGCGCCCGCCGCGCCGACTCGAGGGTCGCGAGGAGCGCCGCGGCCCGGTCGGGATCGAGCCCGGCCGTCGGCTCGTCGAGGAGGAGCGCCCCGCTCGCGCCGGATCGACCCGGACCGGCCTCGCCCTCGCTCTCCCCCGGGACGAACCCGAGCGCGGCGAGCGCCCGCGCGACGACGACGCGGCGACACTGTCCGCCCGAGAGACGCGAGGGCGGCGCGTCGATCCGATCGGGCGCGAGGGCGAGCTCGCCGAGGAGCGTCCTCGCCGCGCGCAGCCGGTCCGCCTTCGGCAGCTCGGGTCGTGCGAGGGCGTATCCCTGCGCCACCGCCGCGCCCGCGGGCAGCGCCGGGTCGAGCGCGTCGCGCGCATCCTGCCCCGCGAGCTGGACGCGGCGTCGGAACGCCCGCTCGGCCGGTCCGCGGAGCTCGCTCGGCGCCGCCGGCCCCGTGGTGCCTCCGTCGAGCCAAACCCGCCCCGCGGTCGGCCGACCGAGCCCGACGAGGAGTCGGAGCAGCGTCGTCTTGCCAGCGCCGCTCTCCCCGACGATCACGAACCGTTCGCCGGCCCGGATCTCGAGGGTGACGCCGTCGAGCCCGACCGCGCCGCCCGGGAAGACGACCCGCGCGTCCTCGACTCGAAAGATCGTCGTCGCCGTCGGCTCGTTCATGTCTCCATGACACTCCCTTGCGCTCGTGTCCGCAAGGTGCGACATCAGTGGTCCCCCTCGGTGGAGACGTTCCATGAATGGCCCCTGCCCCGATCCGCGGATCGGCGCTGCCCTCGCCGCGCTGCTCCTCGCCGCGGCCTCGGGCTGTCCGCCGCCCGCGGCGAACGACCCGAGCGCCGACCTGGCGACCGACGACAATGCGACGTCCGCCGATGGCGACTCCGGTGACCCCGGCCCCGACCTCGCGAAGCTCCGGGCCGAGCTGACGCCCGCGTGGGCACCGACCGACGCCCAGGCGGCGCTCCTCCTCGCCCACGACGCCGACGGAGACGGGTCGATCTCCGAGGCCGAGCTCGGGCGCGCGCTCGCGGCCGGCCGCGCGCCGGCGCTCGACCGGATCACCGATCGGCCCGAGGCCGAGCGCGCCCGACTCCAGAAGGCCCTCGCCGAGAGGCGCGAGCTGGTGATCGCTCTGTTCGTCGAGCAGGTTCGCGCGCTTCATCTCGAGGTCTCGAGCGCCTACCTCGACGCGCTCGAGGCCGAGAAGGCAGGCGACCCCCGCGCCGCGCTCGCCCACGCCACCGCCGGGATCGACAGGCTCGGACCCCTCCCCGGCGTGCCCGACGCCTTCGAGAGTCCAACGGCACGGCCGGAGCCAGGCACGAGCGTCTCACGAGCCGACCTCGACCTGGTCCTCCTGGCCTCCATGACGACCACCCACGAGCGCGCGCGGGAGCTTCACCTCCTCGCGGCGAAGCTCGAGACCGTGACGTCGCGCGCCATCGACCACTATCGCGAGGCGTTCCGCCATGGCGCCGACGACCCGGTGACCTGGCGGCGATTCGCCCTCGCCCTCGCCGACGACGGGCGTGACGACCACGCCTTCGCGCTCCTCGACGACCGGATCACGCGCAGCCCACGCGACCCCCAGCTCCTCGCCGCCCGCTCCCTGCTCGAGCAACGCGGCCGGTAGCCGCCCGCGGCGACCCGACGCCATCGCCTCGCCCATGACCGACCCCGCCTCCTCCGACGAGCCCGAAGCCTCGCAGCCCTCCGCGACCAGCGTCCGCGACGAGGCGCTCCCCCCGGGGCTGCGTCAGGCCGACCCGTCCGACCGGCAGCTCGCCCGGGACGTCGTCCTCTACGGCGTGCCGGTGGTGATCGGGACGCTCAGCCACACGGTCCTCGACATCGCCGACACGGTCATGGTCGGTCGCCTCGGCGAGAACGAGCTCGCCGCCGTCGGCCTCGCGACGTTCGCGGCGCTCATCGCCGTCGTGATCCTCGGCGCCGTGCAGGTCGGGACGCAGGCGATCGCCGGCCGGCGCGTCGGGGAGGGCGACGAGCGCGAGGCCGGACGCGTCCTCGACGGCGCGCTGATCATCACCCTCGTCGCGGGCGGCGTGGCGAGCGTCGCCGGCTGGTGGGGTGCGCGGATCCCGTTCCTCGCCTCGAAGAACGAGCTCGTCGCCGACCTCGCCACCAGCTACTTCGCGATCCGGGCGCTCGGGCTCCTGCCGGCAATGATCACCTACACGTTCCGCGGCTTCTTCTTTGGCATCGGCCGGATGAAGTTCAGCATGTGGCTGATGGTCGGGGTCAACTTCACCAACGTCGTCCTGAACGCGATCCTGATCTTCGGCCTCGGCCCGATCCCGGCGATGGGCACCGACGGAGCCGCCCTCGCCACCACGATCTCGATCAGCCTCGGCGCGGTCGCGTGCCTGATCGCCGTCGCGCTCCCCACGTTCCGCGCCCGCTACGGCACCCTGCGCTTCGGCGGCGTCGATCGGGCGCTCGTGGGCTCGATCATCCGAGTGAGCTTGCCCCGCGTCTTCCAGGCGTTCGCCCTCACCTGCTTCTACACCTTCATCGCGATCATCGAGCAGGTCGGCACCGACGAGGCCGCCGCCGCGAACATCGTCTTCAAGGTCCACAGCCTCCCGTTCCACGTCGCGCTCGGCACCGGCCTCGCGGCGGCCACGTTGATCGCGCAGAGCCTCGGCGCCGGGCGCCCCGAGATTGCGACCCGCTACGGCGACATGGCGGCGCGCCTCGGCTTTCTCAGCGTCACAGCCCTCGGCGTCCTCTACGCCGTTCTCGCCCGGCCGATCGTGTCGATCTTCACGACGTTCGACTCGGTCGTGGAGGTGGGCGTCGCCCCGTTCGTCATCGTCGCCCTCGCCCAGGGGATCGACGCCGTCGGGATCATCTACGCCCGCTCGCTCCACGGCGCGGGCGATACGATCTACGTCCTGATCGCGGAGCTCGTCACCGGCTGGGGGATCTTCGTCCCGCTCGCAGTCGTTCTCGCCCTCGTCCTGAAGGCGCCGATCACGATCGTCTGGCTCGCCTACGTCGGCTACATGATCAGCTTCGCCCTCGCGTCGTGGCTCCGCTTCCGGTCGGGCCGCTGGAAGGGGATCTCCGTCTGAGCGCGGCGCCCGCCGATGCTAGAATGAGCGCGATGCCTTCCCCCGCCGCCACGCCACGCCCTTCTCCGCGCGCGATCGTCCCGGCCACGCTCCTGACGGCGACCGTCCTCACCGTCCTCTGGCTCTGCACGGCCGAGGCCGACGACGAGCCCGCCGCGCCGCGACTCGCCACGACCCCGGCCGCGCTCGTCGGCGTCACCGTCCCGGGCGACGCCGCCGTCGTCGAACGATTCGCGGCGTTGGACCGGGCGATCGCGAAGGGGAGGTGGGATGACGGCGCGAAGGCGCTCGGCTTCCTCGCGGCCCGGTCCGAGATGCTCGGTCCAGACCCGGATGACGAGCGCCTCTACCGGCCGTGCGCCGAGCTGGTCCGCCGCCGCGTGACCGCCGCGCCGCCGCCGCTCCGCGCCGCGTTCGTCCGCCGCTTCGAGGGGGAAGGTCGACGCGCCCTCGCCCGGGCGCGGGCGAGCGGCTCGCCGCAGCACCTGGTCCGCGTCGCGTCCTCGTATCGAGCGCTCGAGGGGACCGACCGCGCCCTCCTCGTGGCGGCGAGCGGCCTCGTCGAGGCCGGCAGCCTCCGCGCCGCCCGGTCGGTCCTCCGGGGTCTCCTCGTCGAGGAGCTTTCCCCGCGAGTGGCGCGGCGCGCCCGCGACGCGCTCGACGCCGTCGAGGGCGTCCTCGACCGGGCGAGGCCGGCCGACCCTCCGCACCGCGCGCTCTCCGCATCGGGCGTCGCCTCCGCGACCCTGCCGTTCCCGGACCTCGCGGGCGCGACGGCGAGGTCGGGCGTGCCGACCGCCGCGAGCGCCCGGTTCGCCGTCGCCGAGGTGAGGAGCCCCGACTCCGTCGAGCCGCGGGCGAGCGCCGTCCCGGGCTCCGATCTCGTCCTCATCCATACGGGCTCCGAGCTCCGGGGCTTCGATCTGGTCGCCGGCAAGGTCGTGTGGAGAGTCGCCGCGCCGGCGGGCGCGAGCCGACTCGAGGGCCGCGCCGGTCGGATCCACGCCTCGCAGCGTCTGCCGCCGACGTTCGGCGTCCGCGTCGAGCGCGACGTCGCGTTCGCGACCCTCGCCCCGCCGCCGTCGCCCCTCGTTCCGACCTGGATGCGCGTTCGCTGGCCGAACCCGGTGCCGGCGGACGCGTCCGTCGCCGCGGTGGTGGCCGTCTCCGCCCGCGACGGCGCGCTGAGCTGGCGCCGCTCGCTCGACCAGATCGGCGGCGGCCTCGTCGCCGTCGGCGCGCCGGAGCCGATCCCCGGCGACGCCGTCGCCGTCGCCGCGTTCTCCGCCGCCTCGCCCGAGCAGGCGTGGGTCGTCGCCCTCGACCGCGCGACCGGCGCGCTCCGCTGGGCCGCGCGCGTCGCGCGGAGCGAGCGCCTCCGCTGGACGGCCACCCAGCTCCCCGACGTCCTCCCCCACGCGATCTACCGGGGCCTTCTGAGCCTGCGACCGCCGGTCGCGGCGATCTCCGCGCGCGGTGACGACCTCGTCGTCACGACCAACGCGGGCGCCCTCGCGAGCCTCGATCCCGAGACGGGCGCGATCCGCTGGCTTCGGCTCCACGACCGGTCGATCGTCGACGAGCAGCGCCGCTTCCGGGCCACGCGAGAGCGTCAACGCGTCGCCTGGAGCAAGCGGGTGAACGAGCCCGACGAGTGGTCGCCCCCTCTCCTCCTCGACGACGTGCTCGTCCACGCTCCGACCGACTCGGCCCGGGTCGAGCTCATCCGGATCGACGATGGGGTCCGGCTCGCGACGACGTCCCGAGGCGGACGGCTCGACGGGGTCGCGCACGGCCGCGTCGTCCTGACCGGCGTCTCCGGCGTCGCGACGGCGACCCTCCCCGCGCTCGCGCCCGGATGGCACTTCGAGACGCGCGCCGCGCTCGGCCGGACCGCCGCCCTCCCCGGGCGCGCCCTCGTCGTGTCGCGTCCGGGCGGCCTCGGCGCCGTCCTCGTGCCGAGCCTCGAGGGGATCGTCCTCGCGTCCCCCGGAGACGTTCGCGTCGTCGCCTCGCTCGCGAAGGAGGATGCGATCCCCGGCGAGCTGCTCATCGCGGGCGACCGCCTCGTCTGGGTGACGGCGCGGTCCGTCACCATCTGGCCGATCCGCGACCGGTGACCGTTCCGCGCGCCCCGCTTGTCCCCTCCCGCTCCACGCCGTAAGGTGACGCGCCCCGCGCCCGGGCGCGGACCCGGCCCCGCGAGGACCCTCCGATGAGCGACACCCCGTTCCGACCCCGCCGCATCCTGGTGACCGGCGGGCTCGGCACCCTGGGCCGACCTCTCGTCGCCGCCCTCGGCGCCGCCGGATTCGAGGTGCACGTCACCGGCGTCGAGCACTCCTGGCAGGAGCGCTACCGGCGCTGCGACCTCGCCGAGTTCCGGCAGCTGCAGCGGGTCGTCGACGACCTCGAGCTCGGCGAGGGCGACCTCGTCTACCACCTCGCCGCCGAGTTCGGCCGCCTCAACGGCGAGGACCACTACGAGCAGCTCTGGAAGACGAACGTCATCGGGACGAAGCACCTCATCCGGCTCCAGGAGCGGCGAAGGTTCCGAGTTATCTTCGCGAGCAGCAGCGAGGTCTACGGCGAGCTCCCCGAGGGCGTCCCCTACCGCGAGGACGCGCTCGACGCGCGCTCCCCGGTGCACCTGAACGACTACGCGATCAGCAAGTGGGTCAACGAGCAGCAGATCCGCAACTCGATCGAGCAGCAGGGCACCGAGACGATGGTTTTCCGCTTCTTCAACGCCTACGGGCCGGGCGAGCGCTACCACCCGTACCGGAGCGTCGTCTGCCTCTTCGCCTACCGGGCGCTCAAGGGCGAGCCCTACACCGTCTTCGAGGGCTACCACCGGGTGTTCATGTACGTCGACGACCTGATGGCGACGCTCGTCCGCGGCGTCGAGCGGTTCCGGTCGGGAGAGACCTACAACGTCGGCGGCACCGAGTACCGGAGCGTCCGCGAGCTCTCCGAGATGATCCTCGAGCGGGTCGGTCGCGACGACTCGCTCGTCACCTACCTCCCGAAGGAGGAGGCGAACGTGACGAACAAGCGGCCCGACGTCGACAAGGCCATCCGGGACCTCGGCCACGACCCGTCGATCACCCTCGAGGAGGGGCTCCCGAAGACGATCGACTGGATGCGCGAGGTCTACGAGCTGTGAGCGAGCGGCCCCGGATCGTCGTCGTCGTCGGGACGCGGCCCGACGCGATCAAGCTCCTCCCGCTGGTCGCCCACCTCCGGGCCGCCCACGGCGATGCCGTCGAGACGCTCGTCGTCTCGACGGGCCAGCACAAGGAGATGCTCGATCAGGTGTTCGCCGTGTTCGGCCTCGCGGCCGATCACGACAT
Source organism: Planctomycetota bacterium (assembly GCA_029260755.1). Taxonomy (GTDB): domain Bacteria; phylum Planctomycetota; class J058; order J058; family JAJDCQ01; genus JAJDCQ01. Next base: position 60,492 of record JAJDCQ010000059.1, on the reverse strand, counting down.
GGGGCTCATGCGGCCCGGCCAGACGCCGACCGAGGTCGCCGCGCGGGCGCTGACCGCGTTCTCGTCGCTCCTCGACGAGATCCGGCCGGCCGTCGTCGCGGTCCAGGGGGACACGACGACCGCGTTCGCGTGCGGCCTGGCCGCGTTCCTCCACGGCTCCGACATCCAGGTCGCCCACGTCGAGGCCGGCCTGCGGACCGGCAACAAGCGCTCGCCGTTCCCCGAGGAGATGAACCGGCGCCTCCTCGGGCCGGTCGCCGACCTCCACTTCCCGCCGACGGCCACCTCGGAGGCGAACCTGCTCGCCGACGGGATCGACCCGGCGACCGTGCTCGTGACCGGCAACACGGTGATCGACGCGCTCCTCGACATCGCCGAGCGCGACCGCCTGCCCGACGCCGCCCTCGGCCTCGACGGGCTCGAGGCGACCGACCGCAAGCTCATCCTGGTGACCCTGCATCGCCGCGAGAGCTTCGGCGAGGGGCACGCGCACGCCTTCGAGGCGCTCCGACGCGTCGCGACGGAACGGCCGGACGAGGTCGAGGTCGTCTTCCCGGTCCACCTCAACCCGAACGTCCGCGACGCCGCCCTCGACGCCCTCTCCGGCCTGCCGAACGTGCGCCTCCTCGCGCCGCTCCCCTACGACGCGCTGGTCTGGGTGATGAAGCGCTCGACCGTGATCGTGACCGACTCGGGCGGGATCCAGGAGGAGGCGCCGTCGCTGCGCGTCCCCGTCCTGGTCGTCCGCGAGAACACCGAGCGCCCCGAGGCGGTCGAGGCGGGCGCCTCGCGCCTCGTCGGCACCGAGACCGAGACGATCCTCGGCGCGCTCGACGAGCTCCTCCCCCGCGGCGATGCGTGGGAGCGGATGCGCCCGGGCGCCAGCCCTTACGGCGACGGGAAGGCGTGCGCCCGGATCGCCGCCGCGCTCGTTCGCGCCGTGGGCATCGACGTCGCCGCGCCGAGCGCGTTCGCGCCGTGAGCGAGCGGCGCCGGGTCGTCGTCCTCGGATGCGGCTACGTCGGTCTGCCGCTCGGGATCATGCTCGCCCGCGGCGGGCACGAGGTGGTCGGCGTCGACCTCGACGCGAAGGTGCTCGAGGCGATCGCCGGCGACGTCCTGCCGATCACCGAGCAGGAGATCGCGGCGATCCGCCAGGAGCCGGCCGTCCGCGAGAACCTCCGGGGCTCGCCGACGCCCGAGCCCGCCGACGTCTTCATCCTCGCGGTCCCGACGCCGCTCGACCCCGACCGGCGCGCCGCCGATCTCTCGGCCGTGCGCGCCGCGGCCGAGGCGATCGTGCCGCACCTGCGCCCGGGCAACCTCGTCATCGTCGAGTCGACCGTCCCGCCGCGGACGTGCCGCGACGTGATCCAGCCGATCCTCGAGCGGTCGGGGCACGCCGTGCCCGGCGACGTGATGCTCTGTCACTGCCCCGAGCGGATCCTGCCCGGCAACGTCTTCCTCGAGATCGTCCACAACGACCGCCTCTTCGGCGGGGTCGACGACCGGAGCGCCGAGGCCGCCCGCGCCCTCTACGCCTCGTTCGCGAAGGGCAAGCTCCTCATCACCGACGACGTGACGGCGGAGTCGGTGAAGCTGATGGAGAACGCCTACCGCGACGTCAACGTCGCCCTCGCGAACGAGCTCGCCCGCCTCTGCGAAGGGCTCGAGGTCGACCCGGTGGAGGCTATCAACCTCGCCAACTGTCACCCCCGCGTCGGGATCCTCATGCCCGGGATCGGCGTCGGCGGCCACTGCATCCCGGTCGACCCCTGGTTCCTCGCCGAGACCGACCGCGACGGAGCCCGGCTCCTCCGAACGGCGAGAACGATCAACGACGAGCAGCCCGAGCGCATCGCCACGCGTATTCGCGCCGAGCTCGGCGATCCCGGCGACGGCCGCATCGTCGCCCTCGGCGCCGCCTACAAGCCCGAGACCTACGACGTGCGGAGCAGCCCCGCGACCGCCATCGTCGAGCGCCTCCGCGCGGAAGGGCTGACCGTCGAGCAGCACGACCCCCTCGTCCCGGGCATGGGCTACGGCGACGACCTCGCGGCCCTGGTCCGAGGGGCGGCGGCCGTCCTCGTCCTCGTCGAGCACGGCCGCGTCGCCCGCGACCTCGAGGCCGCCCGCGCCGCCGGCGCCCTCGACGGCGTGCGCGTGCTTCGGTTCTACCCGGGCCGCGCGGACTGATCGTCGGCGTCATGCGAGCCTCCCCCTGCCGTCCGCGGGCGCCCGTCCTGATCGTCGCGTTCGGCTTCCATCCGCTCGTCGGAGGCACCGAGGTCGCCCTCCTCCGCGTCGCCCGCGAGCTCCGAAGCCGCGGCATCCCGGTCCTCGTCCTCACTCGACGCCTCCGCGGACTCCCGGCGAGTGATCGGGTCGAGGGCGTGCCTGTCCGGCGGTTGCCCTTTCCGACCGTCGCGTTCCTCGGTCCGCTCCTCTTCAACCTCGCCCTCGCCTGGACGCTCCTGCGTCTCCTCCCGCGCTGCCGGGGGGCCATTGCGAGCTCCGTCTCCCACTACGTCGCGACCGCCGTCGTGGTCGGCCGCGTCGTCGGCCGACCGGTCGTCGTGCGCCTCCAGAGCTCGGGCGCGGGCGCCGACTTCCCCCGCGCCCGGCGTGAGCCGCTCGGCGGAGTCGTGGCCCGGATCGTGCGTGGAGCGGATCGGTTCCTCGCCACGACCACGACGATCCGGCGCGAGCTCGTCGAGGCCGGCATCCCGGTTGACCGGATCGTCCTCGCGCCGAACGGCGTCGACCTCGAGGCCGTCGACCGCGTGGCCACCGGGCGTCCGCGCCAGGGCGTCGTCGCGCTCGGCCGCCTCGTCTGGCAGAAGGACCTGGACCGACTCCTGGACGCCTGGGGTCTGCTCCTCCGGGACGCTGACGGGCTCACCGAGACGCCGACCCTCGAGATCTACGGCGAGGGTCCCGAGCGCGCCCGCCTCGCCGCCCGGATCCGCGAGGAGGGCCTCGCGGACACCGTCTTCCTTCGCGGCTTCCACGACCGCCCCCACGAGGTGCTCGCCCGCGCCCGCGCGTTCGTCAGTAGCTCGGTCGTCGAGGGGATGGCGAACGCCCTCCTCGAGGCGATGGCGCACGGGCTCGCCGTCGTCTCCACGCCGGTGAGCGGCGCGGCCGACGTCATCGTCGACGGGGACAATGGCCTGCTGGTCGACGGCGAGGGGCCGGCGCCGCTCGCCGCGCAGCTCCGCCGCGTTCTGGTCGACGACGCGCTCACCGAGCGGCTCGGGCGAGCGGCCCGTGACACCATCGCCGAGCGCTACACCGCGGGGTCGATGGCCGACCGATACCTGGAGGCGCTCGCCAGCGCCCGGGCGCCGTGACGTTCACCGACTGGGAGTTCCACTTCTTCCTCGTCGTCGTCTTCGGCGTCTACTGGGCCCTCGGCCGCTGGCGAAGGGCCCAGAACGTCGCCCTCCTGGTCGCCAGCTACGTCTTCTACGGGTGGATCCACCCGTGGTTCTGCATCCTGATCGCGACCTCGACGATCGTCGACTACGGCTGCGCCCGCGGCATCGCGGCCCGCCCCGCTCAGCGCAGGATCTTCCTCGGCGTCAGCCTCGCCACGAACCTAGGCCTGCTCGGCGCCTTCAAGTACTTCAACTTCTTCGCGGACAACGTCCACGCGGTCCTCACGAGCGTCGGCCTCGAGCTCGACCCGATCACCTTCCGCGTCTTCCTGCCGGTCGGGATCTCCTTCTACACGTTCCAGACCCTCGGCTACACGATCGACGTCTACCGCGGACGGATCGAAGCGCGCACGAGCTTCCTCGACGTCGCCGTCTTCGTCGCCCTCTTCCCCCAGCTCGTCGCCGGCCCGATCGAACGCGCCGGTCGGCTCCTCCCCCAGGTGGAGGCGCGCCGGACGTGGAGCTGGCCGCGCTTCTCGAGCGCCTTCCCGCTCCTGGTGTCCGGATACTTCAAGAAGCTCGTCGTCGCCGACAACCTGGCCCCGATGGTCGGGAAGGTGTATCTCCTCGAGTCTCCCCCCCTGGTCCTCTTCGCCGTCGGAACGGCCGCCTTCGCCGTCCAGATCCTCTCCGACTTCTCCGCGTACACCGATCTCGCGCGGGGGATCGCCCGCCTCCTGGGCTTCGAGTTGATGGAGAACTTCGACCATCCGTACGCCGCGGTGAGCCCTTCCGACTTCTGGCGACGCTGGCACATCTCCTTCTCGAGCTGGATCCGGGACTACGTGTACATCCCGCTGGGGGGACGCGCAGACCGGCCGGTGCGGTTCGTCGCGGTGCTCGTCGCGTCGCTGGGGCTCTCGGGCCTGTGGCATGGCGCGGCCTGGCACTTCGTCGCGTGGGGGCTCTACCACGCCTTCCTCGTGTTCGGGTATCACCGCCTCGGCCTCGGCGGTCGGTGGAGGCCTCGAGGAGTCGTCTCGACAGCCGGGGCGCGAGCGGTCATGCTCGGGTGGACTCTCATCGGCTGGTCACTCTTCCGGGCGTCGAGCCTCGCCTGGTGGCTCGCCGCGCTGACGAGCCCGATCGGGGTCGAGGGAGACGCCCTCGTCGCGGCCGCGACGGTCGCCTCGTTCGTGGCCTTCTACGCGACGCTCCTCGGCGGACTGGGCTGGCTCTCGCGTGAGCGCCCGGGCCGCCTCGCCGCGGGAGCGCGCGTCTTCGCGCACGCCGCGATGATTCTCCTGACCGTCGTCCTGGGGCATGAAGGTGAGCAGAGCTTCATCTACTTCCAGTTCTGAGGGGCCGGACGACTCGCCGGCTTCGATCTCGCCGCCGACGACGGACGCGCCCGAGGCCCCGACGACCCGGGTCTGGCCCGCGGCCGCCCACGCCGCCGCGGTGACCGCGATCGTCATCGGGTCGAGCCTCCTCCACGGCGGCGTCATCGCCGAGCGGAAGATCCACCGGATCGAGTCGCAGATGGCGGACGGACCGTACGACGTCGTCGTGATCGGCAACTCGATGGTCGGCGAGGGCGTCGATCCCGATCTCCTCGCCCGCGCGCTCGACCGCCCGGTCACCGCGGTCTCGCACGGCGGCGCCGCGACGGCCTGGTACTTCCTCGCCCTGAAGAACTTCATCCTAGCCGCCGACGCGACCGCCCCCGACGCGGTCGTGCTCTGCTTTCGGGACTCGGTTCTGACCGACCCGACCTACCGGACGCTCGGCCCCTACGCTCCGGCCGTGGCTGCCCTGAGCTCGAGCCACGAGCCCGTCCTCGAGGAGCTCGCGTGGCGACCGGCGCGCGGTCCCGTCCGCTCCGAGCTGTTCCGCCGGTGGGCCATCTACCGAGACGGGATCACCCTGCACTCCCTCGTCGACACGCACGTCCGATCAGTCTCCGCGGCCCTGACTGGCGTCGAAGAGCCAGAGGTCCGCCGAGCCCTCGCTCGCGAGCTCGCCGAGGATCGGATGATCCCCGAGCTCGGCGCCGACGAGAGCTCGCCGCGTCGAGCACCCGCGCCTCGATTCGACGAGGTGGTCGGGTCCTCGCTCCTCCCGCGCATCCTCGACCTCGCGAGATCTCGCGGGGTCATCCTCGTCCTCGTTCGCTACCGCAAGCGTCGTGCGGCGGCGGGTACGCCGCTCCCCGAGGATCTCGTCCGGTACAATCACGACCTGGATCGCTGGGCACGCGAGCACGGAGTCCCGCTCCTCGACTTCTCGTCGGAGGACAGGATCGCTCTGCGGCACTTCGCCGCCGGCGACCATCTCTCCGCCGAGGGTCGAGCCCGATTCACCGAGCTCCTCGCCGAGCGCCTCGCGCCCATCCTCCCGGCTCGCGGCGACGACTGACCGATCCGATGCACGCTTTCGTCGTCTTCGCCCCTCGGTTCGTCCACTGGCCTCTCGCGATCGTCGACGAGCTCGCCCGCCGTGACCCCGCTCTCAGGGTGAGCGCGCTCGCGACGGGCGAGGCCGCCGTCGCGGCGCAGGTCGCGGCGCGGGCCCCATCGATCGCTCCGCTCCATCACCTCGCGGCCCTCGAAGCGACGTGGCTCGCCCGACCGAGCGACCCCGCTCGCCTGGCGAGCTTGGCGGCGCGATGCGATCCGGACATCGTCTCGAGGCTGATCGTGTCCGACCGCCACGTCGGCGCAGCGCTGGTGACGGGCGCGACCCTGCCGACCTCACCTCTCCGTCGTCTCTGCCGAAGCGCGGACCCGGTGCGCCGATACGTCACCGGGCTCCTGGAGTGGGCGTTCTCCGTCGTCGACCAGGAGTCACCCGACGTCGTCTTCTCCTACGTCGTGGCCGGCTCGCCCGCGCTCGCCCTCGCTGAGGCCTGCCGCGTGACCGGAGTTCCGTTCCGTCGGATCGCGTCGACGCGGATCGGAACGCGCCGCGTGCTCGACGACTCGCCGCGCGGCCTCCTCGCCCCGGTCCGCAGGCTCTTCTCGCGCTCCCTCCGAGACGACGTCGCGATCGCCTCCTTTCGCCCGGGGGCTCGTCGCTGGCTCGCGGACTTCCGGAGTCGGCCCAGACCGCCCGACTATTCCGTCGGCCGACGACGCGCGTTCGAGCAGCGAACCTCCGCCCTGGCGATCGCGAAGCAGGCCGCCGGATCTCTCGTCCATGCGGCGCGAGAGCGGTTCCGTCGTGCGCCTAGCCACCTGCGCGAGGTTCCCACGTCCGAGCAGATCGCCAGCGATCTCCGAGAGTCGCTGCGCGCGCGGCGGCTCGGCCGCGCGGGCCCCTTCACCTCGTGGAGGGATCCGCCTGAACGCTTCGCCTTCTATCCTCTCCACGTCGATCCGGAGGCGTCGACGATGGTCCTCGCGCCTTGGCGAACCGACCAGCTCGCGGTCATCGAGCTCCTCCGCCGATCGATCCCCGAGGAGCTCGAGCTCGTGGTCAAGGAGCACCTCCCGATGCTCGGCCGACGTCCGCGGGGCTTCTACGATCGGATCCGACGCCTCCCGCGCACTCGCTTGATCTCGCCGTTCGCCGACGGATTCGACATGATCCGGCGCGCCGAGCTCGTCGCCGTGATCACCGGAACGGCCGCCTGGGAGGCGCTCCTCCTCGGGCGTCCCGCGCTCGTCGTCGGCGCCTCGCCGTTCGCGGCCATCGGTGAGGGGCTGGTCGTCGCCGGGCCGGACGCCGAGGTAGCCGACCGGACTCGAGAGGCGCTCTCGATGCCGCCGGCGAGCGATGAGCGCCTGGAGCTCTGGATCGCTGCTTCGCTCGCCGCCTCGTTCGACTTCCCGAGCGAGGCCTTCTGGGGACGGGTCGAGGCGCGCACGATCGAATCCCACGCCCCGGCCCTGGCCGCGTTCTGTGACGGATTGATCGCGGCGGCTGCCTCCGCCGATCGCGTCACCGAGATCGAGAGGCCCGCGCCGCCAGCGTGATCGCCCACGCCGGCCGGACCTCTCTCCAGGTCGCGTTCATCGTTCGCCAGAGCAACGGTACGCCGTTGAGAATCGCCTTGGCCGTGATGAGGGGACCGTAGAGGGACCGAGGCCGAAACCCGAAACCCGTCAGCCGCTCCACCGCCATTCCGGCGGACTCGAGCTGCCGGGTCAGCGACTCGGCGCTGTAGTGGCGGAGATGCTTCGCGCTGACGGGAGAGTTCACCGACGGCACGGTCACGAGCAGGGCGGTCGGCTCGGGCGCCGCCACGATGACGCGCGCCAGGAGCGCGAACGTCTCCTCCTCGAGGTGCTCCATCACCTCGCGCAAGACGACCACTCGAGGCGCGCCGTCGTCCGGGAGCTCCCGGAGAACGTCCACGGCCTCTCCGTGAACGAATCGGCAGCGGGCGTGAGCGTCGAGCGGGCCGACTCGTTCCCGCGCCCACCGCACGGCGTCGGCGCAGACGTCGACCCCGACCGCCCGGACGTCCATGGCGCGCCGGGAGAGCTCCTCGACGAGGAGCCACGTCCCACGTCCATCTCCGCACCCGACGTCGGCGACGGTGATCCGGCCGCGCGACCGATCGAGGGCCTCGGTCGCCAGGTCCGCCAGAAGGGACGTGGTTCGGGCGTATCGAACCGCCTCCACCCGTCGGGCCTCGTCCCAGTGGTACGGGCGCGCGTACTGGGATGCCTGGATCGCTTGGCGCGACGCGTAGTCGCGAGCCCCGGCCGCGGTCGGGTCGTTCATCGCGAGCGCTCCGAGCGGACGAGCGGGCGCCGGTCCCTTCCGGGCCGACGGCCGGCGACCGCCTCGAGCCGCCCGATGAAGGCGCGATCGAGGCGCTCGGCATCGAACCGGTCCGCGGCCTCGGCGGCGATTCGCCGGCGAATCTCGCTCCCGAGGAGCGTCGCTTCGACTCGCCGCGCGGCGGCTGCGAACGCGTCCGCGCGGCGCGGCGCGTTCCATCCGTTCCATCCGTTGCGCACGCGATCCCCCTGCCCGAGGTCGTCACAAGCGATCACCGGGACTCCGCAGCAGAGCGCCTCCAGCATCACGTTCGGGCACCCTTCGGAGAGCGACGGTAGCCAGAGCGAGTCGGCGGCGTGATACAAGGAGACGACGTCGAGGTCGGCGGCGGGCCGGATCATCGTTCGGTCCGTGACCGCGAGCTCGCCGACTCGACGACGAACCTGCTCGAGATAAGAAGAGTCCTCGTCGAAGGCCGGTCCGACGAGAACGAGGCGATGCTCGGGCGAGAGGAGCGCCAGGGCCTCGAGCGCGAGGAGCTGGTTCTTCCGGGCCGCGAATCGACCGAGCAGCAAGTGCACGATCTCCCCGTCCGCCGCCCCGAGCCTCTCACGCGCGCGTTGCCGCTCCGACGGACTCGAGGGCGAGAACCGTCCGAGCTCGACCGGATTCGGACGCGTCCACACGCGACCCGGCGAAACGCCGATCTCGTGGTACCACTCCTCGACGGACGCGCTGATCGCGACCGCCAGGTCGGCGCCCGTGAAGGTGCTCCGCAGGAGGCGCAGGGCGGCCCGGTCTCCCTCCGGAAGACTCGGATGGTCGGTCAGCTCACGCACGAGCGGGATCCCGAGCAGCCGCGCCCAGGTCGCGGCTGCGTAGGCGACCATCGACTGCCCGAGCGCGTGGATCGCGTCGAGCCGATGGGGGCCACTCGTGAGGACGGCGCGGCCGACCTCCACGAACTGCGACACGAACCGATCGGGGCCGCGCGTCCGGTGCGTGACGACTCCGTCGTGGACACGCCGCCCTGCGGGGACGCCCCGACCCGCTCGGGCCACGGCGAACACCTCGGTCGGAGTGATTCGGGCGAGACGTCGGTACGTCCGATGGATCCGGAGACCGCCGCCGCCGTGGCTCGGAGGGTAGACGCCGGCGGCGACCAGAACGCGGAGCGCCCGACGACGCCGCGCCGGCGGTCGCCGACGCTCGAGCGAGAGCGCGGAGAGGGCTCCGACCGAATGAGATGCGCTCGCTTCCACTCGAGGCCTCCCCCGGCCGCGCGGCACGAGCTCATTATGGACGAATACGGGCCCATCATCAGCGTGATACCGCGGGACGGTCGCTCGATCGAGTTTCTGCTAGACTTTTTCGGTCCTCGGGGCGTCCCGAGAGTCCCGCCGAAACGTTCAAAGGAGACGGCGCGTGAAGCCTCCCCAGGAGCGGTCGGTCCTGATCACCGGAGGAACCGGGTCCTTCGGGAGAGCGTTCATCCGGCGACTCCTCGCCGATGACGCGACCCCGAGGCGGATCGTCGTCTTCAGCCGCGACGAGTTCAAGCAGTCGGAGCTCGCCAGGCAGATCCGCCATCCCGCGATTCGCTTCTTCCTGGGCGATGTCCGCGATCGCGACCGGCTCTACCGTGCCTTTCACGACGTCGACGTCGTCATCCACGCCGCCGCACTGAAGCAGGTGCCGGCGGCCGAGTACAACCCGTTCGAGGCGGTGAAGACCAACGTCCTGGGCGCCCAGAACATCATCGACGCCGCGATCGACGCTGGCGTCTCGCGCGTGGTTGCGCTCTCCTCCGACAAGGCCGTCAACCCGGTCAACCTCTACGGCGCGACGAAGCTCTGCGCCGACAAGCTCTTCATCGCCGGGAACGCCTATGCCAGTGGAACGCCGACCCGGTTCTCGGTGGTCCGTTACGGAAACGTCCTCGCGAGCCGGGGCAGCGTCGTCCCTCTGTTCCGGGAGCGCGCTGCCTCCGGCGGGAAGATCCCGATCACCGATGAGCGCATGACACGCTTCTTCATCACCCTCGAGCAGGCGACCGCATTCGTCGAGCGCTGCCTCGGAATGATGCACGGAGCCGAGGTGTTCATCCCCAAGATCCCCAGCGTGAAGATCACCGACCTCGCCGAGGCCATCGCGCCGGGCGTGGAGCGGGAGGTCGTCGGCATCCGTCCCGGGGAGAAGCTCCACGAGCTCCTGATCGGCGAGGACGACGGGCGTCGCACGATCGACCTGGGCGACCTCTTCGTCCTTCAGCCGAGTCACTCGTTCGAGGCGTCGCGCCTCTCACTCGAGGGCGCGGCGGTGCCCGATGGTTTCCGCTACGGAAGCGACGACAACGACGCCTGGCTCGACGTCGAGGAGATCCGCGCGCTGCTCGCCCCGTCGGGGTGACCGAGCCCGACGTCCCTTCGGAAGTCAGTCGATCTGCGAGAGCGATGCCGCCGCGGTCACTCGCGTCTTTCGTCCGGCTCGGAGGGACCGCTGACGCTCCGGGGCCTGGACCATACCGGTCGCCTCCTTCTCCGAGACGATCATATCGCGAAGCGCCTCCGGCTTCAGGCTCGGTGTCCACCGGCGCCTCCCTGCGAGATGGCGTCGCCAGACTTGGCTGGCTCGTGAGCCGAGGGCGGTGGGTCGCTCGACGGAGTTTTGCTAGACTTCCGGCTCGCGTGGGCCGATCCGTCGGCCCGTGACCGTGGGATGAGGAGACGGCGCGTGAGGCCCTCGAGGAGCGATCGGTCTTGATCACCGCACGAACGGTGTCCCTCGGGAGAGGGTTCATCTGGCGGCTCCTCGCCGGCGAGAAGCCTCGGAGGGGGCTGGTGGTGTTCCGCCGGGACGACGCCTGGCTCGACGTGATCCGCGCGCTGCTCGCCCCGTCGGGATGACCGAGCCGAGCATCCCCTACGGGCGTCAGTCGATCGACGAGAGCGACGTCGACGCGGTCGTTCGCGTCCTTCGCTCCCGGATGCTCACCCAGGGGCCGGAGGTCGCGGCCTTCGAGCGAGCGCTCGCGGCCGCGGTGGGATCCTCGGAGACCGTCGTCGTCTCGAGCGGCACGGCCGCGCTCCACGCCCTCTACGCCGCGCTCGGCGTTGGTCCGGGCGACGACGTCGTCGTTCCGGCGAACACGTTCGTCGCCACGGCGGCCGCAGCCGTGCTCGCCGGCGCGCGCCCGGTCATCGCCGACGTCGACCCCGAGACGGGTAACCTCGATCCCGATTCGCTGGAGCGGGCACTCGCCCGCTGCGATCGCCCACGGGTCGTCGCCGCGGTCCACTTCGCCGGACGCCCCTGCGACCTCGACGGGCTCGCCGACCTCGCCGAGGCCGCCGGCGCGGTGCTCGTGGAGGACGCCTGTCATGCCCTCGGGAGTCGGCACGCCGGAGGTCACCCGGTCGGATCGCACCCCCGCTCGCGCGCGACCGTCTTCTCGTTTCACCCGGTGAAGGCGATCACGACCGGCGAGGGGGGCGCCGTCGCCACCGACGATGTCGAGCTCGCGGCGCGGCTCCGGGCGCTCCGGCACCACGCCGTCCTTCGCGATGGCGACGACGACTCCGCCGACGCGGGCGCCGCGTGGCGATATCAGGTCGCCGGGCTCGGCTTCAACTACCGGATCACCGACCTGCAGTGCGCGCTTGGTCGCAGTCAGCTCGACCGCCTCGAGACCTTCGTCGAGTCACGTCGATCGGCAGCCGCGCGCTACGACGCCGCCCTCGCGGAGCGCTTCCCCGAGCTGGCGCCGGTCGGCGACGCGGCCGAGCCGGGCGCGCGGTCCGCCTATCACCTCTACGTGGTCCGGATCCTCGGGCCTGTCGCCAGCGCCCGGCGCCGTCGTCGCGCCGTCTTCGATCGTCTCCGGGCCGACGGAATCGGCGTCCAGGTCCACTACGTCCCGCTGCACCACCATCCGTTCTATCGCGATCGGTTCGGCGCGTCGGCCGACGACCTCCCCGGCGCCGAGGACCACGCCGGGCGCGGGCTGACCCTCCCCCTCTTCGTCGGGCTCACCGCCGACGAGCAGGCCCGTGTCCTCGAACGCCTCCGCGCGGCCCTCGACGTCACCGCGACCGCCTGATCAGAGCGCGCCGATTGCGTCGGCGATCCGCGCTGCGCCCCGTCCGTCGCAGAGCGCGCGTCCGGCGGCTCGCATCGCGGTCCGGATCGGCGCGGCCTCCACCGCCGCGGCGGCCACCGCGATCGCCGCCGCGTCGACCTCGTCGGCCAGGCCGACCAGGCGAGCCGCGCCCGTCGCCGCGATCCGACCCGCGCTGTCGAGTTGACTCGCCACCTGAGGGACGAGGAGCATCGGCGCGCCGACGCAGGCCGCCTGATAGGCGGTCGTCCCCCCGGGGCACACGACGAGGTCGGCCGCCGCGAGGAGGTCGGCCATCGCGGCGGGCGCGACGCCCCGGACCGGGACGATCGTGCGTCCGGGCGCCGCGAGCGCGTCGGCGATCCAGCCGCTCGCGCCGGCGAGGTCGGTCCCGCCCATCGTGACCAAGATCCGGGCGAGCTCGCCGACCGGCGCCGCCGCGGCGCGCGCCGTCGAGAACGCCGCGTCCATCGGCGCGTGACCGGGCCCGACGAGCACGACGCCCCCGGTCTCGCGTGGTCTCGGGGGACGCTCGAGCGCCTGGAGGGTCGCGTCGACGATGACCTGTCCGGGCAGCTCTCGTCGGTCGCGATCGACGAGGACGACGAGGCGTTCGCAGCGGGCGGCGATCGCCTCGTAACGCTCGATCGCGGCGCCGGGCGCCAGGTCGACGATCGCGACGCACGTCCCGGCGCCGACGAGAGCGTCCGCGTCCGCGTCCGCGTCGATCGATGAGGGAAGAGCTCGGTACTCGAGACCCGCCGCGATGATCAGCTCGTCCGCGGGACGCTCGATCCTGCCCGAGACGACCACCGGAGCCCCCCGCCGGCGAAGCTCCGTCGCGACCGCGAGGCAGCGGCACAGATGACCGAGCCCGACCTGGCGTCCCGCATCGACGAGGATCCGGACCTCGATCACGACGTCGGGCCGTCCCGCTCGACGAGGTCCTGGGCTTCGATCGGCGCGAGCGCGTCGACGTCGCGTGCCGCCCGCGATCCGATCACCCGTTCGAGCTCGCTCGGCGCGAGGCCTTCGGCTGGCCGGAGGATGGCTATGTCCGCGGCGCCGAACACCTCGCCCTTGCGGACGGCCCGCCTCGCGTAGAGGCCACGCCGCGCCCGCCAGCGCGCGTCTCTCTCGACGTCGGCGACGTCCTTCACGCCGGTACCGAGGGCCGCTTCGAGCGTCCGGATCTCTTCGACCATCCGGCGGAGCTCTGAGATCTCGAGCGCGAACGCATGGTCAGGGCCGTCGGCCGTCCGGTCGTAGGTGACGTGCTTCTCGATCACGCAGGCGCCTCTGGCGACGGCCCCGAGGGGAACGAGAACGCCGGGGCTGTGATCGGAGTAGCCGACGGGGAGGTCGAATCGCGCCCGGAGCCAGTCGAGCACCCGGATGTTCGCGGCCTCGACCGGCGTCGGATAGCTGACGACGCACTGGAGCAGGACGAGCGCCTCGACGCCGGCCGCGCGGAGGGTCGCGACCGCCGCGGCGATCTCGTCCTCGGTGGCCGCGCCGACGGACAGGAGCACCGGACGTCCGAACGCGCCGACGTGTCGGAGGAGCGGCATGTTCGTGACGTCGCCGGATGCGATCTTGTAGGCCGGCGGATCGACCGAGCGAACGAGATCGGCGCTCCGAGGATCGAATGGCGTCGAGAGGAACTCGACGCCGTTCGCGCCCGCCGCGTCACGTAGCGGCGCGTGCCAGTCCGCCGGAAGCTCGAGCCCGCGGAGCAGCTCGTGCACCTCCGGCCGCCGCCGACGGCTGACGATCTCGTCGGCACGGAACGTCTGGAACTTCACGGCGTCCGCGCCGGCGTCGGCGGACTCGACGATCAATCGCCGCGCCGTCTCGAGCTCGCCGCCGTGGTTGCTCCCGATCTCCGCGATGACGAAGCAGGGCCGACCCGAGCCGACCTCGCGCGCTCCGATCCGGAAACGATCCGCTCCGCTCAAGGCAGGTCCTCTCGACGGATGATGCGGTCGGTCGGCGTCCGGACGAGGAGGACGTCCGTCGGCCAGGACGACGGCACGGCGCCGAGCTCACGGCCGAGGGCGAGCTCCGCCGTCAGATGGGCGAAGTTGATCCCGCAGGCGGTGGCGAGCTGGCTGTATCCCCAGATCCGCGGGTTGACGTCGAGGAGATGAAACGACCCGTCGCCGTCTTCGCGCTTGAACTCGATCATCGCGGGGCCGACCCAGCCGCCCGTCGCGTCGAGGAGCCGCGTCGCCGCCGCGACGAGGTCCGGCTCGTCGACCGGCTCACCAGCCGTCGCCGGTCCGCCGCGCGGAAACAGCGTCGCCAGGCTCCGCGAGCAGAACGTGGCCCGACGGCGGTGGGCGGAGTCGTAGAGAAGACCGACGGCGTAGACGCTCCCCGCCCCTCCGGTGACCCTCTCCTGAACGAGGAACGCCGCCGGGTCGTCGATCGTCGCCAGGAGACGGCGCCAGCCCGGAAGGTCGTCGACCCAGTGGAGGTCGCGGGCGCCGTGACCGGCCCGCCGCTTCACCACGAGCGGCGGCGGGGCGGGAGGCTCGGCGCCGGCACCTTGGAGGGGCCAGCTCCGCGGCACCGAGACGTTCGACCGCGCGCCCGTCTCGACGAGTCGAAGCTTGTCGACGACGGCATCGAGCACCTCCGGCTCCGGAACGAGCACTCCGACGCCGGCGGCCGCGAACGCCGCACGATTCCGGGCGATGGCGACCACCTCGTCCTCGACGCAAGGGACGATCGCGCCGACCCCGTCCTCGCGACAGATCGCGAGCAACCGCTCGACGTAGGCCGCCTCCTCACCCGCCCGCGGCACCAGACGCGCCGTGACGCCCGGCAGGAACAACCCGGGGGCCCAGGGGTCGACATCGACGACGACCAGCTCGTGGCCCTCGGCCGCCAGCGACCGACACGCCGCCAGGCCCGGCGGGGCGCCGACCGCGGTCACGAGGATCTTCGTCGCGCTCATGAGGTCCCCTTCTCATGCGAGCGCCGCGCCCACGCCTCCTCGGAGCGAACGAGCCCCTCGCTCGGGGAGATGTGCGCATTCAGCGCGGCGAGCTCGGGCTCCCGATCCAGCACCTCGAGGACCCGTTCGAGGCCGAAGTGACTGCCGTGGTCGGGGAACAGGCGCGACCAGATCGCACGGATGAGGTCGAGGTCGCAGGGATGGTCGACGGTGAGGCGAAGGGCCGACCGATCGTCCCGTCGCTCGATCGTTCCCATCTCGAAGAGCTCCGGGTGCTTTCGAATGTACTGCGTCACGTGCTCGCGCTCCGGGTCGGTGACCGCCTCGCGCCACGTTCGCTCGAGCGCCGCCGCTCCGATCAGCTCGACGCCGGTGCCGTCGGGCCATCGGTTCACCGGGAATCGGTTGGCCACGTAGTCGAGGCGCCGCTGCGAGCCCTCCCAGCGGTCGACGACCGCATCGACGATCGCGGGATCCATGAACGGACAGTCGGCCGTGATGCGGACGACCGCGTCGGCCTCGTGCGCTCGGGCGGCTCGCCAGTACCGGTCGAGAACGTCATCGCGACTTCCCCGAAAGACGTGGCCGCCCGCGTGTCGAACCAGCGCCTCGACCGGGTCATCGCCCGGGTCGTCGGTGGTCGCCACGACCACGCGGTCCAGTCGCTCCGAGCGAGCGAGTCGTTCCAGAAGGAGCCCGAGGATCGTCCGGCTCTCGCCGACGGTCGCGAGCACCTTCCCGGGCAGCCGCGTGGAGCCCATCCGGGCCTGGACGATGGCGACGATCACGAATGGAAGCTAGTTCGGCGGGACGGATTCCGCAACGGGTGCGGTGGCGAGTCGATGGGCCCCAAGGTATCGTGAGACCTCGATGAGCGCTCCGGCCCAGACCGCCAGCGTCGTCGGCCGCCTGGCCGCCTCGCTTCGCCAGCACCTCGTCGGCCATCCGCGCATCCTCGGCGCCGTGGCCCGGCTCGTCGGTCCGAGCGTCGCCGCCGATCTCGCCGCCAGCTATATCTCGGACGAAGGCGGCGGCGCGGGCCCACCGGTCGTCCTCTGCATCGAGCGGTTGCTCTTCGACAAGGACATAGCCGAGCTTCGTCGGCGCGGCTCGGTCCGCTACCTGACCGTCTCGTCGGCCATCGTCGGTCGCCTGCAGGCCGCGTGGGTTCCCAAGGAGATGCGGCAGCAGACCTACCACCTCACCTACGGGGGTGGACGCTACGACCGTGCCCGTCGCCTGACCGACCGGTTCGCCCTCGACTTCGTTCGCCTCGCGGTCCGTCGACACGACGTCGGCGCCATCATGTCCGCGAACATCGACTACTGGCAGGACGAGTCGCTCCGCCGCGCGTGCGGTCGGCTCGGCGTCCCGTTCCTGGTCCTCCTCAAGGAGAACCATACGATCCCAGGGAGCCTCGCCACGACGGTCGCTCGCCATCGTCGGGCTGGCCTCCGGTTCTCCGGACCCGTCGCGGTCTTCGGAGAGCGCACCCGCGAGGTGCTCGAGGCTTCGGGGGCTTGCCCTCCGGATCGCGTCTGGCTCACCGGAGCGCCGCGTCTCGCCCCGTGGCACGACATGGAGCTCCCCGCGCCGGCGAGGCGGGACGCCGTCGTCTTGCTCTCCTACGCCTCGCCGCGCTACCGCTCGCCCGAGACGTTCCGCGCCGCGGCGGCCGAGCTCGTCGAGGCATCCCCGGCGCTCGTCGCGCGCGGCCTCGAGCCGATCATCAAATGCAAGAACGCCGAGGACGCCGCGAACGTCGAGCGCCTCCTCGCCGCGATCGCACCCGCGGGCCACGCGGTCACCGTGAAGGTCACCGAGCCGCTTCCGCCGCTGCTCGCCCGGGCTCGACTCGTCCTCGGCTTCAACTCGCTCGCGCTCCTCGAGTCGCTCCTGACCCGGGCGGTCATCGCCGTCCCGGCGTGGGGAGACGCGGTGTGGCCCCGCGACCGCCTCATGATCGATACGACCGACCTCGAGGCTCGCCGCCTCTTCCGCATCCTCGAGGAGTCCAACGGGTGGCGCGAGCTCCTTCGCCGCGCCGAGGGCGACGCCGACACCGCGGCGATCGACGACGAGCTCGGTCGCGCTCGACGGCGGTTCCTGCGTCGCTTCTTCCACGTTCCCGAGGAGAGCGACAGCGTCGCGCTCGTCGACGCGTTCGTTCGCCACCACGTCGGACCCTCCAGGGCGGGCGCCGACGACGGTTGTGGCCGACCGCGCTGAGGGTTACGGTGTCGTTCTGCACGACCTCGGTGCCCCGTCGATGCCCCTTCGCATCCTCTACGTCATCCCCTACTTCGCGCCGGCGTGGGCCTACGGGGGCTCCGTCCGCGCCGGGGTCGAGATCACGCGGCGGCTCGCGGCGGCCGGGCACATCGTCACCGTCGTCACGACGGATGCTCGGGATGCTTCGAGCCGGGCGGGGGCCGAGGTGGAGCGGGTCGATGGGCTGACGGTTCACCGCTTCCGGAACATCAGCAACGAGCTCGCCTGGCGTCGGGCGTTTCTTCCGGTGGAGCTTCCGGGCGCCTTCGCGCGGCTCGTCCGCCTTCACGACGTGGTCCACCTCCACGATGTGCGCACGACGTTGAACGCGGCCGCCTGGCCGACCCTTCGGCGCGGGCGCGTTCCCTACGTCCTGAGCGCTCGGGGTGGCATGCCGGCGGAGCTCGGGCGGACCGCGGCGAAGCGCGTCTGGGATGCTCTCCTCGGACGTCGGCTCGTCGACGGGGCCGCGCGGCTCCATGCGCAGACCGAGCTCGAGCGGGCGCACTACCGGGCGTTCGGGGTGGCGGACGCGCGGATCGTGGTGATCCCGAACGGGATCGATGCGGCGATCGCCGATGCTCCGGCCGACCCGGTCGCGTTCCGGTCGCGGCATGGCATCGATGCCGACCGGCCGGTCGTCGGGTTCCTCGGCCGCCTCCATCCGGTGAAGGGCCCCGACGTCCTCCTCGAGGCGTTTGCGCGTCTCCCGGCGTCCCTCGCCGGCGCGTCGCTCCTCTTCGCGGGTCCGGACGATGGCTGCCGCGATGCCCTCTCCGCTCGCGCCGCCGCCCTCGGCATCGCCGATCGGGTCGTCTTCACCGGGCAGCTCGATGGGCTCGGCGAGCGCGCCTCGGCGCTTCGGGCCGCCGACGTGATCGTCCTGCCCTCCCGCTCCGAGAACCAGCCGGCCAGCCTCCTCGAGGCGCTCCTCGTCGGCACGCCGAGCATCGTCACCGACGCTTGCGGCCTCGCGGCCGAGCTCGGGGATCGGGTTCGGGTCGTGCCGAGTGAGGACCCGGATCGGCTCGCGGCCGGGATCGGCGCGGCGCTCGCCGATCGTGCCTCGCTCGCCGGGGACGAGACGTCGAACGCGGATGCCCGCCGCTCCCTCGTCGAGCGCTTCCGCTGGGACCGATCCATCGCCGCCCTCGTCGAGACCTACCGGACCTGCGTGTCCGAGGCGCCGCGATGCGCGTCGTGAGCGTCATCCCGTTCCTCGACAGCCGCGGCGGCACCGAGGGCCAGTTCCGGTCGATCGTCCCGCTCCTCGCCGCCCGCGGCGTCCGGATGCGCATCGTGACCTGCGCCTACGTCGGCGAGGTCCTCCGGCGCCGCTCCTCCTCGACCGGCGAGCCCCTCCATCACCGGATCGTCGGCGTCCCGGTGTCGCGCGTCCCCCTCCCGCGCCTCTTCGGCGGGACGGCCGTGAACGGGGCCTTCTTCGTCGGCGGCACGGCGGCCGTGGCGACGAGCCTCGCCCCGTCCGCCGACGTCCTCGCCGGCTACGGCCTCGGCGCGATCCCGGCCGCGATCGCCGCGCGGGCGACGGGGCGCGCCCTCGTCGTGCGGATGGTCAACGACTGGCACATCGGCTGGATCCGGAGCCTCCTCGGCGGGCGCCTCTTCTCGCGCCTCATCCTCGGCGCCGACCGGATCGTCTCGGTGAGCGCGGCCACGCGCGACTACGTCGCCGGGGAGGGCGCCGATCCGACGCGCCTGCGCGTCATCCCGAACGGGATCGACGCCGACCGCTTCCGTCCGCTCCGCGACGAGACCGAGCGACGCACCCTCCGGCACGACCTCCACCTCCCCGACCGTCCGTGCGTCGTCTTCGTCGGACGCCTCGACCCCCACAAGGCGCCCGACGCCCTCTTCGAGGCCTGGCTCCGGGTCGGCGAGCGGACCGGCTCGCTCCGCCCCGTCCTGATCATCCTCGGCAAGCCCGCCGACGGCGCCGACCGCGCCCGCCTCGATCGCTGGCTCGCGCGCTTCCCGCGCGGCGCGGTGCAGTGGCGCGGCTCGGTCGGCAACGTGCCCGACTACCTCCGGGTCGCCGACCTCTTCGTGTTTCCCTCGCTCCGCGAGGGCCTCCCGAACGCGCTCCTCGAGGCCTCGGCCGTCGGCGTCGGCATCGTCGCCACGTCGATCCCCTCGAACGTCGAGGCGCTCGGCGGCGGCGCCGACCCCGACTCGGCCCTCCTCGTCCCTCCGTCCGACGCCGGCGCGCTCGCCGATGCGATCGTCGCCCTCCTCGAGGACCCCGACCGCCGCCGCCGCCTCGGCCGCGCCGCGCACGACCACGTCCTCGCCACCTACTCCCTGGCGAGCGCCGCCGACTCGACCGTCGCCCTCTTCCGAGAGGTCCTCGCCGAGCGAGCGGCGGTGACCGGGTAGGGCCGATCGACCGATGCGCATCGCCTGCGTCGCCACCACGCCCCTGCCCGCCCGCGCCGCGAACACGATCCAGACGGTCCGCATGGCGGCGGCGTTTCAGACGGCCGGCCACGACGTGGTCGTCCTCGCCCCCGACCGCGTCGACCGCGAGCCCGGCATTGACGACGTCCACGCCTTCTACGGCGTCCCGAGCTCGCTCCGGATCGAGGCTCTCCCGTGGGAGCCGAGCCTCGCCGGCGCCGGCTTCGCCCTGCGGGCCGCGCTCGCCGCGCGATCGGCCGGGGCGGATCTCATCTACGCCCGCTACGTCCCCGCCGCGACCGTCGCCGCGTTCGCCTTCGGCATTCCGGCGATCGTCGAGCTCCATCACGGCGGCTACCTCCCGGGCACCCGGGCCTCGGCGTGGCTCCGCCTCCTCCTCCGCTCGTCTCGGCTTCGCCACATCGTGACGGTCTCGGGCGCGCTTCGCGACGCCTACCGCGACGCCTGGCGGATCCCACCCGATCGGATCCGGACCGTCCCGAACGGCGCCGACGAGCTCCCGCGCTCCCCGCCGCGGCGGGACGCGGACCGGCTCGTCGTCGGGTACACCGGCCATCTCTACCCGGGCAAGGGCATCGAGCTCGTCGTCGAGATCGCCCGCCTCTGCCCCTGGGCGGAGCTCCAGATCGTCGGCGGCGCCGAGGCGGACCTCGACCGCTGGCGCGCCCCCCTCGACGCGCTCGAGAACGTCGTCCTGAGCGGCTTCGTCGCGCCATCGGAGTCGGCGGAGCATCGCCGCTCGATCGACGTCGCGATCGCCCCGTACGGACGCCGGGTCGCGGTCGCCGGCGGCGGCGACGACGCGCCGTACATGTGCCCCCTCAAGGTCGTCGAGTACATGGCGGCGGGCCTCCCCATCGTCGCGACCGACCTCCCGGCGCTCCGCGCGCTGGTCGTCGACGGCGAGAGCGCCCTGCTCGTCCCGGCGGACGAGCCCGCCGCCTGGGCCGCCGCGCTCGGTCGCCTTCGCGACGACCCGGCGCTCCGCGCGCGCCTCGGCGCCGGCGCCCTGGCCGCGTTCCGGGCGCGGCATCGCCTGGCCGAACGCCCGGGGCGCGTCCTCGACCCGGCCCCTTCGCGCCCTTCGGCGAGCGCGCGACGGCCGCGCGGCGTGCTCGCCCGCGGCGCCGCGCGAGCGTCGCCACGCCCGGCCCCGGAGGGCGAGCTTCCGACCCTGATCTACATCGCCGGGCAGAGCCACTCCGGCTCGACGCTGCTCGACTCGCTCCTCGGCGCCCACGGAGCGGTGCTCGGCGCCGGAGAGCTCAAGCAGCTCGACGCGGCCGACCCCGCCCGCGCGGGGCTCGGGGACACGCCCTGTCCCTGCGGCGCCCCACGGAAGCTCGCCTGTCCCCTCTGGCGCCGCGTCGACGCGTCGCTCGCCGCCGCCGGCGCGCCGCGCCTCCTCGAGCTCGAGCTCCAGGCGGCCGATCCGGAGCGGTTCGCGCGCGACAACCTCGCCGTCCTGCGTGCGCTCCGGGCGGCGAGCGGGCGGCCGTTCATCGTCGACTCGAGCAAGGACGCCGCCCGCCTCCGGCGCCTCCTCGCCCTGCCGGCCCTCGTCGTCGTTCCCGTTCACATCGTGCGCCACGGCGCGGCCGTCGTCTTCTCGAACCTCCGGAAGGGTCGCCCTCCGCTGAGGAGCTCGGTCCGCCACGTCGGCGGCGCCATCGCCCTCGCCGAGGCGCTCGCCGCCTGCCCGCACCTCGAGGTGGCCTACGAGCGACTCGCCGCCGCTCCGGGGCCGGTCCTCGCCTCGGTGATGCAGCACGTCGGCCTCGAGATCGAGCCGGACCAGCTCGACTGGGCTTCCCGCGAGCAGCACCAGATCGCGGGCAACCGGATGCGCTTCGGGAGCTCGAGCTCGATCCGGGTCGATGAGCGCTGGCGGACCGAGATGCCGCTCCTCCTCCGGGCCGCGGCGACCCTGCTGACCGCGCCGAGCCGCCTCCCCGCCGCCAGCCTCGCGACCCTCGGTCGCCTCGTCACCCGGCTCGCCGGAGGACGCCGGACCGCTCGCCGCCCGCGCCCGGCGTCTCGCGCGGCGATCCCGGCGTCGCCTCGGTCGGAGGCGCGCGGGCTCGTCGACATCGTCATCCCGACCTTCGAGTCCGCCCGCTGGATCGCCACGGCGATCGAGAGCGCGCTCGCCCAGGGACCCGTCGTCGGTCGCGTGATCGTCGTCGACGACGGGAGCACCGATGAGACGGCGTCGGTGCTCGATCGGTTCGAGGGCCGATGCGTCGTGATCCGCCAGAAAAACGCCGGGACGTCCGCCGCGAGGAACACCGGCGCCGCGGCCGGTCACGCCCCCTGGCTCCTCTTCCTCGACGCCGACGATACGCTCCTGCGGGGCGCGGTCGCCGCGCTCCTCGCCGAGGCGGAGCGCTCGGGCGCCGGCGTGGTCCACGGCCAGTCGCGAAGCGTGCCGAGCGGACGGCTCCGCGACGGGGACGCGATCGTCGGGCGCCCGCCCGAGACGGCCCGTCGCTGCTTCTGGCGTGCCCTCGCGCGCACGCCGGGCTGCGTCCTCGTCCGCCGGTCGGCGTTCGACGCGGCCGGCGGGTTCGACCCGCGCCTGCGCACGGCAGAGGACCGTGACCTCTGGATGCGGGTCGCGGCCCTCGAACCCATCGGAGCGATCGATCGCGTCGTCATCGAGAAGCGGGACCTCCCGACCTCGAACCTCGCGACCAGTCGGACGTCCCACGCGGCGATCGTCCTCGAGCTCCAGCTCCGCTATCCGCGCTGGTGCCGCGAGCGCGGGATCGACCCTTCGTTCCTCGCGACGACGCCGGGGGCCGTCCTCGACCGGAAGCTCGACGTCGAGCTGCGCGCCCGGCGTCTGCGCGCGGTCGCCGCGCTCCTCGGCGTCGCCGCCCGGCACCGACTCCGCACCCCGCTGTCTCGATCGCTCGGGATCGTCCTCGACCCCGTCCGTTCGCCGTCGTCCGGAGGATGGCTGTCGTGACCGATCGGCCCGGATTCCGACGCGCCCTCCGGCGCCTCCTCGTTCCGCGCGAGCTCCGCGCCGACGGCATCGCGCGGGCGATCGAGCTCGTCGACGAGATCGCGGCGACCGAGCCGACCCCGCCGGCGCCCGGACCGTTCGACCGCGCCGACGACGACGCCCCCCTCTTCGTCCTGAGCGCCGGCTGGCGATCGGGCTCGAGCCTGCTCCAGCGGATGCTCTCCTCGGACGGGCGGTCGCTCGTCTGGGGCGAGCCCTACGGCGACTGGGCACCGATTCCGCGCCTCGCCGCGACCGTGGCGAGCCTCGCCCGGACGCCGGGCCGAACACGAAGACACGCCTTCGAGGCCGTCCGGCGCGCGAGCGCCGCCCCGAGCGACCCGACCTGGCTGCTGCGGGCGCACGTCGCCAACCTCCACCCCGGCGTCGCGCACCTCCGCGCGACCCACCGTCGGTTCGTCGACGACCTCCTCGGCGCCCCGGCGCGTCAGCGCGGCTTCGAGCGCTGGGGCGCGAAGTGGGTGCGACTCTCCGCCCACCACGGGCTCTATCTCCGCTGGCTCTATCCCCGGGCCCGCTTCGTCCTCCTCGTCCGCCACCCGCTCGATGCGCTGCGCTCCTACCAGGGACGGGCGCCCAACGGCTGGACGATCATCGAGCCGCGCGTGCGCATCGGCGGTCCGGCGAGGTTCCTCGCCCACTGGGCGAACATCGTCGAGAGCTTCCTCGACCTCGGCGATCGGCTCGGGGCGCGGCTCATCCGCTACGAGGAGCTGATCGACCGCCGCTCCGACGCCGTCGAGCGGATCGAGCGCCACGCCGGGGTCACGATCGACCGGTCGGTCCTCGATGCCCGCGTCGACGCCTCGCCGCGCAAGCCCGTCCTTTCGCTTCGCGCGGCGGCGGCGTTCGAGGCGGTCGCGGCCGATGTCTGTCGGAGGGTCGGCTATCCGCGTCGATCCTGAGCATCGCCGGCGTCCACCGGGGCGCCGGCCCCGCCCTGGAGGTCGTGGAGGCGGCGGAACGGTCCCTCCTCGCGAAGGAGCTCCTCGGGCGGCCCGCTCTGGACCACCCGTCCCTCCGCGAGGACCACGATCCGATCGGCGGCGGCGACGCTGGAGAGGCGGTGGGCGACGCTGACGATCGCGAGCTCGGACCGGAGCCCGTCGAGCGCGTCGAGGACGGCCCGCTCGGACGCTCCGTCGAGCGAGCTCGTCGCCTCGTCGAGGACCAGGAGCTCGGGGCGGCGCAGGAGCGCCCGGGCGAGCGCGATCCGCTGGCGCTCACCGCCCGAGAGGCGGGTCCCGCGGTCGCCGACGAGCGTCTCGTAGCCCTCGGGGAACCCCGTGACGAACGCATCGGCCGCGGCGAGGCCGGCCGCGCGGACGACGTCCTCGCGCGTGACCGAGTCGTCGAAGAGCGCTACGTTGTCGTGGATCGACGCGTCGAAGAGGATCGTCTCCTGCCCGACGTAGCCGACCCGCTGCCGCCACGAGCGGACGTCGAGCTCGGCCAGGTCGCGCCCGTTGATCGTGACGCGACCGCGGTCGGGGGGCAGCAGGCCGAGGAGGATGTCGGCGACGGTCGACTTGCCCGCGCCGCTCTCGCCGACGATGCCGACGAGCTCGCCGGCGGCGACCTCGAGGCTCACCCCGCGCAGGACCGGCTGGTCGCGCTCGTAGGCGAACTCGACCCGGTCGAGGACGGCTCGCTGAAGCGGCGGCGCGGGCGTCGCCCCGCGCGGCTCGCGGGCGCCGCCGAGCTCGCGCTCGAACTCGGTCACCATCTCGACGCCGCCGACGGCGAGGGCGAGGTTGCCGAACGAGCGCTGGATCGCCGAGACCTGCTGGTAGATCCGGTAGAGGAGCAGCCCGATCACGCTCGCCTCGGCGAGGCTGACCTCGAACGCGGCGCGCATTCCCCAGACGAACGCGATCACGAAGAGGACGACCGCCGGCTCGAAGACCGACGCTATGAGCGCGTTCACCCGGCCGCGGGCGACGTCCACCTGCTCCACCGCGTCGAGGCGCCGATCGAAGAGGGTCGCCGCCTGCTCCTCGATCGCGCTCGCCTTCACCGCCTTCCAGCCGACGAGCAGCCCGGTCAGCACCTGGTGGGCGTTCTTGCCGGTCGACACCGACCGCCGCCCGACGGCCTTTCCTCGCCCGTAGAGCGGCATGAGGAGGAGCGTCGTCGCCCCGGCCAGGCCGAGCGCCGCCGCGGTCACGCCCGGCGCGATCCAGGCGGCGATCACCGCGTAGCAGAGAGCGGCGAAGGCCATGTTGTAGAGGAGGATCAACGTCCGGAAGAGCGCGCCCGTCTTCCCGGTCTCGCTCCATCCGAGCGCGATCAGATCGCCCATCCGCTGACGGGTGAAGTAGGGCCAGCTCGTCTCGAGCAGGCTCCGGAAGACGCGCCCGCGGAGCTCGCGCATGAGGGATGCGACCGAGCGCGCCGCCAGGATGTCGCCGGCGATCCTCGTGACGGCCCGCGCGAGCGAGAGGAGCACGATCACGAGGAAGATCGAGCCGAAGCTCCACGACAGGCCGACCGCCTCGAGCGCCGCCCGCAGACCCTGGCCGAGCGAGCTCGTCGGCTCGGCCGCCTCGCCGGTGATGAAGGCGAACGCGGGAACGAGGCACGCGAGGACGGCGCCCTCGAACATGCTCTGGAGCGAGAGCAGCCCGCAGGTGATGACGAGCCAGCGACGGTAGGGCCGGTAGGTCGTCCGGAGGAAGGCTATGTTGCGAAGCGCCGCCTGAAGGGTCGCGACGACGCCGACCGGCGCCCCCGAGGCCGTCGGGGGCGACGGGGGCGTCTCGGGCGTCGCCTCGCCTTCGGGCGCGGCCTCTCGTTCGGCGTCGGGCTCCTCCATCCGGGTCGAGGATGTCCAACCGCAAGTCGCCTGTCAACGGGATCTTCCGCAAGACCCCGCTCGCGGGGAGGAATCTTCGACGCACGGCGGCGTGACCGCTCCGGCTAGACCGAGTGCGAGAGAGAGGAGGACCCGAATGACCCAACGCTACCCGTCGCGCGTTCCCACCACGGCGTTCGTCGCCGCGCTCGGCGTCGCCATCATCGGCTGCAGCGGAGGCGGGAGCGGCTCCCGCGGGACGGTCGCCGCGGGCAGCGGCTCGGCGACCCTCCCGGGTGCGAGCGCGCCCGCCCCGAGCCCGACGCCGGTCCCCACGCCCGCGCCCGCGCCGACCCCGCCGCCAGGGCCGACCTTCGAGGTCGCCGGCTGGCTGCCCTACTGGTCGCGCACCTCCGGCGGCCAGACGGTCTCCGACAACGCGGGCAACGGCCTCGACGAGCTCAACCCGTTCTGGTACGGCCTCGAGGCGGACGGGACCCTCTCGACCCGCACCGGCGCGCGCGACCAGGCGCTCATCACGACCGTCCACAACGCCGGCGGTCTGATGATCCCGACCGTGTTCGACGTGCACGACCGCGACAACCTGCCGGCCGTCCTCGCCGACCCCGCCAGGCGCGCCCGGGCGATCGCGGCGATGCTCGACGAGATCGATCGATACGGCTACGACGGGATCGACATCGACTTCGAGCACGCCAAGACGGCGACCCGCGACGCCTTCAGCGCGTTCGTGGCCGAGATGTCCGCGGCCGTCCGCGCCCAGGGGAAGATCTTCTCGCTCACCATCCCCGGCAAGCGCGCCGACCGTCCGAGCTGGGTCGGCTACGACTACCCCGCCCTGGCCCCGCACGCCGACCGCGTGAAGATCATGACCTACGGCTACAGCGGCCCGTGGTCGAGCCGGCCGGGGCCGATCGCGCCGACCGACTACCAGGCGCAGGTGCTCGACTACGCGATCACGACGATGCCCGCCGACAAGATCCAGCTCGGGATCCCGTTCTACGGCTACGACTTCCCCGCCGACGGCAGCCGCATCCGCAGCGTCACGTGGTCGTCGGCCCAGGCGCGGCTCGGTCGAAGCCCCGCCGGGCTCCAGTTCGTCCCCGCCCGCGGCGAGACCTACTTCGACTACCGCGACGACGCCGGCGTCGACCACACCGTCTGGCTTCAGGACACCCGCGCCATCGCGGCAAAGTGCGACGTCGCGCGTCGCTACGGCCTCCGCGGGATCGCGATCTGGTCGCTCGGCAACGAGGACCCCGCGTTCTGGGACGAGATCCGCCGCGTCCTCAAGTAGCCAGCGACCAGGACGAAGCCCACTCCGCCGAGCAGCCCGCCGACGGCGTCGGCCGCCGCGTCCCAGAGGTCGCACGTTCGCCCCGGGACGACCCGCTGGTGGAGCTCGTCGATCGTCCCGACGAGGAGCGCGGTGACGAGCGCCACCACGATGGGCGCCAGCGCGCCACCCGACGAGCCGCGCGCCGCCCGCGCGGCGAGCAGCCCGAGGACCGAGTAGGCGATCGCGTGGGCGACCTTGTCCGCGTGCGGAAACGGCGCCACGCCGCTGCCGGACCGCGGCTCCGAGCCGAGCACGAGGAGGATCGCCGCGGTCAGGACGACCGCGACCCATCGTCTCGACGTCCCGGCGTCCGCGCTCACCTGGTCTCTCTTCCGATGGCGACGGGTCGACCCCGCGTTGAACCCCGGGCGAGGCGCGCATACCATGCCGACCCGCCGACGGAGCCGAGCCCATCATGACTCGGCGGCTCGACCCAGAGAAGCGAGAGGAGACCCCCGCGATGAAGGTCCACCGTGCCGTCCCCCTGGCCGTCCTGGCCGCGGTCTGCGGGATCCTCCTTGGCGCCGACGACCCCGCGGACCCGCTCGCGGAGAAGCTGGGCGAGGGATGGGCCACGGCGAACGCCGGCGAGAAGCTCGCGATGATCTCGGTCGGCAAGGCCGACAAGGCGATCAGCTTCAAGGAGGCCGGGGAAGGGGTCGAGTCGGTCACCCTCTCCGAGGTGAGCCGCGGACGGACGGCGGAGGCGCGGATCAAGCTCCTCGCCGACGCCCGGACGATCGCGCAGACGCGGCTCAAGGCGATCAACGCCGAACGCAAGGCCGGCGGCAAGAAGACGGTCAGCCTCTCGGAGCCGCCCGAGGACGTGCAGAACGCGCTCGCCCTCGCCTTCATCGCGGAGACGATCGGCGGCCATCCGACCCTCGAGCAGCTCGAGCCGCTCAAGGTCGTCCGCGCCTCGACGAGCTGGGTCGCTCATCACAAGCTCGTCCTCGGCGCCGTCCAGGATGCGGTCGCCCGCGATCCGGGTTACGCCGAGGCCGACGTCCACGGCAAGCTCGGGATCATCAAGGACCTCGCCGAGCGCGAGGTGATGGGCTTCCAGGAGCGCGCCTACCTCGAGCAGGCCGTCCTCGAGAGCTGGCTCGCCGCATCGCTCGCCGCCGGCACGAGCGCCAAGGAGCTGGCCGGGATCGTCAAGGAGAAGGCCGACGCGAAGGACCTCTCGCTCTCGGCCAGCTCGTGGGCGCAGAAGATCCTCGCCCGGCTCGTGAAGCTCCAGGCGCTGGCCCCGGCGCCGAGCGGCGGCGGCGACGGCAAGCCGGACGACGAGCCGAAGCCGGACGAAGACGCGAAGCCTGGCGACGAGGGGTGAGCCTTCGCGAGCCGCCCTCGGTCAGGCGGCGTCGTCGATCGCCCCGCCCGCCTGCGCGCCGGCGATCACCCGGATCGCGCCCTCGACCGCGTCGATCGACTCGTCGGGCGTCGAGGTGCCCGCGGTGATCCCGCAGCGGCGACGACCCCGGAACCAGCGCGGGTCGAGGTCGGCCGGCGTCCCGACGCGATGCGCGTCGACGCCGAGCGCGCGGGCCGTCTCGGCCAGCTTGCGGCTGTTGTTGCTCGTCGGGTCGCCGACCACGATGACGAGGTCGCAGCTCCGCGACAGCTCACGCAGCGCCGCCTGACGATCGCGGGTCGGCTGACAGGTCGTGTCGATCGAGGCGATCTCGACGCCGTCCGGCTCGAGGAGCGCCCGGGCGGCGGCGACCATCGCGTCGAACCGCTCGGTCGTCTCCGTCGTCTGCGCGACGAAGGCCACCCGCGCCCGCCCGCGGAGGTCCTCGAGGTCGGCCTCGGTCGTCACGACGCTCGCCTCGCTCAGGTCGCCGGTCAGCCCGCGCACCTCGACGTGCCCCTTCTTGCCGACGACGGCCACGTGGAAGCCGTCCCGCTCGAGCTCGCGGGCCCGGCGGTGGACCTTCTCGACGAGCGGACAGGTCGCGTCGATGAGCTCGTAGCCGCGGGCGCGGACCTCGTCCCGGACCCGGTCGCTCGTCCCGTGGGCGGTGATCATGACCGAGCCGGTCTCGATCCTCTCATCGAGGGAGCTCGCGCGGTCGACGCCGTGCGCGTCGAGCCGCTCGATCACCTGCCGGTTGTGGACGAGATCGCCGAGGACGGTCAGGCGCCCGCGAAAGCGCTCCTCGAGGGCGAGATCGATCGCGTCACGCACGCCGAAGCACTTCCCCATAGCCGAGGCGCGCACGACCTCCATCGACGCCCCGGACGCGGACGACGGCGGCGTCCGCACGATCGTCGGCTCGCCCGGATCCACGAGCTCTCGCCGCTGAAGCTCGTTCGTCATCGGACGCTCCCCCCGTCGGCGCCGGAGCCGCGCGGACCGGGGCGGACGCTCGTGACGATCTGCTCGAGGGCGGCCACGTACCCGCGCACGGCCGTCAGCCCGCGCGCGGTGAGCGCGTAGGTCGTCCGCGGACGCCGCCCCTGGTAGCCCTTGCGGACCTTCAGGTAGCCGGCCTCCTCGAGGACGCGGGCGTGGACGCTGAGGTTGCCGTCGGTGAGGCGCGTGAGCGACCGCAGCTCCGAGAAGTTGAGCTCGCCGGCGCTCGCGAGGACGCTCACGATCGCGAGGCGGGCCCGCTCGTGGATGACGCGATCGAGCCCCTCGATCGCGTCGGGGAGCGCGTCGGGAACCGAGGCATCACTCTCCTCGGCCGCCCGCGCGGCGGCGCGCGAGGCGGGCGAGGCGACGGGGCCGCGGTCGGCCCGCCTGGTCACTGCCCGGCCAGTCGATCGTGCTCGTCCCACGGGTCGCTCCTGCGGAGGTAGAGGCTGACGGCGTATGCGAGATGGATGCCGCCGAAGGCGACGCCCATGACGATGTTTCTTCCGTCCTCGGCGGCGAGGGCGGCGGCGGCGGCGGCGCTGAGGAACGCGGCCGCGACGAGGGAGAGCGGGCGCCACGACGGCCCGGCGGCGGCCAGCAGCCCGGTCGCGTAGAACGCCATCCACACCGGCGGGAGCGCCGAGATCGACCCGCTCGCGAGGATCGCGACGCTCGCGACGCCCGCGCCGAGCAGGGCGGGGAGCAACGCGAGCGTCATCCGTCGGGCGAGGATCGACAGGACCGGGAGCCCACGGATCCGGGCGCCGACCTCGGCGAGCGCGAACGAGCCGACGAAGGCGAGGCCGAAGACGGCGCCCCACACGACGAGGAACGCTCGCGGCTCGGGCAGAGGGAGCAGGTCCGTCTCGAGGACGACCGCGCCGATGGCGGCGAGCGAGCCGGCGAGGAACGCGCTCGCCGCGGGGAGCCGCGTTCCGCTGGCGTGGTCGTCGCCGGCCTCGAGGAAGGTGCGGATCGCCCGGAGGGTCTCGAGCGCCTCGGCGGGATCCGGATCCGGCCGGGGAGGCGCCGCCGTGCCGGATGTCCCGCGCGGGGCGTCGGGCGTCGGGCGTGTCGGGTCGCTCACTCTCTCGATCCCTTCCTCGAGCGGGCGCCGCTCTTCGGCTTCGACGCCCGCGAGCACTTTGCGTCACAAAGCGACTTTGCTCTGCAAAGTGTTTTATCGCGGCGAGGCGAGCCCGTCAAGCCGACCGGGGCTCGCCCGTCCGAGATCGCTGTTGAATCGAGATCGCCGCCGGGCTAAGGTTCTCGACCACAAGGCCCTACCGGCCATGGAGCCCGCCGTGCGCGTCCTGATGGTCCATCCCAGCCCGCTCCTCTACACCGAGGTCTACCTCCGCCTCGAACCGCTCGGGGTCGAGCGCGTCGCGGGCGCGGCCGAGGCCGCGGGCCACGAGGTCCGTCTCCTCGACCTCCAGATCTTCAAGCCCGGCGACCTCAAGCGAGAGGTGCGCGAGTTCAAGCCGCGCTGCGTGGCGTTCGGGGTGAACTATCTCGCGAACATCCCGGAGGTGATCGACCTCTGCAAGTGGGTCAAGGAGGACAACCCGGACACGTTCTGCATCGTCGGCGGCCACAGCGCCTCGTTCGTCGCCGAGGAGCTCATCGAGCACGGCGACGGGGCGATCGACGCCGTGATCCGGGGCGAGGGCGAGGTGATCTTCCCTCGAGTCCTCGAGGCGCTCGGCGACCCCCAGCTCGCGACGCTGCCGGGCGTCGTCACCCGGGACGGGACCGGACCGCAGCCGACCCTCCTCGAGAACCTCGACGCGTGCCCACCGGCGCGGCACCTCACCCGGCGCCGGCGGAACTACTTCATCGGGATCCTCGATCCGTGCGCGTCGATCGAGATGACGCGGGGCTGCCCGTGGGACTGCTCGTTCTGCAGCGCGTGGACCTTCTACGGCCGGAGCTACCGGAAGAGCTCGCCCGAGGCGGTCGCCGAGGAGATGGCGAGCATCGAGGAGCCCAACGTGTTCCTCGTCGACGACGTCGCGTTCATCCACCCCGAGCACGGCTTCGCGATCGGGAGGGAGCTCGAGAAGCGTCGGATCAAGAAGGAGTACTACCTCGAGACGCGCTGCGACGTCCTGATCCGCCATCACGAGGTCTTCCGCTACTGGAAGCGCCTCGGCCTCCACTACATGTTCCTCGGCCTCGAGGCGATCGACGCCGAGGGCCTGAGCAACCATCGCAAGCGGGTGAACGTCGGCGAGAACGAGCGGGCGCTCGAGATCGCGCGCGACATCGGCATGACCGTCGCCGTCAACATCATCGCCGATCCGAGCTGGGACGAGGAGCGCTTCCGCGTCATCCAGGAGTGGGCGCTGGAGGTCCCCGAGATCGTCCACCTCACCGTCGCGACGCCCTACCCCGGGACCGAGCTCTGGCTCACCGAGCAGCGCCGGCTCACCACCCACGACTACCGCCTCTTCGACGTGCAGCACGCGGTCGTCCCGACGAAGCTGCCGCTCCCCGTCTTCTACCGGAAGCTCGTCGAGACCCAGGAGATCATCAGCCGGAAGCACATGAGCTTCGCCGCGTTCCGGGCGACGATGCTGCGGACCGGGTCGCTCTTCCTCCGCGGCCAGACCAACTTCGCCCGGATGCTCTGGAAGTTCACCGACGTCTACGACGCGGGGCGCTTCACCGAGGAGCACGACCGCCCCGTCCGCTACGCCATGCGTCCGCCGCCCGCCGCGGTCGAGCGGGTGGCCCAGAACGACCTCTTCGTCCACGTGCCCGAGAAGAAGCGGACGACGCCGGTCCTGACGTGATCCGCGCCGAGCCCGTTGGACACCCGCTCGCGCGATTCGCTACGCTGAACCCGCGATGGTGACCGGGAACGACGACGCCACCTGGAACACCCCGTCGCGTCCCGACCCCTTCGCCGATCTCCCGAGCGAGATCGGCGGCTACGCGATCGAGGAGGTGATCGGACGCGGCGGGATGGGCCTGGTCTTCCGCGCCCGGCCCCCCGGCGGCGGCGCGAGCGTCGCCCTCAAGGTGCTCCTCCCCGACATCGCCGACGACCCCGAGACGCTGGCGCGGTTCCAGCGGGAGGGCGAGGCCGCCGCCCGGGTCACCCACGACAACGTCGTCGGTGTCTACGCCTCGGGCAGCGACCCGGTCACCGGGCTGCCGTTCATCGCCTACGAGCTCGTTCACGGCGACAGCCTCGAGGACATCCTCGCCGGTCGCGGCCGGCTGCCGGAGGCCGAGGTGGTCGCCCTCGGTCGCGCGATCCTCGCCGGGCTGGCCGCGATCGACGCGGCCGGGCTCGTCCACCGCGACGTCAAGCCGAGCAACGTCCTCCTCCCCGCAGGGGGCGTCCCCAAGCTCGCCGACCTCGGCCTCGCCAAGGTCGCCGGCGAGTCGACCCTCACCCAGACCGGGTTCACCCTCGGGACGCCGAGCTACATGGCCCCCGAGCAGGTCAGCGGCACGGCCGGGCTCGACATCCGGGCCGACCTCTACGCGGTCGGCCTGCTCCTCTACCGGGCCGCCACCGGCGCGCTGCCGCTCACCGGCGAGACGGCCCTCGACACGATGCACCGACACGTCGAGGAGGACTGCCCCGACCCGCGGGAGCGAGTGATCGGGCTGTCGGCCGGCTTCGCCGAGCTCGTCGCGAACCTCACCCACCGCGACCCGACCGCGCGCTACCAGACCCCCGCCGAAGGCCTCGCCGCGCTCGAGGCGGTCGGCCGGGGCGAGGCGCCCGCTCGCCCGCGCCGCCCCGCGCCGCAGCGCCGCAAGAGCGGCTCGATCCGACCCGGGCCGTCGACCGGCGTGATCCTCGGCGGTTCCCGCGCCGGGCTCTGGACCTCGCCGTCGGTGATCGCGGCGGCCGCGGTCTTCGGCCTCGTCTTCGGCGTCGGGGTCGCGCTCGGCGTCCGGGCGACGATCGGATCCGGCCGCGAGACCGACCCGATCGAGGTCGGCCCCGGCCCGGACGACGGGGTCCGGCCGGCGCCGCCCGAGCCGCCGCCGCCGACCGGGTGGACCCGCGTCTTCACCCTCGCGGACCGCGGCGCCGTCCTCCGCCGCGCGCCGCTCTTCGGAGACGACGCCGGGC
Source organism: Planctomycetota bacterium (assembly GCA_029260755.1). Classification (GTDB taxonomy): domain Bacteria; phylum Planctomycetota; class J058; order J058; family JAJDCQ01; genus JAJDCQ01. Next base: position 26,943 of record JAJDCQ010000059.1, on the reverse strand, counting down.
GCCGGGCCGAGCCGCTCGCGGCCGTCGCGCGACGCGGGCCCGATGCGCTCCGCGCCGCGTTCGCGGGGGAGGCGACCCGACTCGCCGACGGACGCGTCCGGGTGCGCTACGGAGACCTCGGCTCCGCGTGCTCCGTCGAGTCGCGCGAGGCGGGCACCCTCCTCGCGCGCGGCTCGCCGGCCGAGGTCGCCCTCTCTCCCGCGACGACCGAGGATGGCCCGGACTGGAGGCTCGCGCCGGCGAACGACTCGTCGACGGCGGCGCTTCTGATCGGCGACGCCCGCTGGACCGCCCCCACCTTCGAGCTCCGGTTCTCGGCCGAGGCCATCGACCAGGGCAGGCTCGCGCTCCGGCTCTCCGACGACTCCCAGCCGTCGGCCCACCTCGTCCTCGACGCGCGGCAGCAGGCGCTCGTGATCGCCGAGCGCCGCTCGCCCGCCTCCGTCTTCGACGCTCGAGGCCACACGATCGTCTTCGCTCCGGGGAGCGAAGCCGGCACGCGGGTTCTCCTCGACGGTCGGGTCGTCGCAGAGGCCGACGAGCACGCCGTCGACGAGCCGCGGGCGCGACCGATCTCGCTCCTGATGCGAGAGGGTCGCTTCGTCGTCGGCCCCATCACCGTGACCGGCCGACCCGACCGGACCGACCACCCAGCGATCGCGCTCGCGCCGGAGCCGGTCGGCGCCGCGGCGCGCGTGGCGGCGCGCTTCGTCCGGGACGCCGACGGCTCGGGAGGGCCGCTCCTCCTCCTCGGCGACCCCGACCGGCGCCCGCTCGTCGCCGAGCTCGACGACGACCGCCTCGTCCTGCGCCACGGCCGCGAGCTGCTCGGGCGCGCCGCGATCGACGCGATCCCGACGAGCGGCCGGCTCATCCTCGAGCGACGCGGCGATGTCATCCGCGCCAGCCTCGAGGCGACCGACGGAACGCCACGCGCGGAGATCGCGCTCGCCCACCCGTTCGCGGTCGCGGCCGTCGCCACCCGCGCGGGCTGGGGGTCGTCGGGCCCGGCCGTGACGTTCGAGGCCGTCGTCGTCGATGCGCCTGCGCCCGACCCCGCCCTCGTCGCCCGGGCGAGGCTGGACGAGGCGGCGGCGGGCGGCCCGGCGGCGACCCTCGCCTGGCTCGAGGCGGCCTCCTCGGCGGACCGCGGCGACGAGCGCGCCGCCTGGCGCCTCGCCTCGGAGCAGCTCGCCCGGGTCACCGTCCCCGCCCGGGCGGACCCCTCGGCGTTCGGCCCGACCGGGCTGGCGCAGCGACGCGCCCGGGCCCGCGCCGTCGCCGAGGCGCTGCTCCGCGTGGCGCCCGACCTCGAGCCGCTCCGGAGCGCCGACGCCGTCGCCCGGGCCGGCCTGGCCGCGGCGGTCGCGGGCGACCGCGCCCTGGCCGCGCGGGCCGCGGTCGCGCTGCGCGAGGACGCCGTCGCCGCCGACCGCCTCGACGCGCTCGAGTGGGTCGACGGGCGCCCGTCCCTCGGGCACCTCCTCGCGAGCGGCTACGGGGCCGCCGGCCATCGCTGGGAGGACCTGACGGCGATCCTCGCGATCGCCGACGCGATCATCCCCGAGCCCAAGCCCGCGAATCTCCTCTACAACCAGGCGCTCGCGGTCGGACGCGACGGCCTCGAGCATCTCGAGGCGAACGTCGCCGGGTGGGAGGGCGAGCTCCGGGACGCGCTCGCCCACCTCGAGCGCGCTCGAGCGGCCGGCTACTCGGCCTGGGACATCGAGATCAACGTGGCCCGTTACCTCGAGGCGCTCGGCGATCGCGCCGGCGCGATCGAGGCCGGGATCGGAGGCCTCGCCGCGGCGCCGCGCCACGGGGCGATCCAGGCGAGTCTCTCGCAGCTCGCCGCCGGCCGGCGCGACGCGCTCGGCGCGGTCGCCCTCTGCGCCCTCGCCGACGCGGGCGTCACCGCCGGCGCGGGGGGCCCGCGCGCGCTCACCGAGGAGGCGCGCCACATCGCCTCGACGCTCCCGCGAACCGACGACCGGCTCGGCGACCTGACGGGCTACGTCCTCGCGCGCACGGGCGCCGCCGGCGAACCACCGTCGAGCGATCGGCCGACGGCCGTTCTCGCGCGGACCCGCGCCGGGATTCACGATGGGAGCATCGCACGCCTCGCGGCGGCCGCCGACCTCGGGAGGGCGGCGGACGCCGATCGACTCGTCCGGGCGATCGCGCTCCTCGACCCCGAGCTCGCCCCGCTCCTCGAACGCTGATCCCGTTGCCGGGTGGGAGCTTCGAGCCCGTCGCCGGCGCGATCCGATCGTGAGGTTTCTGCAAGGGCGAGGTTTCGGCGGAACTCCCCGGGGCGATCGGCAGTCCAATCCGCCGACGAGAGACGGAGAGAAGCAGCCGGAGCCATCCGATGATCACGCCAGCCGCCCAGACGACGTCCCACGCCTCCACCGCGAGCCGCCAGCGCGTCCTCACCCTGCTCGGAAGCGCGTGGCTCGGGCTCGCCCTCGCCGCGACGGCGCTCGCCGTCACCGCGTAGCGCCTCCACCTCGGGGACCGACCGCTCGCCGCTCGCCTCACGCATCGGGGCGTCGACTCGTCGATCCCGACCTGCTACGATCCTCGCCGCCCACCGACCGGAGAGGCTCGATGCGCCCGTCTCGCTCCCCCGTCCTCGCGATCCCGCTCTTCGCCACCCTCCTCGCCGCGCCGCTGACCGCCGGCGGCTGCGCGACCGAGTTCGAGGCCTACGAGGCCGCCCGCGAGGTCGACTCGATCCCCGCCTGGGCGGGCTTCCTCGACGACCACCCCGATGGCGAGTACGCGAGCGAGGCGGCCCGCCTCCTCGACGACCTCCGCGATCTCGATGAGACCCGGACCGTCGGCACGGCGGAGGCGTGGATCCGTCTGATCCGGAACGACCCGCGCAACCACCGCCGGGCCGATGCCGAGGGCGCGCTCACCGACGTCCTCCTGGCGCGACTCGGGAAGGACCCCTCCGCCGCCTCCGAGCTCCGGCGCCAGAGCCGGGAGGCCGAGCTCGGCTTCGTCCGGGCGGCGTCGGCGAACGCGCTCGCGCGCCGGCCGGCGCCCGCGCCGCCGCTCCGCCTCCACGACCTCCCGTTCGAGCCGTGGAACCTCGAGGACGCCCCCGAGGGTCGGCGCATCTACACGACCGAGCGTCCCTTCCTCGTCGAAGGCGCCGACGGGCTCCTCGCCATCGAGCGCGTCAGCCACGAGCGCTTCGAGCCAGGCGAGATCGGCCAGCTCCCCGACGGCACGCGCGAGGTCGCGATCCTCATCGACGACCCCGAGGCGGGCGCGTGGCTGATCGGACCGATCCCCGCGACGGCCACCTACGCGATCGCGAACATCTTCAAGCGCGACAACCTCCGGATGACGACCGAGTGGATCGACGCGTTCGCCTGGCCCGTCGACCGCGACGCGCTTCGCCCGCTCGCGAACGGGCTCGTGGCGGTCGGCGGCATCGGACCGCGCCGCGCCGTGCGCGCCGAGGGTCTCGTCGACGACGAGGGCCACCACTTCGAGGTCGAGTTCCCCGGCACCGGCGCGCGTCTCCGCATCACCCTGCGCGCGCGAACTCGATCGTGAGCCCGGCGACCCCGGGCCCGCTCCTCCTCCCCTACGGCGAGCACGCCCCCACCGTCGACGAGAGCGTCTACCTCGCGCCCGGCGCGACGCTCGTCGGCGACGTCACCGTCGGGGTCGACTCGAGCGTGTGGTTCGGCGCCGTCATCCGGGGCGACGTCATGCCGATCAGGATCGGCGCCCGGACGAGCATCCAGGACAACGCGGTGATCCACGTCAGCGACGGGACCCACCCGACCGACGTCGGCGACGACGTGACGGTCGGTCACGCGGTCGTTCTGCACGGGTGCCGGGTCGCCGACCGGGTGATCGTCGGGATCGGATCGATCGTCCTCGACGGCGCCGAGATCGCCTCCGACGTGATCCTCGGCGCCGGGTCGCTCGTCACGCCCGGCACCCGGATCCCGGGCGGCGTCCTCGCCGTCGGCCGCCCGGCCCGCCCCAGGCGGGACCTGCGCGACGACGAGCGCGCCTGGGTTCGCGAGAACGCCCGACTCTACGTGGGTTACCGCGCTCGCTACCGGTCCGATCCGCCGGCCGGCGGAGCCTGAGGCGCCCCCGGCCCGACGGCGCGGACGCGCGCCGCCGTGGTTGCGATCGCCGGGTCGGGATGTTAGGCTTCTCACGAGGTTTAGGGCGGTTCGCCGCCTGCCCGGACGAGGCGTTTCCTCTCCTGGAGGGCGCCTCCTTTCGTTGATTCTCATCGTCGTTCGCTTCGATCCGCCGACCCGGCCAAATCCCGGTCCGGACGGAGCCCGACGCTCATTCCCCACGGGAGCGCGACGTGTCCCTCAGGTTCCGTGATCTGCTCGCCGCGAAGGTGGCGCTCCAGATGCAGGCGATCACACCGGATGCGGCCCGGGCGACGTTGACCTCGGCCGATCGCGAGGAGGTCGCGTTCGTCCAGGTGCTGAGCAACCGAGGCTTCGTCCCCGAGGCCCAGGCCCAGCTGATCGACCGCGGCTCCGGCCGGGCCTATCAACAGAAGGCGGAGTCCTTCTACTCGGGCATGCTCAAGCGGATGATGCCCCACGTCGACGTCGCCGCGATCGAAACCGCCCGGATGAAGCAGAAGGGCGGCGACGAGCGCCGCCTCGGCGAGCTGCTCATCGAAGATGGCCAGCTCACGCCGATGTGGGACGAGAAGGTCATCGAGGCCGCGAAGGAGTATCTCGACAAGGACGATCTCAAGGCGGTCGACCGCTACCGGTCGAAGATGTACGCCGGGATCGAGCGCCCGAGCTCGACGATCGCCGACATCGTGAAGAGCCTGCTCGCCGCGGCCCCCGCGCCGACGCCCGCCCCGAGTCCGACGACCGACCCGAGCCCGACGCCCGCGCCGGCGCCGACGCCCGCGGCCGCCGAGGAGCAAGCCGACGACCGCCCGGTGCCCGATCCCGAGATGCAGATCGCGGCGACCCTCGTCGAGGGCGAGCTCAATCAGATGGTCGCCGACGCCCGCGCCGAGGTGGCCGCCTCCGACCCGGCGCTGAGGGCGGCCGGACCCGGCAAGACGAGCGACTCCGCCCCGACGGCGCCGCACCCGGCTCCGGCGTCCGCGCCGACCCAGGACGCGCCGGGCGCGATGGCGTCGAGCGGTCACGATCTCGAGATCGCGCCGGACGCCGCGGGCGCCGACCTGATCGAGCTCGGCGGGCTGACGTTCGACGATCCGGGCAGCCAGGAGACGGCCGGGGCGTTCGTTCCGCCCGGCGCCACCCAGACGTTGCCCGCTCCGATCGCGCCGGCCGGCGCGGCCGGCCCGATGCCCATCCCGGGCCCCGGTGGAACGCAGCAACTGCCGGCGGCCGAGCTGCCGGCCGCGGACTTCGTCGAGGTCGGCGGCGGCCAGGGTCTCGATCCGGTCGTGCCGCCGGGCGGGACCATGGAGATGGACGCTCCGGTGCTTCCGACGCCGGGGGCGCCCGCTCCCACGCCCGCCCCCGCGGTGACGCCGGCCGCCCCGCCCTCGGACGCGGACCTTCCGCCGGCCATCCCCCCGGGCGGCACGATCGCGATGGACGCGCCGATCGTCACCGCCACGACCGCCCCGCCGCCGCCCCCGCCTGCGCCGACGCCCTCGAGCGAGCCCGGCGAGCTCGGCCCGGCCGTGCCGGCCGGCGGCACGATGATCGGCATGGCCCCCATGTCGCTCGACGCCGCCAAGGCGGAGGCCGATCCGATCATCCCCGGCGTCGGCGGCCCGGACCTCGGCCCCGCCGTTCCGCCCGGCGGCACCATGGCCATGGACGCGCCCGTCATCGACGCCACGCCGCCGCCGGCGTCGCCCTCGTCGCCTTCGAGCGAGCCGGGCGACCTCGGCGGCGCGGTGCCGGCCGGCGGCACGATGATCGGCATGGCTCCCATGTCGCTCGAAGATGCGAAGGCGGAGGCGGAGCCGATCATCCCCGGCGTCGGCCCGACGCCCGCCCCGGTCGTGAAACCCGCGGCCGCGGCCCCGACTCCGGCTCCGGTCACGCCGCCGCCGGCGACGCCGGCCGCGCCGCCCGTCGCGGGCACCGGCACGCAGGTGCTGCCCGCCTCGATCGTGCCCGGCGTGACGCCGCTGTCCGCGGCCGTCCCGACGCCGGCGCCGGCCGCCGCCGCGCGGCCGGCCGCCTCGCCGGTCGAGCCGGTCAGCGACGAGCCCGAGCTCGCGCCGGCGACCGCCTCGGTCGCTCCGATCAAGGGCGACATCGGCGTGACGTGCATGTTCCCGAACCCGCTCAACGGAACGGGTCTCGAGACGAAGTACATCCCCGAGAAGGAGCTCGGTCGGGGCGGGATGGGCGCGGTCTACCTCGCCCACGAGATCGACGGCGGGCGCAAGGTCGCCCTCAAGCTGATCCTCGACGCCCAGAAGTCGGCCGACGCGGTGGCGCGCTTCAAGCGCGAGATCCTCGCGACGGCGATGGTCGATCACGACAACGTGATCCACATCTGGGATGCCGGCGAGACGCAGGACGGCGCCTACTTCATGGCGATGGAGTCGGTCCCCGGCGAGGAGCTCGCGGACATCCTCGAGAAGCGCGGCGCCCTCGAGCTCAAGCGCTGCGTCCACATCCTCGACCAGATCCTCCTCGGCCTCGAGTCCGTCCACCGCGGCGGCGTCGTCCACCGCGACATCAAGCCCGAGAACTTCCGGATCTTCCGGGATGAGAAGAAGGGCGGGATCGAGCGGGTCAAGATCATGGACTTCGGGATCGCCCGGCTGCTCAACAAGGACAGCCAGTTCAAGGATCAGATCCACCAGACGATGACCGGATTCATCACCGGCAGCCCGGCCTACATCGCCCCCGAGAGCGTCGCGAACCCCGACGTCGATCAGCGGGCCGACCTCTACTCGCTCGGCATCTCGCTCTACTACATGCTCTGCGGGAAGCTCCCCTTCGAGGCGAAGCGACCGACCGACTACCTCCAGATGCACCTCTGCGAGACGCCGCCGCCGCTGCGCCAGGTCAACCCGAAGGTGCCCGCGGAGCTCGAGGCGATCGTCAACAAGCTCCTCGAGAAGGAGCCCGAGGACCGGTATCAGAACGCCGAGCAGGTCATCAACGACCTCAACGCGAAGGTCCACCCGGTCCTCGGCCTCGAGCAGGTCGCCCACGTTCCGATGCCGGCGGCCCAGGGAACGATCGTGATGGCGATCCCCGACATCGAGGCGCTCAAGAACAGCAAGAGCGTGAGCGACCCGATCAAGAAGCGCGCCGCCGCCGAGCCGGCCGGCTTCTTCGGCAAGCTCAAGGGCATGCTCGGCATCTAGGAGCGAGCGTGGGCGAGGCCGGCACGTCGGGCTACGACCCGGTCTTCATCGTCGGGTTCCCCCGCTCGGGGACGACGCTCCTCGCCACGATGCTCGACCGCCACTCCCGGATGGCGGTCACGCCCGAGACCGACTTCTTCGAGGAGCTCCTCCTCAAGGACCGCGTCGAGACCGACGGGGCGAGCCACGACGGCCTCCTCGCCCGGCTCGCCGCCGCGCCGCGCTGGAACGACCTCGGCCTCGCCCTCGACGCGATCGGCGAGCGCTTCCGCGCCGCCCCGGCCACCCCGCCGGCCCTGCTCCGGGCGACCCTCGAGACCTTCGCCGCCGGTCGCGGCCGGGCCCGGGCCGGCGAGAAGACGCCGGACCACCTCCGATGGGTGCCGGTCATCTTCGACTGGTTCCCCGACGCGAGGGTGATCTGGATCCTCCGCGACGGACGCGACGCCGTCACCTCGCTCGGACGGATGCCGTTCGCGCGCGGCGACGTCGTCGAGCGCTCGATGCGCTGGGTCCGCTCGATGGAGCTCGGCGAGGAGCACCTCGCCCGGTTCGAAGGGAGGATGATCCGGATCGGCTTCGAGACGCTCGTCCGCGAGCCGATCGAGACGCTCGAGACGATCGACGCCTTCTGCGGTCTCCCCTTCGAGCCCGCCCAGCTCGACCCCGAGGTGCCGACCGGCGTCGTCCCCGAGTCCGAGCGGGACTGGAAGGACCGGGCCAAGGGCGCGATCGACACCTCGCGGATCGGCCAGTGGAAGAACGAGGCCGACGAGCGCGACGCCGGGCTGATGAACCACGTCATGGGGAAACGGCTCGCCGCGCTCGGCTACGAGGACCGCGACGCGGGAAGCAAGCCCGGCTTCCTCGCCCAGGGCAAGCTCAAGCTCGAGACGGGCGCGTTCCGGAAGAGGCTGCTCCGCCGCGCGAGACGCCGACGCGAGCGGGTCGCGGAGTGGGGCTTCGGGGCGGTGGGCTACGAGGTGGAGACGGCGGTCGACATCGGCCCCGCCTGACCGCCAGAGGAGATGAGTCAGCGGCTCGTTGGATGTGGCAGCGATGTCGGCTCCGCCGACGATTCCTCACGCCAAGGCGCCAAGGGGAAAAGAGCGCCAAGAGTCCTTCTTCGGGCGCCCGAGCCTCGGCTCGGTCCGACGGAATCTCGCGCAAAGGCGCGAAGCCGCAAAGCTCCGATCGCGAAGCTCGCTCTGCACGCCGACTTTGCGCCCTTGCGCCTTTGCGCGAGGTTCTGCTGGCAAGCGCCGCGACGTCGACCCGAGGGGAACTCTTGGCGCCCTTGGCGCCTTGGCGGCCTTGGCGTGAGAACTCGTCGGCGAAGCCGACATCGCTGCCATCACGACCATCATCCATCGCCCCGGACGAGAGAAGGCCTCGCCCGGTGGGGGCGAGGCCTTCGGTGCAGCTCTCGATCGGTCCGGGTCGACTACTCGTCGAACGGGTCGATCGTGACGCTCCCGTCATCGAGGTCGTACCGGGCGCCGACGACCTTGCACTTGCCCGCGAGGACGAGCTCGGCGATGACCGGCTCGGCCGCCTTGATCTGCCCCACGACGAGCTCGACGTTCGCCCGGACGCTGTTCTCGACGAGGTCGCCCTCCTGCTTCTTCGCCGCGCGGACGGCGGGGAGGATCCGGGTGACGAGCGAGCTGATGTGGCCCGGCTCGACGACGTTCTTCACGGCCGCGCCGACGGCGCCGCAGCGCTCGTGGCCGAGGACCATGATGACCGGCGTGTGGAGATGGGCGGCGCCGTACTCGATGCTGCCGAGGACCACGTCGTCGACGACGTTGCCCGCGACGCGGATCACGAAGAGATCGCCGAGGCCCTCGTCGAACATCAGCTCGGGCGAGACGCGCGAGTCCGCGCAGGTGAGGATCGTCGCGTAGGGGTGCTGGCCCTTGGCGACCTCCTTGAGGCGATGCTCGTCGAGGTGGGGGTGCTTCTCCTTGTGACTGACGTACCGGGCGTTGCCGTCGGTGAGACGCTTGAGGGCGCCCGCCGCGTCGAGGCCCTGGGCCGGCTTCCCCTTGCCGTCGTCGTCGGCCGCGCGGCCGGTTCCGACGGCGACGCCGGTGGCGACGCCGGCCGCGATGAGGAGCGCCAGCGCGCTCCGGATGAACGTCTTCATTCGAGCCTCCTGTCGGTCGTTTTTTCCTGCGCCCTGCGCAGTCTGTCTCTCCGACGACGACGCCCCGGCCGTCCTTCGGGATCGGCGCGAGCGTATCAGTGACGCCGATCCGGGCGCAACCCGCGCGCCCTCGCCGCCCGAGCGCCGGGGCCGATCTCGCTTGACACCGCGGAGACCGCGCCGAAGATCGGCATCGGCTCGGGCCCGGGTCGGGCCCAGGTCGGGCCCAGGTCGGGCCGGAAACGAGACGCCATGACGGGATCGACGCCGCGGAGGTCGCTGCGCCGGGCGCTCGACGGCCGGATCGGGCGGCGGCTCGAGCCCGATGAGGCGCTCGCCCTCGGGGAGGCGGTCCTGCGCGCCCTGGCCGAGCTCCACGCGAGCGGCCAGCCCCACGGCGCCATCTCGGCCGAGGCGATCCTCATCGGGTCCTCGCTCGCCGACGCCGGTCTCCTGCCTGCCGACGACGCTCCTCCGCTCGCCGAGCCCGCCACGCCCGACCACCTCGACGCCCGCGCGCCCGAGGTCGTCCGCGGCGGTCCGAGGACGGTGACGGCCGACATCTGGGCGTTCGGGCACGTGATCCACGAGGCGGTCTGCGGCGCGCCGCCGACGCTCGAGCGGCTCGCGCCGGGCGTCCTCCTCGGCGGCCGGGGGACGAACGTTCCGGTCGCGCTCGACCGCCTGGTCGCCGGCAGCCTCGTCGAGGCCCCCGGGGACCGTTGGGCGGACGCCGGCGTCGCCCTGGCCGAGCTCCGCCGGGCGCTCACCGAGAAGCCCGGCGACGAGAGCGCGCGCGAGCTCGGCCGGAGCCCGACCGAGCCGACGGCCGAGGAGCTCGCCCGCCCGGTCCCCCCTCCGGTGTCCGCGGTCGTCATGAGCGGCGACGGCCGGATGGCGGGGATCCCTCCGGCGTTCGCCGACGGCGGGGTCCTCGGCGGCGGCGCGCCCGAGCGGTCGGCGCCAGCCTCATCTCCGGGGTCCGGGCCGGCGCCCGACGCCGCTCCGGGCGCGGCGGCGACCGCGACCGTCCTCGCCGTCCTCGGCGCGACGACGCTCGCGAGCGCCGTCTGGCTCGTCACCAGCCTGCTCGACCCCGGGGTCGGCCCGGCGCGCCTGATCGCACCGTCCGCGACGACGGCCGTCGGCCTCGTCCTGATCGTGTTCTGGATCCTCGGGCAGCGCGCCCGGCTCAGCGACCCTCGGGGATCCGGACCTCCAGAGGACGGAACCGCTCGCCGGTGAAGCCGGCCGTGAAGCCGCCGCCGGCGACGTGCTCGCCCGAGAGCCCGACCCGGGTCCTCAGGGTGTCGCGCGGCGCGAGGGCGGCCAACGCGGCGATCCCGTGGAGGCGGAAGCCCATCCCGTCGGCGAGCTCGGTCAGCCGCTCGGCGCGGGCATCGTCGTCGTGCTCGTCGACCTCGACGAGCCGGCGGACGTCCTTCACGAAGCCGCGCGCCCGGCGGAGCTCGGTGACCGCGCGGTCGAGGTCGGGGTCGTTCTGCACCGACGAGTCGCCGAAGCGGTCCCAGTCGTCGACGACCTCGCGCCCCTCGGCGCTCGCCCAGAGCGGGATGTCGCCCTCGATCCGCGCGAACGCGGCGGCGTAGGCCTGGAGCAGCGTCGCGCCGTCGTCGACCTCGAGGATGCGCTTCAGCCCCTCCTCGGTGACGTCGATCCCGATCTCGCGCGTCGTCCGGCCGAATCGACCCCCGCCGATCCGCTGGAAGATGTTCCGATCGGGCCAGCTCTCGCGAACCCGGGCGGTCGCCTCGGCGCCGCCGGGAAGGTCGACCCGGTCGATCCAGTCGATGAAGCGGCGGACGTCGCCCGAGGTCGAGAACGCGTCGTCGATCGACCACCGGAAGCGGAGCGCCCGCTCGCGAGCCTCGGGCGGGAGGCCCGCGGCGTCGTGCTCGGGGGTGCGCGCGTGGACGACCTCGAGGAGCAGGCGCTGATCGCTCCCGACGAGGCTCCGGCCGTGACGCTCGTAGCGGAAGATCTGGAACCGGCTCGCGCCGCGCAGCTCCTCCTCGACCGAGACGTCGGTCGCCGTCGCGGTGCGCGACCGGCTCGCCCGGATCACGCTCACGTCGAGGTTCGCGAACCGGTGGAAGCGCTCCTCGTCGAGGAGGATCCGGAGCTCCTCGGTGACCGACGGAGCGGCCGTCGCCTCGTCGGCGGCGCGCAGGTCGCCGCGGATCGCCCGCTCGTAGGCCGCGGCGGCGGCCGGATCGGAGAGGTCGAACCGGTAGGTGATGTCGAACTGGCTCCGCCGGCTCGCCTCGCCGCCGAAGGCCAGACGGAAGCGGACGACATCCTCGACCTGATCGGCGATCTCATCGGCGATCTCATCGGTCAGGATGTCGATGTACTCGATCTCGGGAGCGATCTCGTCGGCGAGGACGTTCCGGTCGACGAAGAGGCCGAGGAACAGATCGGCCGAGCCGCCGCGCGTCCGGCTCCGCCCGCGGGTGAAGCGGACCGCCACCTCGGTCCCGTCGAGGCGCACGACCTTCAACCGCACGTGACCGCGGATCCGGTAGAAGCCGCCGACCCGGGCCGACGCGCCGATCCGGGCGACGTCGCCGCCCAGGTCGGTCAGGTCGGTGCCGATCGAGATGCTGCCGTTGAGGGCGACCGTGCCCTCGCCCTCCATGACCCGCTTCGCGCCCACATTCATGGCGAGCGCGTCGGCGGCGGTCAGCGGCAGGTCGAACGTCCGGGACGAGGCCGTCCGGAGCTGCTCGAGCGCACCGTCGGGGCCGGCGACGCCGTCGGGGATCCGGTAGCGATCGGTCACCTCGTAGGTGAGGCGGGCGCCCGTCGTGAAGCCGGCCGAGATCGTCGCCTCGCCGAGCGGGATGATGGTGGTCAGCGGAACGCGGGGGCCGCCCGCGACCGAGGTGGCCGCCCAGAATCCGCGGTCGCCCTCGCGGGCGTCGGTCAGGCGCTGGTCGGCGTCGGGCGCGTCGATCAGGCGCACGCCGGTGGAGGCGCCGATGTGGAAGTAGTCGCTCACGCGGAAGCGGTGCTCGAGATCGACCCCGTCGACGGCCTCCTCGCGGAGCTCGGTCTTGGCGAGGGCGAGGAGGTGACGACCGACCTCACGGATCGCTCCGACGTCGTCGTCGACGGCGGCGTCGGCGGCGGCGTCAGCCGGCGCGGCGTCGGGGCTCTCCGAGGAGTCGACGTCGATGGCCTCGGCATCGACCGGGCGCGTCGCCGTCTCTGCGCCGATCGGATGACGCTGCTCGGCCGCGTCGATCAGGACGGTCTCGCCCTCGAGCTGGCTCGACGAGCCGCGGAAGATCCCCTCGATCCGAGCGCCGGTCGCCTCGACGGTCTCGCCGGCGAGCGCGCCGCGCGCGCCTCGCGCCGCCTCGTGCTCGGGACGGACGGAGAACCAGAGCTGGCCGTGGTCCTGGATGCCCTTGCCGAGCCAGACTCCGCCGTGCTCGGGATGGTCGAGCTCGAGCCGGACGCTGAGCGAGCGCCGCTCGCCATCGAGCTTCAGCGTCGCCGCGTAGTCCGCTCCGTCGGCGGACTTGCCGGCGATCGTCCAGCGCCCGGCCATCTCGGCGGGCTCGGCACGGGCGATCTCGGGGGCGGCGAAGGCGGCGACGGTCAGGACGACCAGAAGACCCGCGGAAGCGGTGCGGTGCGACGACATGACGTTCTCTCTCTCTCTCGCTGGCCGCTCCTTCGGCCGATCGAGGGAAACGCAAAGCTCGTTCCACGAGGTAGAGAGGCCGCCGGTCCGGAAAGCACGGGTCAGAGAGGGTTTCCGGCCCGCGTTCCGCTCCGATGGGGGTCATGCGGGACGAACCGGAACGCATCTTCTTCCGTAGCGCGCCGCGGCAATGACACGGCCCCCTCGCCGGTCAGTGGCCCTCGAGCTCGTCGAGCAACTCGGCAGCGACGCGACGAACCTCCGCATCGGGGTCGGCTGCCGCGGCCTCGAGCGCCGGCCGGAGGGCGTCCCCGAAGATCGCGGCGCGCTCGGGCAGGACCCGGCGCAGCATGGAGTGGGGCGTCGCCTCGGCGAGGAGACGGAGCACGCGATCGGCACTCGCGGCGACCTCCGGCGCGGCGGCGGCCGCGTCCGTGTTCTCGTGCACGACCGTGGTCATCAGCATGGAGGCATCGTCGCGGATCGAGCTCGGCTGATCGGGGCCGGCCGCGATGACGAGGGCGTCCCAGCAGGCCGAGAACCATGCCGCGTCGACCCGATTCTCGAACGTCCACAGCGAGAGGGCGTTGACCGCCGCGCTGCGCACGCCGGGGGACGGATCGGTCGCGATCGCCCGCGCGAGTGCCTCCGCGGTGATCCGTGCCGCCGGATCATCGGCGACCGACGGCGACGGTCCGTCGCTTCCTCGGGCGAGGATCCAGGTGACGATGAGCGTGGTGATCTCCGCGCGGCGCCACTCTGAAGGGCTCGACGCGAGGGCCTCGGCCAGGTGAGGGACGGCATCGGGGAGCTGCGGCGAGAGGAGCCGGAACGCCTCCTCCGCCACCGGGTCCTCGGGAATCTCATCGATGGTGATGATCCCTCGAGGAGCCGCCGCGGCGAGCTCGGCGGTGACGTCCGCGTCCCGGATCGCGAGCTCGATCAGCGCCGGGACTCCGTCATCGCCGAGGCCGTGGATCCAGGAGACGGCGCGGATGCCGACCGACTCGGGGCCGTGCTCGGCGATCGCGGCGTAGAGACGAGCTCGGGCCGGCGGTCGAGTGAGCCCCGCGACCGCGGCGATGGCGCAGGCGACGACGGCGACGGCCGTCGCGTTACGGAGGCGACGGCGCCCCGATGCCGGCGGGCTGAGTGCGGGCGCAGGCGCGGGCTCTCCCATACCCGACTCTACGCGATCGCGTCGGGGACGGACGAGGCGACTCAGACCTTCGGGAGGGTGATCAGGGCCGGCTGGTTCTGATACTTGCCCTTGCGGTCGGCGTAGCTCACCTCGCAGGGCTCGTCACCCTCGAAGAAGAGGACCTGGCAGATCCCCTCGTCGCTGTAGATCTTCGCCGGGAGCGGGGTCGTGTTCGAGATCTCGAGGGTGACGAACCCCTCCCAGCCCGGCTCGAACGGCGTGACGTTCACGATCATGCCGCAGCGGGCGTAGGTCGACTTCGAGAGGCAGACGGTCAACACGTTCCGGGGGATCCGCAGGAACTCGACCGAGCGGGCGAGGGCGAAGCTGTTCGGCGGGATGATGCACTCGGGGCCCTTGAAGTCGACGAAGCTCTTCGCGTCGAACTTCTTCGGGTCGACGAGGCTCGAGTTCACGTTCGTGAAGATCTTGTACTCGTCGGCGACCCGGAGGTCGTAGCCGTAAGACGAGAGGCCGTACGAGATGCAGCCCTCGGCGACCTGGCCGTCGTTGAACGGATCGATCATCCGGTGCGCGAGCGCCTGCTCGCGGATCCAGCGGTCGGACTTCAGGCCCATCGTTCGCCTCCGATGCGTCGTTACCCGTCGCTGGCCTCTAGAGGGCCACCCGACGCGCCCACACGATGCCCTTGCTCGCCGCGAGCTTCTCGAGGACCGCGTCGGGCATCGGCCCGTCGATCCCGAGGACCGCCAGGGCCGTCCCGCCCTCGGCGTCGCGACCCATCGACATGTAGGCGATGTTCACGCCGTTCTTCCCGAGGAGCGACCCCGCCATGCCCATGATCCCCGGCGTGTCGTCGTTCGCGAAGAGGACCATGTGGCCCTCGGGCCGCACCTCGGCCATGTAGTCGTCGACGAAGACGATCCGCGGGCGACGCTCGCCGAAGATGGTGCCGGCGAGCCGCCGGCTCCCCTTGCTCGTCGTCACCTCGACGGTCAGCAGGTCGCGGAAGCCGCGGGCATCGTCCTCGGCGCTCTCGACGAGGCGGATCCCCTTCTCGCGAGCGAAGTGCGCCACGTTGACGTAGTTGACCGGCGCCTCGAGGAAGTGGCGGAAGAACCCGGTCAGAACGGCGCGCGCCAGGATCGGCTTGCTCTCGTCGTCGAGCGCGTCGCCCGCCGTCGTGATCTCGATCCGCTCGATCGCGCCGTGAAGGAGCTGCGCCTGGAGGCTCCCGAGCTTCTCGCCGAGGTCCTGCCACGGCGCGATCCGCGCCGCCACCTTCGGGTCGATCCGGAACATGTTGACCGCGTTCACGATCGACCCGTCCCGGAGATAGCCGACGACCTGGCGGGCGGTCAGGACGCCGACGAGCTCCTGCGCCTCGCGCGTGCTCGCCCCGAGGTGCGGCGTCAACGACGTGTGCGGCGAGGTGAGGACGGGGTTGTCGCCCGGCGGCGGCTCCTCGGCGTAGACGTCGATGCCCGCCGCGGCGACCTTCCCCTCGGCCAGCGCCGCCGCGAGGGCGGCCTCGTCGACGACGCCGCCCCGGGCGGCGTTCACGATGATCGCGCCCGGCTTCATCCGGGCCATCTCGGCCGCCCCGACGAGCCCGCGGGTGCGGTCGGTCAACGGGACGTGGACGCTCAGGACATCCGCCCGAGCGATGACCTCGTCGGGCGGCGCGAGCTCGACCTCCCAGCGCCGCGCCTGCTCCTCGCTCACCATCGGGTCGGACGCGACGACGTCCATCTCGAGACCGCGGGCCCGCTTCGCCACCTCGCGGCCGACCCGACCGAGCCCGAGGAGGCCGAGCGTCTTGCCGGTGAGCTGGGTGCCGAGGAACTTGCCCCGCTCCCACTTCCCCGCCCGGGTCGAAGCGTCGGCCGCCGCGATGTGCCGCGCGGCGGCGAACATGAGCGCGATCGCATGCTCGGCGGCGCTGACCGTGTTGCCCTCGGGCGCGTTCATCACGAGGACGCCGCGGCGGGTCGCCGCATCGACGTCGACGTTGTCGACCCCGACGCCCGCCCGCGCGACCACGCGCAGCTTCTCGCCCGCACCGATCACGTCGGCCGTCACCTGGGTGCCGCTCCGGACGATCAGCCCGTCGTAGTCCCCGATGCAGGCGAGCAGCTCGGCCGGCGGCAGCTTCGGACGGTAGTCGGGCTCGATCCCGACCGCATCGCGGAGCAGCGCGACGCACTCGTCGGCGACCGGATCGGAGATGAGAACGCGCGCGATGGCCATGGGAGGAGGATCCTCGAGGCGGGTCTGGAGACCCTGCGAAGGCGCCGAGATTACGCGACGATCAGCCGCCCGTAAAGCCCCCGGTCGGATCAACGGCGGGACGGCAGCAGGTTCGCCTTCGGCGAGGGATGGAACCACGGAGGCACGGAGGCACGGAGACACGGAGGAGCTTCGGAGAACGCGCCAGAGTCTCAGCGCAGCTGGAACGCCCGGAGAAGAGGTCTCCGTCGCCTACTGCCCCGCGAGCGAAGAAGCGCGCTCGGCGCTCGCTCCGGAGATCCTCCGTGTCTCCGTGCCTCCGTGGTTCATCCCATCATCGCAGCGCGTGAATCGAAGGGGTCAGGTCCAGGAATCACACGAGCGAATCTGTCGCAGTAGCTGAACTGGCCCCTCTGGTGTGACCTGGCCCCTTCGGTGTGAATCCTGGACCTGACCCCTGGATTCACACCAGGACTCACACCAAGAATCCCCCTGGAATCCCAGGCGGACGGCGCGATGCAGAAGATCCTCCGTGTTCTCCGTGTCTCCGTGGTGACATCCCCATCATCGCAGCGGGGCGCGCCGAAGACGACGCGCCCCGTCCTGCGATCTGCGTGCGAAGAGGCGCTCGCTAGCTGCCGAGGAGATCCCGGACCGCGTCGCGCTCCTCCTCGAGCTCCTTCACCGTCTTGGCGAAGAGGGGGCGACCGAAGTCGTCCAGCTCGAGGTCGCGGATGATGTCGTAGGTCCCGTCGCCGCGGCAGACGGTCGGGACGCCGCAGACGAGCCCCTCGGGGACGTCGTAGAAGCCGTCGCTCGGCACGCCGATCGACGACCAGTCGCCGTTCGGCGTTCCGAGGAACCACTCGCGCATGTGGTCGATCGCCGCGTTCGCCGCGCTCGTCGCGCTCGACGCGCCGCGCGCGTCGATGATCGCCTTGCCGCGCTGCTGGACGGTCTTGATGAAGCTCTCGTCGAGCCACTCCTTGTCCGTCACCACGTCGCGGACGGCCCGGCCGCCGATCGTCGCGTGCTGGACGCTCGGGTACTGGGTCGCGCTGTGATTGCCCCAGATCGCCATCTTCTTGACGTCGCTCACCGGCCGCGACGTCTTGTTGGCGAGCTGCGCCTTCGCCCGGTTCTGATCGAGCCGGACCATCGCCGACCAGTTCGCGGCCGGGATGTTCGGGGCGTGGCTCATCGCGATGAGGCAGTTGGTGTTGCACGGGTTGCCGACGACGATGACGCGGGCGTCACGGCTGGCCGCGTCGTTGATCGCCTTGCCCTGGACCTTGAAGATGCCCGCGTTGTCGCGGATCAGGTCCTTGCGCTCCTGGCCCTTCCCGCGCGGCTTGGCGCCGACGAGGAAGATGGCCTGCGCCCGGTCGAAGGCCTCCTCGGCCTTGTCGGTGCACTCGATCCCGGCGAGGGTCGAGGGCGCGCAATCCTCGAGCTCCATCCGGACGCCCTCGAGGGCCGACAGCACCGGCGTGAGCTCGAGGAGCTGCAGGATGACCGGGCGGTCGGGCCCGAAGACGGCCCCGCAGGCGATCCGGGGGACGAGGGCGTAGCCGATCGCACCGGCTGCACCCGTGACGGCGACGCGGATGGGCTCCATCTGGGTTCTCCTGCTCGATCGAGCGTTGATTGTTCGATGGTCGGACACGACGCCGCCCGGGCGGATCGCCCGGGCGGGTCGCTACCAGTTGAGTCGTTTGCTACCGGTCGGGCGACTAGCCCTTGTGCCGCTTGATGGCCTTCTTGAGGGCGACGCCCATTCCGCCCGGGCTCTCGGAGACCTCGATGCCAGCCTCGCGAAGCGCCGCTTCCTTCTCGGCCGCGGTGCCCTTGCCGCCGGAGATGATCGCGCCCGCGTGACCCATCCGCTTGCCCGGAGGAGCCGTCTGGCCGGCGATGAAGCTCGCGACCGGCTTCTTGACGTTGTCCTTGATGAACTGCGCCGCCTCCTCCTCCGCGGTCCCGCCGATCTCGCCGATCATGATGATCGCCTCGGTCTCGGGATCCTCGTTGAAGAGGGTCAGGCAGTCGATGAAGTTGGTGCCGTTGATCGGGTCGCCGCCGATTCCGACGCAGGTCGTCTGACCCAGATCGCGAACCTGCCACACCGCCTCGTAGGTGAGGGTTCCGGAGCGGCTGACGATCCCGACCGAGCCCTTCTTGTGAATGTAGCCGGGCATGATGCCCATCTTGCACTCGTCGGCCGTGATCAGGCCGGGGCAGTTCGGTCCGACGAGACGGCAGTCGGGGAAGTCACGCATGTAGTGACGCACCCGCACCATGTCGAGAACCGGCACGCCCTCGGTGATGCACACCACGATCGAGCAGCCGGCCTCGGCCGCTTCCATGATGGCATCGGCGCAGAACGGGGGGGGAACGAAGATCATCGACGCGGTCGCGCCGGTGTTCTTCACCGCATCCTCGACCGTCTCGAAGATCGGGACGGAGTCGCGGAACTTGGTCCCACCCTTGTTGGGATGGACGCCGGCGACGATCTTCGTGCCGTAGTCCATGCACTGCTCGGCGTGAAAGGCCCCGGCGCTCCCGAGGCCCTGCACGAGCACTTTGGTGTCCTTGTTGACCAGTACGCTCATCTGGGTCTCTCCTAGCTCGTGGCCTTCACGATCTTGCTGGCCGCTTCGTCGATCCCGCCTGCGAACTCGAGGTTGATACCGCTCTCCTCGAGGTGCTTCCGACCCGCCTCGACGTTCGTCCCTTCGAGACGAACCACGAGAGGGACCTTCAGGCCGACGTTCTTCGCCGCCCCGACGACACCCTTGGCGATGATGTCGCACTTCATGATGCCGCCGAAGATGTTGACGAGGATGCCCTTGACGGCCGGATCGCCGAGGATGATCCGGAACGCCGCGGTCACCGTCTCCTCGGTGGCTCCGCCGCCGACGTCGAGGAAGTTCGCCGGGTCGCCGCCCTGCTGCTTGATCGCGTCCATCGTCGCCATGGCCAGGCCGGCGCCGTTGACGAGACAGCCGATCGAGCCGTCGAGCTTGATGTAGTTGAGGTCGAAGTTCTTCGCCTCGATCTCCTGCTCGTTCTCCTCGTCGAGGTCACGATACTCGTGGAGATCCTTGTGGCGGAAGAGCGAGTTCTCCTCGAAGCTGATCTTCGCATCGAGCGCGACGAGCTCACCCTGCTCGGTGATGACGAGCGGGTTGATCTCGAGCATCGAGGCGTCGGTGCCGAGGAAGCAGTTCACCAGGCTGCTGAACAGCTTCTGGGCCGGCCTGACCTGGCTGATGCCCAGCTTGAGGGCGAGGCGCTTGGCCTGGAACGGCGAGAGGCCGGTCGCCGGGTGGATCTTCTCCTTGATGATCTTCTCGGGCGACTCGTGCGCGATCTCCTCGATCGCCATGCCGCCCTCGGCGCAGCCCATGATGATCGGGCAGCCGAGCTGACGGTCGACGAGGACCGCGACGTAGATCTCGCTCGCGATCGCGCAGCCGGCCTCGACGAGGATCTTCTTGACCTTCTTGCCCTCGGGGCCGGTCTGCGGCGTGACGAGCTGCATCCCGAGGATGCTGCGAGCCACCTCCTTGACCTGGGAGATGTCCTTGACGACCTTGACGCCGCCACCCTTGCCGCGGCCACCCGCGTGGATCTGGGCCTTCACGACCACGACGGGCGTGCCCAGGTTCTTGGCGATCTCGACGGCTTCGTCGGCGGTGTGAGCGACACCGTTGGCGAGGACCGGCACGCCGAAGCGGGCGAGGACCTCCTTCGCCTGATACTCGTGGATCTTCATGAACAGCTCCCCTTGACTGCGATCCCTCGAAGGGACTCTCGTCCCCGAAGACTCGGTGAGGACGCACGATCACGCCCCGCGGGTCGATCAACCGACCCGCCGGCCGCGACACGGACGTCGGCCTTCCTGCCGGCCGGCGTCCCCTCAGTGTTTCTCTCTTACGACTTTTGCACGGCCGCGCGCGCGGCCGAAGGTCTCTGCTAGTGGGTGTCCACCTTGACGTGCATGGTCGACTGGATCTTCGCCATGCGCAGCTCGAGGCGGTTGATGTTCAGCACGTTCGGCAGAACGATCGGCTTCTCTCGCTCCCGGACGTAGAGCACGAGCCGGCCCGAGAGGAGGAGGCAGTATTCGAACACGTCCGGGATCTCCTTCGTCCACCGCACGTAGTGGGCGCTGAAGCGCTCCACGTCGCCGACGAGACCCCGGTGATGCAGAAGCTCGTTGTGCTGGAGCTCCCAGTAGTCGAACCGCGTCTGGATGAAGACCCCCCCGAAGATCAGGGACAGGATCACGAAGACGCCGAAGTAGAACTGCGGGTTCGCGTAGAAGTGGAAGCTGCCGACGATCCCCGCGAGCTTGGTGATCGCCCCGGTCTGGCTCTCGAGGAGCCAGCCGCCGACGCCGATGAAGGCGAAGAAGAAGATCAGGGCGACGAACGCCGCGCGGGTGAAGTCGAACGCGAGGACGCTCAGGTTGAACGCGAGCACTCCGATGAAGAGCAGCCCGAAGAGCGACGCCTGCGCCTCGATCGGGTAGACGGTGCTCGTCTCGATCCCGCTCGGCAGCTTGACGCTTCCGTCGCCGAGGTTGACCGAGTCCATCGTGAACAGCGAGCCGAGGCCGCAGACGAGCGCGACCAGGATGGTCGGATAGAGATAGATGATGCTCGGGTAGGGCCGGATGATGACCTTGTGCGGCGCCTCGTCCTCCTTGAGGATCCCGGCCTGATTGACCGGATGGAGCGACTCGGCGCCCCCGGCGGGCGCGGGCGAAGCCGCCGGCGCCGGCGTAGGCGCGGCGGGCGGAGTCTCGGGCTGGGGGGCGCCTTCGTCGGCCATCGGAATCTCCTCGGCGGGCTCGGCTCGAGACGTCGATGGCGCGGAATCCCGCGCCGAATCTCGCCTCGCGGGCCGCCCGCGGCAGAAGAGCGGCGCATTCTAGCGGTCCGCTCCGGGAACATCAAACGAGCCGGAGCCGTCGGCCCCCGCGCCTGGATCCATCGGAATGGTCGTGGTTTGGCGCGCCCGCGGACGGGTCCGCCCCGGCGCTCGCCATCATCCATCTCCGTAGTGATGAGACGGGATCCGGCGACGTTGCTCACGGCCACCCGCAGGGCGGGCGCGGTTCGCATCGTCATCATCCTGAACGAGGTGCGCTTCCCCGCGCCCGCCTGGCCGAGTATCATCCAGACCCGACACCGACCGAACTCGCCCCATCGCACCCTCGAGCTCGCGGCCCGGCTCGCCCCCCGGAGGAGCGCCCGATGACCCCTCGATCGACCGTCGCCGCCACGGCCGTCGCCGTCGTCCTTCCCCTCGTCGTCCTCCTGGGCGCCGCGCCCGCGAGCGCTCAGGGCGACCGCCCGCCCGTCGGCGTGCCCGGCCTGCCCCGCGACGGCGAGGTTCCCCCGGGGCCTCATCCTCGGATCAAGTTCGACGAGAAGACCTACGACCTCGGCTCGCTCTACCAGGGCGAGAAGCGCGAGCTCTCGATCGCGTTCCGGAACGAGGGCGATGCGCCGCTCGACATCAAGAAGATCAAGACGACGTGCGGCTGCACGGCGGTGCTCACCTCGAAGAAGACGCTCGCCGCCGGCGAGGCGGGCACGATCGGGATCGTCTTCGACAGCAAGGACAAGATCGGCTACCAGGACATCCGCGTCTACCTCTACACCAACGATCCGCGCGAGAAGGACTACGGCCAGTACGTGAGCGCGGTCCGGATCGGCGCCGAGATCGTGTCGCTCTGGAACGTCGTCCCGGGCGCCGCCTACTTCGGGGCGACCGTCCGCGGCGCGGAGCTCGAGCGGAAGGTCCGGATCGTCCTCGCCGACAAGAAGACCAGGACGTTCACGGTGAAGGGGATCGAGACGCCCCGGTCGTGGATCACCGCGACGAGCGCCCCGGTGAAGACCGAGGCCGGAGCGCGCCCCGCCATCGAGCTGACGGTCCGGCTCTCATCCGACGCGCCGCCAGGGTTGGTGAACGAGGTGCTGCGGGTCACGACCGATCACCCCAAGCAGCCGGTCGTGAACGTGCCGGTGATCGCGACGCTCACCGGCGAGGTCATCTGGGCGCCCGAGATCCTCGAGCTCCAGCGCGTTCGACGCGGCGAGGGCAAGGAGCGGGCGATCGTGATCGAGCGCCCGGACCAGAAGCCGCTCCTCGGCATCGAGACGATCCAGATCGTCGGCCCCGGCGAGACCGACGCGAACGCGCTCCTCGAGGTCGACCTCGTCGAGGTGATCGACCGCCGCCGCTTCGAGGCGACGGTCCGCGTCAAGAAGGACGCGCCGCCGGGCCCGTTCACGGCCACCCTGCGCCTGTTCACGACCGATCCGAGTCAGCCGCTGATCGAGGTGCCCGTCTTCGGGATCATCGACGGCCTCGTCCAGCTCGACCCGCCCGGTGTGGTCGTCGAGGCGGGCAAGACCTCCGCTCCGATCACGGTGCGTCGCGATGACGGGGAGAAGGTGAAGATCGCGTCGCTCCGCGGCCAGGCGTGCGGCGTGGCCGAAGGCGACGGGGACCGCAGCGCGCCCGTGGTCTCGTTCACGTTCCGCGTGACCGCGCCGGCCGACGCGAAGCCGGGCGACGCGGCCGTCCTGATCGGGACCGACGTGGCCGGCGAGGAGACCGTCCGCCTCCCCGTCCGGGTGATCGCCCCGCGCGCGCCCGCCGGCGCCGGGAGCAGCGGCGGAAGCGGCGGCGACGGAAGGTGAACGCGGTCCCCACCGGTCGCCCCGGCCGGGTCGTCGCCGGCCTCGCGCTCGCCGCGATCGCGACGACCGCCGGCGCCGGCGTGCTCGCCGTCCGCCCCCGCGCCGAGGCCGGCGACGGCGTCGCGGACGGTGCGAAGGAGCAGGCCTCGGTCGTCGTCGTGGCGAGCGGTGAGCTCCGCGGATGGCTCGAGCCGTGCGGCTGCAGCGAGGGCCAGGTCGGCGGCCTCGCGCGGCGCGCATCCTGGATCGCTCGACTTCGTGAGCGGCTCGATCGGACCGGCGTCGAGGGGGTCCTCCACCTCGACACCGGCGACCTCACCGGTCCGAAGGTGCTCGCCCCCGCCCTCCTCGAGCTCGAGGCGCGCACCGCCCTCGAGGCGCTCGCGACGACCGGCTGCGCGGCCGTCGCGGTCGGCGACCTCGACCTCCGCCTCGGCGCCGCGAAGCTCGCGGAGCTCGGCGCGGCCACCGGCGTCCCGCTGCTCGCCGCGAACGTCGCGCATCGGGGCGTCGAGGGCGACGCGCGCTTTCCGTTCGCCCGGGTCGTCCGCTGGCGCGCGCCGGGCGAGGGCCCCCGGCTCACGATCACCGCGGCCATCGGCGCCTCGCTCCGCCCGGCCGTCGAGAGCGACCCCGCGCTGCAGTGGCTCGAGCCTGCCGACGCGATCGCCGCGGCGCTCGCCACGGCGGGCGACGCGCCCGCCATCCTCCTCTTTCACGGCGACCTCGACGAGGCGGCCGCGGTCGCCAAGCGCGTCGCCGCCCAGGCGGTCGACGGCGCCCCGACGATCCTCCTCACCATCGCCGGGCACGGCGTCGAGAACCCCGACGCCCCGATCGCCCTCGCGGACGGCGGGCTCGTCCTCGGCACCGGCGACAAGGGCAAGCGGGTCGTCGAGGTCGGCCTCGAGCCGGCGGCGGACGACGGTCCGCTTCGGGCCGTCGCCCGGGCGGGGTCCCTCATGCGCGCGTCGATCCCCGACGACCGCGCGGTGCGGTCGATCCTCGACCGCTTCTGGGCCGAGGCGACGGCGATCGGCGGCGCCGGCCTCGAGCGCCCCCCGGTCGAGAGCGGAGGCAAGTTCATCGGGTCCGACGCATGCTCGGGGTGCCACCGATGGCAGTACGACATCTGGAAGAAGCAGAAGCACGCCCGCGCGTTCACCGCCATGGAGGAGAAGGACCCCAAGCGCGCCCGCGCCCCCGAGTGCCTCGAGTGCCACACGACCGGCTACCGGTTCGAGAGCGGGCTGCGCACGCCGGCCGAGGACCCCCACCTCGCCAGCATGGGGTGCGAGATGTGTCACGGCGTCGGCAGCGTGCACGCGATGAAGCCCGAGGCCGGGTTCGGCCGGATGCGCGAGCGCCATCACTGGAAGGCGCGGTGCGAGCAGTGCCACGACGCCGACAACAGCCCCGCGTTCGACTTCGATCGCTACATGGAGACGATCCGTCACTGGAAGCGGCGGCGCTGAGCCCCCCCGCGAGCCGGCGCTCGGCGACGGTCCGCAAGACCGTGAGCCCTTCTGCGCGAACGGGTCACGACGATGACGCCGACGCCGCTCTTGAGTCCCGCGCCGCCGAGGTCACAATGAGGGCGTGCTCCCCTCGAGGAAGGAACGAGAGCCCCGGTCTCCGGAGCGAGCCATGACCGATCCCCGCGACGCGTCGACGACGCCACGCCCTCCCCGTCGGGGACGATGGGGACGGATCGGAGTCCTCGCGGGCGCCGTCGCCCTCGGGCTCGCGGGCGGGTGCGCCAGCCCGGTCGGAACGGTCACCGACCTCGAGCGGCGTCTCGCCGAGGAACGGAGCCGAGACGAGGCGCCGGCGATCCTGGTCGACGCGGCCGCTCTCGCCGCCGACCCCGAGGTCGCCCCGGCCGTGCTCGCCCGGGCTCGCGCCGTCCTCGTCCGCGCGTCGATTCTCGCCGGAGACCCCGTCCGCGCGGCCGGCGGCCTCGGCGGCCTGCCCGACGCGCTCGTCGCGCCGCTCACCCGCGAGGTCGCCCTCGCCACGGTTGCCGACGCCCTCGGCGGCGGCGACGCCGAGGCGCGCCTGCGCGCGGCACGCGCCCTCCACGACGCCGGGCGGACCGCCCCCGAGGCGCTCGTCCTCGCCGCCCTCGACGATCCGCTGCCCGAGGTTCGGCGGCTCGCCGTCGCGTGCCTCGGCCGCCTCCCGAGCTCGCCCGATCATCTTCCGGCGCTGCGCCGCGTCCTCCTTCACGACGACGACGAGCGCGTCCGCGGCGCCGCCTGCGCCCGGCTCGGCGACCTCGGCAGCCCCGCCGCGATGCCGCTGCGCTGGGCGCTCCGCGATCGCGCCGCCGGCGTCCGCGCCGCCGCCGCCCGCGCGCTCGGCGATGCCGCCGATCAGGGCGGGCCCGAGACCCGGACGGCGCTCCACGTTCGCCTCGCGGAGGAAGACGACCCGGTCGCCCGGGCCGCCGTCGCGTGGGCGCTCGCCCGGCACGGCGAGGTCGCGCCGCTCGGAGCGCTCATCGACGAGCTCGAGGCCGATGATGCCGAGAGCGGGCCGACCGCGGCGATCCTCTGGCTCGCCCGGCGCGCCGCGGATGGTCGGGCGACCCCCGAGCGCTGGCCCGAGGAGCTCCTCGCCTCGGCGAACCGGACGCCGCCCGGGACATCGCCGGCGATTCCGAGATGGCTCCTCACCGCCGTCGAGCGGGCCGCGACCGCGCCGCCGATCGCGACGCGGGTCGCCGCCGCCGGCGCGCTCGCGCCGCTCGGAGCGCGGGATGGCGTCGCCGGGGAACGCGCTCGCGAGGCGCTCGAGTCGCTCGCCGCCGACGCCGAGCCGATCGTGCGCGCGGCCGCGACGGCCGCCCTCCTCCGGAGCGTCCGCGACGAGCCGGACGCCGAGCGCGCTCGCATCGAGACCGCCCTCGGCGACGCCTCGGCCTTCGTGCGCCTCGAGGCGGTCGACGCGTTGGCCCGTCGCGCCGACGAGGACGCGCGCTCGACCCTGGCCGCGCTTGCGCGTCTCGGGGGAGGGCCGCGCGCCGACGACCTCCCGTGGGCGAGCTCGGTGATCGAGCGGGCGGAGCGGACCCTCGCCCTCCTCGGCGCCTCGGGCGATGTCGAGCGGCTCCGGGCTCGGGCCCGGGCGACGACCCAGCCCCGGCATCGCGCATCGATCCTCGCAGCCCTCGTCGCCGCGGGCGAACGCGCCGCCGGCGCGGAGCTGCTCGGCGTCCTCGGCGAGCGCGACCCGATCGCCCGCGCCCAGGCCGCCGCGGCCGCCCGGCACCTCGAGCCCGCCTCGGCCGCGGTCGCGATCGCCCGAGGCCTCGCCGACGCCGACCCGGCCGTCCGGCTCGCCGCCGCGGGCGCCGCGTTCCGGTGCCTGACGACCGCGCCGTTGCCCGTGCATCACGGCGGCTGACTTCGGGTCCCGGGCATCCGGATCTTCGCACCGAGACCTGGCCCCTCTCGTGTGAAATCCACGGTTCCCACTGATTCAACGCCGACAGGAGATCTAACCGCGGATTTCGCGGATCGCGCGGATTGGTTCGGGCGTCGCCGAGGCATTGCCGACGCGTCGCGGTGCTCCGCCCGAGACTCCTGTTCCTGGAACGGGAGCGCAGGCGTCGGCAATGAACTGCGCGCCGGCAACTCGCATTCCGCGTAATCCGCGTAATCCGCGGTTCCC
>JAJDCQ010000058.1 GCA_029260755.1 Planctomycetota bacterium | reverse complement strand
CGACAGATCCGCCCGTCAAACCCTATGGGGTAAGGTCTAAGATGTTCGCACTACCCCCGTTAATGCGAACATCTTCGACCTGACCCCTTCGATCTGACCCCTTCGATCACACGTTCCGCGACGTCGTCGAGCTCGTCGAGTCGCGGACCGGCGACCGGCGTCAGCGCCGCGCGTGCACCCCAGACTCGCTAGTGTAATCGCAGGGGTCAGGTCCTAATCGCAGGGGTCAGGTCCAGGATTCCCAACAGAGGGGCCAGGTCACACCAGTCGCTGCGACAGATTCGCTCGTGTGATTCCTGGACCTGACCCCTTCGATCACACCAGACGCCGATCCTCGAGCAGCACGCCGTGCCGCCTGGCTCGAGGCGCCAAGCTAGCGGCGCTTCCTCCCCACTCGCCCCTCTCCCTCGCCGCCTCGGGCCTCGCCCAGCAGTCCCACGCGTCGACGTCGGGGAGCCAGACCACCGTCCGCCGCGGCTCCGGGCTCGCCTCCGCCGAGCCGATCGGCGCGTCGGGTGCGCGTGGGTTCCCGCTCGAGGAGCGCCCCCGCGCGTTGCGGTTAGCTCGGGGTCGGCTCTATACCGGACGGCGTGGTCGAGCCGCATGCGAGGTTCTCGTTGCCCCAGCCCGGCGGTCGCGTCGGCGACTACCTCGTCGTCGACGCGCTCGGGCGCGGCGGAATGGGGGCGGTCTACGGCGTGCGCCACGTCCGCACCGGCGTCGCCTACGCCCTCAAGGTGCTCACGAGCTCCGACCGCGACGGGCGCGCGTTCGCCCGCTTCCGGCGCGAGGTGGAGGCGCTCGCGCGCACCGACGGCCATCCCGCGATCGTGCGCATCCACGCGACGGGCGCCGACGCCACCGGGCGGCCCTACTACGTGATGGAGCGGATCGAGGGCGCGCCGCCGGCCGCGCCGATGCCGGCGCCCGAGGCGGCGCGGCTCATCGCGGCGCTCGCGAGTGCGGTGGAGCATCTCCACGCCTGCGGGATCGTCCATCGCGACCTCAAGACCGCCAACGTCCTCGTCGACCGCGACGGGAGCCCGCGCCTCCTCGACCTCGGGATCGCCTACGACGCGTTCGCCGCGACCCTCACCGCGACCGGCGACGCGGTCGGGACGCCGGCCTACATGGCGCCCGAGCAGCTCGGCTCCGGGTCGGGCGAGCGGCGCCTCGGTCCGCCGACCGACGTCTACGGCCTCGGGGCGATGCTCTACGAGCTGCTCACGGGGCGTCCTCCGTTTCTCGCCGCGAGCCCGGTCGAGATGATGGCGGCCGTCCTCCGGCGCGCCCCCGAGCGGCCGCGGTCGCTGGCGCCCGAGACGCCGCCGGCGATCGAGGCGGTCTGCCTCCGGGCCCTCGCGAAGGACCCCGCCGCCCGCTACCCGACCGCGGCCGAGCTGGCCCGCGACCTCGAGCGCTTCCTCGCCGGCGAGCCGGTCGCGGCGCGCGGGTTCGGCCGGCCGCGGCGCGCGCTCGTCGCGCTCGCGACGCTCGCCATCGTCGTCGCGATCGTCGCCGCCGCCGTCGCGGCGACGATCCGGCGCGACCGCGCGTCCGACGCGGTGTTCGACGCGGCGGCGCGCGCCCGGGCCGAGGAGCTCGCGCGGCGCGCCTTCGCGGGCGAGCTCGAGGCGCTCGAGGAGGCGGCGGCGCTCGCGTCGGCCGGGGCGCTCGCCGATGCCGAGGACGCGCGCGCGATCGAGCTCCTCGCCGCGCTCGCCGACGGCGACGGAGAGACGCTCGCGGCGGCGGACCTCGCGCGACCGCCGTTCCGGAACGACGAGCGCGGGGCGGGCCTCGTCCGCGTCCTCGCGGCCGCGGGGCGCGGCGACGCGCTCGCCGCGCTCCTGGCCCGGCGCCCGGAGGCGGCCCCCCGCCTCGCGCCGACGATCGCGGAGGTCGTCGTCGCGGGGAGGGCCGCGGTGACCGACGAGGTCGCCGACGGCGTCGTCGCGGCGCTCGAGGGCTCCGCCCGCGGCCGCGATCCAGCGCGCCGCGAGGAGCTCCGGGCGCTCGTCCTGCGGTTTCGGGCGCGACGGCTGGTCGCGCGGGTGGACGAGCGCGACGCGGCCGGCGAGCTCCTCGCGATCGTCCGGACGACCGGGGCGCTCCCGGCGCTCGACGCCGCCGAGCGGACGCGGATCGCCGAGGCCGGTCTCGCCGCGGATCCGCTCGTGGTCGAGGGCCTCGACCCGCGTCTGGAGCTGGCGGCGCTCGCGACGATCGAGGCGCCCGGCGGCGAGCTCGACGAGCGCGTGCGCGAGCGCCTCGTCTCGGTCCTGCTGCAGGGCGAGACGCCGTTCGAGCCCGCGATCTCCGAGGCGGCGCTCGGTGCGGGGGTGCTGCTGCTCCGCGCCGGCGGACTCCTCGTGCGTCCCGAGATGCTCGGCTCGTTCTGCCCCGACGAGGCGCTCGTGATCCGCCATATCGAGGCGGAGCGAGCGCGAGGCGAGCCGGACCCGTGGGCGCTCTGGCTCCTCACCGCACTGCGGCGCGGGCGCGCGCCGATCGATCTCGCCGCCATCGAAGACCGGCGAGGGCGGCAAGCGGCCCGGACGCTCGTGGTCTGGCCGCTGATCGAGGAGCTCCTCGTGGCGGCGAGCCGGGATCCGGCCGCGCCGGCGCCGTGGCTCGCCTGGCTCGCCGAGATCCTCGGGTCCGCGCTCTGCCCCCCCGCGGCGGAGGCGGCGGCGGAGGAGGAGGATCCGTCGGCCCGGCTCGCCGACCGCGTCCGGACGCGCTTCGAGGAGGACGAGGTCGCGGATGCGGTCGATCGGCTCTTCCGCGACGCGAGCGCTCGGGAGCGGGGGAGGCCGCCGGGCGCGGGCCACGTGATCGTGCCGTACGAACGCAGCCGGTGGATCTTCCGGATGGGGGCCTCCTCCTACGAGGCGGCCCGCCGGGCCCATCCGCACATCCTCCGCGCCGTCGAGGTCGTGAACGCGGCGCCGCCGCTCGGGCGAAGGCTCCGGGCGCAGGGGCCGCTCGACGAGGACGTCGCGTGGCACGCGTACTGGATCGGGCGCACGCTCACCGACGCGGCCGCCGGTCGCGGCGAGGAGCCGTGCGCCGAGGAGGAGTCGCTCGCGACCCTGCGGCGCGCCCTCGCCGCCGGCCCGCTGTCGCGACACGCGATCGGCGAGCAGATCGAGATGATCCACGACGCCCGGCACGGACGGGCGGAGCGAGCCGTCGCCGAGCTCGAGCGGATCCCGCTGGCGCACGCCAACGTCTGGGCGACCCACGAGCAGCTCGGGCGGATCCTCGCGGATCAGGGGCGCCGCGGGCTCGCCGCGCGGGTGCTCGAGCACAGCGCTTCGGGGGACCGCCTCGTCTTCGAGCCGACCTGGTTCGAGGGACGCGCGGAGGTCTGGGAGAGGCTCGGGCGCGATGACCGCGCCGAGGCGGATCGAGAGGTGGCGAGGCGACTTCGCGAGGGTCCTTGACTTCGAGCCGATCGCAGGAGAGCCCGGACGGCCAGCGCGAGCGGGGAAGCGCTCGGCGACTCGTCGTTCGGCGAGCACGCCCTCGGAGTCGACTCCGTCACTTGCCCCGTCCGGATTCCTCGAGGAGCTCCCGCACCAGCCCGCGGTGGCAGCGCGTCTCGTCCTCGCAGTGGCACAGCACCGTGATCGTCTCGCCCGCCGCGGACCGCTTCGCCAGCTCGTCGAGCGCGGCCCTCCCCTCGGCCTCGGCCATCACCGCGCGGTAGCGCTCTCGGAACTCCGCCCACGCGATCGGGTCGAGATCGCGCGCCACCACCTTTCGCCCCTCGCGCTTCCTTCCGAAGAACGCGTCGAGCAGCTCCACGGGCGGCGCCAGCCGCCGATCCCAGGCGTCCCAGGTCTCGGCGCCCTTCGCGACGCCTCGCGGTCGGTAGCGCGTGATCAGGACCCGGGTTCCGTCGCGGGCCGGGTCGGGTGGCTCGCTCAACCGGGCGGTTCGGACCGTCATTCCGCGACTCCCTCCCGTCGTTCCTGTCCGGATCGGGCGCCCCCGTCCACATCTCCGGTGAGAAGGGGACTCTCTGCCCGGTCGCTCTCCCGACCATGGGCCGAACACGAGGTCGACCGCCGTGATGCAGACCGACACCGACACCATGACCGCCTCGGCTCCCGGCATCGACCGGCTCGTCCGCCTCGAGCACCACGACCCGCACGCGGTCCTCGGCGCGCATCCCGACGACGTCGGCCTCGTCGTCCGCGCGCTCGAACCCGATGCCCGCACCGTCGCGATCCTCATCGACGCAGGCCGCGTCGCCATCCCAGCGGTCCGGGTACACGAGGGCGGTGTCTTCGAGGCCTTCATCGCGCGCCGCTCGAGCGGCCCGCTTCGCTACCGCGTCGAGGCGCGTTTCGCCGACGGCACCGTCATCGAGCGCGACGATCCCTATCGGTTCCTCCCGACCGTCTCCGACGACGACCTCCACTACCTCGGCGAGGGCACCCACGCCCGCCCCTGGGACGTCCTCGGCGCGCACGTCCGGGTCGTCGATGGCGTCGCCGGCGTCGCCTTCTGCGTCTGGGCTCCCAACGCCCGCGGCGCGAGCGTCGTCGGCGACTGGAACGGCTGGGACGGCCGCCGCCATCCGATGCGCAGCCTCGGCGGCTCCGGGCTGTGGGAGCTGTTCATCCCCGGCGTCGTTCCCGGCTCCCGCTACAAGCTCGAGATCCGTCCGGCCGGCGATGGGCCGCCCGCGCTGAAGGCCGACCCGTGGGCGCGGGAGTCCGAGCACCCGCCCGCGACCGCGAGCGTGATCGCCGCGCCGAGCGCGCACCGCTGGGACGACGCTCCCTGGCTGGAAGAGCGCGCGCGCGTTCCGTTCGATCGCGCCGCCGTCTCGATCTACGAGGTGCATCTGCCGAGCTGGCGCCGTCACGACGACGGCACGCCGCTCTCGTTCCGCGAGGTCGCCGAGCCGCTCGCCGATCACGTCGAATCGCTCGGCTTCACCCACGTCGAGCTGCTCCCGGTGATGGAGCACCCGTTCGGCGGCTCGTGGGGATACCAGGTCGGCTCCTACTTCGCCCCGACCGCGCGCCTCGGCGGCCCGGATGACCTCCGCTTCCTGATCGATCATCTGCACGGCCGCGGCATCGGCGTGATCCTCGACTGGGTGCCCGCCCACTTCCCGAAGGACGCCCACGCCCTCGGGCGGTTCGACGGCACGCCCCTCTACGAGCACGGCGACCCGCGCGAGGGCGAGCACCCCGACTGGGGCACCTACATCTTCAACTACGGCCGCGAGGAGGTCGCCACGTTTCTCGAGGCGAGCGCGCTCTTCTGGATCGAGGAGCTCCACGTCGACGGCCTCCGCGTCGACGCGGTCGCCTCGATGCTCTACCGCGACTACAGCCGCGACTCGGGCGACTGGGTCCCCAACCAGCACGGCGGCCGCGAGAACCTCGAGGCGATCGCGTTCGTCGAGCGGGTCAACGCGCGGATCCGCGCGCGTCACCCCGACGTGATGGTGATCGCCGAGGAGTCGACCGCGTTCCCCGGCGTGAGCACGCCCGTCGAGCACGGCGGCCTCGGCTTCGACGCGAAGTGGAACATGGGCTGGATGCACGACGTCCTCGTCTACTTCGGCAAGGAGCCGGTCCACCGCAAGCACCACCACCACGAGCTCACCTTCTCGTTTCACTACGCGTGGAGCGAGCGCTTCGTCCTCCCGATCAGTCACGACGAGGTCGTCCACGGCAAGGGGTCGCTCCTCTCGAAGATGCCCGGCGATCGCTGGCAGCAGCTCGCGAACCTCCGCGCCCTCCTGGCGCTCCAGTGGGCGCACCCCGGTAAGAAGCTCCTCTTCATGGGCTGCGAGCACGCCGAGGAGCGCGAGTGGAGCCACGAGATCGGCCTCGACTGGGCGCTCGCCGACCGCCCCGATCACGCGGGGGTGGCGCGCCTCGTCGCCGACCTCAACCGCCTCTACCGCCGCGAGCCGGCGCTCCACGCCGCGTGTCACGATCCCGCGGGCACGGGCTTCATCGATGGCGCGAACGTGGACCAGAACGTCCTCGCGTTCCTCCGGATCGATCCGGCGTCGGGTCGGCAGGTCGCCGTCATCGCGAACCTCTCCCCGGTCGTCCGGCGCGACCATCGCCTCGGACTTCCGCGCGGCGGGCTCTGGCGCGAGGTGCTGAACACCGACGCGACCTGCTACGGCGGCGAGGGTGTCGGCAACGAGGGCGGCGTGAGCGCGGAGGCGGTCGCGAGCCACGGTCATCCCTTCTCGGCGACCTTCACCCTCCCGCCGCTCGCGGCGATCTGGTTCGACGCCCCTAACCCCTGACGCCGCAGGGGCGAACTGCCCCCTTTCTCTGGGGCCCAATGCGGCGTATCATGTGCCCCCTGAGAGAGAGGGGGAGGCCCTCGTGTCACTCTTCCTGAAGCTCCTCGGTGAGCAACCGATCAGCCTGAAGATCGACGTCGGCCAGGTGATCAGCATCGGCCGGTCGCCCCAGGCGAACCTCGCCCTCGACGACAACCTCGTCTCGCGCCGCCACTGCGAGATCGAAGGGCTCGCCGGCGGCCTCCTCATCCGCGACCTCCGGAGCCGCAATGGCACCGAGCTCAACGGTCAGCGGATCGCCGAGGCCGTCGCCCGTCCCGGCGACCACCTCCGCGTCGGGCGCGCCGCCCTGCTCGTCGACCGCCAGCGCGAGCGGGCGCCCCGCTCGGGCACCGCGCGCCTCGAGAGCGGCGAGAAGAAGCGACCCGCCGGCGCCCACCCGACCAAGTTCCTGCCGTCGCTCCCCGGCTACCAGCTCATCGAGCGGATCGCCGAGGGAAGCAACAGCACCGTCTTCCGCGCCCGCGCCGCCCGCGGCGGCGAGGTCGCGATCAAGCTGCTCGAGGCCGGCGCAACGGCCGAGGCGCGCGCCCGCTTCCTCCGCGGCGCCGAGGCGCTCGCCGGGATCGATCATCCCAACGTGGCGAAGGTGATCGACGTCTGCGACGCGGAGTCATCCAGCTTCTACGCGATGGCGCTCATCGACGGGACGCCGCTCGATCGCCTCCTCGAGAACGAGCCGCTCGGCCTGCGCGAGGCGCTCTCGATCGGCATCCAGATCGCCCGCGCCCTGAAGGTGCTCCACGGCGCGGAGCTCGTCCACCGCGACCTCCGCCCGGAGAACGTGATCGTCCTCCACGGCGGCGTCGCGAAGCTGACCGGCTTCGGGTTCGTCCGCGACCTCTCCCGCTCCGACGACGTCGTCGGGCTCGGCGACCCGGTCGGCTCGACGGCCCACATCGCCCCCGAGCAGGCGACCGACCCTCGGAGCGCGGACCAGCGGAGCGATCTCTACGCCCTCGGCGCCCTCGTCTTCCATCTGGTGGCCGGTCGCCCGCCGTTTCTCGGCGGGCGCCTCGAGTGCTTCCGGAAGGTGCTGGCCGAGCCGGCGCCGCGCCTGCGCGAGCTCGTCTCGACGACCTCGAAGCTGCTCGAGGCGGTCGTGAGCCAGCTCCTCGAGAAGGATCCGGCGAACCGGTTCGAGAGCGCCGAGGCGGTCGAGCTCGCCCTCGACCACGCCCTCCTCACCTCGTGCCGGCCCGACCCCGACCCCGCCCCGACCCCCTCCGGCGACGACGGCGAGGCCGGCGGCGCCGACGGGATGCGGGCGACCCAGACGCGCCTGACCGCCGTCTCGGCGCCGCAGACGGCGTTCGCCGGCGGGTTCGCCGGCCTCGAGCTGCTCGAGATCGTTCAGTTCCTCGAGGTGCAGGCGAAGGAGGGTCGGCTGGTCGTCACCACCGCGACGACCAGCGGCGAGCTCTTCCTCACCGAGGGGCAGATCGTCCACGCCCAGGCGGGCACCTCGACGGGCAAGGCGGCCGCGCGCGAGCTGCTGAGCCTCCCCGAGGGGACGTTCGAGTTCCACGGCGCCGACGAGTCGCCGTGCTCGCCGCCCTCGGGCGCGCCGCGCCTGTCGCTGCGGCCGTCGTCGATCGTCCCCGACATCATGCGGACGATCGACGAGGCGCGCGTCTGACGCTCCCCGACGTCTGCGCCTACCCGCCGCTCGGGTAGGCCTCGTGGCCCACGATCTCGTTGTAGGCCTTCTTGGCGCTCTCGGTGATGGTGCCGTCGTGGGCGTCGTTCGCGATGAGCCGCTCGAGCGTCGGCAGGATCCGCTCGTCGCCGAGCGTCGCGACGGCCCGGATCGTGACGAGGAGCTCCGTCACCTCGCTCGACTCCGTGAGCACCCGCTCGAAGACGGGGTAGGAGCGCGGCGACGCGATGTCCGCGAGCCCGCCGTAGAGCGACAGCTTGTGCTGCGCGGGCGTCTCCTCCGACATCCACAGCTCCGTCAGCCGATCGATGCCGGTCTCGTCGCCCATCTTGCCGAGCCCGTAGAGGCTGTTCGCCTTGACGCCCCAGTCGGCGTCGCCCTCCGCCGCGGACCAGAGCGCCTCGGTCCCGCCCTCGAACGCGTTCACGGCCAGGGCGTGGCTCGCCATCCGGCGAACGACGAACGAGTCGTCCTCGCCGAGCGCCTGGGTCAGATAGGGGACGGCCGCCTCGTCGCCGAGGCCCTCGAAGAGCGCGGCGGCGATGAAGCGTTGCCCGACATCATCGGAATCGAGGAGCCATCGGCCGGCCATCGCGACCCCCTCGTCGCCGAGCGCCTTGATCGCCCGGACGAGGTCCTTCATCTTCGGGCTCTGCATCGCGAAGATGCCGCCCTTCCCGAGCTCCTCGAACAGCTCCTGCACCTCGATCGGGTTCGGCGCCTGGTCGCCGTCGGCGTGCTCGGCGTCGCCGCTCGCCGACGAAGGCCCCTCGGCCCCGGCGCCGCCCGAGGCCTCCCCATCGGTCTCGCCGGCCGACGCGGCGGCCATCTCTGCCCGCAGCGCGGCGAGCTCGGTCCGGGTCTCGGTGAGCTCGGAGCGCGCCGTGTCCAGCTCGACCCGGAGCGCGTCCCGTTCGGCGGCGACATCCGCGATCGCCGTCGGCATCGACCCGAGCGTCGTGACGGCCGCCTCGCCCTCGTCGAGGACCGCGACGCCGTGGTCGTTGTGGACCTCGACGCGCCCCGCCTCGACGGCGACGAACGCGAGGAAGGTGCTGGCCACGCCGACGCCGGCGGCGAGCCCGTAACGAATGGTCGGTCCCACGATCAGGTCCCCTTCATGCAAGATCACATCGAAGACCGTCCCGATGACGGTCACGCGACAGACCGGAGTCCGCACCTCGAAGGGCGTCCCCGGCGTCACGATGAATCGGGCGGCTCCGCGGTGGAGCTCGACCCAGTGAACGGAGCCGTCCGGCGTCACGCCGGACGCGATCTCGGCGGCCGCGCCGAGATGGGCGACGACGGCGCCGGCGGCGAAGCGCTCGATCCGCGGCTCCCGCGTCGCGGCGCGGTCGCCGCTCGAGGGAGCGACGGTGAGCGCCACCGAGACCGCCGCGGCGATGGCCGCGCCGATCAGGAGCGCGGCCGCGACGCGGATCCCCTCGAGGAGC
>JAJDCQ010000057.1 GCA_029260755.1 Planctomycetota bacterium | reverse complement strand
CCATGGGTTTTTATGGGGTTCTGGTCGGGTTTGTTCTATTTACCTTGTTTATTGCCAACACCCGAGACCTGACCCCTTCGGCGGGTCGAGCGACCTACCGGCGCACGTCGTTGGGGCCCCAGTTGTCGGGCTCGTAGTCGGGATCCCATCCGTCCCACGACGGCTGGCTCGCGGGGAACGTGCCGTCGTCGAAGTAGGCTTCGATGGGATGCCGCCCGCCCGCGGGTCGGCCGTCGCCGCCGGCGAAGGTCGGACGCTCGGTGTCGGAGCGGACGATGGCCACCGCCTGGGTGCTGGCGCCGGTCGCGATCTGGTTCCTTCCGACGAGGAAGTCGCCGATCGCGTAGGAGACCTCGAGCCGCACGGCCACCCGCCGCAGCCACGAGCCGCCGCCGCCCTCGTTGTTGAGGACGCGGGTGCCGAGCTGGAGCTCGTCCTGCTGGAAGTTCGTGTTCGGGATTCGCCGCTCGGCCACGGCGTCGCTGAGCTGCTGCTGGTTGAACCGGAACGGGGTCTCGGTCGGCGTGATCGTGACGGCCGCGTCGGGGAAGCGGTCGAAGAAGAGCGCCCGGGTCCGCTGCTGCTGCGGGATGGCGCGCGTCCCCGAGCGCGACCAGCTCACGTAGCGAGCCGCCTCGACGACCTGCTGCCGCGCCAGGACGAGCCGACCGAAGATGATCACGCTCGCCGACATGACGAGGTAGACCGGCAGCAGCACGGCGACCTCGGCCATCGCGCTCCCGTCCTCGCCCAGCGGGCGGAAGCCGAAGCGACGCCGGCGCGGCCGAGGCGCTCGCTCGGCGGCGCCTTCCTCCTCGCGGTCGGGCGAGCGGTCGTGAGAGTCCATCGGCTGCTCCATCAGTGCCTCACCGCGTTCTCGAGATCCCGCGCGCTCTGAAGTCCGCCCCGCAGCCCCTGGATCGATCGACGACCGCCCACGCCGGGCGCGCCGACGCGTCCGCCGCCCGGGCCGCCGCCGAAGCCGAAGGCCTGGAGCGGCGCCTGGGTCGGCTGGTCGTCGCCGTCCCGCCAGATGTCGCGGAACAGCAGCCGATCCCACCACTGGTTCGACGCGAGCCGCTGCAGGCCTCCGTCGGGGACGACCGTCTGGCCGTTGCTCGGCGTCAGCCGCGCGCTGAACCCGGTGTTCGGCTCGAGGAAGCTGTAGAGGAGGCTCCACGCCCGCTCGGGCGCGTCGTCTCGGTCGTCGTCCGACCAGGGGAACGGGGCGGGGCGACGGCCCTCCTGACCCGGCTCGATCCCGGCGGCCACGCCGACCCGCGCGCTCGCCACCGCGACCATCCCGTCCTCGGGGTTCGCGAAGAGCGAGGCGACGACGGCCGGCGACGACCGTCGCCAGGTCGCCACCCGGACCGGCTCGCGGATCGCGTTCGGCCGGATCAGGAGCGGCGGACGGAACTGGTCGAAGCCGCCGAGCTGCACCCGGAAGAGCCGGTTCGGATCGCCGTCGGGCGCGTTGACGCCTCGGACCGCCACCTGGAACGCGCCCGCGATGTCGGCGGGCGTGTGGCGGACGTCGGTCAGCTTGTCGCCGTCGTGATCCTCGGCGCGGCACGTCGGACAGCGCCGCACGCCGTGGTGGACGTCGGTGTCGAAGAGGGCGAGCGGCATGGTGATCATCGTGAGCGCATCCTCGCGCGGCCCGGTGCCGCCCGAGGCCTGGAGCGCGAGCTCGTGGGTGAACTCGTCCTCCTCGAAGTGTCCCGCCTGGTGCGGGATCGGGATCGGCGTCCCGAGGATCGGGTCGAGGACGATGTGCTCGTGGAGGATGTGCCAGTGGCCGTTCGGGGCGTCGGTGTAGTCGCGGTAGGCGTTGATCGTGCCCGGCCCGCCGATGTCGGGCGGCCGGCTGCTGTGCAGGCTCTGGACCTGGCCGTGCTCGAGATCCTTCGGGTTCCAGCAGATCCGCGTCTGGTAGTAGGCGTTGATGTCCTCGGGCTGCGCGACCGGATCGCGCGCCCGCTGCCGGAGCTGCTGGACCGGGTCCTGCGGCCGTCCCTCGATGTCGAACGAGTTCTTCCCGTAGCGCCGATCGAGGATGAAGCCGCGGTTGTTCGGGTTCTCGTGGAGGCTGCCGCTGTTCGCGTCCCACCAGTTCGGCAGGCGGAGATCCTCGCCGTTCTGAAGGCGCTTGTCGGCGACGCCGAGGTCGACGGTGGCGTAGCGGCGGGCGAACTGATCGGAGACGCTGCCCGGGGTCTCGACGGTGAACGGGTCGCGCTCGAGGATGGCGAGGTCGTCGTCGCCCCCGAAGAAGAAGAAGTCGCGCGGCAGGACGCTCGTCGCCTCGGCGCCGTTGTCGGCGGCCACGCGGACGGCCGTCTGGCGGGCGAGGATCGGGGTGGCGAACGCGATCGCCTCCTCCGCCTTCGAGAGCGCCCGGAGCCACCGCTCGGCCCGCGGGATCTGCTGGGTCGCCGCCTGGGCGGCGTCCGCGAACCGCTGGTTCGCGTCGCCGATCCCGACGACCCGCGCGTCGGGGCGCGGGTTCTCGCCCGCGCCGCCGATGTCGCTACCCAGGCCGCCGAAGAGACCGCCGAAGAGGCCGCCGCCGGCCAGCCCGCGGCTGCTCGGGTCGAGGTCGTCGAGCGGATCGGGGCTGTTCGGGAGGTTCGGGTGCTCCTGGAGCGCGGCGAACGTGCCGAAGACGACGACGTCGATCGCGTAGCGGCTCGCGTTGAAGTGAACGTAGGCCATCCCATCATTGATGGCCGCGACCGAGTTGAGCGAGTTCGCCTCGACGAGGGCGGCCGAGTAGGCGGCCGCGTCGGCGGCGTTCTGGAGCTGGAGCCGCTCGCTCGAGAGGAGCCCGATGTTGATGACGAAGAACGTCGCCGTCGCGAGGGTGAGGATCGTCAGCGCGCCGAACACCATCGCGCTGCCCTCCTGGTCGCTGCCGAGCTGGGCGGTGCGGTGGAGCATCCGGCGGAGACCGCGCGGCGGCGGCGCCTCGGACGCGGCGGCTTTCGAGACCGGGGAGCGTGCTGGCTCGTGGGGGTTCACGCTCATCGCCGCCGCTCTCCGTCGTCTCGGTCGTCGCCTCGGGGTCCGAAGTCGGGCGGCGGGCCGCCGTTGCCCGGCTGGCCGCCGATCGGGCCGTCCCGTCCGCCGGGCCGTCCGTCGGGTCGTCCGCCGCCGCCCGGGCCGGGGAGCCCGCCGTTCCCGATGCCGCCCGGGAGGTCGCCGGGTCGCCCGCCGCCGTTGCCGCCGCCGGGTCGTCCGCCGCCGCGACGGTTGCGGCGACGGCGCGGCCCCTGGCTCCCCTCGCCGAGGCCGATCGGCGGCAGCGTCCCGGTGAACCGGTCGCGGCCGGGCGGCCGGATCGGCGCCTCGAACCGGGTGGGGAGGCGGCGGTCGACATCGGGGCCGTCGCCCTCGGCGCGGTTGATCCGCTGCCAGGGCCGCGGGATGATCCCGTACTCGGTGATCGTGGTGTGCGGCTCGTTTCCGATCGCGCCGCGGGGCGAGTTGCGGTCGCGGAAGAACAGCGCGGCGACCGGGATGATGAGCTGGTAGTCGTGCTGGACCTCGACCGCGACGAGGTCGTTGTTCCGGATGATCTGCACCCGCGTCTTCTGCGCGGCCGCGTTCCGCCGCGGCATCCGCCCGAGGCCGGGCAGGACGAAGGCGTTGCCGCCCCGGTTCCCGACGCCGGCGTTGCCGGCGATCGTCGCGGTGATCGTGGCGGCCGCCTCGTTCGCGTAGAAGAGCTCGGCCCGGTCGGTTCCGACCCCGGTCGGGCCGCCGCTCTCGGGCGAGTCGTCGGCGACGAGGACGGCCCGGGCGGACATGAACGCGGCGTGGTTCACGATGACGTGCGCGATGTTGATCAGGGCGAACTGGAAGATGAGCATCGAGAGGAAGAGCTGGACCGGGAAGACGATGGCGAACTCCGTCATCACCATCCCGCTCTCCTGGCTCCGGGCGAGCTCACGGAAGCGGCCGCCGAGCCTTCGCGTCGCCGACACGATCGCGGTCGCGACCGTCAGGCCCCATCCCGGCGGCGCCACCACCTGCTGGCCGCCCGCGAAGGCGGCGAAGTCGGGCGCTTCGGCGAGAAGGATCGGGGCGAGTCGCTGGTCGCTCATACCTGTCCTCCGAGCTCGACCAGGGTCCAGTAGAACATCGTCCCTATGGTGATGGCGAACCCGTAGGGGATCGTCGTCTCCTCGGGCGTCTCCTTCTGCTCGGGCGTCTTGCCGTCCGGAGGAACGTCGGGCGAGCCGGGCCGGAACATGAGCTTGGCCGACCCCTTCACGGTGCGCCGCAGACGCCCGCGCATGGCGGCCATCCCGAGCGCCATCACGGCGCCGACGATCGAGGACCAGAAGATCGCCCCGACGATGAACGGGAACCCCTTGATCGCGCCGATCGCGGCCGCGAGCTTCACGTCTCCCCCGCCGACGCCTCCGAAGAGGAACGCCAGGAAGAAGACCCCACCCCCGACGGCGAAGCCGAGCGAGGCGGTGCGCCAGCCGGTGGTCGCGATGAAGCTCGCCTCCTGGTCAGCCGTCGCGGCGACGAGGTTGAGGGTGATGCCGAAGGCGATCGAGGGGAGGGTCGCCCAGTCGTACACCTTCCGGCGAACGAGATCGGTGTAGCCGCAGATGATGAGCAGCGCGAAGAGCATCGCCTGCAGCGAGATCAGAAAGACCCAGTTGCCCATCGTGCGTCCAGCTCGGGTCCTGGATGGTGGTGGGAGGTGTCACGCCGCCCGTCCACGCTCTCGGCTGTTTTGCTTCGGCGCAGAAACGGGTCCACCCCCTGCCCGCTCACTTGGGTGAACGAGCAGAGGGTGGATTAGGGGGTCGCTTCTCTCAAACCCCCGGCCCCGGTGGGGGGGCCGGCGTGTGTCTACCGGATGTTGGAGCTGTCGTCCGTGTTGATCTGGTCGGTGACCTGCGTCTTCACCCGATCGTTGGCCGTGTTGTAGGTCCGGGCCAGCGTGTTGCGGAACGCCTTGACGGCGGCAATCAGCAGAATCGCGATCAGGCCGACGATAATGATGTACTCCGTCATGCCCTGGCCTCGGCGCTTGGCGGTGTGCTTGTTCCGGCGGAGGCCCTTGGCGTTGATCTTGAGCATGGTCATCGTTCGACTCCTCTTGTCGTTCGCTGGGGTCGGGTGTGTTCCCGTGGTGCCCAGCCGTGTCCTCGTATTCGTCTTTCCCTTTGTTTCCTTCCCGCGTGGTGCGGACAGCATAGTCCAACGCAATCGGGTTGCCAAAAGGCCGAAGTTCCTAAGTCGTTGTTTCTCGGTAGGGGCTCGAGGAATCGTGCGGGGTGCTGGGACGCATCCGTCTCAGGTCGCCTCGTTGGAGCCCGTCACGTTGCGGAACGGTAGCGTCACCGATGTGATGCGGATGCGGCCCGAATTCGCCGTAACTCGCTATGAAATGGTGTCTTGAAAATCGAGCCGTCGCGCAACCGAAGGGTCCGAGGCCCGCGCCCGCGACCCGAATCGGGCGATCGTCCGGGCAAAAAAAAAGGCCGCCCGGTCGGGGCGGCCTTCGTAAGGCTTTGCGAAGCCTATGGCAACGGCATCGTGAGCACCTCGGAGATCCCCCGGTAATACGATGCGACGACGAAGGGGAAGGTGCCGAAGACGACGACGAGCCCAATGATGATGAATGCAGTGAGGATGACCCACTCCGCGGACGACTGACCGGCCTCGTCGCGGGCGAGATCAGCGATCCCCTGGGCGGGGCTCCGGACCGGGCCGACCCTGGAAGCCGTGGGCGCGGCGGCGCTTGCCGACCCCGCGGGCGACTCAGTCGACGAGATACGCGATGGCTTCGGTGTCATCTTCATCTTCCTCTTCGCCCTCGACCCGGGCGAGGACGACCGTGATGTTGTCGGCGCCGCCCCGCTCGTTGGCGAGGTCGACCAGCGCGTCGACGGTCTCACCTTCGTCGTCGTGGCGCAAAACCAGATCCAGGATGTCCTCGTCGCTCACCCCGTCGGTCAGCCCGTCCGAGCAGAGGAGGTAGAGGTCGTTCGGCAGGATCTCGTCGACCCGGACGTCGGGCCGGACGCGCGGCTTGGTGCCGAGGGCGCGGGTGACGTACTTCCGCTTCCGGACGATCCGGCGCCCGTCGGGCGTCCGTTGCGGCTTCTTGGGATTCTGCTCCTCGGCGTAGATCGAGTGGTCCTCGGTCAGCACCTCGATCTCGCGGTCGCG
This sequence comes from Planctomycetota bacterium, assembly GCA_029260755.1. GTDB lineage: Bacteria > Planctomycetota > J058 > J058 > JAJDCQ01 > JAJDCQ01. The sequence continues at coordinate 17,829 of JAJDCQ010000057.1, read as the reverse complement.
GATCCGGTAGATGCGGCTGTCGCCCACGTGGGCCGCGCAGAGGAGGTCGTCCTCGATGTAGATCATCGCGAGGGTGGTGCCCATCCGCTCGCGGAGCGCGTGGCCGCGGTTTCCCTTGGCGTAGATCGCGCTGTTCGCCCGCTGGGTCCATCCGACGAGGAGGTCCTTCAGGGCGACCCGGAGCTGGCGCAGCTTCTGGCGCGGGCTCCTGATGTATTCCTTGCGGCGGCGGGCCGCGTACTGGGCGAGCAGCTCGACGGCCATGCCCGAGGCGACCTCGCCCCCGCGATGCCCGCCCATCCCGTCGGCGACGACGGCGATCGCGTGCTCCACCGACGTGTGGAACGAGTCCTCGTTGGCCGTTCGGCGGCGGCCGACGTCGCTCTTGGCGAAGAAGCGGATCAGCTCAGGTCCCCTCCACGGGAGCGTCCGACGCAGGCGTGCCCCCGTCGTCGTCCGCCGTCGCGCTGGCCGTCGCCGCGATGGCCGCCGCGGGTGCGCCGCCGTTCGCCGACGCGGGCGCCACCTCGGGGCTCCCCAGGAGCGAGCCGAGGCGATCGACCGGAAGAGGGAACACCACGAACGTGGAGCGCTCCGAGCTGACCTCGTTGAGCGCCTGGAGATACCGGAGCTGCATTCCGTGCGGGTCGGAGCCGAGGATGCGGGCCGCCTCGATGAGGCGGTTGCTGGCCTGCACCTCTCCTTCGGCCTTGATCAGGCGGGCGCGGCGCTCGCGCTCGCTCTCGGCCTCCATGGCCATCGCCCGCTTCATCGTCTCGGGGAGGCTGACCTCCTTGATCTCGACGATCGGCACGTCGACCCCCCACGCGATCACCTGCCGGTCGATCAGCTCCTTGAGCCGCCCGTTGACCGTCTCGCGGGCGCCGAGGAGCTCGTCGAGGCTCGTCTCGCCGATCACGCTCCGGAGCGAGGTCTGGGCGATCAGGTAGGTCGACTGCTGGGCGTCCTCGACCGAGAGGACGGCTCGCTCGGGATCTATGATCCGCATGTAGACGACCGCGTCGACCGTGACCGGGACATTGTCGCGGCTCATCGTGTCCTGGCGCGCGACGTCGATGGAGAGGACCCGCAGGTCGAGGACGAGGAGGTCGTCGACGAAGGGGATCAGGACGGTGAGCCCCGGCTCCTTCACCCCGCGGCAGCGGCCGAGCCGGAACAGGATCCCGCGCTCGTACTGCTTGATGATGCGGATATTCCAGAGAAGCGTCCCCACCACCGCGAGGACGGCGAGCACGCGGACGTCGCTCAGGAGCTCGAGGATCCGCATGGCGTGCCGATCCTAACCAACGGTCGGCGAAGGCGCAACGACGCGGACCCTCATCCCGGATCCGGCGCCGTCGGTCACCCGGAGTCCACCCCGCCGGCGATCGCCGCCACGCGGAGGATGAAGCCGCCGAAGATGTTCCACGCCAGCAGCCCGAGGCCGAACGCCGAGGCGACGCCGAGCACCATCGAGATGATCGCGTAGCCCGAGAGCAGGCTCGGCTGGAACCGGGCGAGGTGGCTGCTGGCGGTTCGGCGAAGGTTCACGATCCCGCTCAGGTCGGCGAGGAGCCAGTACCCGTCGCCGTTGAAGAACGGGTTCAGGGTGATCGCCCAGCGGGTGTACTGGGTGAGCAGAAACGGCGTGGCGTAGTACTCGAACGCCGCCGGGCTCTTCCAGCCGAGCAGCTCCGCGTTCATGACCGCCACGACGACGGCCGTGTTGAGGAGCAGGTCGAAGAAGCAGCCGGCCGCGTTGATCTGGACGCGCGCGCCCGCCCCGAGGCGCCACGCCTCCTGGGTGTCGACGAAGACGGCCGGGAACACCGAGAGCCAGGTCAACCCGAACCGGGGCCGGAAGAACCGGCGGGCGGCGACGAAGTGGCCGCCCTCGTGAACGAAGACGGCGGCCAGCGCGAGCAGCGCGACGGCGATGCCGTCGATCGGGCTCGCCATGACGTAGGTCCGGGCGACCGACGAGAAGTAGTCGACCTGGGCGGCGCCGAGGATCGCGGCGAGCAGGATCCAGATCCCGAGGCCGACGTCGAGCGGCCTCTTCGCCCGGACGATCTTACCCTTGCGGTCGGGGCGGATCGCGCCGGCCTGCTGGAGGCGGCCCAGCAGCCCGTGGATCTCGCCGGCGTCGTGATGATGGCGCTGGGCGATCTCGTCGACGCTCCGACCGTTCTGGAGCTCCATCAGCAGGTGCAGGCTGTGGTCGTCGAGACGGAGCATCGAGCCCGAGAGCGGCCGGACCCACAGGGTGCCGTCGCCGAGCGGCCCGTACTCGAACTCGAACGAGCCGTGCAGGCGAAGGGCGGTTCGGAGGTCGTCGGCCATCAGCGCCGATGTTACGCCGGGCCGGAACGCGTCGCCAGCCCCGAGCATTCACGACTCTCCGACGGAAAGAGGGCTCGCCTTCGGCGAGCAGATGTCACCACGGAGGCACGGAGACACCGAGGATCGTCGAGGGCGCCCGATCTCCGTCGGGGAGCCACCGCAGGCCTCTCGGCGCGGCCGAGGCGAGAACGGAGGGAGGATCCTCCGTGTCTCCGTGCCTCCGTGGTTTCATCCTCTTCACCGAAGGCGAAGCCGCCGAGTCTACCGACGTCGCGGGTGCAGCTTGATCTTGCTGACCGACCGCGTCGCCTCGGCGTAGCCCTCCCCCGGCGTGCCCACCGGCCGGTCGGACGAGCGCCGCGTGATGGTCAGCCAGGCGTCGCGGAGCGTCCCGCGTCGCGTCTCGAACCGGAGCGAGCCGTCGATCTCGACGGTGAGCTTCTGCGTCCCCACCGATCGCCCCGAGGCGGCCTTCAGCGGGCGCGCCGGGTCGTCGTGGTGGCAGCTCACGCCGATCGTCGCGAGGCCGTCGGCAAGGTCTTCGAGCTCGTAGGTCAGCTCGAGCGGCACCGTGTCCTCGTCGCCGAGCGCGATCGTCCGCCGCGCCGTCCAGGTCGCCCCCGACTTCACCGGCCCGTCGGGGAACGCCGGGACGGTCAGGGCGAGCGCGCGCGCGATCGAGATCAGGTCGACGTCGTCGACGTCGTCGCCCCCTCCGCCGACCGCGACCGCCTCGACCTCGGGCGCGGCGGCGCCGTGGCGCACGCGGGCGCGCGGCTCGGCGAAGAGGCCGGCGAGCCCCTTCCGCAGGGCCGGGTCCGGCGGGAGGTCGATCCCGCGCATCCGCACGCCCTCTGGCCAGAGGACGATGTCGGTCACGACCTTCCGGTCGCGTTCGCGGCGGACCGACAGCTTCTCGAGGCGCAGGTCGCGACCGAGCCGCCCCTCCTCGTCGGCCGCGAGGTCGATCGTGACGAGCTCGACGGTGCTCTCGGACCGCTCCGACCGCCTCTCGGTCTCGGCGCCGTGGCCCGGGTTGAAGCTCGCATCCAGCTCGTCGATCGTCGTCAGCGTCCACCCCGCCTCGGCGCCGGGGCGGGCGACGTGCGCGAGCCGGTCCTCGGGTCCGGCGACGGCCACGGAGCCGAGCGCGGCCGCCGCGACGAGGATCGGACCCGCGGCGAGCGCGGCGAGGCGACGGGATCGGGTGGTCATGACTACCTCTTCTCGGAGCCCTCGGCCGGGAGCTCGCGCCGCTCGAGGACGTAGGCTGTCGGCAGCTCCATCGTGATCGTCACGTCCTCGTGCGAGCCGGCCGGACGTCCCTCGAGGGTGATCGCCAGGTCGAGCTCGGAGGCGAGGAGCCGCCCCTGTGCGACGTCGAACTTCATCCGGCCGATCACGTCGTAGACGAGGCGGGAGACGTCGAGCTTCATGCCCGATTCGCCCTCGCCCGTCTTCGCCGTGAGCCCGGTCAGCTCGGTCTTCCCGGTGACGACGATGCTCGCCACGTCGCCCTCGACGCCCTTCAGGACCAGCTCGAGGTCCATCTCGACGTCGCGGTCGAGGTCGAGCTGACCGGTCGGCACCGGCCGCCGCGCCGTCCAGCGCGCGCCGACCTGCACCGCCTCGGTCGCCTCGGGGAACGCCGGCTGCAGGAGCGCCACCATCGCCCCGGCGTCGAAGTCGGAGAGCTCGGCGTAGAGCTCGCCCGCGAGGCTCTCGACCTCGGTCGGCGACCCGTTCGCCGGCATCCGCAGCCGGGCGACCGGTCCGCCGAACACCGCTTCGAGCTGCTTGCCGAGCTCGGGGTCGGCGGCGGCCTCCTCCTCGATGCCGCCGACGGTCACCCCGTCGCGCCGCATCCGCACGTCGAGGCCGCTGCTCCCGTCCTGCGTCATCCGGATCGCCATCGCGTCGAGGGCGACCTCGACGATGAGCTTGCCCTCCTCATCGACGCCGCGCTCGAGGGTGCGGTAGTCGACGGCGAGGTCGATCGAGAGCTTCCGCTCGACGCCCTCGCCCTCCTCGTCGCCGGCGCGGAACGTCGTCCCGCCGCGCGTCCGCGAGGTGAGGCGCCAGCCGACCGTCTTGTCCGTCTCGCTCGCGAACGCGAGGCGGACCCCGTCGGTGGCGTGTGAGGGCGCGCCGAGCAGGACGACGATGGCGAAGACGGCGGCCGCCCTGACGGTCGTGGGCGTGGTGGACGCGGTGGCTCTCATGCGGGGATCCTACTCCCGCGAACCGCGGCGCATCAAACGCGGTCGTGGTATCCTCGCGCCGGCCCGTCGAGCGAGCGGCGAACGAGCGGCGAGAGGGTGACGACGCGATGACCACGGCCAGCGATCAGGCCGCCCCGCCCCCCGGAGCCGCCCCCGACGTCTCGGGCCTCGGGCCGTCTCGCGTCCCGCGGGTGGCCGCCCTCGCTGGCGCCGTCGTCCTGGTCCTCGCCGCGGTCGTCGCGGTGCTCGCGATCGGCCCGAGCCGAATCCTCGCGCGGATGGTCGTCGCGAGGAGCGAGGTCGAGGAGTGCGCCCGGGTCCGCGACGCGGCCGCCGCCGTCTACGACGGGCGCCCGATCGCCGAGGCGCTCGAGGCGGTCATCGCCGAGGTGGGCGCCGACCGGATCGTGGGGCTGTCCATCTCCCGGACGGGCGAGCAGGGCGTCGGCGAGAGCCTCCTCGATCTCCGCCGCTCGATGGCTACCACCGGCGAGGTGATGACCTGGGACGACGTCATCGAGGTCGGCACCCTCACCGTCACCGCGTCGGGCGATGGGGACGGCCGCCTGACGATCTACGGGGCGGACGCGCTCGACGCCGCCGCGCTCGAGGCGCTCGTCGCCGGCCCGCTCGCCGCGATCGCGATCGGCCCCGCGAAGACGGGCGAGAACGTGACGATCGAGCTCGCGCCCGCGCGCGTCGGCACCGTCGCGGTCACCTACCGCTGGCGGGCGCCGGGCGAGCCGGGGACCTCGATCGAGATGGCGATCGCCCGACGCTGACCCAGCCTATCCGCCGAGGAGATGCCGGCCGATGATGATCCGCTGGATCTGGCTCGTCCCCTCGTAGATCTGGAGCACCTTCGCGTCGCGCATCAGCTTCTCGACGGGGTACTCCTTGCTGTAGCCGTAGCCGCCGAAGACCTGGACGGCGTCGGTCGTCACCTTCATCGCCATGTCGGCGGCGAACGCCTTCGCGAACGATGCGTTCATCGAGTTGCGCCGGCCCTGGTCGGCCATCCACGCCGACTCCCAGGAGAGCAGCCGCGCCGCCTGCACGTTCATCGCCATGTCCGACAGCATGAAGCTGATCGCCTGGTGGCTGCCGATCGGCACGCCGAAGGTCTTCCGCTCCTTCGCGTACTGGATCGCGTGCTCCATCGCCGCCCGGGCGACGCCGACGCCGCCGATCGCGACGCCGGGGCGCGTCCGGTCGAACGTCGTCATGGCGATCTTGAACGCGTCGCCCTCGGCGCCGAGGCGGTTCTTCGCGGGCACGACCACGTCGGTGAACGTGATCTGGCGGGTGTCGCTCGCCCGCTGCCCCATCATGTCCTCTTTCTTGCCGACCTCGAGCCCGGGCGAGTCGCGGTCGACGACGAACGCGCTCATCCCCTTGTGCTTCTGGCTCAGGTCGGTGTGGGCGAACACGACGTAGAACGAGCACTGCCCGCCGGCGGTGATCCACTGCTTCGTGCCGTTGATGACGTAGTCGTCGCCCTTCTTGACGGCCGTCGACTTCATCCCGGCGACGTCCGACCCCGCCTCGGGCTCGGTCACGCAGTAGCTCGCGAGGATCGGCTCGCTCGTGAGACGCCCGAACCACTCCTTCTTCTGCTCCTCGGTGCCGGCGATCCGGATCGGCCACGAGGTCAGCCCGCCGATCGTGATCGACGCGTTGATGCCCATGCAGCCCCAGGCGAGCTCCTCCACGACGAGGCAGTGGTCGAAGATGCTCAGACCGCCGCCGCCGTACTCCTCGGGGATCTCGTCGTTCACGAGCCCGAGCTCGAACGCCTTCTTCACGATCTCGGTGGGGAAGCGCCCCTCCTGGTCGCACGAGGCGGCGATGGGCCGGATCTCCTCGGCCGCGAACCGCCGGGCCGTCTCCTGAAGCGCCTTCTGTTCGTCGCTGAGCTCGAAGCCGATCATGGCGATCTCCTTTCGGGCGCGGAGTATACCCGAGCCTCCCCGGGGCCGTCGCGCCCGAGGCCAGGCGGGGGCGTCCCCGAGGAGCGTTAGGGGCCGGCCGGTTAGGTTCCACGGCCGCCCGACGGGCCGGAGAATCGGGCTCGCGCGCGGCGCCTCCCGGGAGTGCGGGCGGGCGCGCGTTCCAGCCCGAAGCAGCGACACCGACAGGAGAGAACCCCGATGGTCAAGGCGACCCCCGACGGATTCAACACCGTCTCCGGCCACATCATCGTCCCGAAGATCCGGGAAGCGCTCGAGTTCTACGGCAAGGCGCTCGGCGCCGAGGGCGGCCTCTGCATGGCCGGTCCCGGCGACACGGTCATGCACGCCGAGATGCGGATCGGCAACTCGACCGTGATGCTCGCCGAGGAGAACGAGCAGTGGGGCACCAAGGGCGCCAAGGCGCTCGGCGGCACGCCCGTCTCCCTCCACATCTACTGCGACGACGTCGACGCCTCGTTCAAGCGGGCCGTCGACGCCGGCTGCGAGGTGGCCTACCCGGTCGAGGACGCCTTCTGGGGCGACCGCTTCGGGATGGTGCTGGACCCGTACGGCCTCAAGTGGGCGTTCGCGACCCACAAGGAGGACCTCACCGAGGAGGAGATCGCCAAGCGCGGCGCCGAGTGGATGGCCAAGATGGCGGAGGGCGGCGGCGAAGGTCACTCCTGACCCTAGACCTAGACCTAGACCTAGACCTAGACCTAGACCTAGACGTGGACCTGGACCTAGCCAGCCCGGAGTCCGGGACGCGGCCGCTCGGTGGATCTCCGCCGGGCGGCCGTGTAACGTTTCGGGCCCGCCCACGACATGAAACGGTCGGCAGCGACGAGCCCGCGAGGAGGCGAGAAGGCCGGACATGACGAACGACGAACGACGACACGACGTGGCCGTGATCGGCGCCGGCGGCGCCGGCTCGATGGCGCATCTGCGCGCCGTCCTCAACGGGGACGACTCCGTGATCTTCACGGGCGACCCGACGACCAAGCGCAAGGGGCGCTCGACCTGGGTCACCCACGTCGACAACATCCCCGGGATGCACGAGCTCGGCCGCCCGATCACCGCGGCCGCCAACGGGACGCTCAAGTGGATCGCGGCCGACGAGACGCTCAACCACAACCACACCGTCGTGAAGGCCGCCGTCACCAAGGTCGACCGCGACGGCGACGACGGCTTCGTCCTCCACTGGAGCGAGAAGGGCGAGGCGCGCTCGCTCCGGGCGCGGTTCGTGATCCTGGCGACCGGCATCATGGACGTGCAGCCGGAGATCGGCGGGTCGATCAAGCCGATCCTCCCGTTCGCCAACCGCGGCGACGTCCACTACTGAATCCGCTGCGACGGGCACAAGACGATCAGCCGGCGGCTGGTCGTGATCGGCCCGAGGGACGCATCGATCTACATCGCGGCGATGATGGCCGACCGCTACGGCCACGAGGGGATCCGGATCCTGAGCAACGGCCTCCCCGACGAGTACACCGAGAAGGGCCTGCAGATCGCGAAGGCCTACGGGATGACGATCGAGCGCCGCCCCATCACGGCCGTCCTCGGCGACGCGGGCAAGGACGGCAAGGGCCTCGAGGGCTTCGAGGTCGAGGGCGGCGACCGGATCGAGTCGACGATCGCGATCGTCGCGATGGGCGCGGTCGTCTACAGCGATCTCCTCCGCGACCTCGGCGGCGACCTCGACCCGACCGGGCGCCCGCTCGTCGGGCCGAAGTTCGAGACGAGCGTGCCCGGCTTCTTCGCCGTCGGCGACCTCGTCCCCGGGCGCAAGATGCAGGTCTACACCGGATGGGACGAGGCGGTCGACGCGGCCGACGAGATCAACGCGCGGATCCGCAAGGAGAAGATGGCGGCCCGGCTCGCCGCGGTCGGCGGCTAGAGGCCCAGCCCCTGCGCGGCCTGTTGATCCTTTCGACGAGGGTGGGTAACCATCACCGGACAGGGAGGTCACGCTCATGGCTGCAACGGATGCCGACTACCGAACGACCGTCCACGTCGTCGCCGACGTCCGGGCGGACGGGACGCCCGTCTTCGAGTCCGTCCTCGCCGATCGCGTCGCGCCCAAGACGTTCCGGCTCGTCTGCAGCCCCGGCCTCGCCTTCGGCCTGGCCGCCGGCGACGAGTTCATCCTCGACCGCGACGCCGACTACGGCTACCGGATCGTCAAGCGCGGCGGCAACGTCTGCGTCCAGTTCTTCCTGCGACGGCAGATCTCGCTCGCGAAGGGCTACCTCGTGCCGAAGGTCCGCGACCTCGACGGGTTCATGGACGGCGAGGACGAGAAGCTCCTCGTGTTCACGATCCCGGCGAAGTCCGGCTTCGATCGGATCGAGGGGATCTTCGACACCGCCAAGGCGGAGTTCCCCGGGGCGGAGTGGCAGTACGGCAACGTCTACGACCCGCACGACGGGGTGACGCCGCTCGACTGGTGGAAGTAGCTCGGCCGGACGGGCGGCGAACGGAATCTCACGCAAAGGCGCAAAGGCGCAAAGGGTCATCGCTCGAGTCCGAGATCTGGATCCGGCAAGGCTCCTTTGCGCCTTCGCGCCTTTGCGTGAGACATCGTCGTTGTGCGTCTCCGCCCCGGCTACGGCGAGACCACATCCGCGAACGTGAAGTCGACCACGATCTTCTTCCCGCGGCGCTTCGCCCACGGACGCCGCGCCCCGCGCTCGGCCGCCTTGCGGACGGGCGGGTCGGCCTCCATTCCCAGGACCGCCTCGTAGTCGACCATCGCCGAGGCGCGTCGCCCGGTCGCATCCGCCGCCCGCGCCCGCCAGAGATGATGGCTGGCCCGCCGCTCGGGATCGGGATGGCGTAGCGAGAGCGCCTCGGAGAACGCGCCGAACGCCACCTCGGCGTCGCCGTCGCGCAGCGCCAGCAGCCCGGCGACCGCGTGGTAGAGCGCCTCGCTCTGCTTGATCGTGCGCGCCCGCTCGACGTGCTCGCGGGCGCGGGCGATGTCGTCCTCCTCGAAGTAGGCGACGTATCCCGCCCGGTAGGCCGCGAAGGCCTCGGCCGCGTCGGTCTGGTCGGCGCCCGGGATCCCGCCGGTCAGGACGCCGTGCTCGGGCGCGTGGTCGAGGTCGTCGAACGAGAACGGCACGAACGGGCGCTGGCTCGTCGGGGTCTCGCCCGCGGCGATCCAGAGGACGCCGTCCTCGGGGCGGAAGATGACCGAGCCGACCGTCAGGAGCATCGCGATCGCGCCGCGGATCCGGCAGCGGTTGCCCTCGCCGGTGTCGCCGAGGATCGCCGCCATCCCGTCGGGATCGAGCTGGCCGTGTCCCTCGCGGAGCAGCGCGCTCGTCCGCCGGTAGCGGGCCTCGTTGTGGCGCCAGTAGGAGCCGTAGAGGTTGATCTCGGTCGAGCCGAGCTCGGGGTCGAGGTAGATGTTGCTGTAGGCGAAGGTCGAGTCCTCGGGCTTGCTCCGGATCGCGACCTGGCGCTCGGGGCTCTCCTCCCAGCAGAGCACCTCGCGCGTCTTCGCGTCGGTCACCAGATACGTCCAGCAGCCGATCGGGTCGTGCTCGCCGAGGATCCGCTCGGCGTCCGCGAGGCTCTCGGCCTTGCGCATGACGACGTCGCCGATGATCCCGATCGGCGTGCCGCCGAGCTGCGTCCGGTCGGTGAACATGTGCTGGTGCACCGTCAACGACAGGCCGGCCTCGTTCATCGCCGTGCCGCCGCCGAGGAGCACGCCGGCGCTCGCCATCGAGACGTAGCGCTGGCCCTCGTCGGGGTCGTGGAAGATCACCGTCGCCTGACGGGGCCAGGCCTCGACCCCGTGGTAGTCGAAGTTGCGGGCGTGGAGGAGGCGGCCGTCGGCGGTCGCCTCGCCCCACGCGATCGCGCTCGTGCACCCGAACCCGAGGGCCGAACGATGCTGCACGGCCGGGCCGTGGCGGCCGAGCTTCATCGACTTCGCCGCGGCCCACATGAGCGAGTCGGGCATCACGCAGCCGTCGAGGATGTCGTCGAGCGGGAGGTCGGCGCCGTCGGCGAGGCCGGTCAGCGACTCGAGGGCGAACGGCGGGATCGCCTTGCGAATCCGACCGCCGACCAGGTGCTTCAACGACGGCCAGATGACGTGACTGAGCGGGCCGACCGTCTGGCCGAGGAGGCGCTCGACGTAGGTCCGGAAGTAGGGGAGCGGGCCGCGGCGCACCTCGTCGCGGAGGAGCTCGCCGTGCTGCCGGCCCATGTCGTAGAAGCTGCCGGCGACCTTGAGGACGTGCATGTCGCCGACGCGGCGAACCCAGGCGCGGCCGTCGGCGGACGGGCGCCTCGCGCTCGTGGCGATGGCGAAGGGGGCGGCGGCGGGCGGGGTCGCGATCGCGGTGGTCATCGGGTCAGTCCCTCTTCTCGGTCGTCTCGGTCGTGGCGGTCGATGGGATGTCCGGGTCGCCGGCGAGGGCGCGAGCCGCCTCGAGCATCCGAGGCGTCGCCCACTCGTGGTAGGTGGTGACGAGGGCGCGGGCCGTCGGCACGTCTCGGCGACGGATCGCGTCGAGGAGGAGCTCGAGGCCCTGGGCGTGCTGGCCCGAGGCGAGGCGCACCGCGAGGAAGATCTCCTCGGTGTCGGCGTGCACCATCCGGTGCCAGGCGACGAGCATCTCGTAGACGCGGTTGTGGGTGGCCCGGGCGATCGCGACCGTCAGGTCGTTCACCCGCTCGGCGTAGACGCGCGGGGTCGCCAGCGACGATCGGATCGACGCGATCGCGTCCTCGATCGCGGCGACGTCGGCGTCGGTCCGACGCTCGGCCGCCACGGCGTTCATCTCGACGTCGAGGTGCGCCCGGACCTCGAGGAGGTTCGCGAGGATCGCCCGATCGATCCGCCCCGGCTCGGGCTGAAGCATCGCCCGGAGCACGTCGGGGGAGAGCGAGGCGAGCGGGTCGAGCACCTCGGTCCCGCGACGCCGGATCGGGCGCACGAGCCGGTGCACCTCGAGCAGCTTGATCGCCTCACGGACGACCGAGCGGTTCACCCCGTAGCGCTCGGCGAGCTCCGACTCGCGGGGGAGATTGGTCCCCGTCGCGATCTCGCCCCGCACGATCCGCCGGAGGAGATCGTCGGCGACCAGATCCGCCTTACGCGGGGTCCCGCCGGTCCTGCTCGAGCGCTCGGTCGCCGTCGCTTCCATGGCGCGGAGAATAAGTCAGATCTATTTGAATGTCAACCGACTTATTGTCCCGGCGATCTCGAGCCCCTGCGAACGAGGGGCTTGAGCGGCGGCATCGACCGGTATCATTGATGTCAATGATACCGGCGACCCACGGGGGCGGGCGACCCTGGGGCATGAGCTCGTCGATCGATGCCGCCGCCAAGCTCCGCATGGCGCTCTCGCTTCTCGCCGGCGTTCGCACGCTCGCTGAGAGCGCGAGGGAGCTCGGCGTCGACCCCGACCAGGTCACGGCGTGGCGAGACGAGGTGATCGCGGCGCTGGACGCGATCGATCCAGGTCCGGCCGAGGACTCGCACGACGACGAGCCCTCGCTCATCGAGATCCTGGAGCGTCTGCGCGAGGTCGAGCAATCCGTGCGTCGGTCGTGCGAATCGCTCGAGGCGCTCATCGACCGGCCAGCGCGAACGACGTCGCCGCCCTGGCACGACGGCGACTGACGAGGCGTCGCCGCCCGAGCGAGCTTCAACTCCCTACTAGGCCGCCCCCTTTGCGGCCCCGCACGAGGGCGAGGCTGTCGTTGAGGAGCTTCGCGAGCTCCTCGCGCTCATCGACGACCGGACCGAGGGCGGCCACGGCGCGTCGGAGGCGCTCGGCGACGACGGCGAGATCCTCGGCCACGTTCGCGAGCTCGCTCAGCGCGGCCCGATCCCCGCCGGGAGAGCCGCGCCGGCGCCGAGGCGCGCCGATGCGCCGCCCCTGCGTCTCGCTCGCCATCTCGAGCTGACGCTCGGGCGAGGGCGGATCGCCCGCGAGGTACTTCTCGAGGAGCGGCGACCCGCTGAACTTCCAGACGCTGTGGTAGGGGATCTGGTAACCGACCTTCTTGCTCACGTCCCGCGCGAGGTCCTTGAGCAGCGTCGACCGGGTGCCGCGCATCACGATGTCGCGGTAGGTCAGGCCTCGCTCGCGGACGAGGTCGGCGAGCGCGAGCCGCCACCGGTGCGCGCGGGCGAACAGCTCCAGGCGCTTCTTCGACGGGGTCTTGGCCCCCTTCCCCTTGGCGCCGCTCTTCGCCTTCTTCTTGGATCGAGCCTTCTTGGCCGTCGCCGTCTTCTTGGCGGGGGCCGGTCGCTTCTTGCGCGACGTCGCCTTCTTCTTCTTCTTCGCCATGGTTGCCTCCGTTGGGGAGCGATCCTGCGCCGACCGCGGTCGATCGATTGCCTGCCGCGATGGCGCACCCTATCCGGATGACCCCGATCCGTCTACCCTGCATTTCCCCGATGAGCAACAAGACCTCACCGGCCCCCGTATCATCTTCCGATGCCAGAGGCGGCGACCGCAACCCATCACGCGCCCGGAGGAGGACGAGCTCATGTGGAAGCGCTCCTGGGGCAGGGGGCTCGCCCCACCACAACCAACGAACGGGATCCGCGGATTGCGCGGATTGACTGGATTGCGAGCTGCCGCGGCGAGAGTCCATTGCCGACGCCCGCGTTCCGTTCTAGCCCGCCATGATCGGCTTCGCCGATCGATGCCTCACGCAGAGGCCGCAGAGGTTCCAGCGGAAACGCAGTGACCGCAGAGAGTCCCTGCTCGCGCGGAGACCTTGGAGCGTTCCGCGACCCTCTGCGGTCGCTGCGTTTCCTTTCGAGCCTCTGCGGCCTCCGCGTGAAACAAGGACCGCGTGTTCCAGGAACGGCGAAACCTCATCGACTCGGCGCCGACCGGAACAGTCCGCGCAATCCGCGTCATCCGCGGTTTCGTTCTGCCGCCGCGAAAGGGCAAAGGGGGAAGGCTTCGGTTCGCTGACGAGATCCGCGGATCATCTGCTCGGTCGCGGTGAGGTCGCGGTCGCGGTAGCCGGTCGCGAGCGCTCGGTCGAGGGCGGCCTGGGCTTCGTTCGGCCGTCCGGCGGCGAGGAGGGCGCGGGCGAGGAGGTGGTGGCTGGTCGCGTTGGGTCGGTCGGTCGCCTCGGCGCGGGCGATCGTCGCGGCCTCGACGATGTCGAAGCCCTCGGCTCGCGCGAGGAGCAGCTCGACCAGGGCCGCGCGGTGGCCGAGCGGGCTCGTCGCGAGGTCGTGGCGAAGGTGGTGCTCGCTCTCCGTGAAGAGGCGCGCCGCGCGGTCGAGCTCGCCGGCGTCGCGGGCGAGCACGGCGAGGCGCGTCGTGATGCCCGAGTGGTCGTGGCCGATGCGGGAGGCTCGCCGCAGGGTGCATCGGGCGCTCTCGACGCGGCCTTCGAGCTCTTCGATCGTGGCGAGGTGCGCGAGCGGCTCGGGATCGTCGGATCGGAGGCGCCGCGCTTCCTCGAGGTAAGCCCGGGCGAGGACGAGTCGGCCCTGACGAAGATGCAGGCGTCCGGCGAGCGTGCGCGCCCAGGCGCTCGTCGCGACCTCGCCCGTCTCCTCGTAGTCGAACGCCGCGCCGAGCCGCGCGACGGCGAGGGCGTCGTCGCCGCGCGCCTCGGCGACGAGCGCGGCGAGGGTGAGCGCGTGGAGCGAGGGGAGCCGACGCACGAGGGCGACGGCGTCGTCCTCGGCGGCGTCGAGGTCGCCTGTCGCGAGGCTCGCGGTGATCCGGACGGTGAGGGCGCCCTGGTGGTCGGCGCGCATCGCGAGGGCTCGGTCGGCGAACGCGACGGCGGCGTCGAAGTCGTGGCGGGCGGCGGCGGCGTGGGCGAGGACGGCGAGGGCGCCGGCGTTGTTCATCGGCAGAGCGGCGAGCGATCGCCGCGCCTCGGCCTCGGCCCGGGTCCAGTGGGCGGCCGAGCCGGTCCGGCGGGCTTCGCGGAGGAACGCCGCGGCGAGCTGCGCGCGGTCGAGGCCGCGGTCGGGCGCGGCCGCGATCCTCGCCTCGAGGAAGGCGATCTCGGCCGAGGAGTCGCCCGCCTCGACCACCGGGAAGGGATACCGGGCCGCGGCGGCGGCGCGGCTGGCCGGGCCGAGCAGCGCCGGGAGGGTGGCCGCCGCGAGGACGATGACGGGCGCCGCGAAGAGACCGTAGAGGGAGGCGCGAGCGCGGTCGTTCATCGGGGGTCTCCGTGGGGCTCGGGTCGTCGGGTGAGGGAAGCGGCGGTCCCCGCCGGCCGGAGCAGGGGTCGCAAGGGCTCCGGCCGGTCGAGGATCACACGCCTGAAACGGGTAGGTAGAGAGAGGACGGCTAGTTCGGCGCGGCGAGGAAGGGGAAGTCGGCCGCGCCGTTCGGCGCGATCTGACCCTCGAGCAGGTCGTGGCCGAGGGCCGGGTTGCCGTTGTTCGGATCGACGTAGGGCACGTTGTCGGTCGTGACGCCGCCGTTCGTCGCGACGGTGAGGACGACGTCCATGACGTCATCTTCGAGCTTCCGCCCGGCGGTCGGCCGCCCGTCGACGTTGGCGGCGCTCGCGAACGCCTGCTGCCCGACGGGGCTCGCGACGGTGGTGTCGATCCGCATCACGTCCGGGAGGAACCCGGCGACGATCGCGTTCACGTCGCCGCCGAACGCGTTGATCGTGGCGACCGCGTCGTCGAAAACGTCCTGGATCGCGTCGTCCCCGTTCGGGTTGAGGTCGAGGTTCGGCGTGATCGCGTTGAAGTTGTTGAGGTTGGTGTTCTGGGTCACCAGACCCTCGTTCACGGCCGGCATGGCGAGGCGTTCGACCTGGACGAAGCGCCGTCCGCCTCCGTTGCCGCTGCTGCCGCTGCTGCATCCTGCCGCCGCCGCGAGGGCGAGGGCGACGATCGGGATCGAGGTGCGCGTTCTCATCTCGGTGTCTCCTTCGGTCGTGTTTCGTTCGCGGTGGGGTGGACTAGCGGATCACGGGCGTCGGGTCGGGGATCTCGATGTCCTCCCAGACGTCGAAGACGGTCTCGTTCGCGCCGCTCTGGAGGAACGTGATCGGGACGCGGACGACGGTCGAGAGGACGTTGTAGCCGACGGCGAAGTCGATCGCCTCGGTCGCGTCGCGGAAGCCGACCGCCGGGCCGGTGCCGAGCGCGCCGGCGCGAACGCGGAAGAACTGCTCGACGTCGAAGAAGAACGGATCCTCGCGGAGGCCGGCGAACACGGTCAGCTGCTCGCCGTCGAGCTCGAACGGGTTGTTCCGATCGTTGCCGTTGTCGTCGTCCTCGAGGGTGGTCGTCAGGATCGCGGCGCCGTTGTCGCTCCGCTCGGTCGTCTTGAACGTCTGGCCGTCCTTGATCGCGGTGACGGTCATCGCCTGGCGGCCGTTCGCGTCCGGGATGTCGAACTCGAACCGGAGGATGACGTCCTTGCGGCCGGGCGCGGCGTCGTCGACGTCGGCGATCCGGGTGACGTTGAAGTTGTAGCGGGCGACGCTGCTGTAGAAGTACTGCTGGCGGGCGAGCGACCGCTCGTTGGTGTTCATGATGAAGATGAGGTTGTCGTTGTCCGCGGCGACGCCGGTCTGGTCGCCCTCGCGGAACACGAACAGGTCGGTCAGGCCGACGTTGCGGCCCTTGATCTCGAGCTCGCCGTCGTCGTGGTCGCTCGCGACCACGGCGCCGCCGGCGACGATGGCGCCGCCGGCGATGACGGCGGCGGCGAAGGCGCCCGCCGCGACGCGGCGGAGGCTCTGACTGCGGTTCCCCTTCATGCTTCTCTTGCTCTCCTGTATCTCGGGTCGAGGTTCGAGAAGGGATACGACCGGACCGCCGGCGCCGGATCTCGCCGAATCGGGAGTTTTTCGCCGCGCGGCGGGTAGTTGTTCGAAACGCTTCGCTTTCCGAACTTTGTGATCCGAGACTTTCTCTGGAGAGACCGATGATCCACCACCGCCGACCTCACCGGACCGCCGGGTTCGCCCTCCTCGTCGGGGCGCTCGCGCTCGCCGGATCGTCCGCCGAGCCGCTCGATCTCACGCCGGCGAGGGCCGACGACGGCGACGACGAGCCGATCGTCCCCGAGTCGACCGTCGTTCGGTTCGGACCGTTCGATGGGCCGTGGGGCTCGGTCATCCCCAAGCTCACCGTCGAGCGAAGCAAGCTCGACCTCGAGCTCTGGATCCCCGGGCAAGGACGACCCGACCCCGCGATGGGAGGCCGCCGCGGCGGGTGGCGCCTCCCGCCGGATGCCGAGGTCCCGCCGCACCCCGTGCCCGAAGGCGCGAGGGTGTCCGTCCGCGGGCACCGGGCCGACGGGAGCATCGTCCTCCCGGCCGAGGGCGAGCAGCTCCCGTTCATGACCTACTCGATCGGGATGTCGGGCCACATCACCGACTCGGCGACCGCGCACGGCACGCTCCCGTTCGTCGGCGATCTCGAGGAGCTGTGGATCGAGGTCCGGATCGGCGAGGGCGAGGACGAGGTCGTCCGCTGGCTCGAGGTGCCCTACGGCTACGGCAGCGACCCGACCGAGACCGACGGAGCCCGCCCCGAGCTCGGCGCGCCGAAGGGGCCGCCGGCGGCTGCGCGAGCCGGCGGTGCGACGCCGTCGATCCTTCCCTGGGGCCGGGTCGACTACGACCTCGGCGAGATCCAGAACGGCTGGCGCCTCCAGCTCTGGATCGCCAACCCGTTCGACGCCCAGGGCGAGCTGACCCTCTACAAGGACGACAACCGGATGGGGCGGCAGAGCTGGGACCTGCACGACCCGAAGACGAGCGTCCGCGCCGTGCTCGACGACGGCGGCACCCTCCGCGGCTCGACGATGGCGATCCGCCGCCACGAGGACGGGATGCGGCGCTCGGACGCCTTCTCGTTCAACCGGTCACCCGGCGATGCGCGATGCTGGGCCGACCTCGAGGTGACGGTCGGCGACGAGGCCTACCGGATCCGCGTCCCGTCGAGCCTCGTTCGCTACGTTCACGGCCACGGCGAGGAGTCGCGCGCCCTGGTCCAGGCGGCGATGCGGGAGGCGGCGGCAGCGCAGCGTCGGCGGTGACCCCGACCCGGGTCCTTAGCCCGCAAGGCACCGACCGGAACGAGTCCAGCCGATCCAGCAATCCGCGGTTTCGTTCTCTCGCCGCGAAGCGAGTGGAACCGCGGATTGCGCGGATTTCGAGTTGCCGGCGTCCCGTATGCGGGGCTAGGAGACTGTTGCAGAATGAGCGTGAAGCGACGACTCGTCGCAGGCTCCTCGCCGTCGCTTCACTCGCGGCGTCTCGCCGGACATCGCCGCGCAGGCCTTCGTTCCGCGGCCTCGCGAACGCCAAACGGGTTCCCTCGG
>JAJDCQ010000056.1 GCA_029260755.1 Planctomycetota bacterium | reverse complement strand
CGAGGGAACCCGTTTGGCGTTCGCGAGGCCGCGGAACGAAGGCCTGCGCGGCGATGTCCGGCGAGACGCCGCGAGTGAAGCGACGGCGAGGAGCCTGCGACGAGTCGTCGCTTCACGCTCATTCTGCAACAGTCTCCTAGGCCGGCCGCGTCGGCGGAGCCCCCTTGCGGTCGACCCCGCGCGGTCGCTCGAGGATCGCGAGCTGCCCGCGGCTCGGCGGCGGCGGCAGCCGACCATCGAGGCGCGCGGCGAGGTGGGCGAGGCGGTCCTGGCCCCAGAAGAGCTCGGTTCCTTCGGGAGTCGAGAGGGCGTAGGTCGGCACGCCGAAGATGCCACGGGCGATGGCGTCCTCGGTGAGCTCGCGGAGCGTCGACTTCGCCTCCGGTGCCCCGATCCGCTCCTCGAGGTCGTCGGCGTCGAGGCCGACCGCCGCGACGATCTCCGCCCGGACGGCCGGGTCGGTGAGGTCGCGCCCGTCACGCCACGCGGCGTGCGCGAACGTGACGGCGAGGGCGAGCGCGCGCGGGTCGTCGCGGAAGACGCAGACGGCGCGGAGCGCGTCGAGCGACCGGAACGGATGCGCCGGCGGGCCGCGGAGCTCCAGCCCGGCGAGGCGCGCGACCCGGGCGGCGTCGACGAACGTGTAGATCCGCTTGCTTGGCGACTCGGCCGGACCGACGAGGCCGGCCGCGTCGAGGAGCGCCGCGTAGACGACCGGCCGCGGCTCGAAGCGGAGCGCGTGCTCGGCTGCGAACGCCTCGGTGGCAGCGAGGCCGAGCCAGGCGTAGGGCGAGACGAAGTCGAAGTAGACGCCGACGGTCGTGGTCACGGCGGGCTCCTCCAGTTCGGTGGTCGTCCCGACGCTACCGGACGACCGGTCCCACCGGAAGCCCGCCGGCTCGGGAATCCGCGAAGGAAGGGGCCGGCTCGGGTGTAGAGCCGAGGAGAGAGAGCCGGGGGGGAGGGCGCCGAAGAGAGAGAGACGGATCCGCATGACCTCCCGAAGCTCGTTCGCCATAGCGCTCGCCTCGGCTCTCGCCCTCGCGGTCGCAGGCGTCGCCGCCGCGCCCGCCCGCGCGGCGCCGTCTCGTCGGCTCACCCTTCGCGCCGGCCGCGATCTTCGCCACCCGATCGGCCGCGCCGGCCTCGGCGGCTTCACCGCCGACCCCGCCCGCGACGCCGCCGGCTCCCTCGCCCGCGGCCCCGGCACGCGGGACGTCCTGCCCGGTGATCGCACCGGCTACTTTCGTCTCCGCCTCGAGACCGACGGCAAGCCGTTCCAGCGCATCGCACGGATCGACGCGTTCGACGTCGAGACCGGCGCCGTCCTCGCGCGCCGCGTGCTCCGGCGCCGCCACTTCGGCGTCTACCGCGCCTACCAGGACTTCGCCCTCGAATTCACCGCGCCGAGACCCGCGCCCGGAGCGCCGATCCACCGCGTCGAGCTGCGGACCCACTGGTTCGGGACCGCGCCGCTCGCGATCGACCGGGTCGTCGTGATCCCGCGCGGCGCCCGCCCACCGAGCCCGCCGGCGCCGCGGCCGCGCCGCTTCGACCTCGTCCGCGTCTTCACCGGCCCCGCCGACGCCTACAAGGTCGTCGGCCTGCTCGGGACGCGGCACGGGCTCTTCGTCACGACGAGCAACGTCTACCGCAGCCCGCATCGCTCGCGCGTCTACCTCGACGGGCGCCTCGTCTACGAGGGCGGTCAGGAGACGATCGGCCAGCCGTTCGCCTGGCGCGACCTCGTCTTCTTCCCCGTCGAGCACGGCAGCCACGTCCTCGTCTGGCGCCGCGGCCGGATGGAGACGGCGGCGGCGTCGGTCGGCCGCTGGAGCGTCGCCGGCGGCGTCCGGAGCGGTCGACCCGTCGTCGCCTCGAACGACGACTACCACGGGCGGTTCTTCAGCGATCGGCCCAAGCTGGTCGACGCCTTGAGCGGCGCCGTCGTCGGGCAGCTCGACGTCCTCTCGATGCCGCGCGTCCTGATCCGCCACGACGGCGAGCTCTGGGCGAGCACCAACTTCGGCGAGGAGATGCTCGTGAGCGAGCGCGGCCGAAGGATCCCGAGCCCCGCGCTCCACGTCGCGAGCTTCGCCGGGAAGATCCGCGGCGGCGGCGGGATGGCGTGGGGACCCGGCGGTCCGGCCGACGGGCGGATCTTCGAGCTCCGGGGCAACCGCTGGCGGCGCGTCCTCGACACCGGCTGCGCCTCGATCCAGCACCTGGCCGTCCTCGACGGGCGGCTCTGGTTCGCCGGGATCGACCCCGACAAGCTCTTCGTCATGGACGCCGACGGCGTGCCCCACGAGGTCGCCTCGATCCCGGGCGAGACGGCGGCCGACGGCGCGCGCGACTTCGCCGGCTCCGTCGCCCTGCACCGGGGCGCCGTCTACTGGGCCCGGTCGGACCGCTCGCAGCCGCACGTCTACCGGCTCGATCCGCGGTAGCGGCTCCCTGCGTTCATCGAGATGTCGAGCGTGCGTGATCGTCTCGCGGAGCTGGCCAGCACCCTCCTCGTCCGAGAGCAGCACGCCCGCGACGCCCTCGCCGTTCGCCACGCCGGAGGTGACCGCGTCGAGGTTCGCGAGCGCGTGCGCAGGTTCCGCGCGGCGGAGAGAGCGGAGCACGGACGGGCCGGTCGCCGCGAGGGCGGGCGAACGGTGACTATCGCCGGCCCTGGAGCGTTCGATAGATCTCGGCGAGCTCTCGGGCGCGGCGGGGGTCGATCGTGGCGGCGCGCTCCGCGTCGCGGCGGGCTCCGTCGAGGTCGCCCGTGGCCTGGCGGGCGCGCGCGCGGATCGCGTGCAGTCGGGCGCGGCTCAGCGATGCGTGGTGGACCTCCATCACCTGGGGCACGTAGATCATGAACCCGAAGTAGGGAACCGGCTCGCCACCGACCGGCATCGCCGCGTCGGCTCCCGCGAGGCATCGGTCGAGCGCTGCGAGGAGGCCGTCGGGGTCGCGGCTCTCTCTTCGGCCCGCGGCGTCCAGCGCGAGGGCGATCGCGCCCCGATGGACGAGCGGCTCGCCGCCGGCCCTCGACTCGTTCGTGAGCTCCTCCGCTCGACGGAACGCCTCGGCGGCCCGCGCGTGCGCAGCCGCTCGCTCCTGCGGTGCGCCCGCGGCGCCGATCCGGAGGGCCGCGCAGCCGGCGAGGTGCCAGAGGAGGCCGTCGTCTCCCCAGTCTCTCCCCGCGATCCGCCGGAGCCCGGGGAGCTTCTTGTCCACCTCGTCCTTCTGGAGCTCGGTCGGGTCGTAGTCGACCTGGAGCAGTCCGACGATCTCCTCGAGCTGCGCGATCCGTCGGGCGAGGGCGCCTTCTCCGATCGCCTCGCGCTCGGACTCGGCGACCATCCCGAGCATGACCGAGTTCGCCCCGTAACGGGCGAGGCGCTCGACGGCGCGCCGACGACGTTCGGGGCGCCGATCGTAGCGCAACCTCACGAGCTCGACGTCGACGACGTCGGGTCGGAGCTTCGTCGCCGTCTCGAGGGCCAGGTCGGCCTCCGGGTGCCGCCCGGCGATGAAGAGGCACTCCCCGCGCAGCGTCCACGCGCCCGCGTGCGTCGGATGGAGCGCCAGGGCGACGTCGAGCTCGGCGAGGGCTCGCTCGGCCGTCCGCGAGCTCGGCTCGCGGTCGCCCCGCCCGAGACGCTCGAGCGCCGCCGCGATCCGCGCGTCGACGGGCGAGAGGGGCGGCCGCTCGATCGGCCCGTCGTCGGTCGCGAAGACCGAGAGGCCCATCGTCTCGATGAGCTTGCCCGCGCGTCGGAAGACGAGCGCCTGCGGCATCTGGCGGCTCGCCCGGGCGAGGTCGGCGCAGCCTGCTCGCCATCGCTCCTCCTGCTCGGTCCGGAGCGTCCGGGCGAGCCCGCGGAGGAGAAGCGCCGTCGCGTCGTCGGGGTTCGCGCGGATCGCGGCGTCGATGTCGGAGAGCCTCGTCATCCTCGCCCGGACGGTGAAGTCCTCCCACACCGCCTTGGCCGCTCGCGCCGCCGTGGCGATGGCCCGGGCGAGGTCCCCGGCGGCCGCGTGCCCGCGCGCCTCCATCACCTGCGCCCGCCAGACTCGGGTCAGCCCGCGCAGGTCGGTGCCGTTCGCCGTCAGCTCGCTCTGGAGGTCGCGCGCCGGGCCGACGACGCCCGCGCCCTGTCCGGCCGCGAGCTGGGCGCCGAGCTGCACGATGACCGCGTCGGCGCGGGCGATCGGCTCCTCGATCGCAGCGGCCGCGAGGCGCGCGTCCTCGACGGCGAGCGACGCGACCTCGGCGCCGACGGGCTGCTCGACCTCCGGGGCGAGGAGCGCCCGCGCCCGGATGTGTCTCGCCGCGGCCCGGGCGCGCGCGTCGAGCTCGAGAGCGAGGGCCGCGGCCGCGTGCTCCGCGGCGGCCCTGCCGTCGCGCGCCTCCCACGCCTGCTCGGCGCGGGCGAGCTCGGCGAGCCCGCTGCCCGGGGCGCGGGCGGCGAGAGCATCCGCGAGGGCGTCGCCGACCGCCGTCCACGCCGGCAGACCGGTGCGTCCGCCGAGCACCGCCATGCGGCGCGCGTACCCGGCGAGCCAGCGCCGCGCCATGTCCGTGCCGGCCGCGATCCGCGCGACGCTCCCGCCGAGCCCGGCCACCCGGGCGAGCCCGTCGGCCTCGGCGAGCGCGGCGGCGGCCTCGGCCTTCCGGCCGCGGTCGGCTGCGAGGCGGGCGCGCTGCGCGGCGAGGAGCGCCGGGGCGGCGTCGCCGGTCGCGTCGATCGCGGCGAGGGCGTCGGCGTCGCGACCGAGGAGCGCCAGCAGCTCCGCCCGGAGGAGCCCGGCGGCGGGACCGGCCGAGCGCGCGCGCTCGAGCTCGGCGAGGGCGGCGGCGACGTCGGGCTCGGCGTCGCTCGCCTCGCCGTCGTCGCGGAGGAGCTCGACGGCCCGGGCGAGTCGGCCGCCGCCGCTCGCCTCGAGCGGCGTCGCGGCGTCGAGGAGGAGAACGTAGTCACCCGCGGCGATCGCCTCGGCGGGCGTCGCCTCCGGGGGTGCCTCGGGCGCGGTCGCGGTGCCGTCGGTCGCGGTGTCGCGGGCGGCGATCGCGAGGACCGTGACGCCGGTCGCGACGAGCACGGCGGCGAGCGCGCTCGCCGCGACGACGAGTCGACGGGAGTGGCGACGGCCGACCGGCCCGGCCCTCGGGCGCTGCCCCGCGAGCACCCGGCCGAGGTCGTCGGCGAGCTCGGTCCCCGTCGCGTAGCGGTCGGCCGCGCGCTTGGCGAGGGCGCGCGCGACGACGCGGTCGAGGTCGCCCGGAACCTCGGCGACGCGGCTGCTGGGCGCGGGCGGCGTCCGGAGCAGGACGGCGTTCAGCACCTCGTGGATGCCGTGGGCCACGAACGGGCTCTCGCCGGTGAGGAGCTCCTGGAGCAGCGCCCCGAGCGCCCAGACGTCGGTCGCCGGGCCGACGGCGCCGCGGTCGCTCCCGAGCTGCTCGGGCGCCATGTAGAGCGGCGTGCCGACGAGCGCGCCCGTCTTGGTCAGCCGGCTCGCCGCCCCGGGCTCGGTGTCGCGGACGAGGCCGAAGTCGGTGAGGCGCGGCTCGCCCCGGTCATCGAAGAGGACGTTCGCCGGCTTGATGTCGCGATGGATGAGGCCGCGGGCGTGCACCCACCCGGCTGCGCCGGCGAGCTTCATCACGATCGTCGCGGCCTCGCGCCACGGGATCGGCGCCCGCTCGACGACGGCATCGAGCGAGCCGCCCGCGAGCCACTCGAGGACGAGGAAGGGGCGGCCATCCGGAAGCGCGCCGCTGCTGTGGATCCGGCCGACGTGCGGATGGGCGTCGACCCGGGCGAGCGCCTGCGCCTCGCGGACGAACCGGCGCGCGGCCGGGCTGATCGTCTCGGGATCGACGCCGTCGGCGTCGCTGGTGGGGGGACGCTCTCCGCCGAGCACCTTGAGGGCGTGGCGCGCGCCGGTCGCCTCGTCGATCACCTCGAAGACGAGGCCCATCCCGCCGCGACCGGCGAGGCCGACGACGCGGAAGCCGCCGATCCGCGACGGCAGCCGCGCTCCGGCGCCCGGGCTCAACGGCCGCCGTCGGCGTCGGCGAGGGCGCCGTAGACGTCGACGAGCGCGGTGACGCGGGTCGGGTCGAGGGCGGCCGCGGCCTCGGCGTCGGCGCGCGCCGCGTCGAGCGCGCCGCGGGTCCGGCGGGCGAAGGCGCGGTGCGCGAGGATCGCGGCCCGGTCGAGGGCGTAGCGGTGCACCGTCGCCGCCGCGCCCATCGCGAGCCCGCGCGGACCCGGCGGCGGGAGGAAGCCGCGCGGCGCGCGCCGGTCGGCGCGGGCGAGGAGCGCGTCGAGAGCGGTGAGGAGCGCCTCGTCGTCGTGCTCGGCGTGGACGCGCGCCCAGGCGGCGGCCGTCTCGTGGATCGGTCGATCGGCGTCGTCGGCGCCGGCCGCGGCCCGGCCGAACGCGTCGGCCGCGGTGGCGTAGCTCTGCTTGGCGTCGGGGCTCCGGGGCGGGTGGAGCTCGGCGATCTGGATCCGGGCGACCCCGATGAGATGCCAGCGGAGGGCGTCGTCGCCGCCGTCGGCCGTGGCGATCGCGAAGCGGCGCTGCGGGAGCGAGGCGGGATCGCCCGAGCCCGCGATCGCGCCGAGCTCCGCCGCGAGCGCGTCGAGGCGGGCCGGGAGAGGATCGCCGTCCGAGGCCGGGCGGGCGGCGCGGGCGAGGGTGACGACGTCGGGTCCGGCGCCGGCGAGGAGCAGCCGCTCGACCGCCCTGGTCGCCGCGGCGGGGTCGGCCGCCGTGATCGCGGCGACCGCGGCCGCGCCCTCCACCTCGGGGGCGAGGCGGGCGGCGATCGCGAGGGCGCGCCCGCTCTCGTCCGTCCGCCCGACCTCCGCGTCGCAGCGGGCTCGAAGGAGCCACGCGCCGGCGTGGCCCGGCATCGTGAGGAGGACATCGTCGATCCGGATCAGCGCACGCTCGGCAGCGTCGGGATCGCGGACCGGCTTCCCGTCGAGGTCCTCGAGCGCCGCGGCGAGCAGCTCCTCGGCCGGGGTGACCGCGACCACGGCGATCGCGCCATCGTCGGTCGGGAGCGACCGCGCCATCGCCGTGACGAACGACGCGTCGGCGAGGCGAGCCGCGTCGCGGGCGAGGAGGACCGCGTCGGGGAAGGTCCGGGCGGCGCGGACCACATCCCGAAGTCCGGCCCGTCGGACGGCCGGCGTCGCGCCGCGGGCGACGCGGGTCAACCCGCGGACGAGGAGGGCGACGGCGTCGTCGGGGTCGCCGCCGAGCGTCCCATCGATGTCCCGGAAGCGGGTGAGCGCCCGCCACGCCCGCTCGGTCGTGTCGATCTGACCGGCGAGGCGCTCGGCGAGGTCGCGCGCCTCCCGGAACCGACCGAGGATGGCGTGCGCCCGCGCGTGCAGAACCCGCGCGCGCCAGCCGCGGCGCGCCCAGGGGCGGGGGCGGGTGGACGGGGTGCCCTCGAGCTGCGAGATCAGGGCCCGGAGCAGGACGAGCGCCGCCTCGGTCTCGCCCGAGGCGATCAGCGCCTCGGCCTCGAGGAGGCGCGCGTCGATGCCGAGGTCGACCGGCGCCCCGTCGGGCGCGGAGGCTGCCCGCGCGGCGGCGACCGCGCGGCCCGCCGCGCCGCTCGCCAGGGCCGCCTGCGCCTCGACGAGGCGCGCCGCCTCGCCGTAGCGGCGGTCGGGGACGAAGACGGCGAGCGCGCCGGCGGGGTCGCCCGACTCGAGGCGACGGCGGGCGAGGGCCACGTCGAGCTCCGCGCCGCCGCCGCCGCAGGCGACCGCGAGGGTGACCGCTCGATCGGCCGCGCGGCCGAGCTGCTCGTCGCCGCTCCGGCCCGCGGCGACGGCGAGCGCGACGGCGCGGGCGAGGGCGACCGTCTGGAGCGGCCCCGAGAGGGGCGGTCCGTGCTCGGCGATGTGCGCGTCGATGCCCGCGTCGATGCCCGCGTCGGTGGCGGCGCCCGCGGCGCGATCGAGCCAGGCGAGCCGTGAGGCGATGAGCGGCTCGGCCGGGTCGGGCGCCGCGGCGAGGGCGGCCCGGGCCGCCGCATCGTCGCCGGCGAGGATCGCGAGCTCGACGGCGAGGACGATCGCCGGCCGGGACGCTGCGTCGCCGAGCGAGGCGAGGGCGCGCCGCGCCTCCGCGACGCGCGGCGCGCCCTCGGTCGTGACGAGCGCGACGGCGCGGCGGAGCTCGTCGGCGACGGCGACCCCGTCGAGGGCGCCGAGGACGTCGGGGTGGCCGAGGGCGGCGGCGCTCGGTCCGCCCAGCTCGGTCGGCAGCTTGCTCGGCGACATGCCGAGGGTCGGGTCGACGAGGGCGTCCCAGCGGCCGGCGGCGAGCTCGTCGCGGATGATCTGCCGGAGAGCGGCGACCTCGGCGGCGAGCTCGGCCTCGGCGGCCGACGTGACGGCCGGCCCGGCCGGCGCCGTCGCGTCGTCGCGGGGCAACGCGATGAAGAGGACGGCGAAGAGCGTCGCCACGGCGACGACCCCGCCGAGGACGAGGACGCCCGAGATGCCCCCGTCGCCCGAGCGCTCGCCGCCGTCGTCGGGCCGCGCGATCGGAATCCGGTCCGAGACCGAGCGGTGGACGTCGCGGAGGCGCTCGAGGTCCTCGGCGAGGCTGCCCGCGTCGGCGTAGACGGCCTCGCGGACGCGCTTCCGGGTGCGGGTGACCGACGGCGGGACCTCGTCCGCGGCGACCGCGTCGAGGAGGCGGGTGAGGGCGACGATGTCGGCGGCGCGGGTGGCCTCCGTCGGCTCGAGCGACTCGGGCGAAGACCCGAATCCGACGAGCCGGGGCGCATCGCCGGTCTCGAGGCCGACCGCGTCGATCGTGATCGCGCCATGGGCGACGCCGCGCTCGTGGAGCCAGGCGACCGCCCGGGCGAGCTTCGCGACGATCGCGGCCCCGCGGGCGAGCGGCACCCCGGACAGCTCCCCGAGGGTGCGCTCGCCGGTGCCCGCCCGGACGAGGAAGGCGCGCCCATCGTGGGCGCCGGACCAGATCCCGCCGAGGTGGCTCCCCTCCTCGGGCAGCAGGCCGGCGAGAGGCGCGAGCGGGGGCGGGAGGGACGGGCCGTCGAAAAGCTCGAGAACGGCGGCGGAGGCTCGAGCGGGGTGGCGGACCCGGTAGCGCTCGGCGTCGCCGCCGAGCCGCTCGACGATCTCCCAGCCGCCGACGTCGGTGCCGGGCGCGAGGGGCGGGCGGGCGTCCTCGGAGGCGTCGCTCATGGGCCCCGAAGCTACCGGAGGGGCCCGGCGCCGTCGAGGTCGAGGGCCCGGCCCAGGCCACGAACCACGCGTCGCTGCGACCCGACCATCGCGGTCCAGGGGGTCCCCCTCATTTCAATGACTCACGGATTCTCGGGCTGTAAAGAGCAAACAGGAGGCGCGGAGTCCCGCCTCTGCCTCGAAGAGAGGTTGGAGCGCGGTCCCATGCGAACGCAACCGACGTTCGCCGCTCCCCTCCGGGCGGACGTCGCAGCTCAAGGAGGGCGGAGAGCCTCTCGCAGCCGAAGACTCTCCCCGCCCTCCTTGACCTGGGATGCTCGCCCGGAGAGGAGCGCCGAACGGCAGGGACGATGGCAGGAGGCGGACGGCTCCTCGCCTACCGCCCGGCGAGCGTCCGGTAGACCTGCGCCAGCACCGTCGCCTGGACCGCGTCCTCGGTCGCCGCGCGCTCGGCGTCGTCGCGCGCGCCCTCAGGATCGCCGAGCTGGAGCCTCGCGAGCGCCCGGTGGCTCCGGAGCGCCCAGCGGTTGTGGGCGAACAGGTGCGGCTCGGTGAGCGGGGGGATGAACAGGCCGCCGAGCTCGCCGAAGACGAGCGGGCGCCGTCCGCGCGGCAGGAGCTCGTCGAGCCGCTCGATCGATCGCTCGAAGAGCTCGGCGGCCTGGCCCGCGTCGCGCCGTGAGAAGACGAGGGCGCGCGCCTCCGCGGACTCGTGGAGCTGCCGGCGGGGCTCGCCGCTGCGCTCCGCCGCCCGGGCGAACGCGGCGGCGGCCCTTCCGAACGTCTCGATGGCGTCGCGGGCTCGGTCGGCCCGCCCCGCCTGCGCGTCCATCCGGGCGCGCTGCGCGATCTCGAACCGGGCGGTCCCGATGAGGTGCCAGAGGGTGCCGTCGTCGCCGCCGTCGAGGGCGGCCAGCTCCTCCTGGATCGCGAGGCGCTCCTTGACCTGATGGTCGACGGTGAGCAGCCGCGGCGGGAGCTGAAACCCGCCGGCCCATCGCGAGAGCTCGTCGACCCGCTCGGCCCCTCCGGCCTGGAGCAGCCTCCCGCCGAGGTCGACGTCTAGCGTGCGGATCCAGGCGGGGTCGGCCCCGGCCAGGACGAGCCGATCGACGAGGCGCCGCCCGCGACCCTCGTCCGCCGCCTCGCCGAGGAGCAGCCGAAGCGCCTCGCTCTCGGCCACATCCGGCGCGAGGGCGCGGGCCACCTCGAGGCGGGCGATCGCCACCTCGCTCCGCCGGTGCGCGTCCGCGACGAGGCAGCCGAGCAGCCACGCTCCGGGATCGGATGCGTCGAACGCGATCGCCGCGGCGGCGTCGCGCTCCGCCGCCTCGAGGCGCTCCCGGTCGGCGCCTCCCGCCCGGAGGAACGCCTCCACCGCCTGGGCGAGGGCGGCCCGGGAGCGATCGAGCGGGGTGGCGTCGGCGCCGTCGGGCTCGAGGGCGTGCGCCGCGTTGGTGTAGCCGACGCTCCAGTGCTCGGGGACGTGCCGGATCGCGCGGGCGAAGAGGACCGACTGTGGCAGCGCCTTCGCGATCCGGACGGTGTCGACGATGCCGCTCCGCCACGTCTCGCTGCCGATGTCGTGCCGGAGGCGGACCGCCGCGCGGATCGCGGTCGCGGTGATGTCGTCGGGGTCGCGCGCGACGGTCGCGTCGAGGTCGCGGAGGCGCAGCATCTCGTCCCAGCGGGTGACCGCCGCGAACGCCTCCCGGGCGACCTGATCGGCGAGGTCGGCGGCCGCCGAGAAGCGTCCGGCCGCGGCGAGGCCGCGCGCCTCGAGCACCTTCGCCCGGAGCTGGCGCCCGAGCCACGGTCGCGGCCGCGTCTCGGGAATGCGTCGCGCCGCGGTCGCCCCGCGCCGGGCGTCGCCGATGGCGTCCTCGAGGAGCTCCTCGTCGCCGTCGGCCCGGGCGATGTCGGCCTCGACGGCGAGGAGGCGGGCGTCGACGCGTTCGGGCGAGTCCGCCGGGAAGAACTCGATCGCGCGGTGGGCGTCCTGCGCGCCGGCGGTCGCGACGCCGAGGACGAGGCGCGCCCGCGCCCGCAGGACGAGGGCGACTCCGGTGGCCTCGGGCTCCAGCCTTCGATCGAGGGCGCGGCTCGCCGCCTCGATCGCGCCCCGGTCGTCGCCGGCGGCGAACCGCTCGTGGGCGCGGGCGAGGTCGGGCCGGCCCGACTCGGGGTCGCGCGAGGCGAGCGCTCCGGTCAGGCGCTCGAACAGCCGGCGCGCCTCGCCCCGGCCGCTCCGCCCCGCCGCCGTCCCCGCCCGCTCCGACGCCTCGGCGAGGAGGGCGCGCGCCTCGACCGATCCGGCGTGGATCCGCTCGACCGCCTCGCGCAGCCCGCGGGGCGCCGCGGCCGCCCGGGCTCGCTCGAGGATCTTGTCGGCCACCGTGTCCTGGCC
>JAJDCQ010000055.1 GCA_029260755.1 Planctomycetota bacterium | reverse complement strand
TGGGACCACTCCGGTGGGGCGTGGCCCCGGGTTTCCCCTCGCCCGCGGGGGCCCGCGCCCCCCGCGCGGGGGGCGCGGGGCCTGCCGGCACCACCTGCCAGGCGGGCAGTGCCTGGAGGGTAGCTCTGCTCGGCCTCTCCGCCAACGACGGGGACCGGCGAGTGAGTAGGGACACAGCTCGTGGGCGGAGACACTTCGTCTCCCTCCGTTGCTGTGGGTGAAGGATGAACGGGGCGGGGGCGCCTGACTGTGGCAGCCCGAGGGTGTAAGCTGCTTCTCACCGGGTTGGCAACGCCCGCCGCGCCCGGGCGGAGAACGCGTGACACGGAGACGATTTCATGTCGGAAAGCGGCGCTCTCGCGCTCGGTACCTACTTCGCGATTCAGAGTGGCGACGCCGAGGCGGCGGCTCTACGCCTTCTCGTCGAGCTAGGAGTCCAGATCGCGAAAGCCGACGAGGGCTCGCTCTTGGTGCTCGACGAGGAGCGGGGCGACCTCGTCTTCGCGATGACGGTGGGCCACGCCGATGACGGTCTCCTCGGCCAGCGCGTTCCCCTCGGCCATGGCGTCACCGGGCTCGCCGCCGCGACGGGCGAAGTGCAGCTTGGCGCGCCGACGTTCGACGTCGAGGAGCAGGAGCGGGTCGGAGACGGCGCGAAACCGAAGTCGGTGATCGCGGCACCCCTGCTGATCGAGGACGAAACGGTCGGCGTCCTCACGGCGATCAGCTTCGACCGCGACCGGCGCTTCGGCCGCGACGACGCCAGTCTCTACGGCAAGCTCGCGACGGCCGCGGCCCTGATCGTGCGTCAGCGGCAGCGGCTCGCCGCGCTCGAGAAGGGCGCACGGTCGGGCGGCGATCACCGCTCCGCCACGGAGGCGCGGATCGTCTCGGCCGTCGGGCGCCTGAGTCAGGCCAGGCCGGAGAATCTCGAGGCCGTCGCCAGCCTGCTCGAATCGCTCGGGATGCTCGCCCTCGGGAAAAGGGCGTGATCGTCAGGGCGCTCGGAGTTTCACCCGAGGCGGTCCGTCAACAGGCGCTCGGGCCCGTTTCCGTCGCCGTGATCGACAGCGGAATCGACGGTTCGCATCCCGAGCTCGCCGATCGAATAGCAGCGGCCTGGGCAATCGAGTCGCCTTCGGACGATGCGGAGTCGAACCGACCGCGGGCGGTCGAGGTCGACTCGACGAGGAACAACGACGTCTTCGGGCACGGGACCGGCGTCGCGGGCGTGATCGCTCGCATCGCCCCCAACGCCCGGATCATCGACCTTCGCGTGCTCGATTCGTCGAACAAGGGAACCGGCCAGAACCTCGTGAAGGCGCTCGAGCACGCGATCGAGCTGGGCGCCGACATCATCAACATGAGTCTCGCGGCGAAGCGAGCCTTCGCGCCGACGCTCGCGCCCCTGTGCGAGCGCGCTTATCACTCGGGCCAGACCGTCGTCGCCGCTCGGCGGAACATGCCGCTCCTCGACCAGGGATTCCCCGCGGAGCTCTCGTCGGTCATCAGCGTCGATCAGGAGCGGATGGCTCGCGAGCTCGCGCTTCGCTACCGGGCAGGCAAGCTGATCGAATTCGCCGCGCACGGCGAGGGCGTCGTCACGGCGGCGCCCGGCGGTGGGCACACGACGCACACCGGGACGAGCTTCGCCACACCCGCCGTTTCGGCGATCTGCTGCCTCTACCTCGGCGCCTTCCCTGGGCTCCGGCCATTCGAGCTCAAGACGCTCCTCAAGGCGCACGCCGAGCCGATCGGCGAACCCGGCGCGACGAGCGACTGACGACGCGGTCGCGGCGCTCCTTGGCGGCGGCCCCTCAGTCGTTCGACATCGCGATTCCGATCCGGATCGCGACAAAAGCAAGCTTGACGGCGATGAGCATCCCGATCAACGCGTCCTGACCCTCGACGTCCCCCTGCTTCGCGAGAGTCTCCTTCCACTCCGCGCGGAGGTCGGCCGGGAGCTTGCTGAGGTCCGCCTCCTGGGCTCTGGCGACGATCGCCGCAACGGCGTCCTTGTCGATCCGGTGCGCGTCGGCGACGGACCGGGGCATGCGGAAGAAGTTGCCGTCGTGGTCGAGAAGCAACACATCCGGGGTGGTCGCGCTCATCGTCGTGAACTCCGATTCGGCAGGCGGGCGAGTGGGATGCACCGAGCCTCTCTCGACAGAGACGGCGATGTCGGAGATCGGTGCGGGCCCGTTGTACGGAAGGCCGGCGATCGCATCAAGCGCGTTGGCGCCCCGCCCGACGAGAGCGAGGCCCGGTTCGCGCGTCACGGCGCGCGATGCGATTCCGAGGAGTCGAGCGGCGCTTGCTTGATGCGAGTCGTGGCGTCGCGCCGTGCGATGCGAGGATGGGATACTCAAGAAACCAAGAAGGGACGGCATCGGTTCGTCAGCGTACAGGCCACCGCCCTGCTGGAGATTGCCAGCAGGGCGGTGTGCGGCGAGGACGAGCTCCCGGGCTGGGCGCAACCACTCCAGGCAACTGGACCGCGTTCTCGCCGGAGCTGCACCTGACCGGTCCAATTACACAACAGGTGCTCGAGCTCACGCAGCAGTCGCTTGGCTCCGGCAACGGCGACAGCCGTACTTCGCCGATCTCGCGCCCCGTCTGATCATCGCGTGGACGGAGATGCTCCGGGGTCGAGTGCGGACAGTATTGGCCCCCTTCGACGCGAGGCCCCCGGGAAACGCGGTCTACCCGTCGCCTGGCGCGCAGACGTCCGGCGCGTCGTCGGTGCCGCCGTCGAGCTCCGCCATGATCGCGCCCGTGACGAGAACCTCGGGCCGAAGCCCCTTGCTCTCGCAGTAGTCGTTGAGCTGCGAGGCGAGGGCGTCGTCTATCTCGACCGAGACGCTCGTCGTCGCCTCACCCATGACCGGCATCGCGGCGAACATCATCGACTTCCGGTCCTGCGGGTCGCCGTCGATGATCCGCGAGAACGCGGCCGCTCCGATCTGGGACGCGGCGGCGTCGCCGCCGAGCGCCGACATCCGGGCCGCGACCGACGCTGGGAGGTTGAGCTGGGTCTTCATGGATCGCCTCTCGTGGCAGGAGCGGTTCGGGCGAGGCCGGCGAGTCCGGTCCGGCCCTCTCCGCTGCGAAGGTGGAGTACCCTGAGGTCACCAGACCCCAAGGTAACGATCGCGGCGCCGGGCGCGAGGAGGTCGTGGAGGACCAGCTTCGTGTCCGCGTGCCAGGTGACTCGATCGGTCACGCCGCGGGCGGTGAACCCGAAGACGTCGAGCGCGGGGCCTCGGGTGAGCCCGACGACGAGCCCGGTCGCGCGTTCCGCGCCGTCCTCGATCGCCGTGTCGTGATCGTCCGTGCGTTGGTCCGACCAGCGCCGTCGTGCGATCGCTTCGTCGAAGCGTCGGTGGACGCTCGAGACAACGACCGACGACGCGCCGACGCGGATCACGATCTCGCCGTCGCGCCACACGGTGAGGCCCTGACGGCGGACGACCCCGAGCGTGATGCCGGGCGAGACGTGGACCGCGAAGTCGAAGGCGGCCCCGCTCGGGTCGCGCAGGGTCTCGAGCGGCTCCTGCGCGAGCGACCAGCGCCGAACGGCCCCGTCCGCCCCCCACGAAACGAGCTGATCGGGTCCGATCGCGGCGACTCCGCGGACGGCCCCATCGTGCTCGACCCGCGCCTCGACGGCGCCGGTGACCACGTCGATGACGGCGGCCGTCGCGTCGTCGGACCACGTCACGACCCGTCGGTCATCCAGCGCCCGCCAGCCGGAGATCGTCGACGCGTGTGCCCGGATGGTCGTCTCGGGGCGTCCGTCGTGCGCCCACGTCCGGACGGTGCCGTCCCAGGAGGACGTGACGATGCGTCCCGCGAGCTCGAGTACCCCCGAAACCGGCTTCTCGTGTCCCTCGAGCGCGACCGACGGGGCGCCATCGAGCTCGTCGTCCCGCCTGCCGATCGCCCAGATACGGGCGGTGCCGTCCCAGGAGGCGCTCGCGATCCGTCCCCCGGAGAGCGGCCGGAGATCGGCAAGGCGGCGCGTGTGACCCGCGAGCGTCCGGAAGCTTGCGCCCCCATCGGACGTGACCGTCCAGAGGGCGATCGCGCCCGACTCGTCCCACGAGACGATCCTCCCGTCGTCGAGCTCGAGGGCCGAGTCGATCGCGCGACGGTGCGCGCCGGCGAGGACGACGGTGTCCGCGGATGAGTCCACGACGCTCCAGCTCCGGAGCGTCTTGTCGCGCGACCAGCTGAGGACACGGCCACCGTGCAGTGGGATGACGCCCTTCACGGGCGCGCCGTGTCCCTCGCATGTCGCCGTCGCCGCGCCCGAGCGCACATCCCACAGACGGAGCGTCCGGTCCTCGTGCCAGGACGCGACGCGGTCGTCGGCGAGGGCCCGGACGCCGCGCGCCGCGCTCGCCGTCGACGCGCCGGCTGCAGCCGGGGACGGCGAGGCCTCCATCGCGGCCAGACGCCACAGCCGGAAGGAGGGCTCGTCGTGGCTCCACGACACGAGACGTTCGCCATCGCCGGAGACGAGCACCCCGTCGATCCCTTGCGCATGGCCCCCGAGAACACCGGTACATTCCTCGCGGTCGATGTCCCAGAGTCGGATCGTCCGGTCGCGCGACCACGAGGCGAGGCGCCCGTCCGGGAGGATGAGCGCCCCCGTGACGTCGTCCGCGTGCCCCTCGAGAACGACCGGTCCCGCTGGCTCCGCGCGCTCGGCGGCGCGAAGCGCCCACGCCTGCTCGGCGTCCTCGAGCGTCTCGGCGGACACGAACCGCTCCGCGGCGGGCGTGAGCGACCAGATCCGAATCGTGGCGTCCTTCGACCAGGTGATCAGCCGTCCGTCGTCGAGCCCGCGCGCCCCCGCGATCGGCCGCGCGTGCCCGTCGAGATGCCCGACGCACAGGAGGAAGTCGAAGTCGGGTCCGTCGAAGCGGCGCCCCGGCCCCGACGGTGCCGACGTCCAGAGGCGCGGGTCCACCTCGAGAGCCGACCAGCTGATGACGTGTCCGTCGGCGAGCGGCTCGACGCCCGCGATCGTGAGCGCCTCGCTCCCCTCGCGCATCGTCGAGACGCGGCTCACGTGCCAGTCGCCGTCGGAGGCGAGGTCGGACTGGACGATGATCCGGCTTCCGGTCGCGGTCACGAGCCGCTCGTCGCGCGTGTACGCGGCGAACTCGATCGGACCGAAGAGCGCGCCCGACACCACTCGCTGCATGTCGGTCTGGACGCCGGTGGCGAGGTTCCACGCGATCGCCCCCTCGCGCGAGACGACCAGGAGCCGTCCGTCGGGGAGCTCGGCGACGACGTGGATCCGGTCGGCGTCCTCATCGTCCTCGACGGGATGCCGCTCGGCGGGACGTAGCGGGCCGCTCTCCGCCGGGTCGCGCTCCAGGTCACCGTCGCCCGGTCCGTCCCCCCGACGCGCCGGCGGCGCGGGCGGCTCGGGTGGGAGGCTTCCCGGATCGTCGGAGGACACGACGCGCGCCCCCGAGACGGGGTCCCAAACGGTGACGACCCCGTTCGAGCACCACGACGCGACCCTTCCGTCGCGGAGTAGGATGGCGCCCTCCACGACGACCGGCTCGCCCCGCGGCCTCGCGTCGAGGACGAGGCGGCACGTCTCGTCCTCGAGGTCCCACGCGCGGAGCGTCCCGTCCGCGGACCACGACACGATCCCGCCAGCGGGGAGCTCGAGCGCGCCGAGGACGTCGGTCCGGTGTCCCTCGAGGACGAGGAGACAGGCACCGGTCTCGGGGCTCCAGACCCGCAGCGTCCCGTCCCGCGACCACGAGAGGAGCCGGCCGTCGTCGAGGAGTCGGGCGCCGACGACGCCCCCTCCGTGCCCCTCGAGCACGATCTGGGCCGCCTCGCCCCCGCGGGCCGGCCGCCGGCTCGCGCGCGCGAGCCACGTTCCGCGCCGCCCGCCCTCCGCGAGCCAGCGTTCGGCGGCGGACGAGACCTCGCTCCCGCGGCCGTGCTCGAAGGCGAGCTGGAAGAGTATCTCACCGCACCGCTCGGGATCGTCGCCGCGTCGGAGGATGTGCCCGCTCTCGAGGAAGAGCGAACGCCACGCATCGAACCGCGGCGACGGGCGCGCGGCAGGGTGTCGCGCCGTCGCGTCCACGTCGTCGATCGTCGAGGCGATGCCTCCCCGCCCCGACGCGGCCGCGCGCGCCAGGTGGTAGGAGAGGTCTCCGAGGAGCGCCTGCGCCCGCGCCGGCTCCCCGCGCGTGAGCGCGTGCCCGACGCCGTGGCGGAAGCAGTAGTTGCGCAGGCTCGTCGAACGCCGCGGGTCGTCCCACGCCTCGGAGGCTTCGACGATCAGCCCGTGCATGCTCGCGACCTCGCGCGGGCGGAAGCGGCCGATGAGGAACTGCCGGAGTCGGTCGTGATGGAGCGTGTACCGCTCGGCGTCGTACAGCAGGAGCTTCGCCGCCGCGCGGCGCCTGATCGCTACGTCCTCGGGCGTGAGCCGACGCTCCTCGCCGGACGAGAGGAGATCAGCGAAGAGCTCGTCGTCCCCGAGCCCCGGCATCACGGCGAGGAGTCCGAGGAGACGGTGGATGAAGAAGCCGTGGTCGGTCGGGAGCGTCATCCAGCGCGATTGCAGGAGCTCGTCGAGCGACGTGGGGATCGACTCGGGGCGCCGAAGGTCGACCCGCCTCGCCTCCGCCTCCTCGACGAGGAAGCGGACGTAGACGGGCTCGGCCCCGTCCGTGGTGTCGCGCGTGGCAGCATCCCAGACGGCGTCGAGGCTCTCCGTGGGGACGGGCACGTCCGCGCCGATCGTCCGCTCGAGGAGGACGGCCACGTGTCGCCGCTCGAGCCCCGCGAGGGGGTTCGCGCCCGGGAGCGGGAGGAACGCTCCGTCCGGCATGTGCGCGAGCTCGTCGCGCACGCGTTGGTTCCGTCCGTCCAGGCCGACGCGCATCGTGAGGAGGCCGACGACGCGCTCGGGGAGCGCCGCGGGGAGCGCGGCGGGGACCGACACGCCCGATGCGGGGATCCCCTCGTCGAGGGCGTCGACCGCGATGACGAGCCGCTCGTCGCCACTGAGCCGCGCCGACGCGGCGTTCAGGAGGCCGACGAGGCGCTCGCGGAGCTCGTCGAGGTCGGTCGTGAGCCACTCGTCGCGCGGAAGGTCGAACGCGTCGCACACCTGCGCGACCAGGGACCGGAGGGCGACGACGGGGCTGTCGCGCCCCTCGCGGGTCGCGCAGAAGTGGAACGCCCACCGATCGCCTTCGGCGCGGCGGGAGTAGAGGTGGGCAAGGAGCGCCGTCTTCCCGAAGCCGGCGCGGGCGCGCACGATGCCGTAGGCCGCGGGCCGCTCGGCGATGAAGCGGTCGATCCCCTCGATCACGTCGTCGCGCCCGACGAACGTGCGCTCGTGGAACGCGACCAGCTCGGCGTCGTCTAGGCGCGGGTCGACCGCGATCGGCGGCGCCGGCAACCGCGCAACGAGACGTCGGAACTCCTCGTAGCCCCCGAGCAGCGCCCCGTCGAGCTCGCCCGGGAAGCGATACGCGACGTAGCGGAGGCGCTCGAGCGCGCCCGCGTTGAGGAAGAACAGCTCGTCGAACCCGATCGGGTCGTCGGGGTCTCCCGGCCGGAAGTGGAGGAGCGGCGAGAGCGGGAGCGGCGGCGCCGAG
Organism: Planctomycetota bacterium; assembly: GCA_029260755.1. Taxonomy (GTDB): domain Bacteria; phylum Planctomycetota; class J058; order J058; family JAJDCQ01; genus JAJDCQ01. The sequence continues at coordinate 42,263 of JAJDCQ010000055.1, read as the reverse complement.
CCGTCTGGAACGATGAGGGCGACCTCGCCGTCATCCGGCCCGTCGCTCTGCGCGACGTGGACGGCGGCGACTCGCTGGCCCACGAGGGACCAGACACGGTCGCCGACGCGGGCGCGCACCTCGAGCCGGGCGAGGTGGTCGTGGCAGGCGACGACCGCCTCGAGCCGCACGACCGCGCCCCGGACGTCGCCGTCGGTGATCTCGTCGCCATGGACGAGCCGGTTGCGGAACGCGACGAGCTGCTCCAGGGCCTCGCGGACCGATGAGGCGCCGCGGATCCCCGTCCGCCGGCGAAGGCAGGCGTGGATCCAGTCGAGGTGCGGTAAGCGCGACGCCTCCCGGCAGGCCTTGGTGAGGCGCTGCGTGAGCTCGAGCCATGCCCCGTCCGATGGGGCGCGGAGCCGGTCGAGCACCATCCGGTTCAGCGCCGCGTCGGTCCCTCCGACGCCGTGGATGTAGGCGGCGATCGCCATCGCCGCGTCGAGCCGGAGCACGATCCCGACGACCGCGCACAGGTCCCACGGAAGGCGCGCCGCGAACGCATCGTCGGGTCCGCTGTCGCGCGCGTCCCACGCCGCCAGGAAGGACCGGTACCTTCCGCCGAGGGGGTACGGGAGCTGGGTGACGAGGGCGCGGACGTCCGGCCACGCCTCGGCCGTCCTGCGCAGGGACGATCCGGGGACAGCCTGGCGTCCCCAGAACTCACCGATCAGGGGGCCGACCGCAGCGGGGTCGCCGCCGGCGTGCGCGAGCGCGCTGGCGAACAGCGCCCTGAGCCGTTCGGTGACGGCGCCACGGTCGGCATCGGACTGCGACGCGTCGACTTCAAGGGCGTCGAGGAGCCCCCGCTTCTCGTCGGTCATGAGTGGGCGGAGCTCCTCGAGCGTCACGTCGAGACCTTCGGCTCGCCGAGCGCGTCGCCGACCGAGGCAACGAACGGGGCGAAGGCGACGTCGCCCCCGTCCGCTCGCTGCTCGAGGAGCGGTCCGAGCTCGACGAGCGCGCGCTCCACGGCGGGCGTGAGGACGCGCTCGCCGCCGTCCGCCTCGAGCAAGTCGCAGAGGGCGAAACAAGCGAGCGGTCGGCCGGCGGCGACGATCGCGCGGAGAACGCGCTCGCGGAGCGCGCCCTCGCCGGTCGCCCCACGGATGAGCGCAAGGACGGCCCGCCGGAGCTCGGCGGCATCGAGAGCACACACCTCGGGGACCGGGAGGACGAGGTGGGCGTCGCGCGGGAGGGCCCGGCCGAGGAGCGCAGGGTGACGCCGGAGGCAGGTCGCGACGCTGCGGATTGCGCCGCCAAGACGACGGTGAACGTCGACGACCGCGAGCGACTCGCCGCGCGTAGGCACGACCCCGTGGTGAAGGTCGACGATGCCGATCAGGAGGCGCCGCCCCGTCGCATCGAGCGCGGCGCGTGCCTCATCGAGACGGTCGAGGAGGCGCTCCGCCGGAACGCGTCGCGCGTCGTCGGCCGGCTCGACTTCGGCCTCGGCGCGGCGGATGACGAATCGCGCGAAGACCTCGCCCGAGGCCCCGTGCCCATCCGGCTCGACCACCCAAGGAGCGATCGACACGAACCCGTCCGCGGGCGCGACCGAGCCCAGCGCTGCGACGAGCGCGGGCGCGCCGCAGCCCGGGTGCTCCTCGACCAGGATGCGGCCCGCGTCAGGATCCGCGAGCGCGGTGGCGAGCGCCCGCGCGGCGTCGGAGGGCGGTCGCGCGGCCCCGGCGCGGGCGGAGAGCGCGGGCTCGAACGAGATGACGCCCGCGCGCTCCGCCTCGTAGCGCTCGGCGAAGGCGCGGAGCGCCTCGTGCTCGAGGAGGAGGTCGACGACGCCCCCGCGCGTCTCCGTCCCGAACGCGAGGATGGGCGATCCGTCCTCGATCTCGACGCGGAGGAGGGGATGGAGCGGCAGCGTCCCGGCGCCGTCGAGGCTCGCCAGGAACGGGTGGAGGTCGGGGAGGTCCGGGAGGTCGGGCGCGGGGTCGGCCGCGTCCGTACACTCGGCGGCGATGTGGACCCGGCCTTCGGCGACGAAGCGGGGGACCTGCTCGCCGAGCCATGGAAGCCGGTCGACGACTCGGTCGAGCGCGTCGAGAGCGTCACGGGTCGCTTCGGGGAGGACGCCGAAGCTGCCGTGAGCGAACTCGTTCCGGTACCGGATGAGGCGCGCGACGGGGTGGTCCTGCTCGTCCGCCTCACCGAGCGTCAGCTGCGCGAGCCCACGCGTGACCGTCCCGAGGTCGCGCTCGGCGAAGAGGGCGCGGACGCGGCGGGCGACGGCGACGCAGGGCCCGATCAGGACGGCCCGCCGGAAGAGACCGAGGAGGTGGCGGTTGAGCGGCCCATCCCACGCGCCCGCGTGCAGATACTCGGCGACCCAGATGGCGGAGACGTAGCGAAGGAGCGCCTCGGAGACGCCGACGATGGCGGGGGCGGGATCGAGCGCGCCGTCGAGCGCTGCGGTCAGAGTGGAGACGCGCGGTCGGATGCAGTGCGGCAGCCGGTCCGGGGCGAGCCTACGCAGCGTCGAGCCTCGGCCGGTTGGGGGCATCGGCGCCGCTCCCGGAGACGCCGGGCGGGATCACGCCGGCGAGTGCGATGTTACCCGCCCGACCGCGTCGATGAAAGGCCGGGCATCCGCCTCGGTGGGCGCGACGACGGTCGAGACGAGGCCCCTTACACGCCACCCGAGGCCGTTCGGGAGCGAAGCCTCGCGCTGATCGACAGCGGCATCGACGCTCGCTCCCCGAGCTCGCGGCCAGGACGGAGGCGGCCTGGGCGATCGAGGCGCGCGACGAAGACCCCGACGACCCGCGCGCCAGTGAAGCGGAGACGACCGGGAACAGCGGGAACAACGACGTCTACGGCCACGGCATCGGGGTGGCTGGCGTCACGAATGGACGCGGAGATCCTCGAGGGCGACCTCGGCGATCGCCTTGCGTGAGAGGCGGCAGTGCATCGTCCCGCTGGAGGCGAGGGTGCCGTTCTCGAGTTACTTGTTCGCAGGCGAGCCGCTGCCACAGAAGAAGAAGGGAACTCGCGGCGGCAGCGTCGATGCCGGCGGCAACGTCCTCCTCGAAGCGGAAGCGCTCGGTCGAAGTTGAGGAGGCGCATCGGAGTGGACTCCCGGCCGCGCGGGGCCTGTGCAGTAGCGGCAGTCGAGGTTGCAGAACGGCGTCGGCGTTGCGTGTCGCCTCGGCGGCGCGAGTCGACATCGCCGCGGCCGATCGTTCGAGGAAAGGGGGCGGGCTCGGTCCGTCAGCGGCGGTCGTCGTCGAGGCTGCGCTGGAGGTCGAAGACCTGGCGGCGGAGCTCGGCGAGGCCCGCCTCGCGCAGCATCGCGGGGAGCTGGTCGAGCACCTCGACGCAGCGTTCGCCGAGCGTGACGACGGCTCCGTTGAGCAGCGCGCCGAACCGTCGCGTGTCGACTCGCGCGACGTCGACGAGCTCGGCGGCGAGCTCTTCCGAGGGCGCCGCGTTCTCGATGGCCGCGACGAGCCGCTGGCCAGCCTCGAAGACCCCTCCGTCGTCGAGGGCGAGGCCGCCAACTCGCGGGGGAGCCGACGCCACGGTGTTCGGGTCGGGGGCGTCGGCGGCCGACGGCAGGGCAGGAACGTCGATCCCGAGCGCCCGGACCAGGGCGAAGGCCCTTTCGAGGTCCCCGTCGACGAGGAACGACTCGAGGAGGCGGAGGACGACGGGACGGGTCAGGGTCGACCGGAACGGGTCGATCGCGAGCACCCGGACGAGCTGCGTCCGCCGCGCCGCGCCCGTGTCGGAGGCGACGGCGATCGCGGCGAGGGCAGCCGCCGACCGCAGCCGCGCCTCCGCGCTCTGCAGCCCCTGCACGTGCGCGATCACTCGAACGACGCCCCGCCAGCGGGCCAACGCCCGGACCGTCCTCGCCGCGAGCGGTGCGGCCGCCTCGTCGTCGAGCTCGCGGAGGGCGTGGAGGACGAGCTCGAGGACCGGCACCGCCTGATCCGATGCGTCGAGGCACTCGGCGGCCTCGACGACCGTCTCGAGAATGGCCGCCCGGTCGGCGCCTCGCGCGAGCGACCCGGCGGCGCGGACGACGCAGCCGAGCGCCTCCACCACGAGGGCGACCGACACCTCGGGGCACGCCTGCGCGCACGCGGCGAGCACCCGCCGGCGCCGCCGCGCCGCGGTCAACCCGCGCGTCAGCTCGGTAACCCGCCGGAGCAGCCGCAGCGGCCCCTGGCCGGCCCTCAGCTCCACGCAGGTCGCCGCGACGAACGCAAGGGCCTCCTCGCGCGCGCGCTCCGAGCCGGCGCGGGCGGCCGTGTCGACGATCGTCTGGAGGGCACCCGCGGCCCCCTCCTCGTTGCCGCTGCGGAGCCACAGCCCGGCCACCTCGCGGAGCAGCTCGAGCCGCAGCCCGACCTGCTCGACCTCGTCGATCGCCGACCGGACCTCGGCGAGCGGCCCCGCCGGGGTCGCGGCCCCTGCCCGGTGGAGCCCGACGAGGAGCTCCGCCCGGACCGATGGGCGGTCCGCACCTCGGGCGAGCGCTGCGACCGCTCCCGCCAGCCGCTCGGCGACCTCGTCCTCGCCGACCTCGCGCGCGGCGGCGACGATCGCGATCTGGAGCGTGCCCTGGCGCCGTCCGCCCGTGACTTCCCCCGCCGCCGCTTCGAGGCTCCGGATCGACGCCGCCGCTGTGGCGCGGTCGAGGCGCGCCGCCGCCTCCGTCACCTCTCTCAGGATGTCGACGCGGAGGTTCTCGTTGTCGATCGCGCGCGCTCCATCGAGCGACGCTGCGAGGAGCTCGCCTCGCTCGACCGCGGGCGCGCTCGCCAGACCGCCCGCCACGCGGGCTTGGGCCAGCGCGCGCGCGACGGGGTCCGCCAGGCGAGCGACCTCGGGAGCGAGGCGCCGGAGCAGCAGGGCCTGGCCGGCCTCGTCGAGCCGGCGTCCCGCCTCGACGCACTGGGCGACCGCGTCGTGCGCGCGCTCGACGCCCGGAGCCCGCTCGCCGTCGCCAAGTCCGTCGACGGCGAGGGCGGCGAAAGCGCTGGCGAGCGCGTCCGCCGCGGCGCGGTCGTCGCCCCTCGGCGGAGCGCCGATGATCCCGGCGACCGCGTCGAGCCGGCCGCGCGGCTCGCGGACGCGCTCCGCGAGGGCAAGGAGGCGCGCGAGCGCGCGCGAGGTCGCCGCTCTCTCGCTCTCGGGCTCGCCGTCCGGGCGCGCCCGTGCGAGCCGGCGGGCGACCTCGACGAGGAGCTCGCCGAGGAGCGGCTCATCGGCGACGCGCGCGCCGAGCGCGTCGGGCAGGGCGAACGGACCGTCGAGCAGGCCGGCGTGGAGCGGGGGGCGGGCGAGCGCGAGCAGCGCCCGCCGTCGCTCGCCCGGCTCGGCGAGGTCGAGCGCCTCGGCGAGCAGCCGCGCGAGGGCCGCCGCGTCGATCCGGACATCTCTCGCGTCGACCGCCGCGACCACCACGTCGGCGCGAGCGTCGTCGGCGAGCGCCTTCGACCGTTCGAGCACCGCCTCGACCGCCGGCGCCGTCGCCGGCGGCGCGAGCCGGGCGGCCGCCCGGGCGAGGGCGACGAGCGCGTCGGCCCGCGTCCGGTCGTCGCCCGAGGCGTCGGTCTCCGCGAGAGCGCGCTCGCGCAGGCTCGCCGCGAGGTCCTCCTCGCCCCGATCGGCCCGATCGGAGGCGACGAGGAGCAACGCGGTGATCCGCGTGACAGCGTCCTCGCCCCCCGCCGCCCGCGGGATCACCTCATCGAGGATGCGCCCGGCCCGTTCGAGCGCGCCGAGCCGTGCCCACGCGGCCGCCCAGGCCGTCCGGACGAGCGGGGGCGGGTCGAGCGACGACCACGCCGCTTCGGGCTCGGCGACCCGGCCGCCGCCCCCCTGATCCCCGAACCGCGCCAGCAGCTCCGCGAGCTCGAGCACGACGGGCAACCGCTCGGGCGCGGCCAAGGTGGCGGCGCCAGCGACGAGACGCGCGACGAGCGCCGGCGGCGCGCGCTCGAGCGCTTCGCGCGCGATGCGCGTGACGTTCGTCAGCAACGATCCGCGCGCCTCGTGGTCCTTCACCTCGTCGGCGAGGTCGACCAGCCGCGCGAGGTCGGCGTCGAGCTCGTCCGCCCGCCCGAGCCGACGGGAGACCCGGGCTAGGTGACCGGTCGCCTCGACGCGGAAGCGGACGAAGGTGACCCGCTCGGTCGCCTCGCGGCAATGTCCGAGCACTTCCGCGGCGCGGGCGGCGTCCGCGTTCTGCCAGGCCTCGGCGATCGCCGCGAGGGCGGGCACCTGCGACCCGGCGTAGTCGATCCGGAGGGCCGCCTCGAGCGCGTGCTCGAGGATCGCCGGGAGCGGGAGCCTCTCGTGGTGGTCGCCGCAGAGCCGCGCGACCCGCACGATCACTTCGGCGCGGCCGTCGGCGAACGGGATCCGCTCGACACCGGCGACCGCGACGCGGAGGACCGACGCCGCCGGCTCCCAGTGACCGTGGGCGAGGAGCGCCCGGGCGACGTCGACGCGCCCGCCGCTCTGCTGGAAGGCGTCGCTCGCCTCGCCCGAGGTCCGCTCCTTCGCGTCGGTGAGCGCCTCGGTCGAGCGCTTCTCGTCGCCCAGGCCGGCCCAGGCGAGCGAGAGGTCGCCGAGCAGCCGCGTCGCCTGGGCGTCGTCGCTCACCCGCGGCAGCCTCGCCGCGGCGTCGTCGAGCGCCCGCCGGGCGGCCTCGGACCGACCGGCCCGGCGCCAGGCGCTCCCGAGCGCGATGAGGGCCCGACACGCGTCGGCGTCCTTGGTCAGCCCCGCGACGAGGCGGTCGGCCCGCTCGATCAGCGACGCCTCGCGCGGGTGGCCGCGGGCGAGGTCGACGCAGCCGAGGACCTCGACGAGCGCGTCGGCGCGCGGCGAGCCGTGCCGGATCCGCTCGATCAGTCCGAGGGCGACCTCGAGCACGCCGGCGATGCCTGCCCTCGCCCGCTCGTCGGCCCGCCCCGTCTCCGCGCGCCGCGACGCTCCGGGGCCGGCGCTCGGGCGGGGGCGGCGGCCGCCGCCCCCGTCGAGCCACGTCCCAGGGGCGTCGTCGCCCGCCCGGGAGCGCACGGCCTCGACGAGCCAGGCGGCCGTCTCGTGCGGCTCGCGGCCCGAGGCGACGAGCGTCCCGGCGCGCTCGACGCCGAGCTCGCCGAGGCGCCAGATCAGCATCGACACGAGCCGCGGAGCGACCCAGTCCCCCCACTCGTAGCCGCCGGTGCCGAGCTCGCCGATCGCCTCGAGGACGCGACCCGCCGCCTCGACGTCCCCCGCGCGCGCCGCGTGCCAGAGCAGCACCACGAGCGCGGAGAAGCACCGGCCGTCGACGTCAATGACTCGCAGCCGCCGGATCGCCGCGTCCCACTTGCCCTCCTCCGCCAGGCCGACGGCATCGCGCGTCCCGGCCTGGGCCTCGCCTGCGATCGACAGGCCGAGGAGCGCCATCTCGGCCGCCGCGACCACGGATGGGTCGCCCGCCTCGGCGAGGGCGGAGACGGTCACCCGCGCTGAGTCGTAGGTGACCTCGTAGGAGCCGAGCGTCTCGATCTGGGTCCGTCGGTACTCCTCGTCGCGCAGAAGCGCGACGAGCTCGGCGTGGCGCTTGCGCGCGGCGAGGTGTCCGGCGTAGTGGCGGAGGGCGTAGGTGAGGCAGCTGATCTCGGGGTCGTTGCGGCCGGCGTCGCGGTGCGCACGCCAACGGCCACACCAGTCCACCAGGCGCCGCTCCCACTCGGCGATCTTGGCGGAGTAGCTCCGCCGCAGGAAGTCGCGCATGCTGTCGTGGAAGAGCTGATAGTCGACGATCGTCGGGGTGAGCGGGTTGTCGACGAGCACCTCGCGGGCCCGGTCGACCGTCCCCTCGACGTCGGGCGGGCTCCAGTCGAAGAAGTCGGCCAGCATCTCGACCGACATGTGGTCGCTGGCCGCCGCGAGGAGGGTGAGCAGCTCGAAGACGCGCGGCTCGGCGCGGAACCGCCGCATCGCCTCGTCGTAGAGATCCTCGACGCCTCCAGGCAGGACGCGGACGTCGTTCAGCTCGAGCTCGCCGCTCGTGAGCGAGTCGCAGAGCAGCTTCAGGTAGAGCGGGTTTCCCTGGCTCCGCCGCAGGACGGCCTCGACGTAGTCCTCGGCGAGGGCGTACTTGTCGACGTGATCGGCGAGGAGCGCGCGGGTCGCGTCGCGGTCGAGGCCGGTCAGCTCGATCGAGTGTTTGTGCTCGCGGTCGAGGTCCTCGTAGAAGCGGAGGACCTCGGCGCGGGGACGGCTCGAGTAGACGATGCAGACGCGCGGGGCGGCCGCGCGCGGCAGGACGCGGAGCATCTCCGGCATCGCCTGGTCTCCCTCGTCGAGTCCGTCGATCACCAGGAGCAGCTTCCGGCCGGCCGGCAGGACGCTCGAGACCGCCTGGAGGCGCGCGCCGAGGTTGCGAGCGAGCTCCTCGACACCGCGCCCCATCGGCACGTCGGTCGGCGCGTGGCCCTCGATCCGGCGGTTCAGCGCCGAGAGCATCGCCTCGAGCGAGTCGGTCCTCTTACCCTGGCGGACGAAGTGCTCGACGACGACGACGTCCTCGCCGAAGTGCGCCTCGTGGTCGACGACGAGCTTCGCGAGGAGCGCGCTCTTGCCGACGCCCGGCCCGCCCCAGACCATGAAGAACCCGCGGTCGGCGTCGCGGGCGAACGCCGTCAGCTCCGAGAGCTCCCCGACCCGCCCCTTGAAGTCGCCGGTGAGCTCCTCGATCCGCGCGTCGCTGTCGCCTCCGACGGCGTCGGCCCAGCTCCACGGAAACAGGGCGGTGAACTGGGCGTGGAGCTTCTTCGAACGGAGCCAGCGGCCGCCGGTGTAGCTGAGCATCTCGAGGGCGTCGCCCCGGTCGCCGTTGTGGAAGAAGAAGCGGTCCTCGTCGGGGTCGAAGACGAGGAGCGGGTGGAGCGAGACGATCGGCTCGAGGTGGACGTCGGTCAGGTAGCACTGCCCGGGCTCGAACCCCGGTCGCCCCTCGAGGTCCTCGATCGCCTGCGGGTCGGTCCCGACGGCGAGGAAGGCCTCGCCTGTCACGGTGACGGCGACGAGGCGGTGAGCGGCGAGGTAGTCGGCCCGGCGGAGAATGTCGAAGACGCGCGGCTGGTAGCGCGCGACGTCGGCCGAGCAGACGACGTCGTCGGCCGACGCGCCGTGGGCGTAGTGGTTGCGGAAGTTGATCAGGTTCTCCGCCCCGTCGAGCTCGCGCTTCAGCGAGCGCTTCGAGACGATGACGTGCTCGAGCAGACCCGAGACGTCGAAGCGCTCGGGTGCGGCGCGGACCGCCTCGGCGACGATCTGGGTCATCCGCCACCAGTCGCCGAGAGCCGGACGGCGCATCCGCCGGCCGACCTCGCGCTGGACCTCCGGGTCGAGGTGATGGCGGCGGACGTAGTGGCCGATGAAGACGGCCGCCGGCACCTTGACGATCAGCTCGACGAGGTCGATCAGGCGGTGGACGCGGCGGAAGGGGTCGACCTCGTCGAGGTAGAGGAGGAGGCCGCGCGCCATCGGCGTCGGGAGGACGTGGACGAGGCGGCGCAGGTCGGCGTCGTCTGGAGCGGACGCGCCCTTACTCTTCACGGCTTCTGGTCTCCGCGCTCGATCGGACGGACCTCGACCGTCACGCCGCCGATCGCGAACGAGTCGCCCGGCGCGAGGGGCCGACAGGCCGCGGGCGCCCGCGCCCGGTCGCGGAGCCACAGCGACCCGCGGTCGAACAGGAGGTCGATCGACCCGGTCCGCGACGGCCGGAGGACCCCGTCGTCGACGGCGAGGGCCACCGCCGCGGGGACGAGGAGGTAGGAGTGCTCGCCGTAGTTGCCGGGTCGGGTCGTCCAGACGCTGCCGACGTCCGCCAGCGCCTCGCCGTCGTCTCCAATCCGGAGGGGCTTCGCGTCGAGCGGTGCGACGACCTCCACCTCGAGGCCGAGGACGCCGGCGACCGAGACGGCCGCGCGCGGCGGGAGCGGGGCGGGGCTCCGTGCCGAGAGGGGCCGCCCGTCGAAGTCGGTCCCGTAGGTGCTGCCGAGGTCCTCGATCGAGGCCGACCCGTCGGCGCCGACGTCGAGAGCCAGGTGCAGGCGCGAGATCTTCCGGGAGCGGCTGCGGGCCCGCTTCGACAGCGGGAGGACGCGCAGGCAGACGCGGTCGAGCTCCGCCGACTCGTCGCGGCCGAAGTCGAGCCGCCGACCCCCGTAGACAAAGAGCGTCGACGGTCGCTCGCCCCCGCCGACGACGAGCCCCACCCGCGGAAGCGGGCCGCCGGGCGCGCGAGGCTCCTCGACGGCGAGGACGCCGCTGCCCGGGCGCGGCGCGAGGGCTCGCGTCGCGGTGGACCCCGGAGCGAGGAGCGGCTCGAGGAGCCGCAGGGCGGCCGAGGCGCTCTCGGGGCGGTCGGCGCGGTCCTTGGCGAGGAAGCGCTCGATGAGGGCGGCCACCTCGGCGCGCGTGTCGGGAGCCTCGCTCCGGACGTCGGGGACCTCGGCGCGGAGGTGGCGGTTGAGCGTCTGGACCTGGGTGGCACCGACGAACGGCGGGAACCCGGCCAGGCACTCGTAGAGGACGATGCCGGCCGCGTAGATGTCGCTACGGATGTCGAGGTCGGAGTCGGCGTCGATCTGCTCGGGCGAGACGTAGTCCGGCGTGCCAGTGAAGAGCTCCGTGCCGGTGTAGTCGGTGAGGCTCCGGTCGGCGGCGGTCGTCCGGGCGAAGCCGAGGTCGGAGAGCTTCAAGGCGCCCTCGTCGTCGAGGAGCAGGTTCGCCGGTTTGACGTCGCGGTGGACGAGGCCGGCGGCGCCGATCGCTTCGAGGGCGAGGAGGACCTGGCGGATGTAGTCGAGGGCGCGGGCCTCCTCGAGGCGGCCCACCTCGCGGAGCAGCGAACGGAGCGAGCCGCCGGTGACGAGCTCGCAGGCGAGGAAGAACTGCCCGTCGACCTCGCCGGCGCCGTGTGTCCGCACAATGTGACGGTGGCTGAGGTTGAGCGCGATGTGCGCCTCGCGCTCGAAGGCCGCCTTCGTCGCGGCGCCCGCGGCGTCGCCCGGATCTCCCAGCACCTTCAGGGCGACCCGGCGGCCCGTCGCGTCGCGCGCCTCGTAGACGATGCTCTGGCGCCCGGTCCCGATGACCGAGGTGAGCTCGTACGACCCGAAGCGCTTCGGAGCGGTCGTCAACGCGCCGGCGAGGCGTGCTCGCCCGCGAGGTACTCGACGAGGCCCGGCACGGTCCCCGGCAGCGGCGCCTCTCGCGCCGCCTTCGCCGTGGCGATCGCTTCGCCGGGCGGGTCGGCGAGCTCGGCGAGCCAGCGCCGCTCGACCGCGAGGCTCGGGGCGTTCCGCCGGACCCAGGCGCGGCCCGGCTCGTCGTCGGCGAGGTAGTGCCGGAGCAGCCCGAGCGACTGCCGGCGCAGAGCCTGGCCGAGGGCGACCTCGAAGGCGCAGGCGTCATTGCCCTCGGCGAAGGCGGACGCGAAGAGTGCCCCCTCGTCGATCTCCGGGATGGCGACGTCCATCAGGTTCATGTTCGCGTCGCTGCCCTTCGCTCCCTCGAGCACCTTCTCCATCACGCCCGGCGAGCCGGCCGCCAGCGCGAAGAGCGGGCTGCGGTGGTCCGACGCCAGCAGCGCCGGCGGGTCGGGGAGCGCCGCCGCGAACCGGGCGATCCGGTCGGGCGGCACGCCCATCCGGACGAGGTAGTAGAGGAACCAGGACGGGAGGTGGCTCCAGGGCGAGCGGAGGTTCGAGTACGCCGCGAGGAAGGCGCGCGAGTGGCTCACGAGCCGCTTCACCCGCGTGACGATCGCGGAGTCGACCGGGTCGGGCGCGGCGAGCCCGTCGGTCTCCTGGAGGATGAGGCAGGCGAGGGCGAAGTGTCCGAGCTCGACGGCCTCGAGGAAGAGCCCGTTCCGCGAGAGCTGCTCATCGCCGACTCGGGCCGCCGCGATCGCATCGCAGACATCCACGACGGAGACGACCTCCTCCCGCGTCGGCGCACCCCGGAGCGCCACGCGGGCGCGGCTCAGGGCGACCCAGTCCTCCCAATGGAGCCGCTCCTTCAGCTTCGCCCAGTCCGAGGCGAGCTCTTCGCTTTCCCCGAGCTCTTCCTCGAGGATCGGATCCCAGTGACGTATGCCGGCGTAGGTCATCGCCGACTGGTTCCGTTGCAAGGTCCCGAGGGCGCTCTCGAGCTTCTGCCATCGGGCGCGCGAGCTCCCCTCGGTGACGAGCTCCCCGACCGCCTCGAGCGCGAGGATGACCTCGTGGCGGGGCGTGTAGTGGTAGGCCCGGGTCGTCTCGAGGAGTCGGTCCCAGTCGCGGAGGCGAAGCGCGAAGCGGGCCCTCGTGATGTAGTCCTGAGCGGATGCCGTGTTCTTCTCGAAGTAGCCCCGGAACCGCTCCGGCCTCCCCTCGGTCCAGGAGAGGACCTCGTCGCGAAAGTGGTCCTTGGCGAACGAGGTCGGATTGAGCCGCATGAAGCGCTCGATCCCGTCGCCCGCCCGGCCGGCACGCGCGTAGATGTGAAAGAAGCCCGTCTTCGTGTCGATCGCAGCCTCCTGATGGCCGAACCGGTCGAGGAGCGGCTGGGCGAGCTCGAGCGCTTCGGCGTAGCGCCGCTCGCGGAAGGCCGCCCGGACATCCTTCGCCCGCTCGGCGATCTGGCGCTGGTAGGCGCTGGCGAACGGCTCGATGTCGTCGAGCCCGGGCCAGCTCCTGCGGACGGCCACCCGGTCGCTTCCGTAGCGGGTCACGAGCGCGTCCACGCTGTCGACGTGGGTGCTCCAGCCGAGGTCGATGAAGCGTTCGCGCTGGATGAGGACGATCTCCTGGTAGCGCCTCACCAGCTCGTCGAAGACGTCCTCGAGCGCGAGCCCGGGGTCGGCGTCGAAGCGCTCGGAGGAGCGCCGCGCCTCGTCCTCGAGGACGCGGGCGACGTGCAGCAACGCGAGCGACTCCTGCGCCTCGAGCCGGTCGTCGCGTTCACGGCGGCGGCGGCCGGCGTTGTCGAGGAGGTCCCAGATGTTCGCACCCTCGCCGAGCGCGCGGAAGCTCTCCTGGAGCTGCTCGAAGAGCGCCTCGAAGCCGAGCGGCCGAGCCACGGCCGCCAGGTCACCGAGGCAGGGGCCGAAGCCGGCGTGGGAGGTCGTGTACATGGCAGCGTCGAAGCTCGGCGCGAAGCTGCCCCATTTCGACCAGAGGAGGCCGACCTCGACCCGGTTGCCGGTCTCGAACAGCTCGAGCCTCCGGTCCTCGGCGCCGCGGATGTAGAGAGTGTGGACGCGCCGCACCAGGAAGTCGAACAGGGTGCGGAAGGGCGGCGCGGTCACGGTGTCGTCGAAGGAGAGCTCGACGGCCATCCGCCGCACGCTCGCCGTCTCGGGCAGCAGTGGCTCGTCGGGGAGCGGCTCGGCGACCCCCTCTCCGAAGTGCCGCCTCAACACGCGCAGCTCGGCGCGGACCCGCTCGACCAGGCCGCGCTGCTCGGAGTCGGGATGCCTGGCAGCCCAGGCGGCGAAGAACGCTGCCCGACCGAAGTGGCGCCGCGCGGTGATCTCGTCGGTCTTCCAGCCGTAGCAAGCGTGGAGTGTGGAGATGACGGCGAGGTCGAGCAGGGTCGTCACGTGGGTGTCGCCGAGGCCGAGGCGGGAGAGGCGCCCGTCGAGCTCGACGAGGCGCTGGCCCATGTCCCAGTCGAGCCGCTCGGCGCTCCGCAGCCGATCGAGGTCGACCGTGCCCGCGACGGCCGGCAGGCCGCGGCCGACCTCGTCGGGACCGAGCTTCGCGATGTGCGGCAGGACCAGGGCGAGGAGCGCCGGCACGTCGATCCCCGCCGCCGGCGTCTCGACGGTGCGGGTCTCCCTCGCGACGCCGCCCGCGATCACGAGCGTCGGCGGCTCGGTCGCGACCAGCTCGACGACCGCCGTCGCGCCCGGCGCGCGCGCGCGGAGCCGCTCGAGCGGGTGCTCCTCGAAGGCGATCCGGCGCGGAGGCAGAGCCGACTCGCGGGCGACGGCGAACCCGCGGACCTGAAGGGCGACGACGAGCCCTTCCCGCAGCTCGGCGAGGTCGATCGCGCGGGCGCGCGAGACGGCGGCCGGATACGAGATCGGACCGATGATGATCCGCCCGCGCGGCGTGGGGGGCGACTTCTCGCGCAGGCGGCGCACGACGTCGGAAGCCCACCGGCGGAGCCGCTCATCGTCGGAGGCGAAGAGGTCCCGCACCTCGAGGCTCGCCTCCGCGCCGATGGCGATGAGCGCCTCGGCGGCCGCGTCGCGGAGCTCGAGGTCGGCGCGGGGCCCCTTCTCGAGGCGCAGGATCTCGAGGAGCCGCTCGGCCGTATTCTGCGCCGGGCGGCCGATCGCCCCGAGCGTCCGGACGACCGCGAGGCGAAGCCCGGGGGCCGTCGCGTCATCGAGCAGCGCCCTCAGCGTCGGGACGGCCGGCGCCGCAGCCTCGCCGATCTGGCCGAGCGCGTCGCAGGCGCGCACCCGCGCGACGCGCGGATGCGCCCGGGAGGCGACGACCGCGGCGAGCCGCTCGACCGCGCGGGCACCCGCGCCGCCGAGCGCCCGAGCGGCCGCCAACCCGACCACGTCGTCCTCGGCGGGGAGGAGCCCGATCAAGTCGTCGATGGCCGGGGCGGCCGCGTCGCCCATCCGCGCGATCAGGGAGACGGCGGCGCGCCGCACGGCGGGGGCGTCGCTGCCGAGCGCGTCACGGAGGCTCGAGAGGGCCTCGTCTTCGGGATCCTCCTCGAGCACCATCTGGGCCGGGACGGACCGCGCCCAGTCATCTCCCGCGGCGAGCTCCAGCAGCCGGGCGACGCCCTGCCGACCCGCGAAGAGGAGGCTCTGGACGAGGAAGCGCAGGACCGCCTCGTCGGACTCGTCGGCGAGATGGCGCTCGACGTCCGCGAGGATCCGCTCGGGGGAGGCGCCCATCCGCCCGAGGGCATAGGCGGCCGAGGTCCGGAGCCCGCGGTCGCGGCCGGGCTCGAGGTGAGCCAGCACGAGCGGGTAGGCCTCGGCGACGGGCTGGTCCATCCACGCGAGCGCGAGGGTCGCCGCCTCGCGGGCGGTGACCGGGGCGCTCGCGTCCCGGAGCACGCCGACGAGCGGCTCGACGGCCTCGGGGCCGATTCTGCCGAGGGTCTGCGCGGCGGACTGGCCGTGGACCTCGAGGAGCTCGACGAGGACGGGCACCGCGTCCCGCGCCTTCGGGCCGAGCTCGGCGAGGGCGGCGAGGACGGCGGGCGCCTCGAAGCTGCTCCCGGCCTCGAGCTCGGCGACGAGGAGCGGGACGGCGGCGTCGCCCATCGCGGCAATGGCGCGCGTCGACTCCCGCACCACCTCGGGGTCCCAAGTCCGCTCGATCGCCCCGAGGAGCGCCGGGATCGCCTCGACCGCCGCCGGGCCCGCGGCCGCGATGGCGCGGGCCGCCCCTACTTGCCGGGGCGGGTCGTCCGACGCTAGCTCCCCCTCCCATCGCTCGATCGGCAGGTCGGCGCCGGCCTCCTGGGCCTGGACGGACCGAGGCGTCGCGACGGCGAGGACGGACGCGCCGGCGACGGCGATGATGGCGATGGTCGATCGCGCTGCTCTCACGTCGTTGTTCCTCCGGTCGGCTCCGTCACTCCTTCGCGGGGAGGAGCTCGTGGGTCTCGGGCAGCCTGACGAGCTTGCCCTCCTCGAGCGAGATCCCCGTCGCGCGCGAGAGGGCGGCCATCGTCGGCACCGCCGTGGTGAAGTCGGGGAGCCCGACCTCGCCGTAGTGGTCGTGACCGATCCAGGAGAGGGTGCGGCCTTCGACCTTCAGCCGGAAGGCGTAGTCGGGGATCGGTAGCTCGAAGAAGCACGAGCCGTGCTCGATGCTCGCGAAGAAAATCCGCTGGTGGCCGCCGATGGCCACGACGCCGGTGCCCGGGAGCGCCGCGAGCCCCCGGACGTAGTAGCCTCGGTCGCCGGTCCGGACGTTGACCTTCGGTACGGTGAGGACCGCCGTCGCCTCTCCGCGCTCGACATCGATGACGACGACGCGCTCGCGGCCGCCCACCAACACGCGCGTGTCTCCCGGCGCCCCGGGAGCCAGCCCGCGCACGGGGAAGGGCATCCGGAGTTCGCGAACCGTCGAGGTCCCGGGGTCGATCAGCCGGACGACCGTCGACTCGTCCGCTGCGGTCGCGAGCACGCCGTCCACGAGCGCGAAGTAGCTGTCGGCGACCCCGTCGAACGCTCCGGAGTAGAGAACCTCCGGGGCGGCCGGCGTCGTGACGTCGACGAGGGCGACCCGGTTCTTCGACGAGAGCGCGAGCGTGCGCTCGCCGACGAGCTCGGCGCTGGTGACGTCCCTGAGCGCGGCGATTTCGACCGGCTCGCGCTCCCCGTATAGGCCGGGCGGAGCAGTCAGGTCCCAGAGATAGCATGTGCGGTCCGATGACCGCGCGGCCACGAGCTGGCTCTCCGGGGCGACGCTCACGTCGGACATTTCCCCGACGCCGACCTTCGGGCACGTCAGGGACAGCACCTCGCTCGTCCCGCGCGTAACGATGACCCGCTTGCCCTCGGGGTAGGCGAACGTCTCGCCCCGATACCACGACTCGTGAGCCTGAGTGCCGGCCGGGTTCGGTCTCGTCGCGCTCGCGCCGCGGAGGGCGAGGAGACCGTAATCGCCGCCCGTGCTCCGGAGGAGGAAGCGCCCGACGTCGATCTGGAGGAGCTGGGTGAGGTCGGAGCCGCCGAACAGGTTCTCCTGGCGATCCACGACGGAGAACCCGTCGCTTCCGCGCTCGAAGCGCTCGAGGAGACCGAATTCGCGCAGGACGAAGAGGGAGCTGCCGCTCGTCGAGACGATACGATGGACGTCCTCGCCCGCGGTCGTGACGGCCAGCGGCTCGACGGCCCACGGCGGGCGTGCCACCTCGAGCGTCTCCTCGTCGGGCGAAGGCGGATCGAGACGCGCCGTGAAGACGCCGCCGCTCCGCGTTCCCCAGGCAAGGGCCCGGCGCGGCCCGTCGACGTGCACCGCCGTGAGCTCCTCGGTGTCGATCGGGATGATCCACGGACCGCGGGCGAGCCCCTCGTCCCAGCCGTAGCGCCACGCCTCGAGCCGGTCGAGCTCGGCGTTGCGCGAGACGATCCACAGCGCGGCGGCGCCCTCGTTCGCCATCGTCCACACCGGGCCGGGATGGAGGCGCTCGCGCCGGCGCAGATCGACTCCGTCGAGTCGGAGGAGGCCGTCGGCCGTCGTGACGGCGACGCCCCGCCCGGCCTCGAGCGCGTGCATCTTCTCGACCCGGAGCCCGTCGGGCGAGCGGGCGGTCTCCTCGAGCGTCGTGACGTCGTGGCGGGTGACCCGCCCGTCGTGGTGGACCCAGAAACAGCCCCCTGGCTGGTCGACCGCGAGGGCGGTCGCCTCGACGGCGATCCGCTCGGTCACCGCTCGGTCGGCGATGCGCCGGACCTCGATCTCGCGGCCGGTCGCGACGGCGAAGCGCTCGTCGTCCCAGCGGGCGAGGTGGAGGGCCTTCGCCTCCCACGGCGAGGCGAGGACGACCGGCGCGCCCGGCTCGGAGACGAGCACGCCGCGATCACCGCCCATCGCGATCGCGCCGGAGGGCGATGCGAAGAGTCCGGTGAGCGATTCGAGCCCCCCGATCCGGGCATCGCCCTCGAGCCGCCCGTCCCAGCTCCAGCGACGCAGCTTGCCGTCGTTGTAGGCGATGGCGACCCGATCGGCGTCGGCGGCGAAGATGCAGTTCGAGCTCCACGGCGCGCGGCGCGTGACGAGCTCGGGGCGGTCGGCGCCGAGGTCCACCAGCAGCAGCTCGCTCTCGCTCCACCGCTCGTCCCCTCGCGAACGGGTCGCGTTGAAGACGACAGCGGCGCGCCCCGGCACCACGGCCAGGTCCGTCGGGGTCGCGCCGAGTCGCTTCTCGCGAAGAAGCTCGGTCGGCGCGGGGCTCGAGAGGTCGAGCACGAGGAGCTCGGCATCGGAGCCCGCGGCCAGGAGGAGGACGAGACGCCGGGCGGCCTCGTCGACGTGGAGGCGCTGCACCTGCGAGGCGGCCGGAAGGTCGAGCGGCCACGACTCGGTCGCGCGGCGGGTGGCGAGGTCGACGCGCTCGAGCGTCTTGCCGGCCACGACGACCCAGGCCGAGCTCCCGTCGCCCGCCGGCGCGAACGGCCCGTTCAGCCGCCGCGCGTCGTCCGGATAGACGGCGTCGATCGAGCGGTCCTCGGGCCGGAGCAGGGTGAGCTGGCCGTCGAGCCCGGCGACGATGCGGCCGCCCTCGGGCCACCACCAGAGCCCGTGGCAGCCGCCGGGCGTCATCTCGAGGATCCGCTCGAAGGACCAACGCCCGTCGCCACTCCGCGCGCCGACGAAGAGTCCGTTCTCGTGCTCGTCGCCCGCCCACAGACGCGGTTCGCCGTCGGGCCCCGGCGCCTCGACGAGCCAGTCGAAGTCCGGGAAGCCGGGTGTCTTTGTCCACTCGAGGTGGCTGATCCGCGCGACCTGGCCCCGGAGCGAGAGCTGCTCGAGGTGCGGATCGAGCCCGCACTGGGCCGCCATCTGGACCGCGGCGCAGAGCCAGACGGCGGCCTCGTCGTGGTTCTCGTGGTCGCGGGCGCGGCGGTAGTTGTCGCGGTAGAGGGCGTAGCTCGTCCGCTGCGCCTCCTCCTTCTCCCGGCTCGCCATCGCCAGGGCGTCGAGCGCCTGCCGCTCGGCCACGCGCGCCGCGCCCTCGGCCGTGCGGGCCTCGCCCTTCGCCTGCTCGGCGCGACGGCGCAGGGCGTCGGTGAGGAAGAAGCCCACCGCGAGACCCGCAACGATCAGCACCACCGCCGCCTTGAGGAGCGCCGCCTGCCGCTTCGCGCGGCGGCGCTCCCCGCGCGCGTCGGCCTTCGCCTTCTGCACCTTGGCCCGCATCTCTCCCACGCGCGGGTCGGCCTCGTCGAGCGCGGTGAGCTGCGTCTCTGCCAGCCCGAGGTCGCCGAGGCCGAGCGCGACGCCGGCGAAGGCGAGCCGCGCCTCGAGCGCGCCTTCGCGAGCGTCATCGTTCTCGGCCCAGAGCGCCCTCGCCTGACCGAAGCCGGCCGACGCATCGGCGAAGCCGGTGTAGAGCCGGGCCCGCCCCGACAGCGACGTGGCCGGGTCGCCGGCGCCGCCGTCGCCGATGCGGGCGGCCATGCCGCGGAACTCCTCGAGCCGCTCGCGGGCGCCTTGCGAGATCGCGACGCTCTCGGCGTGGGTCAGGTAGCTCTCGACGGCGTCGCGGAAGGCCTCGACCGAGGGGAAACGGTCCGCGGAGCGCTCGGCGACCGCCCGGAGGACGATCCGCCGGAGCTCGGGCGGGACGTCGTCGCCCTCCTCGAAGCGGGGCGGCGCCCCTTCGGCCGCCGCCATGATCGTCTTGAACTTGCCCCTGTCTTCCCGGAACCGGCGCCGGGTCACGATCTCGTAGAGGATCGCGCCGAGGAGGTAGACGTCGGTCGGCGGCCCGATCTCGGCGCCGCGCGCCTCGGCGAGCTCGGGCGGCATGTAGACCGGCGTGCCGCACGGGTTGGCGAGAGTGTGGGCGTGGCGGGCTCGCCGCGCCTGCGGGGGCTCGGTCTCAGCCTCGGGCGCATCGCGGAAGCTCACCGCGAGGCCCCAGTCCATGACGTAGACCTCGCCGAAGTCGCCGAGCCGGATGTTCGCGGGCTTGAGGTCGAGGTGGAGGATGCCCTTCTCGTCGTGGGCGTATTGGACCGCGTCGCAGACCTTGAGGAGCACGCCCAGGTGGAAACGGGCGTCCTCTTCGCGCTCGGGGAACAGCAGGCTAATCCAGTTGCGGCCTCGGATGTACTTCATCGCGAGGACCGGGTCGCGCGCCTCGGTGTCGTCGAGCTCGTAGACCGGGACGATGTTGGGATGCTCGAGGGACGCGGCAACGAACGACTCGGTCAGGAACTTCGTCCGGACGCCGCGGCGGTTCTTCTTCGGGATGATTCGCTTGACGGCGACCTCGCGGGCGAGCCCGTCCTGACGCGCGAGATGGACGACCCCCATCCCGCCCTTGTCGATGACGCCCAGGTCGGTGAAGCGGCTGCCAAGTCGGGCATCGCCGGCGGCCCCATCATCGGACGCCTCGCTGACCTCCGCCGAGTCCGCCGAGCCGGACGCATCGTCGGTCGCGATCGGGGACGGTTCGACGCGCGCCTGGCCGCCGGCGCTCGAGGACGACGCCGCCGGCGCCGCGCCGTCGCCCGCCGCGGAGCCGTCGGAGGTCGCCTCGCCCGAGACCGAGCCGTCCGAGGTATCCCGACCCGAGACCGACCCGCCCGAGGTCTCCTCACCCGAGACCGAGCCGTCCGAGGTGTCCTGACCCGAGACGGAGCCGTCGAGATCCTCGGCCGCGGGCGACGCCCCGGCATCGAGGGCGACGCCTCCGGAGGACCCGTCGTCCGGATCGTCGCGCCGTCGATAGGTCGCCTGGGCGTCGAACGCCTCGAGGTCCGGGAGGACGCGCCCCCAGAGCCTCCTCAGCACCTGCTCGTTCGCGGCCATGGGCTGCCCTCCGGCGGCGGTCGTTCGGTGGGAGCCACGGATGCTATGCGCGACCCGCAGGCAGGGTCAAGCTGACCCGACGGTGTGCGCCATCGTCGCGACGCGGACGATGCCAGGTCAGCCAACCGCCAGGACGCGCTCGAGGTCGTCGAGGACGACCTCCGCGATCACCTGCCGGGAGAGGCGGCAGTGCATCGTCTCGGTGGAGGCGAGGGTGCCGTTCTCGAAGTACTTGTTCGCGGGCGAGCCGCCGCCGCAGAGGAAGAAGAAGGGGCACTCGCGGCGGCAACGTTCGATGCCGGCGGCGACGTCGTTCTCGAGGCGGCGGAAGCGCTCGGTCTCGAGGGAGGCGTCGATCGCGTCGGTGTGGACGTTTCCGAGGGCGAAGCCGCCGTAGGCCTCGCTCTTCACGCCGAGGAGCTCGGGGGAGTAGGTCGAGAACTCGCCCCGGAAGCCGACGTTGAGGATGCGCATCGGGGTGGACTCCTGGCCGCGCGGCGCGTCGTCCTCGCGCGCGTGGAGGATCGCGTTCCCCAGCCCGGAGAGCTCGCGGACCGTGAGGACTCCGGGCTCGGCGTGGAGCCGCTCGAGGAATCGACTCATGAACGCGCGGACGCGCTCCTCGGGCGCGTCCCCGTCGTCGCGGTGGAGGGAGGAGCTCGTGTTCTCCCCCTCGAGCTCTTCGATGTTGAAGCCGACGCGTCGGATGCCCACGTCGCGATAGAAGTCGAAGAGGGCGTCGGGGTGCTCGAGGGACTCGGCTGTCAGGACCGAGATGACGTGCAAGTCGATCCCGGCCTGCTGAAGCCTCCGGATCCCGCGCATCGCCAGGGCATGGGTGCCCCGTCCGTCGCGGAGGACCCGGTTCCGGTCGTGGAGGTGCGCGGGGCCGTCGATGCTGACGCCCACGCGGATGCCGTGGCGCCGGATGAAGTCGCACCAGGCTTCGTCGATCAGCGTGCCGTTCGTCTGGAACGCGTGGTGGATCGTCAGGTCGCGGTCGCCGACGACGTCGCGGATGGCGGCGAACGCCTCCTCGTACCAGGAGACGGGGAGGACGAGCGGCTCGCCCGCGTGCCAGACGATCGTGAGCTCGTCCCGCGTGAAGCGGCTCTCGAGGACTCGCTCGACCGCTCGGCGGAGCGTCGCGAACGGCATGCGGGCGGTGTTGGAGCGCTCGGCGAGGTAGCAGTAGCTGCAGTCGAGGTTGCAGAACGGAGTGGGCTGGAGCACGAGGAGCTCCAGGTGATCATCGGGTCGGGGTGCGAGGGCGTCCATCGGGCGGTCTCCAGAAAGAGCTCAGGGTTCTCGAACGGGGGAAGCGACGCCGGCCCCGGGGCGAGGTGGACTCGATTGCCCCGGGGCCGCGACGAGCTCTCTACCAGTTCGCCCAGTTGCTCCAGAAGTTCGACCAGTTGGTCCAGTTGTTCCAGTTGCCCCAGTTGCCCCAGTTTCCCCAGTTGATCCAGCCGATCTCCTGGGCGTCGTCCGCGTCGTCCGTGCGGCTGCCGCGGGTGGGGGCGGGGTCCATCTCGCCCTTCGCCTGAGCCGCCTCGCGGACCCGCGCGACGCGGTCCGCCAGCGAGAGGCTCGCCGCCTCCGCCGTCTTCGCGCCAGGCAGGATCGATCCGATCGCCAGCACGGCGGCGCCGAGCACCATCGCCGCCTTGCCTCGCTTCGCCTTGGTCTCTCGCTTCCGCGTCACGGTGCGTCTCCTCTCGTCGGTGGCCGGGTTCGCAGTGCGCCGGCTCGCGCCGGCTTCTGCGAGGAGGGACGGCGGGGAGGCTCCCCCATTACGCGTCCTGGGAGACAGACCGTAACTTTCGATTGAAGAGGCGGATACGTCTCGGGGCGCGCCGCCGGAGGGCAAGCGGAGGACTCTGCGGAGCGCCGCCGAAGGGATCGTCGTGACCTCATCGACGACGTCCCGGCCCCGGTTCGCCCGAGCGGCGTCAGCGTCGAGGTGGCCGGCGGGCGCTGGACGAGCTCGTCAACGGCCGGCGAGGTAGTCGAGGAGCGACGGCACACTCGGCAACGCCGCGACCTCGGTCCGGGCAGCCCTCGCCGCGGTCACCTCGGCGGGGAGGCTCGTCAGCTCCTCGAGCCAGCTCCTCGCTACGGCTCGGCTCGGAGCGTTCTCCCAGACCCAGGCGCGGCCCGCTTCGTCGTCGTCGAGGTAGAAACGGACGAAGCGGAGCGACCGCGCCCGCAGGGCGTTGCCGAGCGCCACCTCGAGCGCGCAGCGGTCGTCGCCCGACTCGAACGCGAACGCGAAGAGCGTCGCCTCGTCGATCTCCGGCGGGTAGAGCCTGAGCACCTCGAAGTCCACCGGCTCCCTCGCGCTCGCGAGGATGCGCTCCATGATCGGCGGCGAGCCGGCCGCCAGCGCGAAGACGGCATCGCGATGCTCGGAGGCGAGGCGCTCGGCGAGCCCGGGGAACGCGGCGGCGAACCGGGCGACGCGCTCGGCGGGCACGGCGAGCTGAACGAGGTAGTGGAGGAACCAGGATGGGATGTGCCGCCAGGGAGTGTTCAGGCTTTCGAAGGCCGCGCTGTAGGCTCGGGTCTGCTCGAGGAGCCGGGTGACCTTCTCGATCACGACGAGAGGGATCGTCTCGGGGTCGGCGAGATCGTCGGTCGCCCCGGCGATGAAGAGCGCGACCCCGAAGTGCTGGAGCTCCACGGAGGTCTGAAAGAGCCCGTCCTCGTCGAGCCCTTCCCCGCCCAGGCGATCGGCGGCGACGCCAGCGAGCGCGTCGACCGCGCCGGCGACCTCGGCGTGGGTCGGAGCTCCTCGGAGGGTGTGCCGCGCCCGGCTGACCGCGACCCAGTCACTCCAGCGGAGGCTCTCCTTCACCCCGGACCACTCTTCCCGCTCTCCGAGCTCCTCGTCGAGGATCGGGTCCCAGTGGCGAACGGCATCGTACGTGTCTCGGTCCTGGGACCGCTGGAGCTTCGCGAGCGCACTCTCGAGGGTCTCCCAGCGCGTCGTCGAGTCACCCTCGGTGACGATCTCGCCGACCGCCTCCAGCGCGAGGATGATTCTGGCGCGAGGCGTGTAGTGGTAGGCATTCGTCGCGTCGAGGAGGAACGGCCAGTTGCGGGTCCTCAGGCCGAACCGCGCGCGCGTGATGTAGTCCTTGGCCGAGTGGGTGTTGTCATCGAAGTAGTCGGTGTGCTTGCCGGGGTCGTCCTCGACGTGGGCGAGCACCTCGTCGCGGAAGTGGTCCTTGTCGAAGGACTCGGGCTTCTTCTGCATGAAGACCTTCAGGCCCTCGTCGACGCGACCGGCCCGGAGGTAGATGTTGAACCATCCGGTCGCCGGGTCGAGGAGGCCGTCCCCCGAACCGAGCGAATCGAGGAGCGGCCGAGTGAGCTCGAGCGCGTCGTCGTAACGCCGCTCGTGGAAGGCGTGCTTCACGGCGGCGGTGCGCTCGTCGACGGCGCCCTTGACCGCCGCCGCGATCGGCTGGACCGGCTCGAGACCGGGCCAGGGACGCCGGACCTGCACTCGGTCACGGCCGTAGCGAGACAGAACCTCGTCGAGCCCCTCCTGGGGCTCGGTCCAGCCGAGCTGCCGATACGCGAAGCGACGAATCAGAACGAGCTCCTGGTAACGCCGGACGAGCTCGTCGAAGACCTCGGGCAGGGAGACGCCGAGGCCCGCGTCGAACGCGGAGGACTCGCGCGCGTGCGCCTCGATCGCGCGGGCGACCCAGAGCTTGGCGCCCGACTGCAGCGCCTGGAGCCGGTCCTCCTTCCCGCGCGCGTTCGCGCCGACGTTGTCCAGCAGATCCCAGACACTCCCGGCGCCGGAGTCCACCTCGACGACTGCGTCCTGGATCCTCGCCGGCAGCTCTTCGAACCCGAGCGCCAAGGCCAACCGCTCGATCTCCGCGAGACACTCGCCAAAGCCGACGGACGAGTGCACCCTTCGAGCGACGCCGGAGCCAGGGTGGAACTCGACGAGCCCGAAGGAGGCCGGCTCGAGGCTCGCGCGCTTGCTGGCGATCAGGAGGTAGTCCACGAACGTGCCGGGGAGAGGATAGCCGGGCCAGCCCAGGTCGATCGCGTGCGCCTGCCAGGCCAGCGCCTCGAAGAGCTCGGTCGACTCGGAGTAGTGAGCGAGGAGCGCCTCGAGCGACTCGGTCTCGGCGAGCCGCTTCACCGTCGCCACCTCGGGCAGGAGCGCTTCGCGCGGGAGCGGCTCCTCGATCGCTTCGCCGAACCGACGTCGAAGGGCCTCCAGCTCGGCGCCCACCCCCTTCGCGATCGCCCGCTGCTCCGGGTCGGGGTGCGCCCTCGCCCAAGCCGCGAAGAACCGGCCGCGGCCGAAGTGTCGCCGCGCGGTGATCTCGTCGGTCAGCCACCCGTAGCACGCGTGCAGGGTCGAGATGACGGCCAGCTCGAGGAGCGTCTGCACGTGGTGGTCGCCCAGTCCCAGCCGCTCGAGGCGCCGGTCGAGCTCGATGAGTCGATCCGTCTGGCCCCAGCCGAGCCGCTCGCTACCTCGGAGCCAGTCCTCATGGACGTTCCCGACCGGCCGCGGCAGCCCCAGCGGCTCGCCGCCCTCGTCGTGGGGGTGCGCCGTCAGCTCGGGAAGGACGGCGGCGAGGAGCGCCGGCAGACCGAGCTCGCCGCTCGACAGCTCGACCGTCCGGCTCTTCTCGCCCACTCCGCCCTGGAACGAGACCGTCGTCGGCTCCGTTGCGGCCAGCGAGACGATCGCGGTGGCATCCGGCGCACGCGCGCCGAGACGCTCGAGCGGGTGCTCCTCGAAGGCGATCCGTCGCGGCGGCATCGCCGACTCGCGGGCGACGGCGAAGCCGACGAGCCGGAGGGCGACGATGAGTCCCTCGCGGAGCTCGGCCAGCTCGATCGCTCTCGTTCGCGAGACCGGTCCCGGATAGGAGATCGGGCCGACGACGATGCGTCCGCGTGGCTGCGGCGGAGCCTTGGCGCGGAGACCGCGGACGACGTTCGCGGCGTAGTTGCGGAGCGACGCGTCGTCCGCCTCGAACAGCTCGCGGATCGGGAGGCTCTCCTCGGCGCCGACCGCAACGAGCGCCTTCCCGGCGGCTCGGCGGAGGTCCGCGTCCGCCGCGGGTCCCCGCTCGGTGCGGAAGATCTCGAGCAGCTCCGCGGCCGCCGCGCGCGCCGGCGGACCGATCGCGCCGAGGGCGTCGACCGCGGCTCGGCGGAGCGCCGCCGGCGCCGTGTCGACGAGGACGCCGCGGAGCGCATCGACGGCCGCCGCGGCGTCGCCGGCCATCATCTCGAGCGCCGCGCATGCCCGCAGACGGGCGTGGCGGTCGATCGCCTGGGACGCGACGAGGCCGGCGAGCGCGTCGGCCGCCGCGGGGCCGATGCCCCCGAGGGCGCGCGTCGCCGGCTCGACGAGGCCGACGTCGCCCTCGTCGACCAGCACCGCGAGGAGCTTCTCGATCGCCGGCGCCGCCGCGGGGCCGAGCTCGGACAGCTTCTCCAGCGCGAGCCGCCGAACGCTGGACACGTCGCTGTCCAGGGCCTCGACGAGGCTCGCGACGGCCTTCGGCTCGAGCACCTCGAGGGCCACTCTGGCCGGGTACGTCTCGGCGAAGAGGTCGCTCTCGGTCATCCGAACGAGCCGCTCGATGCCCGGCCGTCCGCACAGGAGGAAGCCGCCGATGAGCTCGGATCGAACCAACTCCTCAGGCTCGTCCGCGAGGCGTCGCTCGAGCACATCGAAGACCTGATCGCTCGGCGCCCCGAGGCGCGAAACCGCGTGAGCCGCCGCTTCGCGCTCGACGACGGGGCGGGTCCGGTCGTCGAGCTGCCCTAGGACGAGTCCGAAGGCGTCGGCCGGCGGCTCTCGCATGGCCGCCAGGGCGCGTGTCGCGAGGGCGCGCTTCAGCGGTGCCGCCGACCCGTCGGAGAGAACCTCGACGAGCGGAGCCGCCGCCTCACCCCCGATGGCCGCGAGCGCCCGCACCGCAGCCATCTCATCGGCTTCGAGGCGCCGGATGAGCGTCGGGACGGCCGCGCGCGCCCTGGGGCCGAGCCTGGCGAGGATGCGCAGCACGACCGGTGCTCCGCTGCCATCGCTCTCGAGCAGCTCGATGATGAGCCCGGGCACTCCCGCCTCGCCCATACCGACCAGGGCCGCGGACGCCTCGCGGACGACGTCGTCATCCCAGGTGGTCTCGAGCGTGAAGACGAGCGCCGGCACCGTCTCGACGGCGGCGGCACCCTCCTTCGCGATCGCTCGGGCGGCGCCGACCTGGCGGGCCGGGTCGCTCGAGATCAGCTCGTCGATCCACCGTTCAATCGGGAGGTCGCGTCCGACGGGCTCGTCGGGTGGCTCCTGGCCGAGGGCGGTCGGCGGCCGCAAGAGAAGAACGCAGAAGAGCGCCAGAGCGGCGACGGGCCTCGATGCACTCACGGGATCACCTCCCCCCGGGACGGTTCGTTCGGTCGCTCGTGGACTCGCGCTCGGCGCGCCAGCATCCCCGGCTCGCTCATTCGGCGTCTCGCAGCTCGTAGCCGACGGGCTGCCGGACGAGCTTTCCCTCCTCGAGCAGGATCCCGGTCGCCTCGCACACGCTCGCCAGCCCCGGCGCCGTCGTGGTGAAGTCGGGGAACCCGACCTGTCCGAATCGGTCGTGGCCGATCCAGTAGAGCGCCCGCCCCTCCACCTGGAGGCGGAAGGCGTAGTCGGGGATCGGCAGCTCGAAGAAGCAGCTCCCGTGCTCGAGGCTGCCGAAGTAGATCCGATGCTGCCCGCCGATCGCCACGACGCTCGTGCCCGGCAGCGCAGCCATGCTGCGCACGTAGTATCCGCTGTCGGAGCGGCGGGCCTGCACCTTCGGGACGACGACGAGCGCGGTCGTCTCGGCCTTCGCCACGTCGATGGCTGCGACCCGCTCGAGGCCGCCGGCGAGAACCTCGCCGCGTCCGGGCGCGCCCGGGGCGAGGCTACGAAGCTTGAAGGGCAGGCGCACGTTCCGAACGGCGCCGCTCTCCGGGTCGATCAGCCGGACGGTGAACGAGCCCTCGGCGCCCATGACGAACACGCCGTCGACGAGGGCGAAGTGGCTGTCCTCGACCCCGGTGAACGACGCGGCGAAGCGCACCCGAGGAGCGCGGGGCGTGCCGACGTCGACGAGCGCGATCCGGTCGCTCGACGAGATCGCGAGTTGCCTCGCCCCGACGAGCGCCAGGTCGCCGACCCGGGAGAGGACCGAGATCTCGACGGGCTCGCGCCCGCGCTCGCCGGGCTCGGCGGTCAGGTCCCAGAGATAGCACGTGCCCGTGACCGAGCGCGCGGCGACGAGCTGGGCGTCCCGGTCGACCGAGACCTTCTCCATGTCGTCCACGCCGACCTTGGGGCACGTCAGCGAGAGCGGCTCGAGGCCTTCGCGCTCGACGACGACCGTCTTGCCGACCGGGAACGCGAAGACACCTCCTCGATACCACGACTGGTGCGCGCGCGAGCCACCCGCCGGGTTAGGGCGGACGGCGCTCACGCCCTTGAGCGATAGCAGGCCGTACTCGCCGCCGGCGCTCCGGAGGACGTACCGACTGACGTCGATTCGCAGGAGCTCGGCGATGTCCGATCCGCGGAAGAGGTGCTCGAGCCGGTCGACGACGGCGAAGGCGTCTCCGACGGGCTCGTAGCGCTCCAGGACGCCGTCCTCGCGCGTGACGAGAAACGAGCCCGCCCCGGTCCCGACGATGCCGTCGGCGGGAATGCGCTGAGCCTTGGGGGTGACCGCGCGCGGTCGCAGCGGCCACGGCGCCTGCCCGCCGTCGGGCGCGGACGCGGTGAGCGCCGCGGTGAAGACCCGCCCGTCGCGGGTGCCCCAGGTCATGCTGGCGCCGGCGCCGTCGAGATGGCACGCGGTGAGCTGGGCGGTCTCGACCGGAGCGTACCAGGGCCCGGCCAGCGCTCCTTCGCTCCACGAGTAGCGCCAGGCCTCGACCCGGCCGAGCGTCGCGTTCCGTGACGCGATCAGCAGCGCCTTGGTGCCTTCGGAGGCGAGCGTCCAGATGGGGCCCGGATGCAGTCGCTCGCGCCGGCGGAGACTCTCCCAGTCGACGCGGTAGAGCCCGTCGGGCGTCGTCACCGCGGCGCCACGCTTACCGGGGAGCAGGTGGAATCCGCCGTCGACGACCTCGACGTCGTCGGATGTCCGGCCGACTTCCTCGAACGTCGCGATGTCGTGGCGGGACAGTCGCAGGCCGCGAGCGACCCAGAAGCAGCCGTTGCCGCGGTCCACCTCGAGCGAGTCGGCCGGCAACGGGAGGCGCCGGACGAGCCCGCGGTCGGCGATGCGGCGGATCTCGATCGCGTCCCCGAGCGCGACCGCGAGATGCTCCTCGTCCCATCGGGCCACATCGAGAGCGGGCGGCTCCCAGGGCGAGCGGAGCGTGGCCGGGACCCCGGCCTTCGCCGTCAGGACGCCTCGTCCATCCCCCAGCGCGAGCGTCCCCTGGGAGGTCGGGAAGAGCCCGGTGAGCGACTCGAGCTCGTCGAGCCGGGTCGCGCCGACGAGCTCCCCGTCCCACGACCACGACCGGAGCACGCCATCGGTGTGGGCGATCTCGATGCGGTCACGGTCCGCGCCGACGATGCGGTCTGCGGTCCACTGGACGCGGCGGGAGTCGACCCGCGGCGTCTCGGCGTCGATGCCTTCGAGGACGAGCAGCTCGCTCTCCGTCCACTGAGTCTTCGCTCGCAACCTGGTCCGGTTGATGAGCGCGATGGATCGGCCCGCCTCCGACGCCAGGCCGAGGGCGGTCGCGCTGCGCCGGCGCTCGCGCAGCAGGACGGTCGGCGGGTCTCCCGACGAGAGGTCGAAGACCATGAGCTCGACATCGCCGTGGTCGTTCAGGAGCACGACCGCGCGGCCGGCGGCGTCGTCGACGTGGAGCTCCTCGATGCGGGCCTCCGCCGGCAGGGCGAGCCGCCATGCCACCGTCGGTCGCCGGGCCGCCAGGTCGATCCGCTCGAGGGTGTCCCCGACGACGAGCCACGCGGAGGCTCCGTCGGCGTCGAGCACGAACGGGCCGTTGATGCGCCGGATCTCGGCCGGAGGGGCGTCCAGCGGGTAGACCGCGTCGACGGACGTCTCGCTCGGGCGGACGAACGTGAGCTGACCGCCGAGCCCCGCGAGGATGCGCTCACCCCCGGGCCACCACGCCAGCCCCTGGCAGCCGCCCGGCGTCATCTCGAGGATCCGCTCGAAGCGCCAGCCCGACCCGGCCGTCCGATGACCCAGGAAGAGGCCGTCGGTGTTGGCATTGCCTGCCCAGAGGAGCGAGCCGCCGGCGTCCGGGGTCTCGACGACCCAGTCGAAGTCGGGGAACGACGGGGTCCTCGTCCACTCGAAGTGGCTGATCCGAGCGACCTGCGCGGTCAGCGAGAGGCGCTCCAGGCGCGGGTCGATCCCGCAGTGCGGGGCGAGCTCGACCGCGGCGCAAAGCCACACGGCCGCCTCGTCGTGGTTCTCGTCGTCGCGGGCGCGGTAGTAGTTGTCGCGGTAGAGGGCGTAGCTCGTCCGCTGCGCCTCCTCCTTCTCGCGGCCCGCCATCTCCGCGGCGTCGCGCGCTTCCTTCTCGGCGGCGTGGGCCTCGCCCTCCGCCTGCTCGGCGCGGCGGCGCTGGCCGTCGACAAGGAAGAAGCCCGCCGCGAGGCCAGCGACGATCAGCCCGCCGGCCGCCTTGAGGAGTGTCGCCTGCAGTCTCGCGCGACGGCGCTCCTCGCGCGCGTCGGCCTTGGCCTGTTCGACCTTCGCCCGCATCTCGCCGACGCGCGGGTCGGCCGCGTCGAGCGAGGTGAGCTGGGTCTCGGCGAGCCCGAGGTCGCCGAGGCCGAGCGCGACGCCGGCGAAGGCGAGTCTCGCCTCGAGCGCGCCCGCGCGGGCGTCCTCGTTCTCGGCCCAGAGCTCCTTCGCCTGCCCGAAGCCCGCCGACGCCTCGGCGAAGCCGGTGTAGAGCCGGGCGCGTCCCGACAGGGACGTGGCCGGGTCGCCGGCGCCGCCGGCGCCGACGCGGACGGCCATGCCGCGGCACTCCTCGAGCTTCTCGCGGGCGCCCTGGGAGATCGCGACGCTCTCGGCGTGAGTGAGGTAGCCCTCGACCGCGTCGCGGAAGGCCTCGATCGAGGGGAAGCGATCCGCGGGGCTCTTCGCGACCGCTCGCAGGACGATCCGCTGGAGCTCGGGCGGGACGTCGTCGCTCTCCTCGAACGGCGGCGGCTCCCCATCGGCCGCGGCCATGATCGTCTTGAACTTGCCCTTATCGTCCCGGAACCGGCGGCGAGCCACGACCTCGTAGAGGATCGCTCCGAGGAGGTAGACGTCGGTCGGCGGCCCGATCTCGGCGCCGCGCGCTTCGGCGAGCTCGGGCGGCATGTAGACCGGCGTGCCGCACGGGCTCCCGACGGAGCGAGCGTGACGCGCGCGGCGCGCGTCCGGGTGCTCGGCCTCGGACGCGTCGCGGAAGCTCGCCGCGAGGCCCCAGTCCATGACGTAGACCTCGCCGAAGTCGCCGAGCCGGATGTTCACGGGCTTGAGGTCGAGGTGGAGAATCCCCTTCTCGTCGTGAGCGTACTGGACCGCGTCACAGACCTTGAGGAGCACGCCCAGGTGGAAGCGAAGGTCCTCTTCGCGCTCGGGGAACAGCAGCGTGATCCAGTTGCGGCCCCGGATGTACTTCATCGCGAGGACCGGGTCGCGCGCTTCGGTGTCGTCGAGCTCGTAGACGGGGACGATGTTCGGATGCTCGAGCGACGCGGCCACGAACGACTCGGTCAGGAACTTCGCCCGGACGCCACGACGGTTCTTCTTCGGGATGATCCGCTTGACGGCGACCTCGCGGGCGAGCCCGCGCTGACGCGCGAGGTGGACGACGCCCATCCCCCCCTTGTCGATGACCCCGAGGTCGGTGAAGCGGCCGCCCAGCCGGGCACCGGCGGCCCCTTCTTCGGAGGCCTCGCTCACTTCGGCCGAGTCGGCCGAGCCGGAGCTCTCGCCCGAGGCGATCGGGGACGGGTCGATGCGCGCCTCGCCGCCGGCCCTCGAGGACGACGCCGCCGGCGTCGCGGCGTCGTCGTCGTCGGCGGCACCGGCCGCCGAGCCGTCGGAGGTCGCCTCACCCGAGACCGACCGGCCCGAGGTCACCTGACCGGAGACGGAACCGTCGGAGGTATCCTGACCGGAGACCGAGCCGGCGCCGGCCTCGGACTCGGCCGCCGGCTCCGCGGCGCGGCCATCATCGGGTGCGGCCGAGCCGGGGGAGCCGTCGCCAGCGTCGTCGCGTCGCCGGTAGGTCGCCTGAGGGTCGAACGTCTCGAAGTCCGGGAGGACGCGCCCCCAGAGACTCCTCAACACCTGCTCGTTCGCGGCCATGGGCAGCCCTCCGGCGCGGTTGTTCGATCGGACGTGAACGATACGAGGGACGCGACGACGTGGTCAAGCTGACCCGACGGCGCCTCGTCGCCGTGAACGGTGGTGACCGACCCACGAAGTCCGTCAATCAGCAGAGTCGTCCGAGGTCTGCGCTCGCATCGTCAGTCCGGAATGAAGAGGAACTTCCCGCTTCTCGGCAGCTCGTTCTCCACCCGAACGAGCTGGGGCTCCTGGCGGGCGGACTTCGCGTCCAGGACCGCCCCCGGCACCCGCGCGCGAACGAACGCGTGGAGCTCCTCGTCGGTCACGACGCGGTCTTCGTTCTCGTCAGCGATGGCGAGACCGCCCGGTTCGACGGTGAGGCCCTCGATCACGAAGCGCGTGAACGCGGAGTGGCCGTCCCAGACGGGCTGGTGGGGATCGTCCTCCCAGGCCTGCTGGCCGCGGGTGCCGGCGGTCATGATGGCTCGGGCGGTCTCGTCCCAGTATTCGGTCACCTCCGGGGAGAGCTCGCCGGGTCCCTTCGCCCCCGCCCAGCCTCCGTAGCAGCAGTCGAGGAGGAGGAGGAGGTGATTGCTCTCGATCGACTTCGTGATGTCGACGAGGATTCGCTGCATGTCCCAGCCCCGGTGGCTGAGTGGCTGGCTCTCCGAGGTGTCGAAGGCGTGGGGCTGGAGCGTCCCGAAGTCGCGGCGCGCGCCCTTCACGTAGCCGCCGTGGCCCGAGTAGTAGAAGAGGAAGCTGCTCCGGCGAACATCGCCGATGCGATCGCCGAGATCCTCGACGGCCTTCTTGATGCGCTCGGCGGTCGGGAGGTCGGACTCCGCGGTCGCCGGCTCATCGAGGAAGACCTCGACGTTCTCGGTCCGATAGCCGTAGTCGTCGACTAGGAGGTCGCGCAGACGCCGTGCGTCCTGCCAGGGTGAGTGGAGCGCCCGGTCCCCCGGGTAGTCCGCGACCCCGACCAGGAGGGCGTAGCGTTCGAAGGTCCGCGGGCCCTCATCCTCGTCGCCAAGCAGGGTGATGACCCGCTCCTTCGCGAGGGGATCGCCCTTGCTGCCGCGGACGTCCGCGGGGCCGGTCGGTAAACCGGGATCGCTGGCGGGTCCCACCGAGCGAAAGGCCCATCCGGCGACCGCCGCGATGCCGATCGCCGCGACGGCGATTCCGCCGGCGACGGCCGGCGCCGCGCGGAGCCGCGCCGGGCCAGCCCGGCGGAGGGAGAGGGGCGGGCCGATCGCCGCGACGACGTCGTCGAGCGAGAGCTTCGTTCCGCCGTGGGGCGCGGCGACGAGCGTCCCCTCGTGGCGTTCGCCGTCGTACCAGGCCGACTCATGGTCGGCGCCCGCGTCCGAGCCCGAGCCCGGGGCGGACCCGCGCGCCCGCCGCTCCGCATCGGTCAGCGGTGCGGCGAGGAACCCTACCCGCGCCTGGCTCGTCGGATCGGCGCTCAGGACGACGTTTCCCGGATCGAGCTCGACGAGCAGCAGCGGGAACCCATCGCCGCCGGGCGCCTCGGCGTCGCGCCGGGCCCACAGCTTGAACTGCGCCGCGGCGGGCTGGTGGAGCACGAGGAGGGCGAGCTCCCGGGTGGGCGCCCCCGCGTGGTGCGACGCAGGGACGCGCGCCTCGAAGACCCGCCCGCGGGCCCTGTCCTCACGATAGAGGCGCTCGTCGGCGAGCAGGTTCTGGCGGAAGCGCTCGAGGGCGGGCTCGCCGGCGACGAGGTCGTCGTCGAGGAGGCTCGCGCCGTCCGTGAGCCGCCCGGCGACCGTGCGGCAGAGCCCGAGGGCGCTCTCGAGGAACGCCTCGATGTCGGGGCGCTCCCGGACGAGGGTCTGGAGCACGATGCTCTGGTGGATCGCCTGGACCGAGCTCGCCGGCGGGACGCGGTCGGTCAGATACCCCAGGCGGACGTCGGCAACGTAGCGACCCACCGGGTCCCAGCGCGCATCCGCCTGGCCGCCGCCCTCGGCGTGCGCCCAGACCCAGAGTGTCCAGACCTCGTCGAGGGTCGGGTAGCGGTCGAGGACGATCGTCGCCTCCCCGATCGGGAACGATGAGCGACCCCACGGCGCGAGTCCCCGTTCGCCGTAGAGGAGCGCCGCCGCGTCGACGCCGTCGGCCGAGGCGGGGCCGCGGGCGGCGTCGATCACGAGGGCGCCGTCGGGCGCGGGCTCGTCGGTCGGGACGAGCTCGATTCGCCAGTGAGGCGGCAGGCTCTCGGGGAGCCGAGTCCCCTGGCGGTCGGCGTCGCCCTTCCGCACCGGGGGCTACTCGCCGATCGCGCGCGCGTCGAAGATCCCGCTCGCCACGGCTCGGACCGAGGCGGCGAGCTCGTCGCCCTCGACGAGGCTCGGCGTGATGAGCTTCTTCCCCTCGAGGGCCGGATCGACCCGCGCCTCGCCCGAGGCCGCGATGCGGTAGCCGACCTCGGCTTCCCCGGCGCCGGGGGTCGAGGTGAAGAGGACGGTGTCGAGCGCTCCGTCGCCGTCGGTGTCGTAGAAGACCCACTCCCAGCCGTCAGAGTGAACCCAGACGACCTCGGCCTCGACGCGGCCATCGGCGAGGAGAACCTCGGCGTCGGCCGCGTCGGGCGCTTCGCCCTCGCCGAGGGTGTCGGCGTCGACATCGAGGACCAGGACGTGGCGGCTCGGCCCCTGCGCGTCGAGGACGAGGCCGCCGCCGATCTCGTGGAGGCGGACGCCGAAGCTCTCCTGCGGGGCGCGCTCGGGGAACGACCTCGCGCCCTCGTCGGAGGCGAGGGCCCCTGACGGGAGGTGCCCGGCGAGAACCTCGCCGCAGCGCGCAGCCATCGCCTCGGTCCGGAGCAACCCGGGGCGGAAGAGCTTCCTGCCGGCGAAGCCGGCGGCCGCGGTCGCCGTGCCGTCCTCGCCGATCTCCCAGGCCTTCGCCGCCGTGAGCGAGTGCGCCTCGCTCCCCGCGACGACGAGGTCGAAGCGGCCGTCGTCGTCGCGGTCGTAGAAAACGTGGATGTCGCTCGCGGTGATGACGAACGCGATCTCCACGTCGAGCTTCTTCGCCGCGACGAGCTCGGCGACGGCGTCGGGCACTTCGTCCTCGGAGAGCGTGCCGAGCGGATCGAGCGTCTCGCCGTCGAGATCGACGAGGACGCGCAGGCCGTCGAGGCCCTGAAGGATCACCTGGTCGACGTGACCGTCATCGTCGTCGTCGCTGGTGGCGCCGACGAAGACCGCGCCGGCGAACGGGTTCGGGAGCTCCGCCGGGAGCCCCGATTGGTCGAGGAGGTCGGGGCCGAAGAGCCGGCCCGCCGTCTTCGCGAAGCGTGTCCTTTGGGACTTCGGAAGGAGGCTCGCCCGGAGGATCTTGCCCGCGGCGATCTCGCCGGTCGGCTCGGGCGCCCCCGACTTCGGGATTCGGAGCGCCTGCTCGAGCTCGCCGACGCGTTCGGCGGAGCTCGCCAGAAGCAG
Source organism: Planctomycetota bacterium (assembly GCA_029260755.1). GTDB lineage: Bacteria > Planctomycetota > J058 > J058 > JAJDCQ01 > JAJDCQ01. The sequence continues at coordinate 6,830 of JAJDCQ010000055.1, read as the reverse complement.
GTCGAGATGGCCGTCGCCGTCGGTGTCGTACCAGACATGCGTCGGGAGGCCGGCCGTCTCGACGAGGGCGAGCTCAGCGTCGAAGCCCTTCGTCGCGACGAGCTCGCCGATGTCGGAGAGGGACTCCCCGTCGGTGTCCTGGTCGAGATCGAAGAGGATCGCGCGGCCGTCTCGGCGCGTCAGCTCGAGCACCTCGGGGACGCCATCGCCGTCGAGGTCGGCCGTCTCCGGCTCGGCCTGACGCGCGCCCTCCCAGGGATGGGGAAGGGCGCGGAGGGGCACGGCGGGAATCTCGGCGAGGAACTTCCGGATCTCCGCGATGTGGACGTGGAAGAAGGCGCGCTCGCCGATGCCGAACGAGTTGAGACCGATCAGCTCGCTCCTTCGGTTGACGAGCGGACCACCGCTGTCGCCCTGGGCGATCGGGCAGGTGGTCTGGATGACGAGACCGAAGTTGCCGCGGAGTAGCGCCTGCACCTGCGCCTGGTGCAACGGCTCTGTGGAGTCCCTGAGCATCTTCACGAGCGCGTGCGAGTCGGCGATCTTGCCGATCGAGGCGATCTCGCCGTCCTTGATTGCCCAGAGCAGGCCGACGCCGGCGTGGCCGACCGAGGTGGCCGGCTCCCCCGGCGTCGCGGCGTCCGGGCGGGCGAGCCGAATCGCGACGAGGTCGTCCGGCGGGTCGACGAGCTTGACGACGGCGAGGTCGTAGTCGCGGCTCCGCTTGTGGACATAGGCGTCGAGGTAGCTCTCGACCGGCTCCATGATCCCCGCCTCGCCGAGCCGGCCGCGGAGCACCTTGACCTTCAGCTCGTAGCCTTCGCGCTCCGCCTCGGCGATGACGTGGTCGTTCGTCAGGATCCAGCCGTCATCCGCATCGATGATCACGCCGGTGCCGTGACCGTCGAGAGCCCGGATCAGCACGACCGCCGGAGCGACCTCGCGGTAGACTTTGCGGACGTCGCCCTTGCCGCCGGCTGTGAGCCCCGCGCTGCGCGGCTTCAGGTTCGGCGAGAACGACCCGACCCCGACGGCCGGGACGCGCCGGACCGGCCGCTCCTTACGGGGGGCCTCGTCGTCGTCTTCCTCGCGAGGCGTGCGCTCCCGGGCTTCGAGCCCGCTCGAGCCGACGGCGAGAAGGCAGAGCAGGCCGGCCGCCGCGGTCAGAGTGGCGGTGGCGGAGCGGCGGATCGAGCGGGTCACGGAGGGCTCCCTCTCTCAGGTGGACGATTACCGAACGTCACCTTTTAGTGAAACTCGGTCCGGGGGGCAAGCTTGACAGACCCCTCGAGCCGTGCGGGGTGATCAGACGTCCCCGGGGAATCCCAGGTCGCGCACGATGCTACCCTTCGGGGCCCGATCGGTCACGGCCTTCGGGAGGTAGGTTGCGTACGACCACTCGCCCGGCAGGTCGCGGCGCGCGGTGGCGAGCTCGGCGTCGACGGCGTGGGCGACGCGCGAGAAGTACTCCCCGCGCGACTCGCTAGGGTGGAGGTGGTCGAGGCTGAAGTAGTCGAGGCCGAAGAAACGATACGAACCGGCCCGCGGGCTCTCGCGCAGCCGATCGAGGAGCGTCCGGACCTGGATCGGCTGGAAGCTCGACGAGCGCGCCGGCAGGGCGGTGTGGCGTTGCCACGCCCGGTCGAGGCGCATCCAGACGCGGCGGTCGATCGGCTCGTCCACGTCCTTCAACAGAATCGGCATGTGGAGGTAGACGTCGCGCCCGTCCGGGAGCGAGATGATCCGGTCGCAGAAGGTCATCACGATCTGGTCGATCCCGAGCCGCTCGTAGGCGCGAACGAGCATGAACAGCAGGTTCATCCGGAACGTCGCGCGGCGCGACTCATCCCGACGCAGGCAACGCAGGTCGACTCCGATGAGCACCATGTGTTGCTCGGGGCGGAAAACGCCATCGTCCTCCCGCGGGCTCGGCGCGAAGACGGCCGCGGGTCGGCCGTGCCGCGCGGCGACGTGCGCGGCGTGGAGCCGCTGCGCGTCGAGGCGTGACCCGAAGGGGCGACGCCGGCGGGTGCGCGCGGGCGCGACTCCGCTCGCCTTCGCCCGGTAGCAGCGCTCGATGTCGCGCGCGGGGCGCTCGACCGACCGAATCGTCTCGAGGACAGCATCCCAGCGTGTGGATGCGTCGTGGACGTGGAGATGTCCGGGGATCTCGAAGGAGGGCATCTCGCGTAGCTCGGGCGTGAAGCGGAGATCCCCCTCGGCCGCGGCGAGCCGCTCGGCGATCCCGTCGAGGTCCTGCTCGATGCCGTCGAGGTCGACGTCGGTGAGACCGACGAAGCCATCGGGCAGGCCGGAGAGCTGCGAGAGCCGCTCGAGGGCGACCTCGCGCCAGGTGACGGTCGCCCGCGGCTCCGCCTCCCCCGCGCTCGTCGCCTCTGCGCCGAGGCGGTCGTCGAGGAAGCGACCGAGGCCCGGGGATCGCCGCGCGAGCGTCGCCCGGGACCGCTCGACCCAGCGCTCGACGGTCTCGGCGGGAACCGCGGACCGGCGGAACCGCTCCTTCACGACGCGCCGGTGACGGACGAGCGGAGCGAGCAGGACGAGGTCTTGCAGGCCGCACCGCGCGGGATCGAGGAAGAGGAGCCGCTGCTCCATTGCGAGGACCGCCCGGCTCCGGAGGCGATCCGAGACCACCACCCCGACGCTCCGCCCGGCCACCCAGGAGGCGAGCAGCCCGAGCGCGCGCTCCGACTGGCCGCGAAGCTCGCCGATACCGTTCTTCATTGTCGACCTCTCTTCCTCGGGGACAGCGACCACCCGACTCTCAAGGAGAGGACGGATCCGGGCGACGACCATTACCGCCAAGGACGCTTCACGCACGCCGCCGAACCCTGCATCGCGGTCATGCCAGCCAGCGGGGTGCGGAGCTACGCACGATCAGCCGGAGGCGCACTCCGAATGCCAGGTAATGGAGTGCCGCGTCGGCCGTCCTTCCCGGCGGCGGCGGGCAAGCGGACGGTGCCGGTCGCGCATTCGACAGAGGCCGAGCCGAAAGGCTCGAGAGGGCTCCGGCGCTTCGGCTTCGGGGCCGGGAGAGCGTGACCGTGATCGTTCGAACCGACGTCGAGCCGTTCGTGGCGATGCCGTGGCACCGCACGGCCTGGCTCATGCTGAAGACCGAACGCCTCGTGATGCTCGTGGGCGAACCCGGCACCGGGAAGACGACCTGGGCCCGGGAAGCCGCCCGCGAGATCACGAACGCCGAGGCGGAGACTCTCCAGGGGACGCCCGAGACGGACATGAGCCACATCTGGGGGCTTTACACCCTCGTCTCGGGCGAGACCCGGTTCGCCGACGGCCCGCTGCCGAGGGCGCTGCGCCGCGGCGCGCTCCTGGTCGTCGAGGAGCTCAACCTCGTCCCGCTCGAGGCGCGCGCCCACCTCCTGGGTCTGCGCGGGCACGACACCATCACGAACCCGATCACCGGTGAGACACACGAGATCCCCAAGGGCTTTCGCCTCGTCGCGACGAGCAACCCCGAGACGCTCGGCTGCTACCGTCGGGGCGAGGTCGCCCAAGCCCTCTACGACGGGTTCGTGATCCTCGAGGTGCCCTGCCTCGGGCGCGAGGAGCTCGCGAAGCTCCTCGACGCTCGACACGACCTCGACCCCGAGCTCCGCGACCGGGCGCTCGATCTCTGGGCCGACTACGCCGAGCTCACCCACCACGAGAACGACAAGGTCAAGATCCGGCTCGGCTACCGGTCGGTCGACCAGTACGTCCGGCTCCGCCGCAACGGCCTCGAGGACCGACCCGCGGCGGAGGTGAGCTTCGTGAACAAGTTCATCACCGACGACGACGCGCACTCCGCTGCAAAGCTCCGCGCGTCGCTGCAGTAAGGAGGGACGCCCGGCGGGCGTCCCGGGCCCCGCGCGGCGCGGGGCGTCGGAACACGGTCGTGATTTGGAGGCTTCAGAGGAGGCATCCGCCATGCTGGCGGATCTCGCGCGAGGTGACCCGGTTTTGCCAACCAAGACGAGAGCGAAGCCACGACGAGCGGCGCGGGGCCGAAGCGCGGCGGGCGGGGACCGTCGCTGCGGTCCCGTCGGGGTCGGCGGCGCCGGGCGTGGTCGACTTCGGTCCGCGGGCGCGGACGGCGGCCTTCGACTCGCAAGTCTGGAGGAGCCACGCCATCACCTGCTCGAAGTGGTCGTGTCCCTGGTCCGCCTCTCCGTCGACGACGACGACGAGGACGCGCCGGTCGGGCGTGGTGAGGAGGTCTTCGAACGCCCCCGCTGGGTGGTCCGGTCGAGACGAGGTCGACCGGCAGCGGCGGGCCCTTCGAGGCGGCGCGCATCGCTTGGCGGCGGAGTTCCACGAGCGACTTTCGGCGATGAGCTCGAGTCGGCCTACGAGTCGTTCGACGGAGGTCGCCGCCTCCCAGGCGTGCTCGAGGGTCGGGCGGGGCCGGCTGGTCGAGTGCGTAGAGTTGATCCGACAGCCGTCGATCCGGTTGAGCTCGGTTACGAGCTCCCGGCCGAGTCTCCCCCGCTGCTCGGTCGCCCTGAAAAGCGCCGCTTCTTCTACCCCTTCCTGACGGACGGGCGGTCCCGCCGAGCTCGAGGAGCTCGATCAGAAGGTCCCGGGGGAGGACTCGGTTGGGACATGCGGTTGACGGTACCCGTTGAGGGAGGCGGCAGCGGATGACACGGTGTGCCGATGCGCGCAACTGCGGAGCCGAGACTGGCAACCAGGGCACCGCGGCACCGGCGAGCAGACCGACGACGACCTAGAGCGGGTCTGCCGGCAGACCGGCCGGCCTCTGGGATGCCCTCGTTCGCGCTACATGGAAGCGACGTGGTCCCGCTCAACATGCGCTCTCGTCCCCGGCCCGCTGCGATGAGCAGTAGTATGGCCCGTCTCCAACCGTTCTCTGGAGAATTGGCCTTCGATATCATACTGTGCCCTCGCGCGTTTTGATTCGCGAGCGTTTTTCTTGTCGGTGAGCGAGTGACCCGTGAGTAACTTGAGGGATGGGGTTCGCGAGATCCGCCTCGCTAGGTTCGGCTTCTGGGTCGCGATCGTCTTCATCACGATGCTGCCCTGCCTCTTGGGTCCCGGGCTTGTCCTTGCCGTGCCCGTCGCGATGTCGATCGCGCCGATCTATGCGGGCATGTCGTCGAAGCGGACGGCGCTCGGTGTCGTCTGCGCCGCAAGTTCTTTCGCGCTGGCGCCCATCGTTTGGGGCGTGTATCTCCTGATCGGTCGGCCACTCGACGATGTCGGGGCCGTGCTGATGGTCTCTCTGCCCGTTCTCGCCTCCTTCGGAAGCGCGATTGGCATGCTGCTTTCCCCCCGGAGAAGCTCCAGGATCAGGTCGCGCGACCCTGCCCGCGCCGCTCCTTCACCGGTCGAGCACACGGAAGCGGAGAAGACGCCCTGTCGATCATGCGGAGAGGCCTTCTCTCCCGATCCCGGCCGACCGAGGAGCTTCGAGGTCGAGGGATGCTGCTCCAAGTCCTGCTTCTCTTCCTGGATGAGCACGAGCGGCCAAGGGTGCCCTAGCTGCCATAAGCCGGTGAAACCACCCAACAAGGCGTTCTTCGCCTGGCAGCGTGATGGCTTCTGCAGCAAGGGTTGTCACGACAACTCGCGCAAGGACGCGTGACCCGCGGCGACCATGGCGGGATCATCCAACGCACACGAGGAGTGGCTGCGCGCGTTCGCGGTGATCGCGGCGGCGGACGGCCGCATCGACCCAAGCGAGCGAGGGATTCTGGATCGCGCCAGTCGGCTCTGGGCGCTCCCGGCAGAGGCGGTCGATGCTGCGCTCGAGGCGGCCCTGGCGGGCGAGCGTCGGGTGGCGATCCCCGGTTCTTCGACGGAGCGGCGCAAATTGCTCGAGGCGCTCGTGGACGTAGCCTGCGTCGATGGCGAGGTCGACTCGCGGGAGCGCCGGATCCTCACGACCATCGCCTCGCGAATCGGTGTCGATTCCGGTGAGCTTGAAGCGCTCATCATCCACTCCCTCCGCCGGGCCGCCGAACCAGATCGGGACCGAGCGGACGACCCGAAGACCAGCGGACGTTCTTGGGAGACGGGTACCAGGATCCTGGGCGTCTACGACGTCATGGGTCCCCTCGGCAGGGGAGGGATGGGCGAAGTCCATCGCGTTCACCACCGCGGCTGGGATCTCGACCTCGCGGTCAAGTGTCCGCGGCCGGAGCTCCTCCGCGTGGCCGGCGGTCGGGAGTGTTTCGCTCGGGAGGCGGAGACGTGGGTCAATCTGGGCTTCCACCCGCACGTCGTGACCTGTCACTACGTGCGTACCGTCGGTGGAGCCCCTCTCGTCTTCTCCGAGTGCATGGAGGGTGGCTCCCTCCTCGATTGGATCCGCGATGGTCGTCTCTACGACGGCGAGGAGCATCGCGTCCTCGGGCGGATCCTCGACATCGCAGCGCAAGTCGCCTGGGGCCTGCATCACGCCCACGAGCACGGCGTGATCCATCAGGACGTCAAGCCCGCAAACGTCCTCATGAGTACCGACGGGACGGCCAAGGTCGCGGATTTCGGGCTGGCGAGAGCTCGCGGACTGCTCACCGAGCTCGGCGCGCCGGACGAGCCGGGCCAGAGCCTCATCGTCAGTCACGGAGGCCTGACGCCGGCCTACTGCTCCCCGGAGCAAGCTGCTCGTGAGAAGCTATCACGTCGAACGGACACCTGGTCCTGGGCGGTCTCCGTTCTCGAGATGTTCACTGGTGAGATTACCTGGCGGAGCGGCGCGCTCGCCGCCGCGGGGCGCGCGGGCGGACCCGCGCGCCCCGCCCGCGCGGCCCCCACGCCCCCCAGGGCGGGCGGGGGGCGGGCCC
>JAJDCQ010000054.1 GCA_029260755.1 Planctomycetota bacterium | reverse complement strand
GGCTAGGAGACTGTTGCAGAATGAGCGTGAAGCGACGACTCGTCGCAAGCTCCTCGCCGTCGCTTCACTCGCGGCGTCTCGCCGGACATCGCCGCGCAGGCCTTCGTTCCGCGGCCTCGCGAACGCCAGACGGGTTCCCTCGGCCGCGCGCCTCGGCCTGCACGACGCTGTCTCGACGAGCCGCTCGCGTCATTCTGTAACAGCCTCCCAGGCGACGCCGTTCCCGGATGATACGCGCCGCGGCGAGGACCGATCAAACCCGGCGGAGACCCAATCTGGACGGCTTCACTCCAGGATGGGCTTCGATGGCTCGTCAGCCTCGGGTGGGCGCTTCGAATCGATCGGTCGGCGCCGCGGTCGCTCCGGCTTCGGCTCCGGTTCGGAGCGGGAGCCCGGCCCGGACTCCTCCTCGGGCTCGGCGTCCTTCTCGGTCTGGGCCTCGGACTCGGGCTCGGGTGGCTCGGCGGGCTCCGGCTCGCGATCGGGCTCCTCCGGGCGAGGCTCGGCGGCCGGCTCCGGCTCGGCCCGGGTCGCCGGCGTCTCGTCCGGTTTCTCGCCGGCCTTCGGGGGCTCCTCGAGCTGAAGCTCGCCGCCGACGTCGGCCGGCTCGGTCGACTCCTTCGTCCTCGTGGTCGCGCGCGCCTTCGCCCACTCCGAACCGGCGAAGACGTCCTGCGACGAGTCGAAGCTGCCCGGCGGAGGCGACTCCCGCAGCCGTCCGAGACGGCGCCGGAGCGACGCCCCGACGAACCGGAGCCAGTTCCCTTCGGGGAGGCTCAACCGTCGCAACAGGTTGTCGCGCTTCCCCACCTCGAAGAGCAGCATCCCGCGACGGTGGTCGCCGTCGTAGAAGAAGTCCTGCGCGAGCCGGAGACACTCCTCGCGCTCCTCGATCTCGTTCGCCACGACGAGGAACCCCACGCGATCCCACGGGAAGTGCCGCTTCTGGCACTCCTGGGCGTCGCGGACGAGCGCGCGGAGGCGCGCCGGGTCGAGCTTGTCGACCGTCTTGAGGACGAGGTCGGTCGAGCCGGGCGTCGACCAGGCGCCGTCCCATCCCCCCACCTGGCGGGGGCGCTCGTCGCGCCAGAACGAGATCTCACGCCGCGCGTCGCGTCGCATCCTCTCGAGGTCGAGGCCGGCATCGGAGGTCTTGGCCGCCTCGGCCTCGTCCGGCTCCTCCTCGGTCGGCTCGGCCGCCGCGTCGCCGGACTCGATCATCCCGCCGAGCGCCGCGAGCAGCTCCGAGCCGTCCTCGAATCGCTTCTCGTAGCGGGTGAAGCAGCGGGCGAAGACGCGCTCGAGGACGGGGTCGGGCTTCTCGACGAAGTCCTCGAGCGCGTCGCCGGGCTCGGGCAGTCGGCCGGTGAGCATCTCGAAGAGGATCATCCCGTAGGCCCAGACATCCGCCCGCGCGTCGATCGCCTCTCCGCGGCGCTGCTCGGGCGCCATGTAGGCGAGGGTGCCGGCCACCTCGCCCTCGCCCTCGACCTTCGTGGCGAGGCTCAGGCTCAGCATCGCGTCGGCGTCCTTGCCCGCGCGCACCTTCGCGAGACCGAAGTCGGCGAGGTGCGGTCGCCCGTCGGCGTCGAGGAGGACGTTGCTCGGCTTGAGGTCGCCGTGGACGACGCTCCGCGCGTGAACGCGCGCGAGGATCGCGGCGAGGCGCCGGAGCAGCTCGCGCGCCCCCTCGGCGTCGACCCCCGGACCGCCGCCCTCCTCGGCGCGCTCCCGCGCGATCAGCTCCTTGAGGGAGCCGCCCGGACAGTACTCGATCGCGAGGAACGGCGGGCGGTGCTCGAGGGCGATCTCGAGCACGCGGACGACGCCGGGGTGCTCCTCGAGACGCGCGGCGATCGCTCCCTCGGCGCGGAGCAGCTCGACGGCCGCCTCCTCGTGGGGGATCTTGATCGCGACGACCCGCTCGGGGATGTGGCGATGGCTCGCCCGGTGAACGACGCCGCCGCCTCCAGCGCCGATGCGCTCGTGGAGGATGTAGTCGCGGAGGGCGTCGCCTTCGGCGATCGTCGCGTGCCGATCGGACGGGGGCGGCGGCGGGGAAGAGGTCGGCGCGTCGGTCACCCCCGAAGGATGCCGCTCTCCCGCGGGGGCATCAACTCTCACCGCCGCAGCGCGTCGCGGGCGCAGGTCGCATCGGTGGCCAACCCGGCGGCGTTGCCCCATCATGGCGGCTTGCCGCGACGCCGGACGCGGCGCGTGGTGATCGGGGGAGAGCGAGCATGGCGAAGAGCGAGTTCAAGTTCTCCGTCGGCCAGGTCGTCCATCACAAGCGCTACGACTATCGCGGCGTCATCGTCTCGGCCGACGACAGCTGCGAGGCCGACGACGACTGGTACGACAAGAACCAGACCCAGCCCGAGCGCGACCAGCCCTGGTACCACGTCCTCGTCGACCGGGCGCAGCACACGACCTACGTCGCCGAGAGCAACCTCGAGGCGGACGAGAGCGGCAACCGGATCCGTCACCCCCTCGTCCCACGCTTCTTCAAGACGTTCTTCAAGGGGCGTTACTGGCGGGAGTCGCTCAACTAGCGCGCGATTCAATCCGATCTTCTGGGCGATGCCGACCTCGCTCGCCCACGCCGCACCCGTCCTCCGCGCCCCCCACCGCTTCGCGGCGGCCCGCGACGACACGTGCCTCCCCGCACGCCTCTACCGCGCCCGACAGGTCCACGGCACCGCCGTCCTGACGGTCGACGGGAGCGAGTCGGTCGAGGCGATCGCCGACCGGCCGGCCGACGCGATCGTCACCCGGACGCCCGGCGTCGCCGTCTCGGTCCGGACGGCCGACTGCGTCCCGGTGCTCCTCCACGAGCAACGTCGCGGCGGCGTCGCCGCCGTGCACGCGGGCTGGCGCGGTCTCGTCGCCGGCGTGGTCGAGGCGGCGGTCTCGACGCTGCTGGGATCTCGCGGACACGCGAGCGACCTCCGCGCCGCCATCGGGCCGTGCATCGGTCCGTGCTGCTTCGAGGTCGGCCCCGAGGTCGCCCGCGAGTTCGAGGTGCGGTTCGTGATCGCTGGCGAGCCACGGCCGCACGTCGACCTCCCGGCGGCCGTGCGCGCGGTCCTCTCGCGGTGCGGAGTGGGCGTCGACGAGACCGAGGCCTTCGAGCCGGCCTGCACCCGCTGCGATCCGCGCGGGTTCTTCTCGTACCGACGGAGCGGCCCGGGGACCGCTCACCATTGGCACTACATCTCGCCGCCGTCGGTCGACTGAGTCACCCGCTCGAAGCACTCCTGCACGCCCTCGCGCTCGACGTCGTTCAGGGGGCGCTCGATCATCGGGAAGAGGATGTTCTCCTCCCGGCGGATGTGGGTGCGGATGTGGTCGATCAGGGCCAGGCCGGAGCCCCGGTAGGCCTGGAGCTCGCCCGACTCGAGCGCGGCCACGAAGCGCTCGATCACTCTCTCCTCGCTCTCGTGCTCCTTGAGGAGCTTCGTCGCCGCCGGCGCCTGTGGACCGAGGTGCTCCCGAAGGCGGGGAACGAGGACCGCGTCTTCCTTCACCCGATGCTCGTCGAGTGTCTCCCGGAGCCACTCGAGCAGGCCGTGGGCGGCATCGGTGTCGCCCCGATGGATGATCCGTTCGAGGGCGGTGAGGCTGCCGAGGAGCGCGTCGTGCTCGCGGCGGAGCTCATCGGTCAGGCGGACGTTCCCGGTGGTCGTTCCCATGGAAGAGCGGTCTCCTGGCTGTCGTTCGCGCCCGTCGGTGCAAAGCCAGTGCCTCGCGTAACCACCGAGGAATTCACCCCGCCGGGCCAGGTCGAGCGCGGAGGAATCCGTGCAGTGCGGAAGGACCCGCGCCTGGCGGCGCTGATTTTTCCGCCCGGGGCGCGTCAGTCGCCGCCGGCCCCCGCGTCCCGGAGCAGGCGTCGGAGCTCGGGGTGCCGCTCGAGGAGCTCGCCCGTCGCCACCCGGAGCGCCCACACGCGGTCGAGCTCGAGGCTGTAGTTCGTGGGCGTCTCGAGGAGCTCGCGCCGTCTCTCGGCGTCGGGGAGGTCGTCGAGGTTGAGCTCGATGAAGTGGGGGTCGACCCCGCCCGGGGGGGGCGTTCGCCGCCCGGCGAGGAGCTCCCGGAGCCCTTCGGAGTGCTCGAGCGCCGCCGTGTCGATGCCCGTCATGGTCGTGCTCATGAGCACGTCGTAGGCGTCGGGCGAGGACTCGTCGAGCTCCACGTCCGACGGCGGGCGGTTGCGCGCGTTCACGACGATCACGATGAGCTTCTTGATCGCGTTCCGGGCGATCCGGTCGCGGATGAAGCCGCTCCGGTACGCCTCGGTCAGAAACCCCACGCCCAGATTGTCGGCGACGCCGCCGTCGATCAGGTGGACGAAGGGATGCTGCTCCGCATCCTCGACGTAGGAGCGCCTCGTCCGGGCCCACTGCCAGCGGCGCCGGTCGCGCTGCGCGGCCCGCCGGACGACCTGGCCCTCGCCGTCCCGGTCGTCGGCGAGGGCCTCCTGGATCGCTGCCGGAAGGTGCGCGGGCTTCGGCGAGGGGTAGTTGCGCAGGCGGATCGGGCTCAGGAGGACCGGATACGCCGACGATGCCGCGACGGCGCGCGCGATCGGGACCGAGCCGAGGTCCGAGCCCAGGAGGTCGAACTCGTCCTGCGTGAACGCGAAGAGGTCACCGGAGCCGAGGTTCGTCGCCTGGAGGACCAGGAAGGGCCTGCGCCGCGGGATCACGCGGAACGTGTGCTCTCCGTAGATCGACTCGTACAGCTCGGCCGCCATGTCCGCCCGGTCGAAGTTCGGAGAGATGAACCGCCCCCAGCCGAGCCACGGGCAGATCCCCCAGAGGACGAGCTCGCGGTCGATCGACCTGGAGAAGTAGGCCCCCTCGAAGTCCTCGACGAGGCGCTCGCGGCCATGGAGCGCGAAGTACGCGGCCGTGAACGACCCTCCCGAGACCGACGAGATCACGTCGACCTCGTCGAGAAGGGACTTCCTCTCCCCCTCCCAGGTGATCTCGAGCGCGGCGAGCTTCTCGATCGCGCCCATGGCCATCGCCGACGAGCGCATCCCGCCGCCCGAGAAGGCGACGCAGACGAACAGCGAGTCGGTGTTCCCCTCGCCCAGGGCGAGGTTGTCGAAGCGGTAGCCCCCACCCGCGCCGATCGTTCCGTGCTCGAGCAGCTGCTCGTTGACGGGGTACTGGATGAAGCACCCTGAGAGCGTCGTGACGAGGAGAGAGGTGACGAGCAGGGCCGCGAGGCGCGGGGCGGGTCTCAGAGGTCCACCTCCTGGGGCGGGGGGGGGCGTTCGAGCCGCGTTCGCGGCGCGGGCCCACGCCCATTCCAACGACTCCGCTGCCGAGAGCGCAAGCACGATGGGCCCGCACCCCCGCCCCGGGTCGGGGGTGCGAGCCGGTCGCGGTCGCTGGCTCCGTTGGTTGGTTGCGCGGGGTCGGGCCGAGGCCTACTGAGCCCACTCGAACGTGTGGATCCGGAGGGCGCCTCGGTAGGTCAGGGTCACATCGTCGAGCACCGGCGAGACGTTGAGCGGCTCGCCCGAGCTCGGGTCGTAGGTGAACTCGATCGTGAACTCGACCTCCTCACCCGCGAAGATGATGCCTGGCACGCCGTCGCCGCCGCCCGAGGAGGACGACCCGCCGCCGGAGCCGATGTTGATCACATCCGTCCCGACCAGGTTGTCGGCCGTCGCGTCGGGCGCACCCGGGGCATCCGAGGATGGGTCGATCCCGACGCCATCGCGAGGGATGGTGATCCCGAGCTTCTCCTCGAGCTTCTGGAGCTCCTTCTCGAGCTTCTCAGCTTCCTTCTCGAGCTTCTTGGCGAGCTTCTCGTCGATCTTGGCGAGCTCCTTGGCCTTCTTCTCCTGGAGCTTGGCGATCTCCGCGAGGTCCTTGGCCGAAGGGCCGGTCAGGGGATCCGCGTCCGCGAGGATGTCCGCGATGTCCTCGGCGATCTTGTCCACGAGGCGCTGCGTCTTCTCGGCGGCCTTCTTCGTCTCCTTGGCGATCTTCTTCTTCTTCTTCTCGATCTTGTCGAGGGCCTTCTTCAGGTCCTTGTCGTTGGCGATGAGGTCTTCCAGGGTCGGGTCGAGCTGGTCCGCGTCGGGGTCGCCCGTCGTCAGCTCGACGCCGTCGATCACCAGGCCGAGCTCGGCGTTGAAGACGGCGTCCTCGAACACCCGGTCGCCGAAGCCGTCGGGGATGAACTCGGTCCACGTCATCGTCCCGAGCTCGACCGTCTCGGGCATCGGTGGGAACTTGCCCTCGAACCGTCCGACGACGAACACGTCGGCGCTGTCGAACCGCTCCGGGGGGGGCATCTTCTTCGGGTCGTCCGGGAAGAGGCCGACCAGCGCGATGATCTCGTCGATCGTGAGGTCGCGGAACGCGCCGCTCCCGGTCGTGTCGAATCCGCCGCCGATCTCGAACAGTGCGTCGGTCGGCACGCTGCCGACGTCGATGCCGCCGCCCCCGCAGTCCTTGGCCTTCAACGCCGACTCCTGCTTGACCTCTTCGCCGTCGACGTAGACCTCGTGATCGGTTCCGTCCTTCCAGATCACGAGGAGATGGTGCCACTCGTTCGGGATCCCCTTGTCGGGGAACGCGCCGCTCGCGATCGTCTGGGCGAACTCGAACGGGTTCGGGACCGTGCTCGCGCCGGACTCGTAGAACGTCCGCTCGCTGACGATGCGGAGCTCGTCGCCATCGATCGCCACCCGCACGTCGAGCCGCAGGCCCTGCTCGGGGCTGAGCGGCGTGATCGCGGTCACGATCGGCACCTCGACGCCGACCTGGTCGTCCGCATCGGGCTTGAACCAGATCTCGATCGAGCCCTCGACCGGGTCGAGGTCGTCCGGCGGGAGGTGAGCGAGCCGCCGCTTGATCTGGGACTGGTGGAAGCCGTCGGGGAAGATGTCGCCGCCCTCGTCGGCGGGGACGGCCTCGTCGGCCTCCTCGTGGAGCAGCGTCGCGGTCGACTGAAGGCCCGCGAGGAGAGAGAAGACCTTCCCGCCGACCACGACGACCTTCACGCCACCCTCGCCGGCGCCACCGCCGCCGGGTCCGCCACCGCCGCCCGGCTCGCCGCCGCCGCCGCCGGGAGGCTCGACCGGGAACGGCTCGCCGCCGCCAGGCGGCCCACCGCCGTCGGGTCCACCGCCCGGAGCGGGGAGCGGCCCACCGCCGCCGCCAGGAGCCCCGCCGCCACCGCCGCCGCCGCCGCCAGGCGCGCCGCCGCCGAGGTCGACGATCTGGTCGATGATGTCCTGGTCGCCGCCGCCGTCGGCGAGCGCCTCGAGCATCGCCCGGAGGGTGTCGGGGTCGGCGCCGTTGAGCGCGATGATCGCCGCCGCGCGGTCCTCCTCGCTCGCCCCGCCGAGCGCCATCGCCGCGGCGATCGCGTCCTCGACCGTGCTCGTGTCGGGGTCGATCACCGGAGGCTCGCCGACCGGCTCACCTTGACGGAGGATCTCGGCGATCGCCGCCTGCTGGTCCGCCGCGCTCACGCCCGAGCCGAGGACGGCCTGGACGGCCGCACCGACGTCGCCGCCGGCCGCCTCGAGGGCGAGCTTGGCGAGCTCGCCGGCGTCGAAGCCGCCGCCTCCGCCGCCGCCGCCGCCGCCACCACCGCCACCACCGGTCGGATCGGGTCCGCCCGGGTCGCCGCCCGCGCCGCCGTCACCGTCGTCGCCACCGAGGTCGAGGTCGAAGTCGGGGTCGAAGCCGACGTCGTCGCCCGCGAAGACCTGATCCTCGGGGACGATCGAGCGGCTCTGGTAGATCGGGTCGGTCGACCAGAGATGGACGTAGCCCGAGAACGCCGAGCCGCGCTCGGCGACGTCGCCGAGGTGCTCCATCGAGTTGGGGAACGACTCGGTCGCCGCGTCCGGATCGGGGATCCGCGCCCGCGCGAACTGATCCTGCGTCGTGATCCGCGCGACGTCGTAGAGGGTGACGACCGCGGAGAGCTTCTGCTCCGAGATCACCAGGCCGTTCCCGTCGAGGATGCGGCCGAGCGACTCGATCTCGTAGACGCCCATCGTCATGAAGGTGAGCTCGGTCGTCGCGGCGACCTGGTCGCCCTTGTCGGCGCCGAGGTTGATCACGCGCTCGGGGTTGAGCTCGGAGATCGTCAGGTTCGGGTTCGCGTTGATCTTGACGGCCGCGACCTGACTCGGCTCGAGGCCGCCCGCGAACGGGCCGGCGAACGAGTCGGCGAGGTCGTAGAACTCGCCCCAGGTGGTGATCGCGCCCTCGCCGTCGACGTCGCTCTGGCGGTAGCGGATCACCTCGTCGGCCATGGTGGCCGCCTGGTCGTAGCTGATCGGCGGCGTCCCGGGGAGGGCGATCCCGGCGAACGCGGCGATGAGGACCGGCCGCGACGCGGTGTTGACGTTGATCGGCGCGCGCGGCTCGAACTCGAACCGGGGGATCCCGTCGATCGGGTCGACCTCGACGAGGCGGGAAGTGGTCTCGTCGACCCAGGCGTGGAGGGAGACGTAGTCGCGGAGCGCGGCGAGCTCGTCCGCCGAGAGGATCGCGTCGAGCTGGTCCTTGCGGTCGAAGCCGCCGACGTCATCGCGGAGCTGCGCGATCTCGGCGCCACGCCCGGCGATCGGGTCGAGCGGCGCCAGCCCGCGGGCGACGCGCTCCTCGCTGATCGCGCGGCCGAGGTTGTCGAGCATGTCGGCGAGGCGATCGGCCGGCAGCTCGAGATGAACCTGGCTCGCCGTGTCCACGATCCGGAGGATGTAGCGGTCGCCGTTAGCCGCGCCATACTGCGACGCCATCGCCCCCGAGAACGCACCCGCGGCGTCGGCGCCGAGGCGGTAGGAGGGGAGGTTCGCCACCTCGACCGGGATACCCGCGCCCGAGCCCTGCCCGTCGTCGTCGCGGTAGCTCCACGACTCATCGAGGGTCGGGAACGCGTTCCGAAGCTCGGTTCGTCGCAGCTCGATCACCCCCCGGTGATAGCCGGCGAGGGCGACGAGGCGGGCGCGCTGTCCGAGCAGGTAGTTGCTCGAGGCGCTCCGCTCCAGCCGCATCTGGCCAGCGACCGCGACGATGAAGACGGCCAGGAGCGCCAGGACCGAGATCACGACGATCAGCGCGGTGCCGCGGCTCGATCGGACCCTGGTCGTGTGTGGTGTGGTGTGCATCCGTGGTCTTCCCCTCGTATCCCTTCGCCCGATCGCGCTTCCCGACGCGATGGAGCGTGTACCTTCCAATGAAAACCGCGTGCCAACCCGTCGGCTCGAGCCCAGAAACGCGGCCCTGAAGGCGTCGTAAGTTAGGACGTCGACGGAATCCGTTCCCGTGCATCATCAATCATGACGCGCAGCGATATGCGACGCCATCGCCCAGCACCGTCGCCGATGGGCGCCAGGGCTCGGACAGGATCTTCAGGCGTCATCTGGCGACACGTCGCCGCGAGACGCGAAGGGGTCAGGTCTCGGATGTTCGCATGAGCGGGGTTTATGCGAACAACCGAGACCTGACCCCATCGGCGCTATCCCCGCGTCAGCGCGGCGA
>JAJDCQ010000053.1 GCA_029260755.1 Planctomycetota bacterium | reverse complement strand
CGAAGACGGTCATCCCTCGCCGTCGGCCGAGGCCCGTCCGCGTTCGGCAAGACCCGCGAGTCGCCCGCGGCTATCTGTGTAATCTGTGAAATCTGTGGATCGTTTCTCGCGGCGGCAATCGCGCGCGCGTGTTCCAGGAACCGTCATCCCATCGTGGTCAGTGCCGTCGCCCTCCGTACGGAACGGCCGCCTCCCGCGTTCCCTCGAGGTCGCGCCGATCCTGCTCCCGCCGCTCGCTCGCGAGGCGCGCCTGGCTCGACCGGTGCCGCCCGCGGATCGCGTGATCCCGCACGTTGCCGGCCGTCCCGTGCGATGGATCGAGCAGCAGGATCTCGTCGGCGAGCTCCTCGGCCTTCCGGTACTCGCGCCGGTTGATGTGGTAGGTCGCCTTCCGGAGAAGCGCCTGGACCTTCCGGTCGCGCCGATCGCGGGCCGCGTCCGCCTCCGCCTGCGCCCGGGCGAAGGCCAGCTTCTGGAGTCGCTCGCGCTGGACGAGGTCGGCCGTTCGCTTCGCGCGGCGGGCCTCGAGGAGCCGGGAGCGCGTCGTCTCCTGCAGCGCCCGGCCGTCCTTGCGGTGGTAGGGCAGCCAGGAGAGCTCCTCGAGGACGCGCTCGTACCCCGCGATCGCGGCGCCGAGGTCGCCGGTCGCGGCGGCGGCGTTCGCGCGATCCAGGAGCCTCTGGACCTCGATCTCCTTTTGCTGGACGAGGACGCTCCGTTCATCGACGAGCTGCTCGGTGCTCGTCGCGAAGACCCGATCGCGCTTGCCGAGGACGAACTGGCAGCGGGTGAGATACTGCTCGGCGAGCTTGTTCTGGGCCCAGGCGGCGAGCGCGCTCGCCAGCTCGCGCTCGGCGCGGCGGAACTCGAGCCGCTCGTAGAGCGAGATCCCCGCGCGCAGATGTTTGCTCGAGACGGCGCGATCGGCCTGCTCGCGCAGGCTCAGCTCGCCGGCGAGCTCGTCGAGGAGCTCCTCGCCGCGCTCGCCCGGACCGGGCGGCGGCCCGGCGGGGCGCTCGGAGCCGATCGCCTCCGCGGGACGCGCCGTCTTCGCCTCGGGCGCATCGGTGGGCTGCGCGGGGGCGCGTTCGGGACCGCTCGCGCAGCCGGCGCACGCGACCAGCGCGACGGCCATCGTCGAGATCAGCAGGTTCGAGGCACGCATGGGCTCCACCGTGTCGATGGTGACGGCTGCTCCGCGCGGTCGCAAGCTCGGTCCGGCGACCGCGGCACCGTCCGATCCTCGCGCTCCCCCGTCATCGTCCCGTCGCGGCGCCGTCATTCGCCCCGGCGCTCCTCCCAGCGATCGACCAGGATCGCCCAGCGCTCGTGGTCGCGCCACTTCCCGCAGACCTTGAGGTAGCCCGGCGAGAAGCCCTCCTTCTCGAAGCCGAGCCGCTTCACGAGCGCGAGCGACCGGTCGTTCCCGGGCTGGATGTTCGCCTCGAGCCGGTGCAGGCCGAGCTGCTCGAAGCAGTGCTCGATCACGAGGGTGAGCCCCTCGGTCATGTAGCCGTTCCCGGCGAGCTCGGCGCCGGAGTAGTAGCCGAGGTAGGCGGAGAGGAAGCCGCCGAGGACGATCTCGCTCACGTTGACGACGCCGACGAGCGCCTCGTCATCGAGCCGGCGCACGAAGAAGGGCTCGAACCGGGGGCTGCGCGCGCGCTTCACGTAGCGGAGGAACGCCTCGCGGTCCGCCGGCGGGCTCGCCCAGGGATGGAGCTGCCCCTGACTGCTCCGGACGAGCGCGACGAGCTCGTCCGCGTCGCGCCGCCGCGGACGGCGCAGGTAGACGCGCTCGCCCACCCGGATCGCGCCGCGCCGCTTGCCTCCGCCCCCGAACCCGAACATGCCCTCGTCCCCCTCTCCGGCCCCGAGGCTAACGACGCCGTGGCCCGGTGGAAAGCGCATCGCGCCCGCGTCACACTCGGGGCATGAGGTCGGCCTTCCCAGGCGGCGCCCAGCCCCCCGGTCCTCCGTCCCGCGGCCCGGCCGGCGCCCCGAGCCCCGACGAGCTCGCCCGCGCCCGGCTCGACCCGACGCGGCGCCTCGGTCCCTACGTCCTGCTCGGCGAGCTCGGGCGCGGCGGCATGGGCGTCGTCCATCACGCGTGGGACGAGCGCCTCGCCCGGCCGGTCGCCCTCAAGGTCGTCCGGGGCGGCGATCAGGCGGCCCTCAAGCGCTTCCAGCGGGAGGCGGTCGCCGTCGCGCGGCTCCGCCATCCGAACATCGTCGGGGTCCACCAGGTCGGCGAGGCCGACGGCGTGACGTTTCTCGCCATGGATCTCATCCCCGGCGTCGCCCTCTCCCACCGCCTCCTCCCCGACCAGCCCCGCCTGCCGATCCCCGACGCCCTGAGGATCGCGCGCGACGTCGCCCGGGCCGTCGAGCACGCCCACGATCGGGGCGTCCTCCACCGCGACATCAAACCGCACAACATCATGCTCGACCCCGACGGCAAGCCCTGGGTCCTCGACTTCGGCCTCGCCAAGCTCCGCGACGCCGGCGAGCGCCTCACCAAGACCCGCGCGCTCCTCGGCACCGTCAGCTACATGCCGCCCGAGCAGGCCCAGACCGGCGCGGCGAACGTCGACGCCCGGAGCGACGTCTACGCGATCGGGGCCACCCTCTACGAGATGCTCGCGGGGCGGCCGCCGTTCATCGCCGCGAGCGAGATCGAGGTGATGGTCGCGCTCCTCGAGCGCGCTCCCGAGCGGCCGAGCGCCTTCGAGCCGGGCTGCGCCGGCGACGCCGAGACGATCAGCCTCCGGTGTATCGAGAAGGACCCCGACCGGCGCTACCAGTCCGCCGGCGAGCTCGCCGACGACCTCGACCGCGTCCTCGCCGGCGAACCGATCGACGCCCGATCGGAGAGCCCGGCCGAGCGGATCCAGCGGCTCGTCCGAAAGAACGCGACGGTCCTCGGAGCCGGCGCGGCGGTAGTCGTCGCGCTCGCCGCGGTCGCCTTCGCCCTCTCGCTCGCGAGCGAGAACCGGCGCCTCCGCGAGGCGGCTCTCGCCTCGGAAGCAAACCGAGACGCCCCCGACCGGGGCGGTGAGGGGAGCGCGACCGGTCCCGGCGCCGGCGAGGATGATCCGGTCGACGTCGCGACCGGGAGCGGAGGCGCGACGAGCGATCCCGGCCCGATCGCCGGCGACGATCCGGGGCCGGGCGGGTCGGGCGGGTCGGGCACCGCGACGATCCCGAGCGCGCCCGACGGCCCCGAGCTCGAGGTCGTGCCGGTGCCTTCATCCACCCGGGCCACCCGGATCACCGTGACCGGACGCGTCCGCGGCTCGGCGAGCACGGTGACGGTGAACGGCGCCGACGCGCCGGTCGACGATGGTCACTTCGCCCTCGAGGTCGACCTCGCCCCCGGCGCGAACGCGATCGAGGTCGTCGCGACCGATCGTCACGGGGAGCGCACGACCGGCGAGGTCGCGATCACCCGGATCGTCGACGAGAAGATCGCGCCGGTCCCCGACGATGCCTGGTGGGAGCCCGACCTCGCCCAGCGGCGCGAGGCGGCCCGCCTGCAGCGACCCCTGTGGTTCGAGAACGAGCTCGGGATGCGCTTCACCCTGATCCCGCCGGGCACGTTCACGATGGGCAGCCGGCCCGAAGAGCCCGGGCGCGACGCGGGCGAGGCGCCCCACGAGGTGACGATCACGCGCGCGTTCTACCTCGGCGCGACCGAGGTGACGAACGCACAGCTCCGCCGGTTCCGCGCCGACCACAGCTCGGGCTCGGCCCAGGGCCACTCGCTCGACGGCGACGATCAACCGGCCGCGATGACCTGGCACGACGCCGTCGCGCTCTGCGCCTGGCTCAACGCCCGCGAGGACGGTCATCATCTCTACCGCCTCCCGACCGAGGCCGAGTGGGAGTGGGCGGCCCGCGCGGGCGAGCCCGGCGCGTGGGCGTGGGGCGACGACGTCAGCCTCGGGCGCCTCCACGGCAACGGCAACGACGAGGGAAGCGGCCGCGGCTACGCGGCGTACCCCGGCGACGACGGCCATCGCGTCGCCGCCCCGGTCGGCAGCTACCGCCCGAACCGGTGGGGGCTCCACGACGTCCACGGCAACGCCAAGGAGTGGTGCGCCGACCTGTTCGGCCCCTACCCGGCCGGGCCCGTCGTCGACCCGACCGGTCCCCGCACCGGGACGGCGCGCGTCACCCGCGGCGGCGGGTGGGGCTGGCCGCCGGCCGACAGCCGACTCGCCTCCCGGGGCAACAGCAAGGCCAGCGATCGAGGGACCGACAGCGGTCTCCGCCTCGTCGCGATCCCGTCCGACGCGGCCGAGCTCCTCGCCCCGCGTCATCCCCACGACGACCTCCATCCGGCGCGCTGGGTCGGACGCGCGCGCTCCGACGCCCTCCTCGGCGCGGCCGACGCCCACCTCGCCGCTGGCTCCCATCGCGAGGCCGCCGTCCTCGCCGCGACGGCGCTCGCCGCCCGCGACTCGCCGCGCGCCCGGATCACGCTGGCCCGCGCCCGCGGCGGCGCCTGGCGACGCCCGGTCGATCTCCCCGCGCTCGAGGAGGCGGTCGGCATCGAGGCGGTCGCCTTCCGGCCGAAGGGTAAGCCGACCGTCGCCTACGCCGCGACCGACGGCTCGATCCGCGTCGCCGGGCTCGAGGGAACCGAGCCCGAGGTCCTGGCTGGCTCGGCGCCTTGCCGGGCGATCGCGTGGAGCGACGGGGGCGACGTGCTCCTCGCCGGCCACGAGGACGGCTCGGTCCTCGCGTGGCGTTCGGGCCGCAAGACCCCGGTCGCCACCCTCTCCAGGCATCCGGCCGCGGTCACCGACCTCGACGTCAGCCCCGACGGGAGGTGGATCGCGACGGGCTGCGACGACGGAAGGATCCGCATCTTCGCCGCGCGGCACCCGACCCGGTCGCCCGCCGTCGTCGAGCCCCGGAAGGGCCGGATCGCGGCGGTCGCGTTCGGGCCGGCCAGCCGCCCCGACCTGCTCGCCGTCGCAACCCGCTCGGGCGAGCTGCTCGGCTGGCGTCTCCGGGGCGCCGAGTGGGACCCGGTCCTCGCGAAGAGGGTGACCGGCGCCCAGATCCATGCGCTCGCGTGGAGCCCGGCCGGCGATCGCGTCGCCGTCGGGACCGAGGGACGGACGGTCCACATCATCGAGCTCGCGTCGGGCGAGACGAGCCTCGTCCTCGAGCCGCACGCTGGCGCGGTCGGAGACGTCGCGTTCTCCCCCGAGGGCCAGCGCCTGCTCGCGCCGAGCGGCGGGGGCGAGGCGCGGATCTGGGACGTCGGCCGCGGCCCCGCGCCCGCCTCGGAGCGACTGATCGCGACGCTCCGGGGGCTGAAGCAAGGCTACCTCTCCGGCTCCTGGTCATCGGACGGGCGCCTCGTCGCCGTCGGCGGCGGACCGGGCGGCGCGCCGCGCATCTGGCGCCCCCACGACCCAGAAGGCGCCAGCGCGTGGCGCTTTCACCCGACGGCGCTCGTCGCGATCGGAACCCTCGAGGACCGCCTCCTGGGCATGAGCATCGACGGCGAGCTCCGCGTGATCCGCCGGGGCACGGCCACGACGTCCCGCCGGATCGCGGGCGACGACGAGCGGGACGGCGACGAGCCCATCCGGGTGACGGCGGCGACCGCCGTCGACGATCGCGTCATCGTCGCGTTCGAGAACGGCGCCCTGGTCGTCGAGCGGCTCGACGGGAAGCGCTCCGGCGCCGGCGGCCTCCTCGCGGCCGGAGAGCCGGCGCAACGCGCGCTCGCCACGGTCTCGGACGGCCGCCACCTCATCGCTGGCGGGGAGACCGGGACGATCGCGGCGTTCGACCTGCGAAGGCGCCGCCTCATCGCCGCGGCCGAGACGGCGCACGCGGGCCCGGTCACCGCCGTGGCGCCGGACGGGAGGGACGAGAACGTCTTCTCGGGAGGTGAGGACGGCGCGGTCCTTTCCTGGAAGCTGGCCGAGCTGCTCGCCGGCGAGAGCTCGCCGCGCGAGCTCGCGTCGGGTCGGCCGGTCCGGTCGCTCGCATCCGGGCCGAGCGTCCTGGCCGTCGGACGCGCCGACGGTGTGCTCGAGCTGCTCCGCTCCGTTCGCGGGGAGGATCGCATCGAGTCCGAGTCGATCCCGAGGCTCCACGAGGAGCCGCTCATCGCTCTGGCGATCCGCTCGGACGGGTGGCTCGCCGCGACCGATGGCGCCCGGGTCGAGCTTCGGCTGATCGGCGACGGGCCCGGCGGATCCGCGAGCGCGCCGTTCATGATCCCGCCCGAGGCGATCGGCGGACGCGTGACGACCCTCGCCTTCGTCGACGGCGGCACGCGCCTCGCCCTCGGCGGCGCGGACGGCGTCCTCCGGCTCTGGCCGATGGACCAGCTCACCAGCGCGAAGCTCGACCGAGCGAGCCTCCGCGCCGAGGTGGAGGCCGCGACCGGCCTCCGCGTTCCGCCCGGCGCGACGCGGCCCGAGCCGACCGGCGGCTGACCGACGATGCGCGAGCCGCTCTCCGACGACGAGGACGCCCTCGTCCTGCCCGACGCCTGGGCCAGGCGGATCATGCCCCGCCGCGGCGGGGCGTTCGTGCCGCCGCCGGCGAAGCTCGACGCGAAGAAGGCGCTCCGCGCCGTCCGCAAGCGCGCGGCCAAGCACGCCGAGGCGATCGCGAGTGTCACGCCTGGCGAGGCCGCCGACGCCGCCCTCCTCGATTCGGCGCGCGCCCGGCTCGCCGAGGGGGGACCGGCCGAGGCCGTCGACACCCAGGTCGAGGCCGTCCTCGCGGCCGTGATCGGCCACCCCTACGGCATCTACGACGCGCCGTTCGGCGCCCCCGTCGCCGATGCGTGGGCATCCGGGCCCGACCTCGCCTTCGCGGTCGAGGCGCTCGTCGGCCGCCTCGGCTGGCGGATCGACGATGCCCGGGGCGCCCGGGGGCGAAGGCTCCGCCTCGACCGCGACGACCCGGACGCGAACCTGATCCGCGCGGCGGACCGCGGCTTCGCCCTCGCGCAGCGGCTCCGCGGCCTCCTCGCCTCCGCCGACGATGCGGCCTACGCCGCTGCCGGCGCGTCGGCCGACGCGCTCCGGACGAGCTTCCTCGCCCGATGCGTCGTCACCTTCCTCTTCCCGACCGAGGCCGCCTGGGCCGGAGAGGTCGTCGCGGAGGCCTCGCGCGCCCTCGGCAAGAGCCCGAAGAAGCGGTGCTCCGCCCTCTGGTTGCTCCCCTCGGTCGGCACGGTCGATCATCTCGAGGCGATCCTCGACGACATGTCGCTCTTCGAGCTGTCGAGGACGCTCGACATCGCCGGCCGGATCGCGACCCTCGTCGACGGGCTCGGCGCGGCGGCGGCCCCCGCGCTCGCGAAGCTCGTCGACCGCGGCGACGCCGCCGGCTCGTCGGAGGCCAAGCCCATCGCCGAGGCGCTCGGCGTCCTGCCGAGCGACGAGGCGGCGGCGACGCTCGTGCGTCACGTCCATCACCGGCGCTTCGCCGCCGCGGCGAGCGAGGCGGCGGCGCGCTTCCCGCGTCGGATGCTCCGCGCCCTCGGGCCCGCCCTGGCGGGCGCGAAGGGCGAGAAGCGTCGCGCGCCGCTGGAGCGCTTGCTCGCGGCGGTCGTCGGGTCCGCTCCCGATGCCGCGGACGCCGTCGCGGGCGAGCTGCCCGAGGCGGTCCGGGCGCGGATCGACGCACTCCGCGCGTCCCGCGGCCCCGTGGCCCCCGCCGCCTCCGAGGACGAGCTCCCGCCGATCCTGGTCGCTCCGCCGTGGCTCACGAAGGCGGCGCGGAGGAAGGGGGCGAGCAAGCCGCTGCCGCTCGACGCCCACGCCCACCCCGAGTCGATGCGCTGGGTCGACGAGGACGAGCAGCGGCGATGGACCGACACGCGCGACCCCGACGGCACCTACTGGGCGAGCGTCCTCGGCGCCTTCGACCGCGACGAGTGGCGCGCCTTCGTCGAGACCGTCGACCCCGGCGAGTTCCCCGGAACGGTCCAGGCCGTCGTGGCGCTCGCGATCGGCCCGCGCGAGATCGTGCGTCCCCTCCTCGATCGATGGCTCGCCCTCGAGGAGCGGACGCGGCACGCCGTCTTCTGGGGCGAGTGGCTGCCCGCCATTGTCGGCCGCTTCGAGCTCGATGCGCTCCCGCTCATCCGCGGCCTGCTCACCGGCTCGCCGTCGGACCTCGAGCTCTTCCTCCCGTTCGACGTCGCGGACTTCGCCCCGCGCGTCGCGGACGCCCTCGCCCGGCTCAAGAGCGGACGCAAGCTCGCCCGCGCCTGGCTGCGGCGACACCCCGAGGCGGCCGCCGTCGGCCTCATCCCGGACGCCGTCGGCGAGAAGGGAAAGCCGCGCGATGCCGCCCGAGCCGCGCTCCGCTACCTCGTCGGCGAGGGCGAGCGCGAGACGATCCGGACGACCGCCGAACGCTGGGGCACGGCGGCGGTCGACGCCCTCGCGGACGTCCTCGACTTTTATCCGCTCGCCGCCTTCCCGAAGCGCATCCCCGCGCCGCCCGACTGGCTCGAGGCCGGCGCCCTCCCGGCCGTCCTCCTCGCCGGCCGCGGGCACGCCGCGCTGCCCGAGACGGCCGTCGGGTATCTCCTGGTGATGCTCGCGTTCTCCGACGTCGAGGATCCCTACGTCGGCCTCGACCACGTCCGGGCGGCGACCGACCCGGCGTCGCTCGCCCGCTTCACCTGGGCGCTCTTCGAGGCGTGGCTCGGCGCCGGCGCGCCGGCGAAGTCGGTCTGGGCGCTCCGCGCCGTCGGCGTCTTCGGCGACGACGAGGCCGCCCGAGCCCTGGCGCCGCTGGTCCGCGCCTGGCCCGGCGAGAGCGCCCACGCCCGCGCCGTGATCGGCCTCGAGGTGCTCGCCGCGATCGGCTCCGACGCCGCCCTCAACGAGCTCCACCGGATCGCCCAGCGGGTGAAGTTCAAGGGCCTCCGCGACGCGGCCCGCGAGCGGATCGACGAGGTCGCGGCGAAGCTCGGCCTCACCGCCGACGAGCTGGCCGACCGACTCGTGCCCGACCTCGGCCTCGACGAGCGCGGGACGCTCGAGCTCGACTACGGACCGCGGCGCTTCACGGTGTCGTTCGACGAGCACCTCGTCCCGCACGTGAAGGACGAGACGGGAAAGCGCCTCAAGAACCTGCCGAAGCCGGGAAAGCGCGACGACGCCGAGAGGGCCCCCGCGGCCGAGAAGGCGTGGAAGGCGCTCAAGAAGGAGGCGCGGGCGGTCAGCGCGCATCAGGTCGCGCGGTTCGAGGCGGCGATGGTCGCCCAGCGTCGCTGGTCGGCCCGCGACTTCTCGGCCTTCATCGCGACCCACCCGCTCCTGCACCACCTCGCCCGGCGCCTCGTCTGGGGCCGCTACGACGCCGAAGGCGGCGCCCTCGGGGAGCTGTTCCGGATCGACGAGGACCGGAGCCTCGCGGACGCCGGCGACGAGCCGTTCGTCTTGCCCGAGGACGCCACCGTCGGGATCGCGCACCGCCTCGACCTGACCGACGATCAGGCGCGCGTCTGGGGCGAGCGCCTCTCGGACTACGAGCTCCTCCCGCCGTTCGACCAGCTCGCTCGTGCGGTCCACCGGGTCACCCCCGAGGAGAAGGCGGCGGAGAAGCTCGCGCGGTTCCGCGAGCGCAAGGCGCCGACCGGGCGCGTCCTCTCGCTCACGAACCGCGGCTGGCGCCGGGGCGAGGCGCAGGACGCGGGGATCGTCGGGTGGATGGACCGCCCGCTCCCCGGCGGCCTCCGCGCGCAGCTCGACCTCGAGCCCGGCATCGTGACGGGCGACGTGGCTCACTTCCCCGAGCAGACCCTCGGCGCCGTGGCCGTCACCCGGGGCGGCCGGCCGGTGCCGCTCGGCGAGCTCGCGCCCGTCGTCTTCAGCGAGCTCGTCCGCGACCTGGCCTCGCTCGAGGGGTGACGAGCGTCAGCGCGGGCCGGGCTCGCCGAGCATGACGACGTCGTCGATCGCGACGTGGCTGTCCCACGCGCCGAGGCCGAGGGCGCCGTCGGTGGCCATCACCCGGCGCGCGGCGACGCGGTGCTCGACGCCGTCGACGCTCCAGCGGACGGCCTCGTCGGTGGCCGTCACCGCGACCTCGTAGACGTGCCCGGTCCGCGCCTCGGCCGAGCCGGGGACGGGATGCTCCTCGCCGTGAACGAGCATCAGTCGCCCGTCCCAGCGGTGGATCCCGGCGAGGCCGCGCTCGGGCAGCCACTCCTGCGGCTGCCAGGCGACGTCGATGTACCAGTTGAGGTGATCGCCGGTGATGATCTCGCCGCGGAAGTCGAGCCGGTCGACCCGGAACTGGCGCACGATCGCGATCGCGATCGGGGCGTGCTCCTCCTCGGGGATCGACTCGTCCCACCAGATGTGAAGCCGACCGTCGCGCACCTCGACGTGGGTGCCGACCGCGTCGACCGGCTCGAAGTCCTCGCCTTCGCGTGGGTCGTCGAAGGTCCAGCGCACCCGCCAGCGGCCGTCGGACAGCTCCTCGACGTCGCCGTAGATACCGTTACGGTCGTTGCGGGCGCCGACGGGGTCGTCCTCGACGACGTCGGCCCCGTCATCGTCATCGTCGTCGCCATCGGACGGCCCGCCGACCATCGCGACCGGGCCGGGCTCCGGCGCCGGATCGCCGGGGCCGCTCCGCGGGCCGGCGACGATCGCGACCAGGACGACGACGAGCATCACGGCCACCGCCGCCGCGAGGGTCGCGACGGCGAGGCGGCGCGTCTCCGCGACGGCCGTCGGCTCCTCGCCGGCGAGCACCCGGTCGATCCGTTCGATCAGCTCGGCCGCGCTCTGCGGCCGGACGGCCGGATCGATCGCCATCATCTGCGCGACCAGGCGCTGGACCGGGCTCGACGCTGCGACCCGCGCCAGCCCCGGGCGCTCTGCCTCGCGGTGCTGGGTCAGGACCGAGTAGGCGGGCCCCGAGAACGGGACCTGTCCCTCGATGAGCTCGAACACCGTCGCCCCGAGCGAGTAGATGTCGCTCCGCGCGTCGATCTCGCGCGGCCGGAAGCACTGCTCCGGGGACATGTAGAGGGGCGTCCCGAGGATCTGGTTCGGCTCGGCCGTGATCGCGGTGACGTCGGCCTCGAGGGTCTTCGCGAGCCCGAGGTCGGCGACCTTGAGCGTCCCATCCTTCGCGAGGAGGAGGTTGCCCGGCTTGATGTCGCGGTGGATGATCTCGCGCTGCGCGGCGACGCCCAGCGCGACGGCCGTCTGACGGGCCCAGCCGAGGACGTCGCGCCAGGGCAGCGGCCCCTCGCGAGCGAGGCGGTCGGCGAGGCTTTCGCCCTCGACCAGCTCCATCACGAGGTAGTGATGGCCACCCTCCTCGCCGCAGTCGAGGACGCGGACGACGTTCGGATGGTCGATCTTGGCGGCGAGGCGCGCCTCGCGGAGGAACCGCGCCGCGGCGCTCGGGCTCTTCGCGAGGAGCGCCGGGTCGAGCACCTTGACCGCGACCGGCCGGTCGAGCGCCTGATGGCGCCCGCGATAGACCCGCCCCATCCCGCCCTGACCGAGCGTCCCCTCGATCGCGTAGCCGGCGATCATCTGAAACGGCCAGGTCTCGGCGGACACAGCAGCGCTCGCCTCAGCCGTCCAGCGCCGCCAGGTTCCCCTCGAGGGTGCCGAGCTCGCGCTTCATCTCCTCGAGGCGGGCCTTCTCCCGCTCGACGACGTCGGGCTTGGCGTTCTTGAGGAAGCCCGGGTTGCCGAGCTTCTTCTCCGCGCCGCCGATCCGGCCGGCGAGCTGGTCGCGCTGCTTGGTGAGGCGCTTCTTCTCCTGCTCGACGTCGACGACGCCGGCGACGAAGATCTCGACCTCGCCCACGACGGCCGTCGCGGCGTCCGACGACCGGACCGCGTCCGCCGCCACCGTGACCGAGGAGAGCCCGGCGAGGTTCTCGATCATCCCCGTCGACGCCTCGATCGCCGCCGCGGCGTCGCCGCTCGCGTTCATCGTCACGGCGAGGCGGTCCTTCGGCGGCACCGAGTACTTGCTCCGGATGTCGCGGATGGCCCTGATGAGCTCCTGCACCTCGCCGAAGCTCGCCTCGAGCGACTCGTCGCGCCACGCCGGGTCGGTCTCCGGCCAGGCGGCCGTCGCGAGCATCGGCTCGCTCGGCAGCTTCTTGGTGAGCCCGCGCTCGGGCGCGACCTCATCGAGCTTGGCCCAGAGCTCCTCGGTGATGAACGGGATGAAGGGGTGGAGGAGCCGCAGCACCCGGTCGAGGCAGAACGCGAGCACCTGCTGCGCCAGCGGCGCCGCCGCCTCGTCGCGCATCCGCGGCTTGATGACCTCGAGGTACCAGTCGCAGAGCTCGTTCCAGAAGAACTCGCGCGCCGCGCCGATCGCGGCGCTCGGCGTGTAGAGCTCGAGCTGGCGCTCCACCTCGGCGCACGCCGCGGCGAGGCGGCTCAGGATCCAGCGGTCCTCCTCGGCGAGCTCCTCGTGGGTACGCGGCGTGAACTTCACGCCCTCGAGGTTCAGCAGCGCGAAGCGGACCGCGTTCCAGAGCTTGTTGCAGAAGTTGCGCCCGACCTCGAAGCGCTCGCTGTAGGGCTTGGCGCTCGGCATCCCCTCCATCGTCCCGAGGACGTCGAACTCGTTCTTCGACTTCGGGCAGATGTACGTGAAGACGCTCTTTCCGTGCTTCGCCTTGGCGAGGTCGATCACCTCGCCGGTGAACGGGCTGTCGACCTGCACCGGCAGACGGATGTCCTGCATGCCCGTCTGCATCTCGCAGAGGACATAGCGCATCGCATCGCAGCCGTAGCGATCGATGATGTCGACCGGGTCGATCCCGTTGCCCTTGCTCTTGCTCATCCGCTGCCCCTTGCCGTCCTGGATCGAGGCGTGGAGGAACACGTCGGTGAACGGCACGTCGCCGAGGTTGTAGAGGCCCGCGAGCACCATCCGGGCGACCCACAGCGTGATGATGTCACGCCCGGTGACGAGGCAGCTCCCGGGGTAGTAGTAGTCCAGAGCGCTCTTCTGGCCATCGGAGGCCGCGAGCGGGCTCTGGCCCTCCTCGAGCTTCGCCGAGTCGGGGTCCGGCCAGCCGAGCGTGCTGTGCGGCCACACCGCGCTGCTGAACCAGGTGTCGAGGACGTCGGGGTCCTGGGCCAGGCCGACGCCGGCGAGGCTCGCCTCGAGCTCGTTCTGGGTGTCCTCGTCGCGGAGGCACACGAGCACCTCGACCTCGTCGAAGTCGCCGGCGATCGCGTCGAGCTTCCCCTTCTCGTAGCGACGGCGCTCGTCGTCGGGGAGGTTCACCCAGGCGCTCACGTCCTCGCGATCGATGATGCCATCGACGGCCGCGGCGACCGCGGCGCGCGCATCCTTGTCGACCGGGCCGTGCCAGATCGGGATCCGGTGGCCCCACCAGAGCTGCCGGCTGATGCACCAGTCGCGCTTCTCCGCGAGCCAGCTCGAGTAGGTGTTGCCGTAGCGGGTGGCGTCGGGGTGGAAGTCGACCTCGAGCCCGGTCGGGCTCTTCCAGTCGCCGCGCCGGGCGATGGCATCGATGGCCGCCTGGGCGAGGCCCGGCGCGCGGTGCTCGTTCGGCGTGCCGCGGCCGCAGACGATCCCGCCGTCGACGTCCGCCATCCAGACGAACCACTGCTTGCTGAGATAGGGCTCGATCGGCGTCTTGCTCCGATCGCTGTGGCCGATCTCGACCTTGCGCTCCTCGACGGCGTCGAGGAGGCCCTTGGCTTCGAGGTCGGCGGCGACCTTCTTGCGGGCCTTGAAGCGATCCATGCCGACGTAGGCGCCCGCGTTCTCGTTCAGCGTCCCGTCGTCGTTGAGGATGTTGATCGGGTCGAACTCGTCCTGATGGCGCGTCCAGACGTCGTAGTCGTTCGGGTCGTGGGCCGGCGTGATCTTCACGCAGCCGCTGCCGAGCTCGGGCTTCGCCCAGCGGTCGGTCACGATCGGGATCGCCCGCTCCTGAAGCGGGAGCATGACCTTGCGGCCGGAGGCGGCCATCGCGGCCAGCTTCTGGAGCTGCGGGAGATGGCTCGCCTTCCGCTTCTCGAGGCGCTCCAGCTCCGCCTCGATGTCCGCCTTCTCCTTCGCGGGGGCGGCGGCGAGCTTCTCCTTCGTCTTCGCGATCAGCTTGTCGAGCTGCGCCGCCGGGTCGGGATGCACCGCGACCGCGGTGTCGCCGAGCATCGTCTCGGGGCGCGTCGTCGCCACGATGACGTGGTCCGGCTCGCCGGGCTCGGGGTCCACCACGGGATACTTCAGATGCCAGAAGTGGCCGTCGACCGTCTTGTGCTCGATCTCGTCGTCCGAGACGGCCGTCTTGAGGAAGCAGTCCCAGTTGACGAGCCGGTTGCCGCGGAAGATCAGCCCGTCGTCGAACATCCGGTAGAAGGTCCACCGGACGGCGCGGGCGCAGATCGGGTCGAGGGTGAAGCGCTGCCGCTCCCAGTCGCAGGAGTTGCCCATCGCCTGCTGCTGCTTGATGATTCGCTTCTGGCAGACGTCCTTCCACTCCCAGATGCGCTGCACCAGCGCCTCGCGCCCGATGTCGTGACGCGTCTTGCCCTCGAGCTCCTTCAGCCGCTTCTCGACGACGGCCTGGGTGGCGATCCCGGCGTGGTCCGTGCCGGGCATCCAGAGGGTGTTGTCGCCGCGCATGCGATGCCAGCGGATCAGCAGATCCTGCATCACGTTGTCCATCGCGTGACCCATGTGGAGCGCGCCGGTGACGTTCGGCAGCGGCATCATGATCACGTAGGTCTCGGCGCGATCATCCGGCGTGGCCGAGAAGGCGCGCTCGCGGAGCCAGCGCTCGTACACCTGCTCCTCGATGAGGGCAGGCTCGTACTTCGTGGCGATTTCGGTGGGCATCGCTGGGGTCTTCTTCCTTCGCGGGTCGTCGTCGAGCGCGCCAATGTCGCGATGCGCCGCGACGGCGTCAAGCCGGCGGCGGCGCACGCGTTGGGGTGTCGTCCGCCTTCACCGGGAGAGACGGTGGGGCCGACGGGCCGCCGTCATCGAGATGGCGAAAGATCGCCCGGCGGACGGCCGCGACGATGAGCCCCTCGAGGATCGAGCCGCCGAGCGGAGGGAACACGAGGAGGATGCACCCGACCACCGCGTCGTGCCGCTTCTGCACGGGGTGGTCCACCGCGTTCGCCCAGAACGCCCAGCGGCACGCCGAGAACGTGACGCCGAACGCCGCGAGGATCACCAGGCGGAGGAGCTCCTCGTTGTCCGCCGGCGGCGCCGGGAGCGGCTCGCGGAGGAGCGCGAGCCAGCCGTCGACGAGCAGGACCCGCGCGGACCGCGCGGCCAGGGCCCCGGTCACCGGCGACGCCATCGCCAGGAGGACGCCGGCGATCCGACCGGTCCGGTCGCCTCGATGGCGCGTGATCGCGAACGCGGCGGCGATGACCGGGCTCGACCCGAGGAGGAAGCCGACCGCCGTCGGCAGCAGCCCCGCGCGATCGAGGGGCGAGAGCAGCCAGGTCGACGCGAACGCGACCGCTCCGACGACGAGGGCGGCGACGGCCGCCCCGGCGAGGGTGCTCCCGAGCTCGAGCGGCAGGCTCCGACGGGTCATGGCAGACGGCTCGCGGCCCTCGAATCGGGGGAGCGTCGATTCTACGCGCTCCCCGCCTCGAGGTCTTTGACCGCGCGCCGGCGTGAGGGTCACACTGCGATCGTGAGCTCGACGCCGCCCCAGTCCCCCCTCAGCGAAGCGCCGGACGATGAGACGCGGGCGGCCCTCGAGGATCCGCGCCGGCGCCTCGGCCGCCACGCGATCGTCGCGGAGCTCGGCCGCGGCGGGATGGGCGTCGTCTACCGAGGCTGGGACCCCGCCCTCCGCCGCGCCGTCGCCATCAAGGTCATCGGCGGCTCGGGGATCGATGCCCGCTCGGTCGAGCGGTTCGTCCGCGAGGCGCGCGCGGCCGCCCGCCTGCGTCACCCCGGGATCGTCGCCGTCCACGAGGTCGGCATGCACGAGGCCCGGCCCTACATCGTGATGGACTTCGTCGAGGGGCGCGCCCTCGACGATCTCCTCGCCGGCCTCTCGCCGCGCCGCGCGGCCGAGATCGTCCGCGAGGTCGCCCTCGCCCTCGATCACGCCCATCGCCAGGGCATCCTCCACCGCGACGTGAAGCCGCACAACGTGATCGTCGACGGCGAGGGCCAGCCGCACCTGACCGACTTCGGCCTCGCCCGACAGACCGACAGCCAGGACGCGTCGCTCACGGCGACCGGTCAGCTCCTCGGCACGCCGCACTACGTCTCGCCCGAGCAGGCGCGCGGCGGCGACGGCTCCGACGTCGGCCCGGCGACCGACATCTACAGCCTCGGCGCGGTCCTCTACGAGGCGCTCACCGGGCGCCCGCCGTTCACCGGGACGACCGTCCTCGCGATCCTCCATCAGCTCTTCCAGCGGGACCCCGAGCCGCCGCGGACCATCGCGCCGGCGCTGCACCGCGACCTCGAGACGATCACGCTGCGCTGTCTCGCGAAGGAGCCCGCCGCCCGCTACGGATCCGCCGGCGAGCTCGCCGCCGACCTGCGCCGCTTCCTCGACGGCGAGCCGATCGCCGCCCGTCCGGTCGGGCGACGCGAACGGCTCGCCCGCTGGGCGCGCCGCAACCGCGCGTTCGCCGCGACGCTCGCGATCGCCACCGTCCTCATCGCGACCCTGCTCGCCGCCGGCTCCGCGTTCGCCGTCTACTCGTTCGCCGAGATCGCAGCCGCCCTCGAGGACGCCCGGGCCGAGCGCGACGCCGCCCGGACGGCCCGGGCCGAGGCGGAGGCTGCGCGGGCGCGCGAGGCCGGCGAGAGCCGTCGCGCCCGCGAGGCGGAGGGGCGGGCCGTCGGCGCCGAGGCGCGCGCCCGCGACGAGGCCGCCGAGGCGCGCCGTCATCTCGGACGGGCGCTCCGGGAGAAGGGCGAGCGCCTCCTCGAGCAGAGGCGCGCCGGCGCGGCCTGGGTCTGCCTCGCCCGCGCGCTGGCGACCGACGACGACCCGACCACCCGCGGCCGCCTCGACGAGGCGCGCGGCCGGAGCCCGCGCCTGCGCTGGTCGACGCCGCACGCCCTCGAGTGGCCGATCCTCGCCATCGGCTTCACGCCCGAGGGCGGCCTCGTCGCGTGGACCGACCACTTCGTGAACCGCTTCGACGCGTCGCTCCGCGCGCTCGTCCGGACGAGGCTCGGCGGAGTCGCGGGAGCGGTGAGCGCGCTCGCGCCCGACGGCGGACGCGTCGCGACGACCGGGACCCGGATGGGATACGACGGCGTCCTCGATCACGCGATCGACATCCGCGACCTCGCCCGGCCCGACGCGACCGTCCGCCTGCGGGGTCACGCCGACCGGGTCGTCGACCTCGCCTGGTCGGCCGACGGGCGTCGCCTCGCGAGCGCGAGCGCCGACGGGACGGCGCGGGTCTGGGACACCGCCGCCGGCGAGGCGCTCGCCGTCGTCGACCTCGAGGCCCCGCTCGGCGCAGTCGCCCTCGCGCCGGACGGGACCTGGCTGGCCGCCGGGATCGCCGGGCCGCCGGGCCGCGTCGTGATCCGCGATCTCGCCGCGCCCGAGACCGACCGCGCGCGCTTCGATCACGCCGGCGACGCGCCGCTCACCGCGCTCGCCGTCGCCGGAGCGCGGGTCGCCGCGGCCGACGCCGCCGGCGCGGTCGCCGTCCGCGACGCCGAGACCGGGGGGGTCACCCGCCTCGGCGGCGCGCGGCCGGGCGGCATCGCCGCGCTCGCGTTCACGCGCGACGGCGCGGTCCTCGCGAGCGCGGGCGCCGCCGACGGGCGTCTCGTCCTGCACGACCTGGCCGCGGGGACCGAGCGCTCGGTCCCGATCGCGAGCGAAATCGGGCGCGGCGAGCTCGCGGTCGAGCCGGGCGGACGGCGCATCGCCGTCGCCGGCCCGAGCGCCTACGGGGTCATGATCGTCGACGCCCACCGCGGCGAGGTCGTCGCCCGCCTCGACGGTCACCGCGGGTACGTGATCAGCTCGCTCGCCCTCTCGCGAGACGGGAAGGCCGTTGCATCGGCCGATGGCCACGGGGGCATCCGGATCTGGAACGCCGAGACCGGCGCGCTCGCCGCGTCCCTCCCCGCGAAGGGGCAGCTCATCGCATGGGGCGCGGGCGCGACGCTCCTCGTCGCGAGCGACCTCGCGCCGGCGTTCTCGATCTGGGACCTCACCGACCTCGATGCCCCCGTCGAGCGCCGCCGCGTCGAGGGCGGGTGGGACGGGGGGATCCGCGCCCTCGCCACCTCGGGCGACGGCGCGGTCGTCGCGGTCGCGTTCATCGACCGCGCCCGCCCGGCGACCCCGTCGGTCGTCAGCATCGACGTCGTCGATGTCGCCGCGGGAAGCCGCCTCCTCCGCCTGCCCGAGGAGCGGAGCAACGTTCGCATCGCGATCTCCACCGACGGGCGCCGCCTCGCGATCGGCGGCGACGCGCCGCCGAAGGTGATCGCCTTGCCGGGCGGCGCCGAGGTGCCGACCGGCGTGACGGAGCGATGCCAGCGCGTCGCCCTCTCCGACGACGGCCGGAGGCTCGCGGTCGTGACCGACCCGCGGGTCCGGGTGGTGAACCTCGACACGGCGAAGGAGACCGCCTCGTGGCGCCCGCGGTTCGGCGCGACCGCGCTCGCCTTCGCGCCGGGGCCGGGGCAGACGTCGCTCCTCGTCGGGGACACCGAGGGCGAGGTCTCGGTCCGCCGGTTCGTCTTCGGCGCCATCGTCGCGACCTCGATGCCCGGGAGCGGCGTCGCGCCGAACGCCGTCGCCTGGAGCCCCGACGGCGCGAGCGCGTTCGTGGCCGCCGGCGCCTCGATCCGCCGATGGTCGCTGCCGGGCGACCGCGGCACCGACACGCGGATCACGACGACGATCGGACGGCTCGCCTGGACGCCCGACGGGGCGGCCGTCCTCACGGTCGTCGGCGACGCCGTGAAGCTCGTCGAGATCGACGGGCGACGGACCCGCCTCGAGATCGCCCATCCCGGCGCGCGCGACGCGGCCCTCGACCGGAACGGCGAGGTGCTCCTCACGGCCGGAGACGGGACGATCCGCGTCTGGGACGCCCGCTCCGGCGCGCCGCTCGGCGCGTTCGAGCCGGGCACCCGGGCGAGCACGATCGCGACCGACGCCGCCGCGCGGGTGATCGCCGTGACCGAGCTCCAGGGCGACCTCTCCCTCTGGCGCCGGACCGGCGAGCGACTCGGAGCCATCGAGCGGCGACGCGCCGGCTACCTGCCCGACGTCGCCGTCAGCCCCGACGGGGCGACCATCGCCGTCGGCTGGCCCGGCGAGGTCGCGCTCCTCACGGTCGACGGGCGTCCGCTCGGCCTCCTCGCCCACCCCGGCGCCGACCGCCCCCGCGTCGCCTTCTCCGACGACGGAGCGCGCCTCGCGGCGGCTGGCGGCCGCACCGTCCGCGTCTGGGACCTCGCCAGCCGCGAGCCCACCGCGACCCTCGCCTCGCCGACGCCCCTCCTCGACCAGATCGCCTGGAGCCCCGACGGACGGCTCCTGGCCGCGCCCGCCCACGACGACCTCGTCCACGTCTGGGACGCCGCGAACGGCCGCGAGCTCCTCGCGATCACCGGCCTCCCCCCGACCGGGCGCCTCGCCTTCGCCCCCGACGGCGAGCGCATCGCGGCCGTCCGCAACCGCAGCCGCGTCCATCTCCACGACCTCGCGATCCTCGACGCCAGCCCCGCCGAGCTCGTCGAGGACGCGACCGCCGCGACCGGCCTCGACCTCGTCGGAATCGACCTCGTCCCGCGCCCCCTCAACCGGTTCGTTCGGACGGGCACGCGGTGACTCGGCGGAGCCGGTAGGAGCGCCTCAACGCCCCGACTCCGGCACCGTGTCGACGCCCTCGCGGACGATCCACCGGAGCGCCGCGACCCGCGCGCGCGCGAAGACCCAGCCCTCGAGCAGCAGCGGCCCGAACAGCAGGCTCCACCCGAAGACGGCCCCGATCGAGAACCGCGGCGTTCCGCGGGCCAGATCCCAGGCGGCCGCCCGGAGGAGGGAGAGGAACACGCCCAGCCCGAAGATCGCCGCCGCGACGTCGGCGTTCATCGCGGAGAACGCGAACAGACCGTCGACGCCCATCGTGAGCAAGAGCCGCGTCGACCGGGCCATGAGGAGGCCGCACGAGCTCGAGGCGAGCATGGCGACGAGCGCCGTCGGTGGGATCCGTCGCCCGGGTCGCCGGAGGGCGATCCCGAACGCGAGCAGCGGCGAGGAGCCGAGGAGGAAGACGGCGCCGGCGGCGAGCGCGATGAAGATCTCGCCGTAGGCGTAGCGCCCCAGGATCGCGGCGAGGAGCGAGTCGCCGCGGTGGCGGTCCTCGAGCTGGCCGACCGTCAGACCGAGGACCACGGCGACGCCGAGCATCGCGAGCGCGGCCGCGGCCGCCCCGGCCATGCCCGCGGCGACGTGCTGAACGACGCTCGCCCGCTCATCGAGCTCGTCGCGCTCGGTCGGCGCGCGGCCGCCGGCCGGGTCGTCTCGCGGTCTCTCGATCGTCGCTCCGCTCCCTCGGGCGTCATTCTAGCGGACGCGGGCGGTCGAGACCGACTCGAGGCTCGAGGCGGGCCAGGATCGCGCGCCGGACGGCCGCGACGATCATCCCTTCGATCAGAAGGACGCCGAGCGGAAAGACGGCGATCAGCGCGATGCCGGAGAGCACCGCATCGAGCGCGACGTGCTCGGGCCGACCGCCCAGGTGCTCCCAGGCGACCCAGCGGAAGGCGGCGCCGCCGGCGGCGAAGGCGACGAGCAGGCCGATCCGGATGACGGCGTCCAGGGGGATGGTCGGGGCCGACGGGAGCGGAGCGGCGAGGAGCGCCGCCCACCCATCCGCGAAGACGACGTGCGTCGCCCGCGCGACGCCCGCGCCGACGACCGACGACGCGACGACGAACCCCAGGGCGAGGGCGCGGCCGGTCGGCCCGGGCCAGCTTCGGTTGACGGCGAACGCGAGCGCCAGGACCGCGCCCGAGACGGCCAGGAAGACCCACGCCGGGACGAGCACCTCGCCGAGGCCGTCGGCGAGCGAGGCCAGGACGAGGCACAACGGAATCGCCGCGAGCGAGGCGACGGCCGTCCCGGCGACGAAGCTGCCGAGCTCGACGAGCAGCGTGTGTCGAGGCTCGGGCGGTGACATCACCGGATGCGGCTC
The DNA here is from genome assembly GCA_029260755.1 of Planctomycetota bacterium. GTDB lineage: Bacteria > Planctomycetota > J058 > J058 > JAJDCQ01 > JAJDCQ01. The sequence continues at coordinate 17,083 of JAJDCQ010000053.1, read as the reverse complement.
GACCCGTCCGTCGGCTCGCCGAGGCGTCCGTCCATCTCGGCCAGGATGTAGGCGCCGACCGCCATCGTCGCGACGCAGCGACGGAGCTCGTCGGGGTCGACCTTGTCGAGGGTGTCCGCGTCGGTGTGGTGGTAGTCGAAGTACTTGTCGCCCTCGACCCACAGCCCCATCGTCGGGACGCCGTGCGGCGTCATCGGGCTGACGTCGGCGCCGGAGAACCCGGCCCGGCTCTCGGTCGCGCCGACGTCCTCGAGGAGGGACACGATCGCGGCGAGCTGCTTGGCCGCGAGCGCCTCCTTCTCGTCGTCGGCCATGTCGACGCTGAAGCCGCGCGGAGCGAAGCCGCCGCTGTCGCTCTCGATCGCCGCGACCGTCTTCGGCAGCTCGTCGGCGTGAACGCGCGCGTACTCGCGGGCGCCGCCGAGGCCGTTCTCCTCGTTCGTCCACAGGACGACGCGGATCGTTCGCCGGGGGCGCAGGCCGAGGCGGCGCAGGACGGTGATCGCCTCCATCGGGATCACGCAACCGGTGCCGTCGTCGTGGGCGCCCTGGCCGACGTCCCAGCTGTCGATGTGGCCGCCGATGACGACCACCTCGTCGGGCCGCTCGCGTCCGCGGAGCTCGCCGACGACGTTGGCGCTCGGGACGAAGCCGTCGTCGCGCGCCTCCATGTGGAGGCGCAGGGTCACCTCGCGACCGCGCTTCGTCAGACCGTGGATGAGGTCGGCGCCCTCGGTCGTGATCGCCGCGTGCGGGATCTTCCGCTCGGCGTCGCCGTAGCGCATCCCGCCGGTGTGCGGCGTGTTGAGGCTGTGGGCCGTGACGCTCCGGACGAGGCTCGCGACGGCGCCCTTCGCGGCGGCGAGGCGCGCGCCGTGGACGCGGAAGCGAACGGTCTGACCGTAGCCGGACCCCGTCTCGCGGTCGTAGGCGGGCATCCGGTTGTCGAAGAGGACGATCTTGCCCTTCGCGCCGTCCTCGCCGAGCGCCTCGAGCTGCTCCTCGTCCTCGACGACGACGACCGGCGCCGTGATGCCCTCTGGCGGCGTCGCGACCGAACCGCCGAGGCCGAGCATCCGGATCGGCTGCCAGCGCGGGCTCACCATCGCGACGCTCTCGCGCCCGCGGACCCACTTCGGAACCATCACCCGCTCGGCGCCGACGTTCTCGTGCCCGTCGCGCTTCATCGCCTCGACCGACCACCCGATCGCCCGGTCGAGCGACGCGCTCCCCGAGAGGCGGTGCCCGATGTCCTGGCAGAGATACTCGAGCTTCGCCCAGGCGCCGTCGTTCTCGAGCGACGCGGCGATGATCCGGTCGACGGCCGCGCCGTGGCGGACGCGCAGGCGATCCGCGAGGTCGTCCCCGTCGTCGCCATCGGGCGCCGGCGCGGGACCGCCGGCGACGGGGCCGGCGATGAGGACGACGCCGAGCACGGCGAGGGCGCCGAGCACGACGGGCGGAATGAGCTTCGAGCGGTTCATGGGTTCCCTTTCTCAGCGACGCCACAGCAGGCGCGGCCAGAGGAGAGCGTGGTCGGTGGCGGCGGCGAGGAAGCCGCCGTCGGGGGAGAACGCGACGTCGTAGGCGTTGCTCGGCGTCTCGAGCTCGGCGACGAGCTCCCCGTCGGCGGCCCGGAAGACCTTGACCCGGTTGTCCCAGTCGCCGGCGGTCGCGATGAGCGTCCCGTCGGGCGAAAACGCGATGCCGTGCACCGCCGGTCCGTCGCCATAGAGGCTCGGACCGTGAGCTCGGAACGATCGGACGAGCGCGCCGGTTTCGGGCGACCAGAGGAAGACGCTGCCGCCGGCGTCGCCGCCTGCGAGCAGGGTCCCATCCGGGGAGAGGGCGAGGCAACCCACCTCGGCGCCCGCCTGCCCCGCGAGCGTCCTCAGAACGGCGCCGTCGCTCGCCGACACGATCCGGACGCCACCGCTCCAGGGCGTCCCCCCGGCGGTGCCCGCCGTCGCGAGCTCGCCCCCGGACAGCCAGATGACGTCCGAGATCCGGTCGCCCCGCGCGACGTCGACCAGGACGGCGTCGTCGGAGACGCTCCAGATCCGGAAAGTCCCCCTCCAGGAGCCGGCCGCCAGTCGCACTCCGTCGGGCGAGAACGCGACCGCGTGCGCCGGGCCGCCGTGGACCGTCAGGCGCTCTCCAGTCTGCACGTCCCAGATGCGGATCGCCCCGCCGAACTCGGCACTCGCGAGCCGCGCCCCGTCGGGCGAGAACGCGACATCGAAGATCCCCCCGGAGCTTCCCAGGGAGACGTCCTTCGACCAGAGGAGCGTCCCCGAGCTCGCGTCGTGCATGCGCACGACCGACACGCCCGTGGTCCCGACCGCCATGCGATCGCCCCCGGGCGAGAAGGCGATCGAGAGGGCACCATCGCCCGGGCCGGCGACGATCCGCGGCTGACGCGCCCAGTAGAACCAATGGCCGCCGAAGCCGACCCCGGCGGCGAGGGCGAGCGCGGCGAGGCACGTGACCGCGGCGACACGCCGTCGCCGCGCCGGGCGCGCCGAGGCGATCCCGCTCGAGTCGTTCGCGGACCCTTCGACCGTCATCATCGCTCGCTGCTTCTCGACGATCGCAGGGCTAGCCCGTCGACTGGCCCTTGAAGTGGCTCGTCTTGTCGGCGAACAGGCTGTTGAAGGTGGTCAGGCTCCCGTAGGCGCGCGTGATGTAGCCCTGGAGCTCCGCCTTCTCGGTCGACTCGAGCGACTTGTTCGCGTTGATCTTCTGCTCGAGGACGCGGAGCTTCTCGCGGACGCCGATGATCTTCTTGAACAGGGTCTCGATCGGGATCTCCTTGCTCGCGGTGTCCGCCTTGCCGGGCGAGATCGTGACCGTGCCGCCGACCCAGCGCTTGCCGAGCTCGAGCTCGCAGTCGAGCCAGCCGTGGTCGGCGAGCACCTCGGCGACGGCCGCCTTGATCCGGAGCAGCTCCGGGTCGCCCGACGTCGTCCCGTCGATCGACTCGAGCCCCTCGTAGGTGAACGCGATGTGCCGGACGTCGCCGCCAGGAAAGAGGATCACGTAGCGCTGATCGGGGTCGTAGCCGATGATCCGCCCCTGACCGATCGAGCGGTGACGGACGAACTCGCCGATCGCCCACCGGGGCAGGCCGTCGGCGGTGACGCCGTCCATCCGGGCGGTGCCGATCGCGGCGGGGGTCGTGGTGGGCTCGGTTCCTTCGGACATGATCTCGTTCTCCCGGGGTGAGGCTGGCTCAGGCCAGCTGGCCGAAGATTCCGCCGGTGTGGATGAAGAGCGGCCGCTCGCCGAACCGCTCGGGCTCGTGGAGGAGCGACCGGAACGCTTTCCCGGTGTAGACCGGGTCGAGGATCATGCCGCTGCCGCGAGCGACCCGCACGACGTCGGCCCGCTCCTCGGGCGTCGAGAGGGCGTAGCCGCGCCCCTTGTATCCCTCGATGACGCTCACCGCCTCGGGCGCGACCCGCGGCAGGTCAGGCCACCGCTCGGTCGCCTCGGCGCTGATGCGGCCGACGATCTCCTGGAAGTAGCCGGCATCGTCGCACACCGCGACGCCGTGGCAAGGGACCTCCACGCCGCGGCGGGCGAGCCCGATCACGAGCCCGGCGAGCGTCCCGCCGCTCCCGGTCGCGCAGACGATCGCGCTCGGCGGAGCGTCGCCCCACTGCGCGCACAGCTCATCGATGCATCGGATGTAGCCCCAGGCGCCGAGCGCGTTGCTCCCGCCCTCGGGGATCACGTAGCCGTCCTCGCCGGCGGCGTCCGCCATGAGCGTCGCTCGATCGCGATACTGCTCCGGCGTGATGAACCGCACCTCGGCGCCGACGAGGAGGTCGAGCTTGAGGTTGCCGGTCGCGGGGTCGTCGGGTCCGGGCGGCGTCGCCGTCCGGAGGAAGAGGACGCTCCTCATCCCGAGCTGCGCGGCCGCGACCGCCGTGGCGCGGCAGTGGTTGCTCTGGATCCCGCCGCAGGTGAGGACGCGTCGGGCGCCCTTCGCCCGCGCCTCGGCGAACAGGTACTCGAGCTTGCGAACCTTGTTGCCCGAGAGCGCGGCGCCCGTCAGGTCGTCGCGCTTGACGAGGCAGCTCCGGCGCTCCGGTAGAACGCCGACGACCCGCTCGAGCGGCGTCGGCAGACAGGCGAGGGGAACGCGGTCAGGCTCCGCGGACATGGCGGGGGCGCCTCCGGGGTCGCGGCAGGTCGCGGATGGTAGCGGTCGGCCCGGCGGCGGGCAACGGCGGCCCTCGACGGTTTTCGCAGGGCGCCACGCCGCACGTCCACGTCATCCTCGCAGCCAGCTCCTGGGGAAAGCGCTCGGCGCTGCTCCGCCTGTCGCTCGAGCATCTTCTCCGCTGGCGACGCTGGCCGCTGCTGCGACGACTCCTCGAGCGCTGATCGCCCGGGATTCGGCGATTGCGAGATTTCCCCCGGGACCTCGTGGATTGCACCCGGCGCCGGCCTCCGGCAAGATGGGCGACCCACAGGGAGGCAGGTCATGACCACGACCCGGATCGCGCTCGGGCTCGCGCCCCTCGTCCTCGTTCTCGGCTCCGGCTGCATCTCGACGGTCGACTACGCCCCGAGCGGCGCCGTCCTCGACGAGATCGGCCCCCACGAGGCGGAGCGGCAGCTCGGCGAGGTGCTCGGGCGCGCGATCGAGCCACGAGCCGCCAGCGTCACCGTCGGCGACTCGTCCTACATGATCGTCTGGAACGAGACGATCCACGGGATGTACGGGATCCCGATGGGCTCGCGGCAGCGGACCGTCGAGGTCCACTTCGCGAACGTCTCGAAGCTCCAGCTCTACGAGAACAACAACGTCTTCGTTCACGGCCACGACGGAGGCGTGAGGCAGAAGGTGCAGTTCTCGAGCCGGAGCGACGCGACGCTCTTCATCGACCTCGTCTGGGCGCTCCGCGACCGCCGCGCGACCCGCAACCCGCGCGGCGGCTACTGATCGAGACGGGCTGGGCTGCTTACTTGCCTGCCTTCTTCATCGCCTCGATCCGCGCCGCGAGGTCCTTCTCCATCCGACTGCTGTCGCCGACGAGGCGCTCGAGCGTCTCGCCGATCCGCGCCGGGTCGAACGCGGTCGGATCGCCGCCGGCCTTCTCGAGCTCGGCCTTGGCCCCCGCGTACGCCTCGAGCGCCCCCTCGAACGCCTCGCGGGCGGCGCCGGCGTAGCCCGCCCCTTCCTCGAGATCGTCGCGCCCGGTGCCGGTCGCCGTCGCGATGACGCGCGCGACGCAGTAGGGCTTCATCCCTTCCGCCATCTTCTCGCACGCGAGGTAGTACCCGCGCGTCCCGGGCCCCGGCACCGGCTCCGGCTTCGGCTCGCGGACGTCGTCCGCGGTGGGCAGGGGGAGGAGGTTGAGCCCCTCGAGGCCCTTCCGGACGTCGGCATCACCGCCGGGGAGCTCCACGTCGGCGGGAATCCAGTCGACGGTGCCATCGAAGCGGCCGACGTTGCGACCGTTCGGGTGGCAGACGATCGTCTCCCCCCCGCCGAGCGCCCTCCCCATCGTGCGGTCGGCCATCATGATCCTCGACGAGCGGCTGTTGCCGTCGGTGCGCATCGTCTTGATGTAACCGTAGGAGAACTCGGCCGAGCTGGTCACGTCCGGATCGTGGAACTCGAACTTCGAGACGTCCTGCCCGTCGCGCAGCCGCGTCGGGATGTCGCGCGACTGGGGGCAGATGAAGACCTCGGGGTCGTCGATCTCGCCCACGCGGACGAGCAGCCCGAACGCGATGCCGACGTCGCCTCGCTCGTCCTCCATCGCGATCCCCCCGACGTGCGGCATGAAGCCCTTGCGGTTCCCGGGCCCCAGCCCCGTCACCATGTACGAGATGCAGCCGATGCCGATCTGGCGGAGGTTGTTCGCGCACATGGCGCGGTTCTTCCGATCGCCAGCGGCCGTCCGGACGGCCGGACCGACGATCACGACGAGAACGGCGATGACGCCGGCGACGACGAGCAGGTCGATCAGCGACCCGCGTCCGAGACGACGAGCGGTGCGATCCATGGGGGCCTCCTCCCGGCTGGTGGACCGGGAGGGATTCGACGCGCGGGCGCGCGTCGTGTCAATCGATCGCCCGCCCGGATGCCTACTTCCCCGCCTTCTTCAGCTCCGCGGCCCGGACCTTCAGGTCGGCCTCGAGGCGCGTCATCTCCTCGACGAGGCGGCCGAGGGTCTCCCCGAGACGCGACGGGTCGATCGACTCGGGGTCGCCGCCGGCGCCCTCGACCTCGCGCTTCGCGCGGGTCACCGCGACGACCGCGTCGCTGAACGCCTTGCGCGCGTCCCCGGCCATCCCCGCGGCGCGGTCGAGATCGCGCCACCCGGTCCCCTCCGCGCTCGCGACCGCCCGGGCGACCGAGTAGGGCTCCATCCCCTCGACCATGCGTCGGCAGGCCTCGACGAACGTGAGCGTCCCCGGGGCCAGCTCGGGCTCGGGCTCGGGGACGGCCTCGCGGACGTCTTCCCGGGCGGGGAGCGGGAGCAGGTTGAGATCGCCGAGCTGCTCCCGGAGCTCGGCATCCTCGAGCTCGCTCTCGGCCGCGATGAAGTCGACCGAACCGTCGAAGCGTCCGACGTTCCGACCGTCGGGGTGGCAGACGATCTCGCGTCCAACCTCGCCGCGCGGCTTGCCCATCGTTCGGTCGGCCGTCAGGAGCGTCGACGAGCGGCTGTTGCCGTCGGTGCGGGTCAGCTTGGTGTAGCCGTACGAGAACTCAAGCGAGCTCCGCACGTCGGTGTCCTTGAAGCGGAAGCTCTCGGGCTTCGCGCCGGCGGCGAGCCGCGCCGGGATGTCGAACGAGGAGGGGCAGATGAAGACCTCGGGATCATCGATCTCCCCGAGCTGGACCAGCAACTCAAAGGCGCGGCCGACGTCCTCGGGCCCGTCCTTCTCGGCGATCTCGCCGAGATGGGGCATGAACCCCTTCCTCGACGCGGGTCCGTACGCGGTGACCAGGTAGGCGATGTTGGCGACCCCCAGCTGGCGGAGGTTGTTCGCGCAACGGATGCGATTGCGCTTGTCGCCCGACGACGATCGAACGGCCGGGCCGACGATCACGACGAGAACGGCGATGACGCCGGCGACGACGAGCAGGTCGATGAGCGACCCGCGTCCGAGACGACGAGCGGTGTGATCCATGGGGTCTCCTCCCGGCTGTTTGACCGAGAGGATTCGACGCCCGCGCACTCCGGGTGTCAAGCCACGGCTCAGAGCGAGAGGTCGCCCCGATTGCGCGGGAGGCAGCGGAGCACCGGATTCAGGGCCAGGGTGGCGAGGCGGTCGCGCGTGGTGAGCGGCATCCGGTGGTAGCGGATCCCGAAGACGCGGCCGCGGCGGCTGTCCTCGGTCCGGACCACCTCGCCCTGCAGAACGAGCTTCTCGTCGAAGGCGGGGATGTCGAGCATCAGCGGAACGACCTGTCCCTCATTGATGAAGTCCCAGAGGACGCGGCGCTCCATCACGCCCATCAGGCCGCGGCGGCTGCACAGGCGGAGCCCGCCGCCGCCGAACTCGTCGAGGTTCATGACGAAGCCCGGCCCCTCGGGCAAGCTCGCCACCCGGGCGCGGGCGTCGCGGAGGTCGTAGCGCGGCCAGCGCCGACGGTTCTTGATCTCGTCCTCGGGGGCGGGCGCCGGACCGAGCGGCGCGGCCATGCTCGACCCGACCGCCTTGAGCGCCTCGTGCGGCGTCGCCGCGGTCGGCGTCCGCGCCTGGACCTGCTCGCGCTCGGAGTGCGACCGGCGGAGCGACGGCGGGATCGGCACCGAGACGGTGCGGCGGCAGCCGGGGCAGCGCGTCTTGTATCCGGCGAGCGCGACCGGGAGCTTGATCCGCTCCGAGCACTGCGGGCAGCGGCAGTGGAGCGTCCGGATCACGCCGGACCGGCGCCTCGCGGGCCGGCTCGTCAGGTACCTCGTGCTCGTCGAGTCGTCCGGAAAGTAGACCACCGCTCGCTGTCGCCTCCGTGTTCGCGTCCTCCAAACCTTTCGGATTCCCGGAGATGTCCCTTGAGAGCGGCGCCCGCACGGCCCCGGGGGGTTGCGCTTTCGTGAGCCGGGCGCTGACATCGCGCGGCCACGATCCCGGAAGGTCCCCTCTCATGCGCCACCTCCTCGTTCGATCCTTCCCGGCCGTCGCCCTCGCCGCCGTCGCGACCCTGACCGGGTGTCCCGGCGGCGACGCGCCCGACGCCGAGCGCGTCGCGCCGCGCGCCCGGCCGACGCCGACCGACGATCCGCCGGAGACGCCGATCGGCCCGCGCGTCCAGACCGAGACCGGCGGCCCCGAGTGGAGCCGGATGCCGTTCCGGATCGAGGCGGTCCACGACCGACGCCGGCCGACCGACGCTCCTCCTTGGCACGAGGCCGGCGGGGACTGGACGGTCCTCGAGGCGCGGGTCGGCCCGTGGGAGAGCGCGGGCGAAGCCGCCGGCGGCCCCGCGTTCGTCCTCGCCTTCCGGGTGAAGGCCGGGCCGGCGGGCAAGGCGAGCTTCGGCGAGGCGATGATCGCCGTCGCCGACCGCCCGGCGGCGATCGCCCTGGTCGGCGCGATCGGCGAGGCGCTCACCGCGCCCATCCCCGAGGGCCCTGGCGCCCCGAGCGCGACGACGCCCGGCCCGGCGCCCGGCCCGGAGCGGTTCCGGCTCGCCCGCCTCGGCACGGCGCTCCGACGGCGCGACGAGGGCGGCCTCGCCGGCAACGGCGGCGCCTGGACGGCGACGAAGTGGTTCGTCGAGGCGCCGCGCGGCGCGAAGGGCAACAAGCGGCCGGTCGAGCTCTACGCGAACTGGAACCTGCGCGAGGCCCGCGGCGAGCTCGTCGAGAAGGACCCCGCCGACCGGGACCGGCTCGTCGCGTTCCTCGCCGATCGGATCATCCGGTGAGCGGGGTCGGGTCGGCGACGACGATGACCCCGCGCGGTCGCCCGGTCCTCACCGCGTTGATGGCCGGCGCGCTCGCGCTCCTCGCCGTCGGAACGGCCGCGCGGGCGGACGACCAGGCCGAGCTCGTCCGCAAGCTCCGGACGGCGCCCTTCGAGGAGCGCGAGAGGGCAGCGCGCGCGATCGGCCGGCTCGCGAGGCCCTCGGCCGCGACGGTGCGGGCGCTCGCCGAGTCGCTGACCGACGGCCTCGTGCAGCACGACGCGGCCCGCGCTCTCGCCGCCCTCGGCCCTCGGGCCGCGGGCGCGCGCGACGCCGCCGTGGACGCGCTGCGAGCGGGCGCCGGCAAGCCGGTCATCACCGGCGAGCTGGTCACCTTCCTCGGGCGCCTCGGACCAGACCACGCCGACGCCGTCTGGGCGGCCGTCCGCGACGTCGCCGACGACGAGGAGCTCTCCCGATTCGACCGGCGGGACGCCTGCATCGCGCTCGGCGAGCTGGGGCCCGGCGCCCGCGGTGCGGTGCCCTCGTTGCTCGCGATCGCGCGGGACGCCGAGGACGAGGACCTCCGCGCCGCGGCCCTCATCGGCCTCGGCGGCATCGGCCCCGACGCCGCCGAGGCCGAGCCGCTCCTGCGAGAGGCGTTCGCGGCGGCCGAGGGACAGCGGGCGCGCATCCGTCTCGCCGAGGCGCTCCACCGCACGACGGGCGACGCGGAGCCGGCCCTCGCCATCCTCCGAAAGCTGCTGAAGCTGCGCCCCGATCGCCCGATCGTCGGCGGCACGATCACGACGTACGCGATGGCGCTGCAGCTCGCCGGGTCGCTCGAGACCGACGGCGGCGAGCTCGTCGCGATCCTCGTTGCGGATTCCTGGAAGTGGGGCGCGGCCGAGCACGCCGACGGAATCCTCGGCGCGCTCGGGCGGATCGGCGACGCGCGCGCCGCGGTCCTCGACCGCTGCGAGGAGGGGCTCGCGTCCGACCGAGAGCGCACCCGGGTCGCGGCCGTGATCGCGCTCGCCCGACTGACCCCGAGCGACGCGGCGGACCGGAGTCGGGTCGCGAGGACGCTCGCGGGAGCCGTCGACGACGACGCGCGCGCGGTGCGGAGGGCGGCGGTCGACGCGCTCGGCGCGCTCGACCTCGCGACCTTCCCGGCCGCGCCGACGGTCGCCGCCCTCGCGAAGGTGCTCGGCTCCGACCGCCACGGCGAACGGCTCCGCGCGCTGGCCGCCCTCGCCGGGCTCGAGGGCGCCCCCGCCGACGCGGTCACCCGCGCGATCGTCGACAACGCCGCCCTCGGCGACGACGCGTTCGTCACCGGCGAGGCGAGGAAGGTGATCGCCGCGCGCGGCTCGGCCGCCGGGCCGGTCCTGATCGATGCGCTCGGATCCGACCGTGACGCCGTCCGCGCCCTCGCCGCCGACGCGCTCCTCGCCCTCGAGCGCGACGCGCCCGCCGTCCTCGTGACCGGGCTCGACGACGCGCGCCCGGCGGTGCAGCGGCAGGCCGCCGCCCTCCTCGGTCGCCTCGGCCCGGAGGCGGCGTCGGCGGTCGGCGCGCTCGCCGAGGCTCTCGTCGCGGCCGCCCCGGCCGTCCGCCAGGCGGCTGCGGACGCGCTCGCTCGCGTGGGCCCCGCCGCGGAGCCGGCGGTCGCCCGCCTCGAGAACGCCGCCGCGACCGACGAGACGGCGAAGGTGGCGACGGCGGCGGCCCGCGCCCTCGGCGCCCTCGGCGAGGTCGCCCGTCCCGCGACCCCGACGCTGCTCGCGATCCTCGCGCGCGATGCCGCGGACATGGCGACGCGCTCGGCCGCCGCCGAGGCGATCGGACGGATCGGCCGCCCCGCCGACGCGGCGACGATCGCCGCCCTCCTCGCCGCCAGCGAAACGCAGGGCGCCGCCTTCGCACCCGCCGCCACCCTCGCCCTGGGGCGAGTCTCGGGCAAGCGCGACGGGAAGGCGATCGCATCGCTCCGCAAGACGCTCCGCGGCGAGGACGCCGCCCTCCGCGCAGCCGCGGCCGAGGCCCTCGGCGCGGTCGACCGCCCGCCGAGCGCGGTGAAGCGCGATCTCGAGCAGGCCGCGGCGAACGACGACGACGCCGCCGTCCGGAAGGCGGCCGCGGCGGCCCTTCGCGCGATCGACTGATGGGCACGACGCGCCGCGTGAGAGCGCCGACGAGTCGTTGACGACCCGCGCCCGAAGATCCATACTCGCCTTCGCTTCCGGGCCGGGCTCGGGCCGCCGCGCCCCCGTCCGTCCCTTCCCCAGACGACAGGAGAGATCGCCTTCCCGAACCGCACGACCGCCGATTCGACCCACCACGCCGCCCTTGCTGCCGCCGACGCCACCGTCGGCCTCCCCGCGCCGGAACCCGCCACGATGACCCACCCCGCCGAGCCGCCCCCCGGGACGTACGATCCCGTCGCGGTCGCCGCCCTTCCGCTCCCCGCTCGCAGCGCCGCGCTCGTCGACGCCCTCGACCGGCGGATACTCTGTCTCGACGGGGCGACCGGAACGTATCTCCAGAGCCGCGACCTCACCGCCGAGGACTTCGGCGGCGAGGAGTTCGAGGGCTGTAACGAGAACCTCTGCGCGACCCGCCCCGACGTGATCCGCGATCTCCACCGCGGCTACATCGATGCTGGCGCGGACATCGTCGAGACGAACACGTTCGGCTCGACCGACCTCGTCCTCGCCGAGTACCCGCCGCTCGAGAAGCAGGCCTACGAGCTCACCCGGCGCGCCGCCGAGCTCGCCCGCGAGGCGTGCGAGGCCGCCGAGGCCGCCGACGGCCGGCCCCGCTGGGTCGCGGGCTCGATGGGCCCGACGACGAAGGCGATCAGCGTCACCGGCGGCGTCACCTTCGAGGAGCTGATCCGCACCTACCTCGAGCAGGCGCGCGCCCTCGCCGACGGCGGCGCCGACTACCTGCTGCTCGAGACGTGCCAGGACACGCGCAACGTCAAGGCGGGCCTGATCGCCATCCACGAGCTCTTCTCCTCGCGGGGCGAGCGCCTGCCGGTCGCGGTCAGCGGCACGATCGAGCCGATGGGAACGATGCTCGCGGGCCAGACGGCCGAGGCGCTCGCGATCAGCGTCGAGCACGTCGAGCTCCTCTACATCGGGCTGAACTGCGCGACCGGACCCGAGTTCATGACCGACCACATCCGCGCCCTCGCCGAGCTGGCGAAGACGCGGGTCGCCTGCGTCCCGAACGCCGGGCTGCCCGACGAGGACGGCAACTACCTCGAGTCGCCCGCGATGATCGCGCGGATCGTCGGTCGCTTCATCGACGAGGGGTGGATCAACCTCGTCGGCGGCTGCTGCGGGACGACCGCGGCGCACGTCGAGGCGCTCGTGCAGCTCGCCGCCGACGGCAAGCCGCGGCCGATCCCGACCTACCAGCGGACGCTCTTCTCCGGCATCGACTGGACCGAGGCGAGCGAGGACGCACGCCCGCTCCTGGTCGGCGAGCGAACGAACGTGATCGGCTCGCGCAAGTTCAAGCGCCTGATCCGCGAGGACAAGTTCGAGGAGGCGAGCGAGATCGCCCGGGCGCAGGTGCGGGGCGGGGCGCAGATCATGGACGTCTGCCTCGCGGACCCCGACCGCGAGGAGCGCGAGGACGTCGAGCGGTTCCTCGACGAGGTCATCAAGAAGGTGAAGGTACCCTTGATGATCGACTCGACCGACGCCGCGGTCATCGAGCGCGCGCTCGCCTACTGCCAGGGCAAGGCGATCATCAACTCGATCAACCTCGAGGACGGCGAGGAGCGCTTCGAGCAGGTCGTGCCGATGGCGCGCCGCTTCGGCGCCGCCTTCGTCGTCGGCTGCATCGACGATGACCCCGAGCAGGGAATGGCCGTCACCCGCGAGCGCAAGCTCGAGGTGGCGAGGCGGAGCCGCGACCTCCTCACGAAGAAGTACGGCGTCCCGGCCGAAGACCTCCTCTTCGATCCCCTGGTGTTCCCGTGCGCGACGGGCGACGCGGCGTATCTCGGCAGCGCCAAGGAGACGGTCGAGGGCGTCCGGCTCATCAAGAGCGAGCTGCCTGGCTGCAAGACCGTGCTCGGGATCAGCAACGTCAGCTTCGGCCTGCCGCCGGCGGGCCGCGAGGTGCTGAACTCGGTCTTCCTCTACGAGTGCACGCGAGCCGGGCTCGACCTGGCGCTCGTGAACACCGAGAAGCTCGAGCGCTACGCCCAGATCCCCGACGACGAGCGCCGCCTCGCCGAGGCGATCCTCTTCGAGACGAGCGACGAGACGGTCGCCACGTTCACGGCCCACTTCCGCGACGCGAGCTCGCGGGTGATCACGCCGGTGAGCGAGCTCGGCCTCGATGAGCGGCTCGCCCACTACGTCGTGACCGGGAGCAAGGAGGGGCTGGTCAAGGATCTCGACGAGAAGCTCCGCGACACCGCCCCGCTCGAGATCATCAACGGCCCGCTCATGACCGGTATGGACGAGGTCGGGCGGCTCTTCAACGGCAACCAGCTCATCGTCGCCGAGGTGCTCCAGAGCGCCGAGGTGATGAAGGCGGCCGTCGCCCACCTCGAGCCGCTCATGGAGAAGAGCGAGACGGCCGTCCGCGGGAAGGTGCTCCTCGCGACGGTGAAGGGCGACGTCCACGACATCGGGAAGAACCTGGTCGAGATCATCCTCGGGAACAACGGCTGGGACGTCGTGAACCTCGGGATCAAGATCCCGCCGCACGTCATCATCGAAGCGGTCCGCGAGCACCGGCCGAACGTGGTCGGGCTGTCCGGGTTGCTCGTGAAGTCCGCCCAGATGATGGTGGTGACGGCCGAGGAGATGAGCGCGGTCGGCATCACGCCCGACCTCCTCGTCGGCGGGGCGGCCCTGACGCGGAACTTCACCCGCAAGCGGATCGCGAAGGCCTACGACGGGCAGGTCCTCTACGCGCAGGACGCGATGGACGGCCTCTCCCTGGCGAACCGCCTCGTCGACGACGAGGCGAGGCCCGACCTCATCGCGGAGGTCGAAGCCGAGGCGGCGAAGCTCGGCGTCGAGAAGAAGCCGGCCGCGACGGCCCGCCCCCGGGCGGCCGTCACCGTGAGCGCGCTCGAGACGGTCCCGACGCCGCCGGACCTGCAGCGCCACGTCATGCGCGAGGTGCGGCTCGACGAGGCGTGGGCGTTCATCAACCCGCGGATGCTCTACGGCAAGCACCTCGGCTTCCGGGGCGACTTCGCCGCCGCGCTCGCGGACGGCGACGAGAAGGCGGCGAGGATCGAGGCGGCCCTCGACGAGGAAGGCCGAGGCCCGCGGCGGGAGGATGAAGGCCCGCGCCCTCTGGCGCTTCTTCGCCGCCGAGGCCGAGGGCGAGACGCTCCGGCTCTTCGAGACGGCCGAGGCGACCGAACCGGTCGTGAGCTGGGACCTCCCGCGGCAGTCAGGCGGAGGGCGCTGCCTGACCGACTTCGTCCGCGACGTGAGCACCGCCCGCGAGAGCGGTCGCGACCACCTCGCCCTCTTCGTCACGACGGCGGGCGAAGGCATCGGCGCCTGGTCGGCCGAGCTCAAGGACGCCGGGTCCTACCTCAAGAGCCACATCGTCGCCGCCCTCGCCCTCGAGACGGCCGAGGCGCTGGCCGAGTGGATCCACACGAAGCTCCGAGGCGTCTGGGGCTTCCCCGACGCGCCGACGATGACGATGGTCGAGCGTTTCAAGGCCCGCTACCGCGGCTGCCGGTTCAGCCCCGGCTACCCCGCGTGCCCCGACCTCGGGATGCAGGAGGGTCTCTTCGAGGCCCTCGAGCCCGCCGAGATCGGCATCGACCTGACCGAGGGGCACATGATGGAGCCCGAGGCGAGCGTCAGCGCGCTGGTGCTCCACCACCCCGAGGCGAAGTACTTCACCGTCGAGTAGCTTCTGCGGGGGTGGCTCGGGCGGCGAGCTAGTCCTCGCCGCGCGCGCGCAGGACGAGCGTCCGCGTGTTGATCGCCGTCACGTAGACGCGGCCGCCGGTCTTCCCCCACACCGAGTCCGGGTCCCAGGAGCCGGCGTCGTCGCCCTCGGTCTTCTGCGTCGCGACCAGGGCGGTATCGAGGGCGGCGCGCCACTCGGTCCACGCGTCGCCGCCGACCTGCTGGAGAGCGTAGGCGCCCCACCACCAGTAGTAGTAGTCGAGGGGGCTGCCGTCCTCGGCCGTCGTCTTCGGGGGCACGCCGCGGAGGAGCTTCACGCCCAGGTCGAAGACGGGGCCCTTCGCGGCGTCGCCGCCGATCATCAGTCGGATCGAGAGTCCGGCCGCGGTCATCGACTCCGAGAGGTGGGCGGGGAACTCGTCCATGAGCTCCATCGGGCGAGCGGGCCCGCTCCCGCGCATGAGGTAGCCGGCCCGGCCGTAGTCGGGGTCGGTCACCTTCTGGAGGAGGGCGAGGGCTCCCTCGTTCGCCTGCTCGTCGACCACCAGCTCGGCCGCCTCGGCCTCGTGGAGAGCGTGCATGGCCCAGGCCGTGACCGATGGGTCGTCGTCACCCGGCTTCACGCCGTAGCGCCAGGCGAAGTAGGGGTTTCGAGCGACCGCGAGGAAGTCGACCGCTTTCTGCGCGGCGGCCTTCCGCGCCTCGGGGCGGTCCGACGCGCCGTAGGCGCGGGCGAGGGCGAGCGCGCCGATCGCGTGGTTGTAGATCCACTGCGGATGACTTCGCGGGCCGAGACACCCCTCGTCGTCCTGGATCGTCTCGAGGTAGCGGACGCCTCGCTTCACCGCCTCCTGGTGCTCCCCCTCGGTCAGGGTGTGACCCGCGTCGAGCAGCGCCAGCACGGACAGCCCCGTGAGCCCCGGCGTGAACACGACCGACTCCGATCCGTCGCCGCTCCAGGAGCCATTCGCGGTCTGGTTCCGGACGAGCCACTCGACGCCGGCGGCGACGGCCGCCTCCGGGTCGGCGTCTCCCTCGGTCGCGAGCGCGGGTGAGACGAGATCGGAGCTCGGGCACGCGAGCAGGCAGACGACCGCCGCCGGGATGGTGAGTCGCAGGTTCAACGTTGCCTCCATCGGTCGTTTCGGGTGATCGATCAATCCTATGTGATCGTTGGATCGGGACGCACGCGTCCGCGATCGTGCTAGTAGCTCGGCCCAGCTGCGCGTCGAGGTAGCGGGCTTCTTCGTCCTCGAGGTGCGGCTCCCGACCCTTTGCGCAGCCCTCCTCGGGATCACGCGGTTCGCTCACTCCGGTCGTCCATCGCTTCGCTCATGGAGCGGGAGGGCCGATCCGTGTGCGGACGGTCGGGCGATGCCTCGGCCGAGAGGGACGCCCCCGAATCGGAGTTGCGCGGCGCATCCGAGGCCGAGCTCGAGCGGGATCGGCTCTTCCGTCAGGAGGTGCTGCAGCGCTACGGCTGGAGTTGCGCCATCCCCGGCTGCGGCTGCCGGGTCAACCTGGACGTCGACCACATCGTGCCGCGATCCCGAGCACCCGAGAGGCGCTGGGATCCCGAGAACGTCGCTCCCCTCTGTCGAGGCCATCACCGGCTCAAGACCGACGGGATCATCGAGATCTCGAAGGCGCCCGACGGAGCCCTCATCTTGGAGCGACCGCGGGAGTCCCGGGATCGTGCTCTCGTCTGAGCGACCTGGCGCCCGGACGAGATGCGCGCGCGCAACCGGCGCTCGGCAAGCGCCGATGCGCCGCGCAACGGAGACGGCGCCGGCCTCGGGCGGCCGCGAGTGGATGGCATTCCGGACGCCACGCCCGCGGGAGAGGCTCGTACTCTTGCCTTCGCGGGCTGGCTCGCAGCGATGGGATCCGAGGTTCGGTCGAGAGCGCCGACCGCGGATCGAACCTGACCGGCTCGATGCGAGGCAGGCGGCGTCGGCGGGGCGAAGACGAGGCGACCTGCTCCCGCGCTGATCTCAGTCACGCCCCCGAGGATCGAGGTAGCGGGCTTCTTCGTCCCTCGGCGACGCTCCCCTCGACGAGCCAGGCCGCTTCCACCTGCCCGGCATGAGCCCGCAAGGCCGAGCCCACCTTGGGGTCACGCGGCTCGTCCACTCCGGTCGGCCATCGGTTCGCTCATGGAGCGGGAGGGCCGATCCACGTGCGGACCGTCGGGCGAGAGTCGTGCCGTCCTGTGCCTGCCGCCCCGCGGAGTGCAGAGTACCGGGTCGCGATGTCGGCGAACCGTGCGATCACTCGCTGACCGCGGTGG
>JAJDCQ010000052.1 GCA_029260755.1 Planctomycetota bacterium | reverse complement strand
GCCCACTGGGCTGCGTCCTCGGGCCGAAATCGGCGCTCGCAGGCCAAAACAGGCCAGCTCGGCCGATTTCGGCCCTGCGTCCTTGCCCAGCGGCCTCTCGCTCGACCTCGCCATGATGCTCGTGAATAATGCGGGCTAGCGCGGAGTGGTCGACCCGTCTTCCTCGCCCTCGCCGCCGAGCATCTCCTCGACGTCGTCGGGGACGGTGAGCTCGGCCTCGCCGATCTTGGCGAGCTCGGTCGTCCGGTTCATGCCGATCTCGAGCTGCTGGCCCTGGAAGTCGGCGCGCATCGCCGCGGTCATCTCGAAGCGCCGGACGACGCCCTCGGCGTCGACCCACGCCCGGGCCAGCCCGACGACCTCCCCCGAGAGGCCGAACATGGCGGCCTGGGGCGGGATCATCGCCTTGGCCGCCTCCTCGGTGAGCTCGCCCTCGTAGACGGTGCAGGGATGCCCGTCGACGTCCTCCTTCGCCTCGCCGCGCTCGACCGTCTCGAGCTTTCCGGCGAGCTCGGCCAGCTCCCCGTGCGGGACGACCTTCACCTGCTCGGCGAGCGCGCCGACGCCCATGCCGCCCGGGCCGGCTCCGGCGCCGGCCTTCTCCCACGCCCCGTCGCCGGTCTTCGAGACGACCGCGGCGCCGCGCGCGTAGACCTCGTACTCGGTCTTGCGGAAGGTCGCGGCCACGTGGGTCGTCCCGTCGCGGTGCGCGCCCTCGGCCCGCACCGGCTCGGTGACCGACGGCAGCCCGATGATCGAGACGGTCATCCCGAAGGTGTAGCGCTTCAGCTCGCTCGCCTTCTTGCAGGCCGTCTCGAGCTCCTTGCGGGCCGTCGAGTCGGGCGCGGCGAGCGAGGAGCTCCCGGGCAGGAGAGCCACGAGCATCGCGATGGCGGAAACGAGAACGAGCGGGCGCGAGGGCTTCATCGGTCACCTCCGGACGGGCCTGGTCGAAGCGGCTCCCATGATGGCAAGCCCCGACGGGCAGCGCCAACGTCCCGAGCGCCGTGGCCGAGCTCAGTAGGGGGGAAGCAGACGTCGGAATCCGTGCCCGAGGACGACGAGCAGGAAGAGCAGGTTCCGGAGGGGGATGGCCGGCCAGAAGAGCGGGAGGGGGCCGGGCGACTCGTTCGCCCCCAGGCCGTCGTCGAGGCGACCCGCGAGGCGACGCATCCACCCGACCGATCGCGGCCACTCCCGGATTCCCTCCACCCACTCCGGCGGGATGCCCGAGTCCCCGACCGTCGCCCCGGCGATGCCCCCGAGGATGGCGCCGGTCGTGTCGCTGTCTCCGCCCAGCGCGACGACCTCGGAGAGCGCGGCGCGGAAGTCGTCCGGGGCGTGGAGCCAGCAGTAGAGCGCGATCGGGACGGTGTGGTTGACGTAGCCGCTGACGCCCTTCGCCTGGCCGAGGGCATCCGCGAAGGTCGCGGCGGAGCTCCCCCGCGCGAGGTGCTCCGCGGCGGTCTCGAGGGCGCTCAGCAGCTCCTCTCCCTTCAGCTCGGCGCGCAGCGTCTCCAGGAACGCGGCCGTCTCGAGATCCGCGCCACGGGCGCTGCCGTGATGCGCGGCGAGCGCGACCGCCAGGGCGCCCTCCTCCGCCTTGGGGTCGGTGTGGGTGACTCGCGTGGAGACGCGCACGACGTCACGAAGGAGGGGAGTGTCCCCGAGGCAGACGCCGAGGATGGGAGCCCGCATCGCCGGACCGTTGCCCGCCGAGTGGACGCCGCTGCGGTGCGGGGGGAAACCGACCCACAGCTTGAGAATCGCCCGAAGGGTGCCGAAGCCGACGCCGGCCGGCAGCCCGAGCACCCAGCCGCGAAGTCGCCAGGCCAGCGACCGCCCGAAGGCATCAGGATCGTCGGGAGCGGACAGCAACGCCTGCGCCACGAGGCAGGTGTGCTCGGTGTCATCGCTGACCATCCCACGGCCGAGAAGGAACCGGTGGCGGAGATCCTCACCGAACAGCCGCGCCGCGCGTCGACGCGAGAGCCCCTCCCGGGGGAGCCCCAGGCTGTCGCCGACGGCGGTGCCGAGGAGGGAGCCCTCGATCGCCGCACGGCGCGAGGATGGCGGGCTCATGAGATCGCGACTCGTCGCAGGCGTTCCACGGAGACGATGCTCCCGCCGCGAGCGCACCGCTGTCAAGTTGCGAACCCGGCCAGAGGATCGAGGGTTGACCGCGACACCCGCATCCTGGTGGATGGCGTCGAGGCAGCTGCGCAAGCGTCGCACCGCTGCAAGCTCCGAAGCGAGCTCCCGGAGGGACCCGAGCGATGAGTCGGCTCCTGCGGTTCAACGGCCCGGTCGCGCACGACCCGGCCGTCGACGCCTGGATGGACGAGCACCCCGGCGACCTCGGGGCGATCGCGCGTCGCTGGTTCGAGGTCATGCGCGCGCGCGGAGACGACGTCCGAGAGCTGCTGCACGACGGCCACCCGACGGCGTGCGTCGAGGACGCGGCCTTCGGCGACGTCAACGCGTTCACGGCCCACGTCAACGTCGGGCTCTTCCTCGGCGCCGAGCTCGCCGACCCCGCCGGCCTGCTGCAAGGCGCCGGCAAGTTCATGCGTCACGTGAAGCTCCGGCCCGAGACCGAGGTCGACGCGGCGGCCCTGACCGAGCTGATCGAGCTCGCCTACACCGACATCAGGGCGCGCCTCGAAGCGGACCGGACCCGACCGTGAGCATCGCCTCGACATGGCCCGCGCTTCGGAGACGCGCCCCGATCGGCGGGGCCGCCCTCCTCCTGGCGATCTTCGGGATCGGGGGGCTGGCGCTCCTTGGACCGATGTCCTGCTGGAGCGTCCCGCGGCCGACCACCATCGGCGTCTTCTCGAGCGCCGATGGCGGAGCGAGCTGGACGTTCAGCGAGGGCGACCACGATCCGCTCTGGGCCGATCCGACGAGCGAGAGCTTCCTCGCGAGCCGGGGCGGAGACATCGTCCGCGTCGCGTCGGGGCGAGGCTCCGACAGCTCGTACGACACGATCCGGGAACGCCGAGATCTCGGATCCCCGGACCTCCGCGCGGTGTGGCAAGGCGCCGGAGGCGTCCTCCACGCGGTCGGCCTCCGGGGGGCGGTCTTCCGCCTCGGCCGGGGAGACGGCCGCTGGCTCAGACGGTCGGCGCCGACCGAGGCCGATCTGCACGGCGTGGCGGGAGTCTCGGACGACATCGTCTTCGCCGCGGCGGAGGACGGCGTCTACCGGACGGCCGACGGCTGGCGGGAGGGGACCGCGACCCGCGTCGTCGAGAGCGAGCATGGGCTCCGCGCGATCTGGGCGAGCGCGGCGGTCGACCTCGTCGTCGCCGTCGGCGATCGAGGCACGATCCACCGCGGAAGGCCGTCGGACGGAAGCTGGTCTCCGGCGTCCAGCGGCACTTCGACGTCCCTGCGCGCCGTCACCGGCGACGGCGTCGGCGGGCTGTGGGCGGTCGGCGATGCCGGGACGATCATCCGGTCGACCGACCGAGGGCGGACGTGGTCGCCGAGCGCGAGCGGGACCGACGCCGACCTCCGTGCGATCGTCACCAGGGGAGACGGCGCGCTCTGGGTCGCGGGCGCGGCGGGGACGCTCCTTCACTCCACCGACCGCGGCGAGACCTGGTCGAGGGTCGCCGTCCCCGCGAACGCGACGGGCGAGGCGGTCGACCTCCGAGGTGTCGCCGCGCTCGAGGGCGGGCTGGTCTGCGCGATCGGCGCCGGGCGCTCCATCGCGATCGTCAACGGGCGCGGCGAGCGCTGGCGCACCGAGCAGCTCGACGACGGGAGCTCGAGGACCGGGACGGACACGCCCGCCGACGAGCTCCGCGCGATCGTGGCGACCGCAGACGGCGGCCTGCTCGTCATCGGCGACCGGGGCCAGATCTGTCGGTCGGTCCGCGGTGGGAAGGTCTGGACGCGGCAGCAGAGCGGCGTGCGCCAGAGCCTCAACGCGGTGTGGGGCGCCGGCCGCGACGCCGTCTTCACCGTCGGCGGGCGCGGGACGATCCTCCGCACGGCCGACCGAGGCGAGACGTGGACCGCGCAGGACAGCGGCGTCGAGAGTCAGCTCCACGGGGTCTGGGGGACCTCCGCCGAGCGAGTCTGGGTCGTTGGCTTCGAGGGGACGATCCTCCACACCGAGGACGGCGGCGTCACGTGGGTCCGGCAGGACGCGGGGACGAGCGCGCACCTCCTCGACATCCGCGGCCGGTCGGCCGATGAGCTCTGGGTCGTGGGCGTCCAGGGGACGCTGCTGCGTTCGGACGACGGCGGGGCGACCTGGGAGTCGCTCGCGGTCGACGGCATCGGGGGCGCGCTCCGCGAGATCGCGCTCACCCCCGAGGGCGATCTCTGGGCGGCCGGCTACGGGCTCGCGCACTCCACCGACGGTCGCGCGTGGACCAAGGTCGACTCCGAGGGACTTCCCTCGGGAACGAACGCGATCGCGGCGACGTCCGACGGGACCCTCTGGCTCGCGGAGTGGCTCTCGCGGTCGACCGACGGCGGCCGGAGCTTCGAGTCGACGATCCCTCCGACGACGGGAGGAACGATCAGCGACATCTTCGCCGTCGGGGCCGACGACGTGTACGCGGTCGGGTCGAGCGGTCTCCTCCACACGAACGACGGCGGCCGAACCTGGGCGCGACAGGTGGAGCCGCTCGCCGGCTCGCTCGGACATCCCCAGGCCGTGTGGGCGAGGGGCCCCGAAGCCTGGGTGGTCTCGTTCGGCGGAGCGATCTACCACGCCGTCGAGGACACGCTCGGCTGGAGGTGGGATGACATCGGATACGTCGAGCACATCGGAGCCGTCTGGGGGAGCTCGGCATCCGAGCTCGTCGCCGTCGGCCTGCTCGGCAAGATCGTGCGCAGCGCCGACGGCGGGGCGACCTGGCAGGACGGCGACAGCCCGACGAGCGTGGACCTGAGCGCGGTCCGAGGCGGGTCGGGCCGGATCTACGCCGTCGGCGAGGACGGAACCGTCCTCCTCTCCTCGGACGGAGGCCGGACCTGGAGCGTCGAGCCGACGCCCACGGACGCGCACCTCCTCGACGTCGCGGTCGCGCCCGACGGATCCGCCTGGGCGGTCGGACACGAGGACACCGTGCTCCGGAAGGCGACGCCCGAGGGCTCCTGGCGAGCCCTCCGCCACGGGGCCGCCAAGTGGGTCCGGATCGCGATCGATGCGACCGGGACCGCCTGGATCGGGAGCGGAGGGAGCATCCTCCGATCGGACGACGACGGGGCGACCTGGTCCGCGCCCGAAGGCCTGCCCGACGGAGCCTGGACGGACCTCGCCATCGGAGCCGAGGGCGCGATCGTCGTCGTCGAGGACGCCGGCGTGATCGCCCGCTCCGTCGACGGCGGAGCGACCTGGACCAGCACCGATCTCGGGCTCGAGCGCCGCTGGCGCGTCAGCCGGATCGCGGCCGACGCCACGGGCGGGATCCACGTGTCGATCGACGAGCGACACTCGGGCGGGGGAAGGTCGCTCCTGCGCTGAGTCAGCGGGCTCGCCGGCCCCAGGGATCGTCGGCCGCCGGATGGGCGAACCACAGCCGGGCGCTGGCCACGTCGCACATGTGGCAGAACGCGGCGAGCGGCCCCATGGCCCGGCGTCGGTTCGAGTAGCCGTCGAGCTCGCCCTCGGCGTACTTCAGGCCGTTGCGGTGCGCGTCGGTGAGCTCGACCTCGTACTCCTCGAGGAGACGGGTCCGGAACGCGTTGTGCTCCGCCTTCGTCTTCAGGCCCTCGCGGTGAACGACGACCCCGTCGGGCCCCGTCGTGTACTTCCACGGCTTCTCGACGTCGTGGAAGAAGAGGACGAGCAGGGCGTCGGAGCGCGAGAAGGGAAGCGGCCGCAGGGAGTCCATCATCTCGAACAGAGAGACGGCGATGTTCATCACCTCGCTCACGTGGTCGAGGTAGCCCCCCGGCCACGCCTGGTGGTTGTAGGCGGAGCCGGGCGCGTCGGCGATCTCGGCCCGCTTGTCGGCGAGGAGCTTCACGCAACGCGAGCCGTTCGGCTCATCGATCATCGCGAGCAGGTCCTCGAGGGAGTGGTAGGCGCTCTTCACAGACGGTCCTCCTCGGGTCGGGCCTTCGCCTCTCAGTCGAGGAGATCGGGCCGCGGGATCCGGTTCGCGTCGCTCTCGTTGCCGCCGATGACCATCCCCGAGAACGCACCGTTCCACGAGAGCCCCACCCAGGTGAAGGTGGGGTGGAACATGATCCGGCCGTGCCCGCCGTCCCACAGCCAGATCTCGATCGACTTGACCGGCGGGGCGTCGGACAGGTTCTCGCCCGTCGAGCTCTTCCAGCCCAGGAGCCGCGCCCGCTCCTGGCTCGTTCGCCGGGCCGGGTCGGGGCTGTAGTGACTGAAGTAGCGCTTCTCGCGCATCTCGTCCAGGTGGCCCCGGAGCGAGTCGGTCAGGACCTTGCTCACCTCGTAGGGCAACAACCCCAGAGCCATTCGCAGGCGGTTGAGGCGTTCGATCGCCTGGTGACACCCCGGATCCAGCTCGGCCCCGTCGGCCGCCTCGTTGGCCTCGTTCATGGCCTGGCCGTAGAGGCAGAAGAAGAGCACCCTGTCCGGCCCCTGGAGGTCGCCCCGGAGCTCGATCGCCTCGGCGAGCTTGCCCTCGGCCAGGAGCTGGGCCAGCTCGAACATCAGGAGAGGCGCCGGCTCGAACTTCGGCGCGGTGCCGCCCAGGGGTTCGATCCTCTCCCGCCGCTCATCGATGACGAGCCTCCGAGCGGCGAGGTCGTCCAGACGTGCCCGCTGCTCCTCGGCCGTCCCCAGCTTCCCTCGCGCTTCGCGGACCGGATCGTCGAGCTTGGCGAAGGCCTTGGCCGCGCGCTCGAGCTCTCGCGTGACCTTCTGGGCGCCCTTCTGGGGGCCGCCCACCGGCTTGGTCGGGCCGGGAGAAGGCCACGCGGTCTCGTCCGAGACCGCCGCGACGGCCTTGTCACGCGCCGCCTCCCACTTGTCCACGTTCTTCTGGAGCGACCGCCCCGCCGTCGTGCTCGACAGGATCGGCCCGAGATCCAGGAGCGCCGACTCGGCCGTCTCGTACGCCTCGATGTCGGTCCGAAGCAGCTTGGACAGGTGGCGGGTCGCCACCGACGCCATGTCCGCGTTCGCGCCGCCCGGGCCGATCAGCCGGTAGGCGCGCGCGCGCTCGCCGGCCTCCGTCGAGGCGAGGAGAGCGAACAGCTCATCCTTGCCAGCCCGGGAATCGTCCTGAGCCACCGCCGCCGGGCTGGCAGCGAGGAGCACCAAGGGCGCGAGGAGGGCGACGCTCGAGGCGAAGGCGGAGAGTCTCATCACAGGGCCCTCGAGTCATGGGGGGCACCGCCGAGTCGTCGCGACGGCAGCCGGAGGGAGCGTAATGACATCGAACCGTGGATCGATCGGTTCCGCAACGAGCTCTGCCCGAATCCCCCTGCCGCCCGACCCTCCGTGGTGGGCGGTTGCGCGCGGCTGGTGCGATGAGCCCTACGACATGTTCAGGCTCGACGCGCGGAGAGCGACGCCAGCGCCGGGCGCAGGCGCGGGTCGAGGGTGATGAGCTCCTGCTCGAGCCACAGGCCGGCGGCGGCGAGCTCGCCGACGAGCGGCGGGGCGTCGCCGAGGTCGAGCTCCTCGGGCCAGCGCGCGGCCAGGGCCCGGTCGGGGACGTGCTCGCGCCAGAAGCCGGGCACGGCCCAGAGCAGGTCGGCGCGGTGCTCGCGGAGGTGGTGGACGATCCGGACGCCGTTCGGGTCGAGGTCGCCGAAGTGCACCACCGGCGTGTCGGCGAGCTGATCGAGGAGGAGCTTCACCGTTCGCGTGTTCCAGCCCGGGACGTGCGCGACGAGCCAGCCCTCGGGCGGATCGAGGTCGAGGTAGGGCCCGAGGTTCTCGACCAGGAGCACCGCCGCGGGCCGCGCGCCCGACAGCCGCGTCCCGTCGCGCAGGGCGCGCTCGCTCAGGACCAGCTCGCCGAGCAGCCACGCGAGCCGCGTCGCGTCGAGGTCGAGCTCGTCGCGGCGCACCCGGAGCCCCGCCGACGGTCGCAGCCGCACGGCGCCGTCGCGGGTGACGTCGGCGTCGCCGATCGCCTCGCGCCGCGTGGCGGTCAGCGAAGCCTTCGAGTGCGGGCCCACCTGGGCCAGGGCCGTCCGGCGGTTGAGCCGCGGCGGCAGCGGCGCGATCTCGCCCGCCCGCGCGCGGTCGTCCAGCTCGCGCCAGCCGCGCTCGGTCGGCGGCAGGCCGGCCTGGCCGAGCCGCGCCCGCGCCTCCTCCCACGCCGGCCACACCTGATCGAGGAGCGCGCGCACGTCCTCGCGCCGCTCCTCGACGACGGCGAGCTCGTCGCGGCGGCCCGACCGGCGCGTCCACGGCAGCTCGGCGAGCCACGCCCACGCCTCGCCCTGGCTCCGCCGGCGACGCAGCCTTCCGGCGTCGTGCAGCTCGAGGAGGGCCAGGCGGTGCTCGATCGGATCCCACATTTTTGGATGCGCGTCCTCGTCCCGCGGCGCCCGCTACGGCCCGCGCTCGGCGACGAGCCGCCGGCCCGAGACGATCACCTCCTCGCGCCCCTGCTCGTCGAGGCGGCGGGTGAGGTGGTAGGTCGTGTTCCCCTCGGCGTGGGCGACCTCGGGCGCCGCGATCATCAGCTGCAGGTCGAGGCTGCAGCACAGGTCGAACAGCACGGCGAGGTTGTCGCGCGACAGCCGGTTCGCCTCGTCGAGGAAGAGGAGGCGCAGCGTCCCGTGGGCGCGCTTGCCGCGGAGCAGGTTGGCGTCGCGCTCCCACGCGGTCAGCACGACCATCATCAGCGCCGCGCCGACGCCGATCGCCTCGCCCGTCGACAGGCGCGTCGGGTTGGCCGCCTCCCAGGCATTGCCGACGCGGCGGCGCACCTCGACCTTCGGGTCGACGTACTCCCGGTAGTCGAGCAATCGCTGACCGCTCGTCCGGCCGCCGTGGCGCCGGAACAGCTCGTCGAGCGCGTCCTCGATCGGCACGTCGGGCTGAAACAGCATCTGCTGGATCGCGCCCTCGCGCAGGGCGCGCAGGATCGCGTCCATTCGCTCCTCGCGGGCGAAGCGGATGCGCAGCCCGACGATGCTGCCGAACCGCACCTGCTCGAGGTCATCGTTGAGCCGGCGGACGAGCTTCTGCGCGCGCCGGATGTGGATGTCGATGTTGCGGGCGACGTCCTCGCTCTCGCCGCGCAGCTCCGCCTCCTGCCGCGACAGCCGCTCCTCGAGGCCGCGCAGGTGCTCGCGCAGCCGCTCGAGCGCCCGCAACGGCTCGTCGGTCTCGGCGACCTGGGCGGGGACGCGACGCCGCAGCCACGCGCGGGCGGCGAGCCACGCGGCGAGGTAGTCCTCACCCGAGAGCTCCTCGTCGTGCAGCTGCTCGCGCAGCCGCCCGTGGAGCGCCTCGCCGTCGCGCGCGTGGACGATCCGCTCGAGCAGGCGCGCGCCGTGCGCCTTCGCCGCCGAGCGCAGGTTGGCGCTGCCCTTCTCGACGAGGGCCTCGACGGTCGCCGGCGCGAGGGCGGGGCCGAGCACGTCCGCTTGCTCGGCGAGACCGCGGAGGCGCTCCCAGCGGTCGTTCTCCGGCGCGTGGAGCCGCTCCTCGCGCTCGAGGTGCTCGGCGGCGGCCGCGTGCGCATCGGCGGCCCGCGCGGCGCGCTCGTCGATCCGGACGAGGTCGTCGGCGGCCGCGCGCGCCTCGCCGGCGCTCGTCGCCTCGGCCTGCTCCGCGGCCGCGAGCCGCCCGGCGGCCGCCTCGACCGCGGCGTCGCTCGCGTCGTCGAGGTCGAGCCGCTCCCACTCCTCCCGCTCGCGCGCGAGCCGCGCCTCGATCGCCTCGAGCTCGCCGCGCGCGCCCTGGTGAGCCACGACCGCCTCCTCATGCCGCTCCTCGGCCGCGGCCCGCTCGCGAGCGGCCCCGTCGGCCGCGGCCTCCGCGCGCTCGACCTGGAGCTCGAGGGCCGACACGAGCTCGCTCTGCGCGCGCAGGGCCGGCTCGGCGTCGGTCCAGCCGAGCGCGCCGGCGTTCGCGATCAGCTCACGCAGGGCGAGTCGACCCGCGACCAGCCGCGCCTGCTCGCGGTCGAGCGCGTCGCGCCGCGCCCGGTGCCGGGCGAGCTCCTCGTCGCTCGGGGGTGCGTCGCGGAGCACGTCGAGCCGCTCCTCGAGCAGGGCGCGGTCGGCGGCGACGCGCCCGACGCGGTCGGCCGCCGCCCGCGCGGCCCGCAGCCGCTCCCGCAACGCCTCGACCGCGGCGTCGAGGTCCGGCTCGTCGAGCAGGCCCGCGTCGGGCAGGAGGCGGCGCAGGGCGACCGCGCGCCCGCCCGCCCGCTCGGCGGCGGCGGCGTGCTCGGCCTCGGCGCCGCGGTGCTTCGCGGCGCGGGCGCGCCGGTCCCGCTCGTCGGCCCGGGCGGCCGCGAGCTCTTCGGTCGGGTCGCCCCGCTCGAGGACATCGGCCTCGCCGAGGAGCGTGTCGGTCACCTCGAGGGCGGCCTCGACCTCGGTCCGCCGCGCCCGCCGAGCCGCCAGCTCGGGCGCCGCCTCGGTCGCGCGCCGGCGCAGCTCCTCGACGCGGCGCTCGCGCGCGCCCCGGCCGAGGGTCGGCTGGTCGGGCGGGCGGGTGAGCCGCCAGCCCGCCGAGCCGGTGACGAGGACGTCGCCCGCGGCGCCGACCGTCTCGCCCGCGGGGCGCTCGCCGTCGCCCTCGCCCTCGCCGGCGCCGGGGAGGGCGGCCTCGCCGCCGACGAGCCAGACGGTGTCGGGGCGGTCGTCGGTCGCGGCGAGCTCGCCCGCCGCGACGCGCGGATCGTCGACGACGATGGCGTCGGCGAGCGGGCCGAGGAGCGCCTGGAGCGTCGCGGCCTCCTCGATCGGCACGTCCTCGAACCGCGCGGCGAGGAGCTGGCCGTCGACCGCGTCGCGCGCGCGAAGCAGCTCGGTCGAGAACGTGCCGCCAGACCGCTCGAGGTCGCGCGCCTCGTCGCGCCAGCCGGCGATGCTCGCCTCGAGCTCGGCCTCGGCGTGGCGCGCCTCGTCGCGATCGCCGCCGAGGACCGAGCGCAGGCCGGCGACGTCGGCGCGCGTGCGCAGCTCCCGGCCGGACGCCGCCTCGAGCGGCGCGGCGCGCTCGCGGGCGGCCTCCCAGCGCGCGAGGCGCCGCTCGAGGGCCGCCGCGCGTTCACGCGCCGCGGTCGCGGCGGCCTCCTCGGCGAGGGCGGCCCGCTCGGAGCTCTGGCGGCCGGCCTCGGCCGCGTCGCGCGCGTCGCCGGCGGCGGCGTGGGCGCGGGCGAGGGCGTCTGCGCTGGTCAGCGGCTCGGCCGGCGCGCCGGCGTCGTCGTCTCCGTCTCGCGTGGCGAGCCCGCCGGCGGGCGCGGCGGCCTCGCGCTCGAGCCGCGCCGCCTCCTCGCGGACGCGACGCTGGCGTTCGGCGCGGGCGCGGGTCGTCTCGATCCGGGCGGGCAGCGCGTCGCGTTCGGCGGCGAGGGCGTCGGCGTCGCGCAGCCCGGCGAGGGTGGCGCGCGCGCGGGCGAGGGCGTCGGAGACCGCGATCGGCTGGAGGGCGATCGCCTCGAGCGCGGCGAGGACGAGGCCGTGCTCGCGGCGGGAGGCCTCCGCGGTCGACAGGGTCCGCTCGACCGCGACCAGCTCGGCGGTGGCCTCCCCCGTGCGGCGGTCGACGTCGGCCGCGATCGCGTCGAGCGGGTCGTGGTGCGCGGCGGGGGGCTCGCCGGAGCCGCCGCCGTCGACCGGCTCGAGCCGGGCGAGGGCGGCGTCGTGCTCGGGCAGGCGCTCGCGCGCCTCGGCGAGCCGGCGTCGCGCGACGCGGTGCTCGGCGGCGCGGCGGTGGAGCTCCTCGATCCCGCGCTGCAGCTCGGCGAGCCCGCGCGCGGCGCGACGCTGCTCGTCGAAGGCCGCGTCGAAGGCGTCGCGGCGCGCGCGGAGGGTGGCCTCGGCCTGCTCGCGGGCCGCGCGGAGCTCGGCCTCGCGGGCGGCGTTCGCGACGCGGGCCGCCTCGGTCTCGGCGAGCCGCCCGAGCGCCTCACGGCCGCGCTCGACGAGCTCCCGGTGCCGCGCGGCGACGGCCCGCTCGGCGGTCGCCTGCTCGTGGCGGCGGCGCGCCTCGTCGTGGTGCGCCGCGATGCGCCCGCGGTCGCGCTCGAGCTCGGCGATCGCGGCGGCGGCCGTCTCGACGGCGGCGCGCGCCTCATCGACGCGGCGTCGCGTCTCGTCGGCGCGCTCGCGGGTCGCGTGGAGCGCCGCGGCGAACATGAGGCTGCCGGCCTGGTAGACGCCGCTGATCTCCTCCTCGAGGCGGCGCGACTCGGAGACCTCGTCGCGGGTGCGGCGACAGGCGTCGAGGTTGCCCCGCATCTGGGCGAGGGTGGTCGCGAGCCCGGCCTCCTCCTTGAAGAGGAAGCCGCGCAGCCCCGATGTGAGCGAGCGCGAGACGCCGCCGGTCATGCTCGTGCGCAGCATCTCGTTGAGCTTGCCGCGCTCGAGCTCGGTGGCGAGGCGCAGCGGGGTGACGCCGTGGTCGAACAGGGCGGCGAAGTAGTCCTTGAGGGTGGTGAAGGTCGAGAGGCGCCCGCCGGCGCGGGCGACGTGCTCGCGGAGCCCGGTCAGCTCGGGCACCGCGTCGAGCTCGCCGCGCTCGAGGAGGACCTCGGACAGGCCGACCTCGTCGGGCAGGCCGGTCGCGATGAAGGGCGTCGCGTCGACGGCCGGCTCACCGCGGCGCTCGAGGTGGACGCCGGCGAGCAGGCGCGCGCCGTCGGCGAGGCGCACCTCGAGCGCCGCGTAGGAGGGGCGTCCGGTCTCGCCGAGTCGTCCCCAGACGCCACGGTCGCCGCCGCCGGCGCCCTGCTCGCCCACGTTGGCGAAGCGCAGGCGGCTCATGTCGGGCAGGAGGACGAGGTAGGCGGCGATCAGGACGGTCGTCTTGCCGGCGGCGTTGGCGCCCTCGAGCGCGGTGACGTGGCGATCGAGGAGGTAGCGCTCGAAGAAGACGCCACGCCAGTTGACGAGGGCGACCGCGGTGGCGCGCGCGCGCTTCACGCGTCGGGCTCGGCGCGCGGCTCGGACCGGGCGGTCTGGGCGGCGCCCGACGGGGTCGTGGCGTGGGGCGCGTCGGCGCCGCCCTCGAACGGCAGCGGCTCGATCTCGCCCTCGGCGATGAGGCGCTCGAGGGCGACGCCGGGCTCGTCGAGACCGCGGACCGGGTCGGCGAAGCGCAGGAGCGGGGCGCGGACGCGGATCCGCTCGTCGTCGAGGAGATCGATGAAGCCGAGCGACGCGAGGCCGCGGAGCGCCTTGCCGATCTCGGTGCGGGCCGTCTCCTCGGCGACGCGCGCGTCGTGGTGGCCGCGGCGGCGTCGCGGGTTGAGGGCGGCGACCAGGGTGTCGTCGCCGAGGAGGCCGGCGAGCCGGGCCAGAACCTGGTCGCGGGTGACCCGGCCGCCGGCGGCGACGGTGGCGGGGTCGAGGTAGGCGAGGGCGAGCGACTGGCCGACCAGCATCTCGGCGATCGTGAAGTGGCGCAGCCCGAGGCGATCGCCGCGCGGCAGGAGGAAGAAGTAGCCCTCGGAGCGGCGCACGAGCTGGCAGGCGAAGCGGTCGTAGAGCTCGACGAGGAAGGGCTCGGCGTCGTCGAGGAAGCGGTAGAGCTCGGCCTCGTCGCGGTCGACGTGGCGGCCGGCGCGCAGGGCGAGGTCGGCGTCGGGGAACTGCGGCGCGCGGACGACGTCCTCGAGGCTGGCGAAGGCGGGCGGGTCGGTCATGGCGCGCCTCGCGGGCGGGCTGCCGCGGCGGCGTTCGAGCTCGGCGCGGCCGCGTCCGACCCGGCCGGCGGCGGCGCGGGCGCGAGGGTCCAGTCCTCGATCTCGAGGGCGCCGTCGATGCGGACCCATCGGCGGTCGCGGGTGTCGGCAGCGAGGGGCGCGACGGCCTCGGTGGCGCGGCCGGTGGCGAGGTAGCGCCCGGCGGGCGGCAGGTGGGGGAGCACCGTGCGCAGGACGGCGGACAGGGTGCTCGGAGAGGCGGCGAGGGCGTCGGCGACGAGGTCCTCGACCGAGCGGGCGGCGTCGTCGCGGTCCTCCTCGACGAGGGGGCGCTCGCGCTCGCGCGGGGGGCGGACGACGGGGGAGCGGAGGACGGCGCCGGTGACGTCGCGGGGGACGCGGATGGCGGGGGCGCGGGCGGCGAGCAGGGCGAACGGCCGGTCGAGGAAGCGGGCGAGGCCGTCGCGGAGGCGTTCGGAGAGGGCGCGCTCGGGGTCGAGGCGGACGACGTCGCGCAGGTAGCCATGGATGTACTGGTAGTAGTCGGACCAGGCGCGCTGGCGCGTGCGGCCCCACGCGGCGACGCGGTCGATCTGCTCGGAGACGCGCTGGGCCGCCTCCTCGGCGGCCGCGGCGTCGGCGGCCGCGGCGGCACGTTCGATCTCGTCCAGGACCGAGGTCATCTGGGCGGCGTCGTGGAGGAGGACCTCGTTGAGCTCGGCGAGGGTGGTCGCGGTCACCTCGAGGAGCGACTCGCAGCGATCGACCGACTCGAACCAGTCCCTCTGCAGCAGCTCGCCGATGCGGAGCTTGACGTCGTCCTGCTGGTCGTCGAGGCCGCGCTGGCGTCGTTCGATGCCGCTGACGAGGTCGGCGACGGTGACCTGGAGGGGGCCGATCACCCGGGTCCGCCAGTCCTCGGCCGAGGTCGCCTTGCGCGCCGCGGAGGCGACGTCGCCGAGGTTGACGAGGAGGGCCTTCGTCAGCAGCGTCAGGCTCTCGCGAGTGAGCGCCTCGTCCTCGAGGAGGAAATCGATGATGCCCGTCGCGAGCCGCGTCAACGAGTACTCGCCGGGGCCGAGGATGCCCGCGCCATCGACGCGGCGGAGCAGGCGCTGATCGCGCAGGCGCTGGATCGCGTGGGTGGCGCGCTTGCGCGTGTTGTCGGCGCCCGGCTCGACGAGGTCGCAGACCTGCTCGAAGACGTCGAGCAGCTCCGGCTCCTCGAAGCAGGCCAGCCCCTCGCGCGCGCTCCGGATGCGGAGCGCGACGAGGAAGCACAGATCGAGGGTGCGAAGCTCGAGGCTCACCCGGTCGCGCTGGAGCGCCGCGAGGAGCCGCGTCGGGTCGCGGGTCGCGGAGCGGCGCGCGGCGTCGTCGTCGGCGTCGAGGTCGTGTGGGCTCGGGTCGGGTTCGGGCAACGTCAGCGGCTCCGTCGGGCCACGGGCTCGCGCGCCCGGCGGCTCCGACGAGGCCCGAGTCTACCCGCCGCGCCGGCCGGGGCCAACGTCGCCGCGTCCCGCGCGTCCCGCGCCGCGCGCTTCTCCATGGACCGTGACCGGATCTGACATCCGCTCGTGATAGCACGTCGAGCAGCACGGGCGCCCCCATTGGGCGGGCCGACGGGCGCTCGAGCTGACGGCGCTCCGCTACAGCGATGTCACGGAGCGCGTCGAGTTCGATCGCGAGTATCGCCGCCTCTATGACGTGCTCCGCCGCCGGCCCGCCGGTCGCGACCGCAATCCCCTCTTCTCGTACCTGCAGGCGGCGGCCCGTCTCTACCTGTCGATCGACTCGAGGAGCGGGGCCGAGCACGAGGCGGTCGTGGGAAGGCTGGCCCGCTCGGCGAAGACGCTCGCCCTGGGGCAGTCGAGCCGCAACTACCTTCGGCACGTTCTCTCGGTGGGCGAGGGCTGCCGGATGCCGATCGAGCTGTTGCCGTGAGGGAGCGAGCCGTCCGGGCTGATCTGATCTGATCCGATCCCTGATCCCCGGTCGTGCCCGGATCTGACATGGCGAACGGTTACCCTCGGCGGGTCGACGCGGCCGATTGCCGGCCGGCGGCGATCGTGCTCGGGACCGCGGGCACCGGGGGGATACGGGATGACCATGGACCTTGCGAGCCTCGCCGATCGTGTCGTCGAGGCGGCCCACCCGCGCATCGTGCGTCGAGGGGAGGCCTACGACCGCGGCGGCGCGGTCCGACGGCTGATCACGCTCGATGGCGGGATCCGCGGCGAGGTCGAGGGCTCGGCGGCCGAGCCCTACCAGGTCTCGGTCGCGGACGGGCCCGCCGGCATCGTAGCCGTCTGCTCGTGCCCCTACGACTGGACCGATGTCTGCAAGCACGCCGTCGCGCTCGCCCTCGCCGCCGCCACCGGAGGCGGCCCACGTGACCCGCACGGCGCGCGCGGTGAGCGACCCGTCGAGCCCGCCGACGTCGGCGTCGACCCCGACGACGCGATCGCCGAGGCGATCGAACGCGAGCGCGAGGCGCGGCGGCAGTCGGCTCGCGAAGAGAGCTTCCGGATGCTCCGCCCGGGGACGAACGGCGACGGCGGGCCGAAGGCGCGCGGCGGCGGCCTGCGGCGGGTGCGTTCGGATCGCACCGGCGCGGTCTACGAGGTGCTGCTCGTCCCCGACGGCCGCGGCTGGTGCTCGTGTCCGGACCTGCGCACCAACGAGCTCGGCACCTGCAAGCACCTCGAGTGGGCGGCCGCGCGCCGTACGCGCCGGGGCGCGGCGGCGGGGGCGCGCGCGTTCGCCGTCCTCGACGCAGCCGACTCCCGCGGGCGCCTCGTCGATCCGCTTCGCGACGTGCGGCTCGTCTTGCCCGAACGCGGGCTCGACGCCGTGCGGCGCCTCGTCGATGCCGAGGGCTTCGTCGTGCCGCGGCGACTCGGCCCCGCCAGCGGCCGCGTCGCCGAGCTTCGGCGGCGGCTCGCCCGGGCTCGCGGTCTGGTCGTGCGCCCCGAGGTCGCCGCTCACCTCGATGCCCTCGAGGAGGATCGACGGTGGACGCGCCGGTTCGCCGCCTTCACGCGGCAGGTGCGCCTGGCGCGCGCCGGGCGCGGACGGCCGCCGGCGCCGTGGAGCGAGCTCGAGGCGGACCTGCGCTACGGGCTGCACGACTACCAGGTCGACGGCGTCCTGTTCGCGGCGCGAGTGCGGCGCGCCCTGCTGGCCGACGACATGGGGCTCGGCAAGACGCTCCAGGCGATCGCGGCCATCCGACTCCTGATCGCCCTCGGCGAGGTGGAGCGGGCGGTCGTGGTGTGCCCGGCGTCGCTCAAGCGGCAGTGGGTGGCCGAGGTGGCGAAGTTCGTCGGGCCGGCGCTCGAGGCGGTCGTCGTCGAGGGCGGTCGGTCCGCGCGCGAGGCGATCTACCGGGGCTCACGCGCGCCGATGCTGGTGGTCAACTACGAGCTCGTCGTGCGCGACCTGCCGGAGCTGCGGGCGCTCGCCCCCGATCTGGTCGTCCTCGACGAGGCGCAGCGGATCAAGAACTGGAACACCAAGACGGCGAAGGCGGTCAAGGCGATCCCCGCGCCCCGCACCCTCGTCCTGACGGGCACGCCGCTCGAGAACCGCCTCGCCGAGCTCCACTCGATCGGCGAGCACCTCGACCCGCGCGTCCTCGGGCCGATGTGGCGGCTCGGACCCGAGTTCGCCGAGACGGTCCGGGAGAAGGGGGAGCGACCGCGGGTGATCGGCTTCCGCGGGCTCGACCTGGTGCGCCGGCGTCTCGCGCCGCGCCTGCTCCGTCGCGAGCGGGCGGCGGTCCTCGATCAGCTCCCCGAGCGGGTCGATCAGTGGCGACCGGTGCCGCTGACGCAGCAGCAGCGCGACCACCACGCCGACCACGCGCAGAACGCGGCGCGGATCGCGGCGAAGAGGCACCTCTCGCAGGCCGACGTCCTGCGCCTCATGGCCGAGCTGACGAACATGCGTCTCATCGCGAACGGCATGCTCCTCTACCGGTGGGAGGCGGCCGAGCCCGGGCTGCGCGGCGGTCGCCTGCCGGCGAAGCTGCGCGAGCAGCACCCGTCGCCGAAGCTCGATGAGCTCGGCCACGTCCTGGAGGACCTCCTCGGTCAGCGCGGGACGCGCGTCGTCGTCTTCTCGGCCTGGGAGCGGATGCTGCGCCTGTCGGCCGCGGCGGTGCGGCCGGTGCTCGACGCGGCCGGGGTCCATCCGCTCTTCTTCCACGGCGGGCTCTCGACGCGCGAGCGGGCCGAGGCGGTGGCCGACTTCCACGAGGATCCCGGCTCGCGCGTCCTGTTCTCCACCGATGCCGGCGGCGTCGGCCTCAACCTTCAGGACGCGGCGAGCACCGTCGTGCAGCTCGACGTCCCGTGGAACCCGGCCGTGATCGAGCAGAGGGTCGGGCGCGTTCACCGCATGGGGCAGCGGCGCTCGGTCCAGGTCGTGACCCTCGTCGCGTCGGGCTCCATCGAGGAGCGGATCACCGAGCTCGTCGCCCACAAGCGCGCCCTGTTCGAGGGGCTGCTCGTCCACGGCACCGACGAGGTGCGCTTCGACGACGAGTCGCGAGGGACGCTGGCCGAGCGCATCCGCGACGTCCTCGGAACCGGCGAGGGATCAGGCCCGAAGCCGACGGCGCCCGGGGAGGCGAGCGTCCTGGCGAAGCCGCGCGCGATCGACGAGGAGACGGTGCTCGTCAAGACCGGCCGAGCCGCGTGGGACCCCACCGGGACGGCGGCGCCCGGCACCGCGGCGGCCGCGCCCCCGGCGACGCCAACGGTCACGGCCGACCCGACCGAGGTGCGCCTCGACGCCGGAGCGATGGCGAGAGGGCTGGCCGGGCTCCTCGGCATGCCGCTCCCGGAGGGCCAGGCCGCACCGATGCCGGTGACGATCCGCCGAGGCGGCGACGGTCGGGTCGCCGTCGAGCTCCCGCCCGTGCCCGAGGAGGCCTGGGAGCACCTCCAGCGCTTCGTCACGGCGCTCGGCGCGCCACCGGTCACCGCCGACCGCGCCGGCGAGTGAGCGGGCCGCTCTCGACGGTCAGTCGCTCGTCGAGATCTTCCAGTGGACTCCGAAGCGGTCGACGAGCATCCCGAAGCTCGCGCTGAAGAAGGTCTTCTGGAGAGGGAGCGTGATCGAGCCCTTCTCGGCCAGCGCCGCGAAGACTCTTTCGGCCTCCGGCTGGCTGTCGCACTCCACGAAGACCAGGAGATTGTTGCCTTGCCGCAGCGAGCCTCGATCGCGAAGCACGTCGACGAGGAAGGCAAGCGCAAGCACGAGGAGATGGGCTTCCTCGACGGCTGGGGGACGGCCCTCGATCAGCTCGTCGCCCTCGCCAAGGAGCTGTGATGTCTCGAATCGGCGCGAACCGGGGTCCGCGACGTCAATTGCATCTCTCCATCGGCGAACCGGGGCGTCCGGATAGGCGGCAAGGCTCGACGAGCTCGAGCAGGCTCAGCGGTACGAGTAGTCCGCGAGATGCTCCGTCCCATCCGTCCAGAGTGCGTGGAATGACGCCAGGAATCCCACGCAATCCCGGCTGTCGTACACTCGCCGAATCTCGATGACGCCGACCGCGCGATCGTCGGTTCGATGCTGACTCCAAGCGCGCCTCATCTGCGCGATCGATTCGTCAGCCTGCGTCGCAAAGCCGGGTCCATGCGCGCGGGTCTGAACGATCGCGAGCCCGCTCTCGGCCTCGACCTCGAGGACCCTGCGGAAGTTCCCGTGCGGGAACTGCGACGAGACCTTGTTGTGGTCCCACTTCCACCTCAGCGCGATGAGCGGCGGTCCGTCCTCGGAGCTCGTCCGCCACAACACCGCACCGCCGGCGGGCGCTCGCTCGAACTCGGTCGCGTATTGCGACTGGAGCCAGGTCTTCGTGTAGGCGGTCCAGACCCGGGAGACCAACCAGTCGGTTCCGGATTTCCCGCGCGACGGAGTCGGCGGCCGAAAGGTCTCCTTGAACCGGCGGACGAACTCATCAAGCGGCGTCGCAGAATCGGCCATCTCGGTACGGTGCCACTCCGTGGAAGGACTCTTGACCAAGCCGGTCCGTGAGCCCGCCGGACACCGGTCTTCAGCGGATCACGTCGAGCGGAAAGGTCCAGATGTCGTTCGTGACCTTTCGGGTGTCGTCGTCGTAACCCCCGATCAAGATGGCGACTCCGTCGCCGCGGCTCGTGTCGACGGCGACCGCCCCGTCGTGGACGCGGGGGTAGCGCCGCGGCCTGGGCAGCGGCGGGGTGAGGTGCGTCCAGCGCCCGGTCCGCAGCACCCACGCATCGACCTTGAAGCTGCCGTCGGTGCTCGGAACCCCCTTGCCGCTCTGCGCGATGACGGCGCCGTTTCCGCCCGCCATCGCCGATCCGTAACGCGCCGACGGTGAGTCGCCGAGCGGACCCGGAAGGACCTGGCGCCAGCCTTCGCCGTCCCACGCCCAGAGCTCTCGGAGACGCTGCTTCCCATCGGCGTCGGTCCTGCCGCCGAACAGCCACGTCGTCCCGGCGCCGTCGTTCGCCATCCCCACCTGCGCGCGCGCCTGGGGTCGCGCCTCGGTCGTCGGCTCGAGCCGCTTCCACGCGCCGGCGTTGCCGTCCCACGCCCAGAAGTCATCGAGGATCGCCGACTTCGTCGCGCCGCCGAACAGGAGCACCCTCCCGGTGTCCGGATCATAGGTCATGCCGTGCGAGTGGCGCGCCTCCGGCGCGGCGCCGGGGGCCGCCTGCGTCGCGCGCGGATGCCAGGCCGTGCCGTCGTACTCCCAGAGATCGCCGAGGGCGCGCCCCGCCGAGTCGACGCCGCCGAACAGGACGAGCCGGTCGCGCTGACCGTCCCAGACCATCGTGTGGCGCGACCGCGCCTCGGGGCAGTCTCCCTCGACCTCCAGCTTCGCGTAACGCCCTTCGTGCGGCCAGCAACGCCAGAGCTCGTTCGCGTGGACGGCTCCGGCGCCGTGACCCTTGCGTCCGCCGAAGACGAGGACGGTGCGCGAGCGGTCGTCGAACGCGGCCGCGTGGCCCGTCCGCGGCGGCATCGCCTCGCCGGCG
This sequence comes from Planctomycetota bacterium, assembly GCA_029260755.1. GTDB lineage: Bacteria > Planctomycetota > J058 > J058 > JAJDCQ01 > JAJDCQ01. The sequence goes on along the minus strand of JAJDCQ010000052.1, from coordinate 46,521 downwards.
ACCTCGATCCTCGTCCACGGCGTCCGCGCGCGGATCACTCGCGCCGCGAGCTCGGGCAGCTGCTCCGCGATCGCGTTCATCCGGGCCGCGGTCGCCCTCGACCACGACACGCGCATGCCGATGCCGATCTGGGTTCGCCCAAGCGGCTGAATCCGCGCCACCGTCGCCTCGAGCCTGTGATACTTCCGTGGAGCGTTCTCCCAGTAGTCGCCGCCGCGGTGTCCGACCGACGGCATGTCGGGCGCGTCGGCTCGAACCAGCGGCCCGAGCGGATCGACCGACCCGTCCGGCGGCACGTCCGCGTCGCCGTCGACCTCGTCGAGCCAGGTGTCGAGCGTCCACTCGCAGACGTTGCCGGACATGTCGGTGCAGCCAAACGGCGAGTCGCCCGCGGGCGAGCGGGTGCCGGGCGGGCTCGGCCCGACCTCCTCCGCGAGGTCGTAGACGCAGCGCTCCTGGTCGAGCGGCTCATCGCCCCACGGGTAGATCCGCCCTGCGCTCCCGTTCGCCGGCGCGTGGCCGCGGGCGGCGAGCTCCCACTGCACGTCCGAGGGCAGGTGCAGCCCGAGCCACCGCGCGTACTCGACCGCCTCGTGCCAGAGCAGATGCGTCGCCGAGTCGCCGAGCTCCTGCTCGGCCTCGACGATGATGCGCTCGCGCCAGCGCCGGACCTGCCTCCAGGTGATCTCGTCGCGTCCAACGAAGAAGCCGCTCACGGTCACGAGCGGTCCATCGGTCCCCTCGCCGTAGCGGAGGTCGCCGGGCGGGACCCAGACGAGGACCACCGTCGGATCCTTCCGCGCGACGTACTCGCCCGGCCGTTCGCCGAAATCGATCGACGCCGGAAGCGGGAGCGGCGGCCGGGCGGCCGGCTCGAGCGCCCCGAACCAGTCGGGGGCGGGCGTCGGCTCGGGCGTCGGCGGCCCCGTCTTCGACGATGACGCCGCCGTCGGCCGCGTGAGGCCGATCGCGACCGCGACGCCGGCCGCGGCGAGGCCGGCGAGGACGATCCCGACGACGGTGATCTTCGCGGCGCGCACGCGACGGCGCCCGGCGACGACGCCGTCCCCCACCAGGCCCCCCTCGAGCCACCGGCCGAGCTCGGCGGCGAGCTCCGCGGCGCTCGGCCGGTCCTCGGGCTCCTTCTCGATGCAGCGATGGCACAGCTCGGCGAGCGCGGGGTCGAGGTCGGGGCAGAGCGTCTCGAGGCGGTCGGCCTCCTTCCCGACGATCGCCCTCACCACGTCGACGACGTTCGTTCCCGGAAACGGCGGCCGCCCCGCCAGCCCCTGATAGAGCGTGGTCCCGAGGCTGTAGACGTCGGAGGGCGGACCGGTCCGGACGCCGTCGAGTTGCTCGGGCGCCATGTAGCCCGGCGTCCCGAGGAGCTGCCCGGTGTTGGTCAGGTGGCGCGTCGCCTCGAGGTCCTTGGCGATCCCGAAGTCGCCGAGGACCGCGTCGTCCTCGTCGGAGACGAAGACGTTCGCCGGCTTGATGTCGCGGTGGATGACGCCGCGAGCGTGGGCAAAGGCGACGGCCTCGGCGACCTGCTTCATCATCGACGCGACCCGCCGCGGCGTCGGCCGCCGATCGGCGTCGCAGAAGAGCTCTTGGAGCGACTTACCGCGAACGAAGTCCATCACCATGAACGGCCGGCCGTCCTCCCAGCCGGCATCCCGCACCCGGACGATCGCCGGATGGTCGAGCTGCGCGGCGAGCTGCGCCTCGCGCATGAAGCGCTCGACGGACACGTCGGAGCCGACGCCGCTCAGCATCACCTTGATCGCGACGTCGTCGCCCGGCCCGCCGCCGGGGGCCGTCCGCCGCCCGCGATAGACGACGCCCATGCCGCCGCGCCCGAGCTCGCCGACGATCTCGTAGCCACCGATGGCGCGGCGGCGCGTCGCCCCGTACGGCCCTGACGGTGGCCGCGACACCGCGGGGGTCGGCGGCCCCGGAGCAAGCCCACCGGGAGAGGGGCGGCCGGGCGGGACGGGAAAGGGATGACCGCCTGGCGCGGGCCGTGGTGTCGCGCCCGGCGTGTACGGCGTCGCCGGTCCGGGCCCGTGGGGCGTCAGACCTGGCCGGGGCGCCGACGGTGGCGCAGACGACGGCGGCGGCGGCGGCGGCGGTCGACGGCCCGGACCCCGTGGCGCGTTCCCCCTCACCGTCCCGTTCCGGCGCTCACCGGTGCCGGGCACTCCGGAACGACCGGAGCCGCGCGGCGGCGCTCCGCCGCCCCGGATCGTGCGACGGGGTGAGCTTCGTTGGCGACCACGTCGAGCTCGACCTCATGCAAAGATGGCGAACGCCAGCGCAGATTCGATGGTTGGGGGCTTTCGCACAGCCGCGACGCGACAACTCATCGGGGTGGGCAGTCTGCGAGGTTACCCGACGACCGGGGAGCTCATCGAGCGGCGCTTCAAGGTCGCAACCTAACCGCCTCAGCAACAGACCCTTGAGGCTTCGAACCTCACCAACATCTTCGCGTGGCTCAGCAAGCCTCGCAACGCTATTCTCCCTGAGTGAGCTCCTCTGACCGCGACCTCGACCGCGCCGTTCGTGTCGCCGCGTTCGACTACCTCGCCGGCCTGATGAGGCGCTACGGCGAGATCGCCCCGCTCCCGTGGAAAGAGCTCACCTCCTTCAGCTACGAGGGCAAGAGAGTGCCCCTTCTCGGAGCAGCGGGCATCTGGAAACCCGCGATCCTCCCCGAGGCGGCCCTCAGCCTGACGACCGCCCCGGAGCGCCGAGGGCGCGAGCGCCCCTACGAGGACGACCTTGGCGGCGACGGCCTCCTCCGATACCGATACCAGGGAACGGACCCGAGGCGCGACCGCGACAACCACTACAACCGATCCGTCCGAGCGGCGATGCACCAGCGAGCGCCCCTGATCTACTTCTACGGACTCGAGAAGGGCCTCTACCTGGCGACCTGGCCCGTCTATGTCGTCGCCGACGACCCTTCGACGCTCACCTTCACGGTCGCCATCGATGACGCCGGAGAGGCCGCCGCGCTTGCGAGCGAGGACGAGGCGCCGGCCGCCGAGGTCGCCGCACGCCGGCGATACGCAACGACCCTCGCGACACGACGACTCCATCAGGCGAGCTTCCGAGCCCGCGTCCTTCGGGCCTATCAACGAACGTGCGCCGTGTGCCGACTCCGTCGCCCGGAGTTCCTGGAAGCAGCGCACATCATCCCCGACAGCCGGGGAGGTCAACCGGTCGTGCCGAACGGCCTCGCCCTCTGCACCCTCCATCACACGGCGTTCGATCGCTTCATCATCGGGGTCCGGCCGAAAGACTACGTGGTGGAGGTCCGAAACGACGTCCTCGACGAGGTCGATGGGCCAACGCTCAAGCACGGACTCCAGGAACTGCATGGCAAGCGACTCCTGGTCTTACCCAGAGCCGCTCGGGAGAAGCCCGATCGCCAAGCACTCGAGGCGCGCTACGAGGAATTCCGGTCCGCAAGCTGACGCGGATTGACGAGTGAGCCGGCCCAAGCAAGCGACCGGGAGTTCCATGGAGAAGCTGAGTCCTCGATCTGTAGGTCATAGCAGCGGGTGGGTGCGCGGGCGCGCAGGTCACGCCAACTCGCGGTGGGCTCAAAACGCTCCAGAGGAACCACTTGAGCATTGCAGCTCGAGATCGCGGCTCTATAATAAAGGAAATTCAGAATTTCCTTAATAGCCTTCTCTCCAATGAACGCAAGCGTGCATATGGAGGCTAGGTGTGGCGTGAAACGTGGTCTGACAGGCATTTATGTATCTGGACCTTCAGGGCCCGAGGAGCCGGTCCTGGCCTTCGTCCCAAAGCCCCTGCCACCCGACCCAGCGATAGAGCTCCCTCCTGCATTGCGTGAGCTTCACGACCAGGCGCTTGTTTCTCTCGGCCGGCTAGACAGCGTATCGACGCTGCTCCCCGACACCGTGCTCTTCATTTACATGTACATCCGAAAGGAGGCGGTGCTCTCGTCACAGATTGAGGGGACCCAGTCGTCGCTGAACGACCTCCTGCTGTTTGAGATCGATGAGGCTCCGGGTGCCCCCATGGACGATGTCCGGGAGGTCTCGTGTTACGTCAAGGCGCTGGAGCATGGGCTTCGGCGACTGCGGAACGACTCGTTCCCCGTCTGCGGCCGACTCCTCCGGGAGATCCACGAAGTTCTCATGGCGGAAGGGCGAGGCAGTCACCTGGAACCCGGTGAGCTCAGGCGTTCGCAAAACTGGATCGGCGGGACCCGTCCAGGCAATGCCAAGTTCGTGCCTCCACCTCCCGAGCGAGTCGCGGATTGCATGAACAGCCTCGAGAAGTTCATCAACGATGTTCCGGAACGGACGCCGGTCTTGGTCAAGGCGGCGCTTGCGCATGTGCAGTTCGAGACGATTCACCCCTTCCTTGATGGAAATGGTCGCCTCGGTCGGCTGCTGATCACCCTGCTACTGTGCGCAGAGGGGATTCTGCGCGAGCCGCTTCTCTATCTCAGCCTCTACTTCAAGGCGCATCGCAACCGATACTACGAGCTCCTTCAGTCCGTCCGGACCGATGGAGACTGGGAGGAGTGGCTGTCCTTCTTCTGCGAAGGAGTCGGTAGCACGGCGGAGGAAGCGGTCACAACCGCACAGCGTCTGACAGGCATCTTCGCCAGCGATCGAGGGCGTATTCAGGCGGCGAAAAAGCGCGCGAACTCTGCACTTCGAGTGCACTTCGAGTTCCAGCGTCACCCGCTGATGTCCATTGCCCGCGCAGCCAAAGCGACCGGCGTCAGCGTGCCGACCGCGACCTCTGCCGTGAACCTCCTCGAGGAGCTCGGCATCCTCGCTGAAGTGACTGGCAAATCTCGCAATCGCGTCTTCGCCTACGCAGCCTACCTGAAGGCCCTCAATGAGGGCCTTCAGGGCACGTAGCGCGCAGGGACGTCTACACGGACCTCGAGGGACCCGGCCACATCGTCCGAGCGGCTCTCTGGCTCGACCTGCTGCAACTCATCGGGGTGGGCGGATTCGAACCGCCGACCTCGTGGTCCCAAACCACGTGCTCTAACCAGGCTGAGCCACACCCCGGGTACTTTTGGGAATTCTAGCGTTCGGGGTTTCGGTTTCAAGGTGAGTTCGGCGTCCGGCAGCGTCGGGGTCAGCCGCCGCCGGCGACGATCGGGAGGGCTCCGATGGCTCCTCCGATCGCGACTCCGACGATGGCTCCCGTTCCGTCGCGGGTGACGAGGAAGCCGATGCCGGCGCCGAGGCCGGCGGCGAGGGCGGGGATCACCCAGGTCCAGTCGGGCTCCAGGCCGTTCTCGTCCTTCGGCATCGTCGTCCCCTCGGGCGCCGGGATGGGTCGTTCGGAGCGCGCGCCATGTCAGAATAGCTCGACGAGTCGTCGCCGACGTGAACGGTGACGGTCGCGCCGACGTCGTGACCGTCCACGGCGGCTGGAGCGCCGCGGGGATCTACCACCAGACCGCGACCGGCGACTCGACCCCGAGGCGACCCACCCGGTCCCTTACGCATCTCACTACGATCCGCAGGGCGTCGAGGTGGACGACGTCACCGGCGACGGAATCGCCGACATCGTGATCGCCGACTACAACCACGGCCTCGTGATCCTCGAGGGCCTCCGTCCCTCCCGTTGACCGAGCCGTGATCGAGGGCGGCCCCGACCGGGGCCGCCCGTCCTTGCCCTCTTGCCGCCGACTCGAAGATCGTGAGAACGACGAGCCGCAAGGCTCGTATCACTTTGCCTCGCGGCGCGTCGATCCGGTGACCGCGATCTCGATCTCGGGTCGGATCGACATCCCGTGACGACCGCCGGCGAGGGGCACGGGGTGATCCTCATCGATGGAGAGGACGATTCGGATGCTGCTCGCAGGCTGATCCGGCGCGACGCTGGTCTCGAGCGAGACGCGGATCGTCGCCTCGACGGGCCTCCCGAACGATAGCGGCCCGAACGACCTCGTCTCGACCGTGAACGCGCCCTCGATGAGCGCCCGAGCCCCGCCGGGTCGCTCGACCAGGCGAGCCAGGGTCAGCTCGCCATCCTTGCCCGTCACCTTCGCGTCCTTCCCCGCGAGGCGACGCGCGAGCTCGGCGGTGTCGATCGGCCACCGCTCGCCGACCGCGACCGGCTTGCCCGGCGCGAAGAAGCCCTGGCGATCGGCGACGATCGCACCCTCCTGCCCGAAGACCTGCCGCAGGAGGGCCGCGTCGAGCGGCTTCTCGCCGTCGGTCACCCGGAAGCCCCAGGTGTCGTCGACCGCGGAGTGCTTCGCGTCGACGCTCTGCCCCTGGAACGGAAGCTCCCGCGAAGACCCCTCGATCGCCATCGTCGCGACGTGGAAGGTGAGGCGTTCGGCCGAGACGTCGCCGCCGGCGTCGAGGCCGACGATCTCTCGGGTCCATTCGACGACGCGTTGCTGGTCGATCCGCACCTCGCCCGCCCTCGGCCCATCGCCGAGGAGCTCGATCCGCCCCTCGACGGTCATCGCGAAGCGCTCGAAATGACGGTCGCCCACCTTCGTGGCGCGCTCGAACGCGACTCGATACCTCTGCGGCTCGTCCGCCCCCGCCATGCTCGCCGTGAGCGCGATCGCCGTGATCCCTGCCGCCAACCTCCGAATCATCGTTCTGGTCCTTCCCTCGTTTGGGAGCGCGCGACGTGGGTCGGCTTCGCACTCAACGTGCCGAAGCGACCTGCAGCAGTAAACATCTACTCAGTAGCTGCTTGCGGCGCGGCGCCACGGTGTCGACGCGGCGTGATGGGGCGAATCAAGACCGTATCCCGGGGCAATCTTCCCCTTCGAGATTGACTCCTGGCCTGAACCTCCCTAGACTCCCGCGCTTCGAACCGTCGCGCGCAGGGAGCAAGCAACCCAAGCCATGGGAATCTACCACTACCACCGGGTCATCCCGGTCGCGGCGAGCTGGAACTGGCGGCCGCCCGAGAAGAAGCTCGCCGACGTCATCGAGCTCCTCGCCGAGCAGGAGTGGGTCGACCGCGAGAAGCAGATCCGGATCAGCCAGCTGAGCGAGGCGGGCAAGGTCTCCCGGAAGCGCCTCGCCTTCGACGACGCGGTCGACGCGCTCCGGGCGGGGCCCGGCGCGCGTGCCATGACGCTCGAGCTCGAGGCCCCCGAGACGAGCGCGACCGCGGACGACGAGCTCGCGTTCCAGGATGGCCGTGCTGTCCTGACGCCGGCGCTCGCCTACCTCGGGACGCGGATCGTGACCAGCGAGATCCCCCTCGTCATCCCATCGTGCAGCATCGACGAGCCCTTCGCCCGGCTCCGCTGCCGGTGCGACGGCCGCCTCACGATCGACCCTCCGGGGAAGCCCGACGGCGTGCTGCTCCACGAGGAGGGCGCCCTCCCCGAGACGTGCGGGCACTGCCGCAAGAAGATCCAGCCGAAGAAGCTGATCGGCCTCACCTCGAACCCGATGACCGGCGAGTTCGCCACCCGCGTCGAGGCGCCCGCCTACCGCTTCGCGATCGAGCTCGGCGGGCCGAAGGCCATCCCCGATGGGCGGGTGAAGACCAAGCCCGACCTCGAGAAGGCGCTCGAGAAGATGTTCCGAAAGAAGTTCCGCGCCGTCTCGCACATCAGCTGACCCTGCGACGGCGGGGACGTTCGCGCGATCCCGCCGCGTCGTTTACCCTCCCGTCGTGGCCGCCGCCCTACGAATCCCGAGCCCCTGGATCGACGACCTCGAGGCGCCGACGCGCGCTCTCGAGGGCCACGTCGATGCCGATGTCATCATCATTGGCGGCGGCTACGCCGGGCTGAGCTCGGCCCTCGCCCTCGCCGCCGAAGGCCGTCGCGTCGTCGTGCTCGAGGCCTCGGTCTGCGGCTTCGGCGCGAGCGGGCGCAACGCGGGACACCTCACGCCGACGATCGGGAAGGACCTGCCCACCCTCCTCCTGCTCTTCGGCCTCGAGGGGTCGCGGCGCCTCGTCTCGTTCGCCGAGACGGCGCTCGCCCACGCCGAGAGCCTGATCGATCGCCTCGGCATCGACTGCGACTACCGCCGCGTCGGCAACGTCCTCGCCTCGGTCCATCCGAGTCAGGAGTCGGTGATCGACGCGCTCGCCGACGCCGCCGGCCGGCTCGGCGTCGCCGGACGACGTCTCTCGACGGGCGACGCCCGAGCCCTCGATCTTCCGGCAGCCTTCGGCGCCGGCTACCTCGAGGAGCACGGCGGGATCCTCAACCCGGCGAAGCTCGTCCGCGGCCTTCGCCGGGCGGCGATCGAGGCGGGCGTTCGCGTGCTCGAGCAGTCGCCGGTGCGGCGCGTCGATCCAGGCCGCGTCCTCACCGCCCACGCCGCCGGCGGCCGGGTCCGCGCTCCGCACCTCGTCGTCGCGACGAACGCCTGGACGGGCGACCTCGGCCTTCCGGTCCCCGACGTGGCGCGGATCCACGTGCAGCTCTTCCGCACGGCGCCGCTCTCGCCCACGCAGCGATCGGCCGTCGGGTGGTCGGGCGAGCAGGGCATCTACACCGCCCACGAGATCCTCGAGAGCTGGCGCCTCGACGCCGACGGCCGGATCGTCGGCGGCAGCAAGCTGATCCGTTACGGCTACGGCAATCGGACGCTCCCCGACGTCGACGCCGGCGTCGCCGCGCTCCTCGAGCGGGCGTTCCGCGAGCGCTTCCCCGAGCTGCGCGACCTGCCGATCGAGCGTCACTGGGGCGGCCCGACCGCGTTCTCCCTCGACTTCCTCCCGCGCGTCGGCCGGGCGACGCGGGCCGAGAACGTCGTCTACGCGATCGGCTGGGCGGGCCACGGCGTCGCGCAGGCGACCTACGCGGGCCGGATGGTCAGCGACCTCCTCGCCGGCCGCGACGGCCCGGGCTCGGCGATCTGGGATCGCCGCCTCCTCGTTCCGCTCCCGCCCGAGCCGCTCCGCTACGGCGTCGCCTCCGCCCTCACCTCGCTCTTCGCGTGGCTCGACCGCCGCGTCGATCGACGGATCGCGCGCGCCGCCCTCGTCGCGCTGCTAGTGTGCATCCTCACCGTCGCGACGGGTTGCACCGCGCCCCCGCGGGTCCGGAAGTTCTTCGATCCGATCGAGCACCTCACCGCGCCGCCGGTCTTCCCGATCCCTCGCGATCTGTCGGTCGGCCGCTGGGCGGAGACCACGACGACCCTCGACGACGGCACGTCATCGACGCGCCGGGTCGCCGCCGTCGGACGCGACCCGCAGCGCCGCTGGCAGATCGAGCTCACCGACTCGGCCGACGACCACGCCCTCGCCCTCCTCGTCCGGAGCAACGGCACCGTCGTTCACGCCTGGGCCGGGCGCCCCGGCGGCGCGCTGCGCGAGGTCCCGCTCGCCCCGCGCTCGCTCGCGGCGTCACCGAGGCGCCCGCCGCCTCTCGAGGACGAGGTGATCGACACGATCACCACCGGAGCCGGCCGACTTCGCTGCCGCAAGGAGAGCGCCGTCGCGACGGGCGTCGCCGCCGTCTCCTGGATCGGGCTCGACGGCGACGCGCGCGGCGTCCTCGTCCGCACGACCGGCCCGACCGGCGGCGGCCACGAGCTCGCCTCGCTGAAGCGTCGGTCGCTCGAGGTCGAGGTCGACGGCGCGAGCTACCCCTGCCTCGTCGCCGCCTACGACAACGGCGCCGAGCGCTGGGTCGCGGAGCGCCCGCCGCCGCTCGCGGGCGAGGTCCTCCGGCTCGTCGATCCGGCCGTCCTGACCCTCGCCCTCACCGGCGCCGGCGACGACGCCCGCCCGACCCTCACCTGGCCGGATCCCTCGGACGCCTCGTCGGGCAACGTGGCCGCCGCCGACACGCCCACGCCACGCGTCGCCCGCGACCACGTCCACGACAGCCACTGCGGGCACGCCTACTCGGGGTCGGCCTGGGCCTATCTCGAGAAGCACATCCATCGCCGCGGCTGCGGCCATCACCTCTACGACGGTGCCTGGTGGACCGAGCCGCCGCACGTCCCCGTCGCCCTCCCGCGCGGGCACGTCTGCGATCACGGCTGCGGGCACGCCTACTGGCGAGGCCGCCTCGTCTACCGCCACGGCCACGTCCACCGCCGCGGCTGTGGCCATCGGTTCACCGCGGGCGCCTGGATCCGCTTCCGGGGAACGCCGTGACCGCCCGCCGACGGCGCCGTCGCGACGAGGACGACCGGGACGAGGAGCGAGGCCGCCGCAGCCCTCTCCTCTACGTCCTCCTCGGCGGCTGCCTCCTCCTCGGCTTCGGCATCGTCGGGTTCTGCCTCTTCACCGGCCTCGCCGCGAACGAGCTCTCGAAGCTCGACTTCGTGGACGACCTCGACGAGCTCATCCTGCTCGCCCCGGCCGAGCGGAAGACCGAGCTCGTCGCCGGCCGCCACGCGCTGATGCGGCACCACGAGGCCGGCACCCTCTCGAACCGGTCGTTCATCGCGCTCCAGCTCGACGCCGTCCTCGACGACGGGCTCGTCACCACCGCCGAGGCCGAGGCGATCGGCCGGGTCTTCGACGCGTTCGTGGCCGGGAACGGCGACGTGGAGCACCGCGAGCGGAAGACGCTCCGCAGCCTCGTCGAGCGGTCGGTTCGGATCCCGCCCGGCCAGCCGCTCGAGCCTCCGCCCGGCGAGCGCCCGGAGCCGGACGAGCGCTGACGAGCGCTGACGAACGGGGGCTGACCCGGCCCGCGTTGCGGCCCCCTCCGCCGCGCCTTATCATCGCGCCTCTTCCCTCCAGCCAGGACCGAGGCAGCCAGAGCGTTGGACGTCATCTCCACCCATCTCGATTCCCGGTCGGCCGAGTTCCAGGAGAACGCCGACCACCTCCGCGCCCAGGTCGAGGCGCTCCGCGAGCGCGTCGCGACCGCCCGCGCCGGCGGCGGCGAGCGGGCGCAGAAGCGCCACCGCGAGCTCGGCAAGATGCCAGTCCGCGATCGGATCGAGCGGCTCCTCGATCCCGACGGGGCGTTCCTCGAGCTCTCGGGCCTCGCCGCGTGCGGCATGTATGACGACGCCGCGCCGGCGGCCGGGATCGTCACCGGCGTCGGCCGCGTCTCCGGTCGTGAGGTGATGATCGTCGCCAACGACGCCACGGTGAAGGGCGGCACCTACTTCCCGGTCACCGTGAAGAAGCACCTCCGCGCCCAGGAGGTGGCCGCCGAGAACCACCTCCCCTGCGTCTACCTCGTCGACAGCGGCGGCGCGTTCCTCCCGCTCCAGGCGGAGGTCTTCCCCGACCGCGATCACTTCGGCCGGATCTTCTACAACGAGGCCCGGATGTCGGCGGCCGGGATCCCGCAGATCGCGGTCGTCCTCGGCTCGTGCACGGCCGGCGGCGCCTACGTCCCGGCGATGGCGGACGAGGCGATCATCGTGGCCAAGCAGGGCACGATCTTCCTCGGCGGCCCGCCGCTCGTGAAGGCGGCGACCGGCGAGGAGGTCTCCGCCGAGGAGCTCGGCGGCGCCGACGTCCACTGCCGCCGGAGCGGCGTCACCGATCACTACGCCGACGACGACGCCCACGCCCTCGAGATCGCGCGCACGATCGTCGCGACGCTCCCGCCGACCAGGTCGATCCCGTTCCGCGTCGAGGAGCCGGTCGACCCCGTCTACCCGACGGACGAGATCTACGGCGTCATCCCGAAGAACCCGCGCAAGAGCTTCGACGTGCGCGAGGTGATCGCCCGCGTCGTCGACGGGAGCGAGTTTCACGAGTTCAAGGCGCTCTACGGCTCGACCCTGGTCACCGGCTTCGCCCGGATCCACGGCATCCCGGTCGGGATCGTGGCGAACAACGGGATCCTGTTCAGCGAGAGCGCCCTGAAGGGCGCCCACTTCGTCTCGATGTGCGCGTTCCGGAAGACGCCGCTGGTGTTCCTCCAGAACATCACCGGCTTCATGGTCGGCAAGGAGTACGAGACCGGCGGGATCGCCAAGGACGGCGCCAAGATGGTCCACGCCGTCGCGAACGCGCAGGTCCCCAAGCTGACCGTCATCATCGGCGGCAGCTATGGCGCCGGGAACTACGGCATGTGCGGCCGCTCCTACCAGCCGCGCTTCCTGTGGATGTGGCCGAACGCGCGCATCTCGGTGATGGGCGGCGAGCAGGCGGCGCTGGTCCTCTGCCAGGTGAAGGTCGACCAGCTCGCCCGCCGCGGCGAGACGATGTCCCCCGAGGAGCAGGAGGAGTTCAAGCGCCCGATCCTCGAGAAGTACGAGACCGAGGGCAGCCCCTACTACAGCACCGCGCGTCTGTGGGACGACGGGATCATCGACCCCGGCGAGACCCGGACGACCCTCGCCCTGGCGCTCGGCGCCGCCTGCAACGCGCCGATCCCGGAGCCGCGCTTCGGGATCTTCCGGATGTGAGAGAGAGCAGCCGTTCATGAGCACCGAGTCCGCATCGGTCGTCACCACCCGCGAGCGCGACGGCGCCGTCGCGCGGGTGACGATCAACCGCCCCGACGTCGCGAACGCGTTCGACGACGGGGTCATCCTCGGGCTGCGGGATGCCCTCGCCGACGTCGCCCACGACGGCGACGTGCGGGTGGTGATCCTCGCGAGCGCGGGCAAGCACTTCAGCGCCGGCGCGGACCTCAACTGGATGAAGCGGGCGGCCGACTACGGCCACGAGGAGAACGTCGAGGACGCCAAGGCGCTCGCCTTCATGCTCCAGGGCTGGGACCAGCTCGCGAAGCCGGTCGTCGGTCGGATCCCGGGCGCGGCGATCGGCGGCGGCGTCGGCCTGGTCGCCGTGTGCGACGTCGTCATCGCATCGGAGAAGGCGAAGTTCGGCCTCTCGGAGGTGCGGCTCGGGCTCATCCCGGCCGTGATCTCCCCGTTCGTCGCCCGCAAGATCGGCCGGAGTCAGTCGCGGGCGCTCTTCCTCACGGCCGAGCGGTTCGGCGCCGAGCGCGCCCTCGCGATCGGGCTCGTCCACCAGGTCACCGCGCCCGAGGAGCTCGACGCGGCCGTCGAGGCGACCGTCGATGCGCTGCTCCTCGGCGCGCCGGGCGCCCTCGCCGCGGCCAAGGAGCTCGTCTGCGTCGCGCTCGACGAGCCGTTCGAGACGCTCCCGGCGACGACGGCCAAGCTGATCGCCGATCGGCGCGACAGCGTCGAGGGGCGCGAGGGGATGCGCGCGTTCCTCGAGAAGCGAAAGCCCGTCTGGGTGCCCCCCGCGACCGAGGACGCCTGAGGATGTTCGACACCGTCCTCGTGGCGAACCGCGGCGAGATCGCCTGCCGCGTCATCCGCGCTTGCCAGGAGCTCGGGATCCGCGCGGTCGCCGTCTACTCCGACGCCGACCGCGAGGCGCTCCACGTCCGCGCCGCCGACGTCGCCGTCCCGATCGGACCGGCGCCGGCGACCGAGTCCTACCTGAAGCACGACGCGGTCATCGCCGCCGCGAAGGCGACCGGCGCCCAGGCGATCCACCCCGGCTACGGGTTCCTGTCGGAGAACGCCTCGTTCGCGCGGGCGTGCACCGAGGCGGGGATCGCCTTCATCGGACCGGGGCCCGACGTGATGGACGCGGTCGGCGACAAGAGCCGCGCCCGGAAGTCGGCCGCCGAGGCCGGCGTGCCGACGGTGCCCGGCTTCGATGCCGGCGGCGACCTCGACGTCCTTCGTGACGACGCCCGCCTCGCGGCGGAGGCGCCCGGCGTCGGGTTCCCCCTGCTGATCAAGGCGGTCGCCGGCGGCGGCGGGAAGGGGATGCGGCGCGTCGACGGCATGGACGGGTTCGGCGAGGCGCTCGCCGCCGCCCGGCGCGAGGCGAGCGCTGCGTTCGGCGAGGGCGCCGTGCTGCTCGAGCGGCTCGTCCAGCGGCCGCGCCACGTCGAGGTGCAGATCCTGGCCGATCAGCGTCACGACGTGGTCCTGGCGCTGGGCGAGCGCGAGTGCTCGATCCAGCGGCGCCACCAGAAGATCGTCGAGGAGAGCCCGGCGCCCGGCCTCGACCCGGCGCATCGCGCGAAGCTGCTCGCGGACGCGGTGGCCGTCGCCCGCGCCGTCGGCTACGACAACGCCGGCACGGTCGAGTTCCTCGTCGAGGGCACCGAGCACTACTTCCTCGAGGTGAACGCGCGCCTCCAGGTCGAGCATCCCGTCACCGAGCTCGTCACCGGGATCGACCTCGTCCGGGCGCAGCTCGCCGTCGCGGCGGGCGAGGGGTTCCCGGCCGGCCTGGCCGATCGCGCGGCGGCGCCGCGGGGGCACGCGATCGAGCTGCGGATCTATGCGGAGGACCCGGCGACCGGGTTCCTCCCGTCGCCGGGGCGGCTGACCGCGTTCGAGGTGCCGCGCGGCCCGCGGATCCGGCTCGACGCGGGCGTCGAGGCCGGGAGCGAGGTGACGCCGCACTACGACCCGATGCTCGCGAAGCTCATCGTCTGGGGCGCCGACCGGGATGAGGCGCTCGCGACGGCCCGCTGGGCGCTCGACCGGACCCACGTCGGCGGGGTCGCGACGGCGATCCCGTTCCTCCGGGCGCTCCTGCGCGCGCCGGAGATCGCCGCGGGCACGGCCGGCACCGATTTCGTCCCGCCGTTCCTCGAGCGATGGCAGGCCGAGCAGGCAGCGACCGGGCCGACGCCGGCGGCGATCGCCGCGGCCGCCGTGGCGGCGGCGCGCGCCAGCGCGCGCCCGACCCGCGGGGCGAGCGCGGGAGCGGGCGCCGAGGACGGGACCGACCCGTGGGCGACCCTCGGCGCGTGGCGGAGCTTCGCCGGCGCGGGCGACGAAGGAGCGACGTCGTGACGGTGCGGGTCGAGCTCGAAGGGATCGACGGCGCCCGCGTCGTCCGCCGCGCCGAGGGCGAGGCGTCCGACGCGGGCGCGAGCGCGGCGATGACGGTCCGGACCGGCGTCGAGGGCCCCGCGCTGCGGGTCGAGCCGCTCGGAGCCGGCTGGTTCCGCGTCCTCGACGCCGACGGGTCGGTCCTCGACACGGTCCGGGCGCTCGTCGACGACGACGGCGACGAGGTCTTCGTCGCGTGGACCGGCGGCGAGGCGACCCTCGAGATCGCATCGGTCGGCGGGCGGGCGCGTCCCGCCGCCGCGCGCCGGGCGGCCGCGGCCGGCCGGAGCGGCCCCGGCCATCACGGCGGCGGCCCCGGCGAGGTGCGCGCGCCCATGCCGGGTGCCATCGTGAAGGTCGACGTCGAGGAGGGCGCCGCCGTCGCAGAGGGCGACCGGGTCCTCGTCCTCGAGGCGATGAAGATGGAGCACGAGATGCGCGCCCCGCGCGGCGGCACCGTCTCGAAGGTCCACGTGGCCGCGGGCGACCGCGTCGACGGAGACGCGCTGCTCGTCGAGATCGCCGAGGACGCGCCGCCGGGCTGAGCCGCACCCGCCCGGCGGTCGACCGAGGACGAAGCCGTTCCATGACCCGCTTCCTGCCAACGGACCCGCCGTCGTCGGACTCCGGCTTCCCCCTCGACGGATCGCTCGGCGCCCGCCTGATCGCCGTCGGCCGGATCACCCCCGAGCAGCTCGAGCGCTGCCTCGCGATCCAGGAGGAGAAGGGGACCCTGCTGGGCGAGGTGCTCGTCGAGCAGGGGTTCATCACCGTCGGCGAGCTCCATCAGGCGCTCGCCGCGCAGGGTCGGGTCTCGTGGCGCTGCCTCCGTTGCGGCCCGACGACCGCCGTCTCGGCGGGGACGCCGGTGCGCTGTCTCGAGTGCGGCTCGCCCGTCGCGGCGGCGCCGCCCCCGACCGGGAGGGTCGCCCGACCGACGGCGCCTCCTCCTCCTCCGCCACCGCCACCGCCTCCACCGCCACCTCCACCGCCGCCCCGGGCTGCGGGGCCGGTCCCCGCATCGGCGGCCTCCGACCTCGCCGCGGGGTTGGACGACGACGGGACGCCGACCCGCCTCGACGCATCGGGCGGCCCTCCGCCGTCGGGCGCGGCGTCGCCTCGGACGACGCGGCTCCGCTCCGGCGAGCTCCCGCCGAGCGTCGGGCGCTACCAGATCCGGCGCGAGCTCGGGCGGGGAGGCATGGGCGTCGTCTACCACGGGCTCGACCCGGCGCTCGGCCGCAACGTTGCGATCAAGATGATCATCGACGTCGAGGCTGACCGCACCGGCCAGGCCCTCGAGCGATTCGAACGCGAGGCGCTCGCCGCGGCGAAGCTCGATCACCCGGCGATCGTCTCGGTCCGCGAGACCGGCGTCCACGACGGTCGCCCGTTCCTCGTGATGGACTACGTCGAGGGCCGGACGCTCAGCGCCGTCCTCCGGGACGACGATCCATCCCCACGCACGATCGCGGAGATCGTGCGCGCGATCGCCGATGGCCTCGAGCACGCGCACGGCCGTCGCGTGCTCCACCGCGACGTGAAGCCCGACAACATCCTCATCGACGCGGACGGACGCCCGCGTCTGACCGACTTCGGCCTCGCCCGCGATACCGGCTCGTCGGCCCAGCTGACGAAGACCGGCCAGGTCGTCGGCACGCCCGCGTACATGGCGCCCGAGCAGGTCGAAGGAGCCACGGCCGAGCAGGGGCCGTCGACCGATGTCTACGCCCTCGGCGCCGTCCTCTACCGGGCCCTCACCGGCCGTCCGCCGTTCGAGGCCGACGCGCAGATCGCGCTCCTCAAGAAGGTCCTCCTCGAGGAGCCCGACCCGCTCCGCTCGGTGAAGGCGAGCGTCCATCGCGACCTCGAGACGATCACCCTGCGCTGCCTCGAGAAGGAGCCCGCCCGCCGCTACCCCACCGCCGGAGAGGTGGTCGCCGAGCTCGATCGGTTCCTCGCCGGCGAGGCGATCGTCGCCCGTCCCCAGAGCTCGCTCGAGCGCCTCGGTCGGCGCGTTCGCCGGAACATCGTCGCGATCGCCGTCGTCGCGGTCCTGGTGGCGGCGAGCGCGGGCGGCGTCTACTGGACTCTGCGTCGCGGCGAGATGGCGATCCTCGCCAGCGACCGCGCGGCGCTCGTCGCCTTCGCCGATGCGCGAGAGCGCCTCGCGCGTGAGTTCGAGGAGCACCTCGCATCGGGCGACGAGGCGAGGCTGACCATGGCGATCGGGCTCGCCCGGGACGAACGCCCCCCGGCGCTCCGCCCCTTCGACCGGACGAGCCTGGGGCGCCCCGAGCTCCTCGACGCCGAGTTCGCCGCCCTCGCCGACGAGGCCCGGGTCGACACCGCCGTCGCTCTCGCCGCGCGCGGGCGCCATCGCTACTCCCAGAACGACGAGGCGACCCGGCGCCGAGGCCGGCTCGACCTGACCGACGCCTACCGCGTCGGCTGGTCCCGCCGCGGCGCCGAGTCGACCGTCGCCCGGGACGCGTTGACCGACCTCGTGGCGGGTCTCCTCGGCGACGATGTATCGCGGGGAGCCGCCGCGGCCACCGCCGACCTCCTCCTCGCCCGCTTCGGGGAGGCGTCCGACCGCGTCCGGGTCGTGTCTGCCCACGCGTTCATCGCCGTCGGTCGACTGGATGACGCCGCCGGTCTCCTCGGTCGTGTCGCGGGCCTCGGCGCTTCCGACGAGGCACTGAGACGACGCATCGGCGCCCTCCTCCCTCGAGTGACCCGCCCCGAGGTCGGCGGATCGTTTGGGCGCCTCCTCGCCGACCTCGATGGCGACGGCATCGACGAGCTGATCTCGATCGACGGGAGCTGGAACCTCGAGGTTCATCGACTGACCGACGGCCGACTGAGACGCGTCGCGCGCGAGCGGCTCCTTCAGGTGGCGAAGCACCCGCCACCGAGCATGGCGAGGGCGCTCGACGTCGATGGCGACGGCCGCCTGGAGCTCGTCGTCGCCGGCGGACACGGAGACCGGAAGGCCGGCGCGCTCTTCGTCGTCGACGCGAAGGGGGACGGCCGGCTCGAGGTGCTCCTCGAGGATCGGAACCTCGACGGGAACCCGGCCGACGTCACGCTGTCCGACGTCGACGGCGACGGCCGGCTCGAGCTCGCCCTCGCGATGGGCTGGTACACGCGGGCGATCCGATTCTACCGGCTCGGCGGCCGGATCACGTCGGACCCGGCCTTCGTCTGGCCACTCGGCGTGGACGTCCTCGCGATCGAGTGGCTTCCCGGACGACGGGCGCTCGCGGTCGCGCTCGGTCCCTGGGCCCCGACGTCTCCGCCGCTGACGTGGCGTCCAGGCCAGTCGGGTGCCAGCTCCGTCGAGGGAAGCGCAGCGCGCCCTGGGGGATTCCGCGTCGCGCCCCTGGGGCGCGCGACGCGAGGGTGGTGGGTCGAGACGAACGGGACGACCGAGCGCCTCGCGGGGACCCGCGAACGCACGCTCTGGCTCGACGAGTCGACCGTCATCGCGCAGTCGCTCCCGGGCGCTCAGGAGCTCGAGGCGATGTCGAACCTGGAGCACGGGCTCTTCCGGATCGAGATCGACGAGCGCGGCGACTTCGGCCCGGCGACGCGGATCGGGCCGGCGCCCGCTGCGCCCGGCGGCGTCGCAGCGCCGGTTCTCGCGACCCTCGCGGGCGAGCCGCACGTCCTCACGATCGTCCGCGGTATCCTCCACGTGACCCCCGCCCGCGCGAGCTCGAAGCTCGGCCCGTTCCAGATCGGCGTGCGCGGCCTCTGGCGCACGCCGATCGTCGGGCAGCTCGACGACGACGCCGACTCCGAGGTGATCCTCGGCGGGCGCGACGGGTTCTCGATCCTCGGCCTCGGGGGTCGCGCGCACGGCCCCGAGCCCCCCGGGGGGCGAGGGGCGCCCCCGCCCCCCGCCCTACCCCCGACGAGCCGCAGTGGCGACGAGGCGCGCCCGAGCCCGCCCCGATCGGGCACCTGCCGTCGATCCAGGAGCTGATCGAGGTGGGTCTCGCGGAGGACGCCGCAGCGAGCTGTCGAGATGCGCTCGCGCGTAGAGGACCGCGGGAGGATCCCGAGCTCTCGTACTGGCTGGGCGTCGCGCTCGCCATGGACGCGGCCTCGGTCGAGGAGGGCGACCCGCCGAACCTCGACGGCTGGCAGGAGGCGGCCGACGCGTTCACCGCGGCGCTCCGCTCGCCAGCGAGAGCGCGCCAGGCGCGCCTCGGTCGGGCGCACGCGCTCGACAAGCTCGCGCGCTGGCCCGAGCTCGTCGAGACGATCGCTCCGCTCCTCGAGGACGACGGCGCCGACGCGCTCACCCGAGACCTCGCCCGCGAGATGCTCCGCCGCGCCGAGCCGCTTGCGACGCTTCGGACGCGCTCCCCGGCCTGGTCGTGGAGCGCCGCCGACCCGACCGGGCCAGAGCTGATCTGCACGAACGCTGCGAAGGTAGAGCGCCGCGCCGACGGCATCCGAATCCTCAGCACGGCGGAGACGCACGGCGACTTCGTGGGTTTCCCGGTGAGCTACGAGGGTGGCCCGATTCGCCTCGTCTTCCGCGTCCGGGTCGACGGCCCCATCGGCTGGGGCACGAACACGGGGTTCGGCCTGCAGCGCCTCCCGTCGGAGAACGACTGGGACGGCCGGTTCCAGGGTCCGATCGCCGGGCTCTTCTTCACAGCCACTGGCGCCAACGACCGGCCGTTGCGAGCCGCGTCGCTCCTCAGGAAACCGATCGACCAGCGGACCGGCTGGGTCTTCGGCTCATTCGGCGAGGCCGAGGTCGTCGACCTCGCCGACCGCGAGTGCGAGGTCGTGGTCGAGCTCGCGGGCACCGACGACCGCGTGACGGCGGTGCTCATCGATGTCGCGACCGGAGAGGAGCTCGCCCGTCGAGCCACGTCGCTCACCCATCGCCTGATCCGCGGGTCCTACCTGGTCGGCAGCGTCGGACTGACGGAGACCGGGACCATCAAGGACGGCCGGCGCGGCCCGTACATGAAGCCGACGGCGGTGGTCTGGCACGGGCTCGACGTGGTGACCAACGGCAAGAGCGACGCGTCCCCGATCGCGCTCGCCGGCCGTCGCCACCCGTGGAGGAAGCTCGTCGCCCTGGGCGGACGCTTCGCCGCCGGCCAGGACGTGACCGCCGACCTCGAGGCCCTCCTGCGGCAGCGGCCCGCGCGCCGCGGGAAGCTCGGCGCGCGAGCGTTCTTCCTCCAGGCGCTGGCCCTCTCGAGGCGAGACGCGCCGGCCGACGAGATCTCCCGGGCGGCGCGCGCCGCCCGGGACGCCGATCCGAAGGAGGCGGAGCTGCTCCTCAACGGGCTCGAGCTCATCGGCCGACGCGAGCCGGCGATCGAGCGCGCGATCCGCGGAAAGCAGGACTGATCGATGACCGAGATGCTCCGAGACCGCCTCCCCGCCCGCGTTCGCGTCGTCGAGGTCGGCGCCCGCGACGGGCTTCAGAACGAGCCCGACCCGATCCCGACGGAGGCGAAGGTGGCGTTCATCGAGGCCCTCGCGGCCGCCGGGCTCGACACCGTCGAGCCGACCGCGTTCGTTCATCCGAAGCGCGTGCCGCAGCTCGCCGACGCGGCCGAGGTCATGGCGGCCCTCACGCGTCAGGACGGCGTCCGCTATCCGGTGCTGGTCCCGAACGCGAAGGGGCTCGAGCGGGCGCTGCAGTCCGGCGTCCGCGAGATCGCGATCTTCAGCGCGGCGAGCGACGGCTTCAACGAGGCGAACATCGGGATGACGGTGGACGCGTCGCTCGCCGGCTACGACGCGCTCATGGAGCGGGCGAAGGCCGAGGGCCTCTGGATCCGTGGCTACGTCTCGACGTGCTTCGGCTGCCCGTTCGACGGGGCGGTCGCGCCGGACCGCGTCGCCGAGGTGACCTCGCGGCTGCTCGCGATGGGGTGCGACGAGCTCTCGCTCGGCGACACGATCGGCGTGGCGCATCCGCTCCAGGTCGAGGCGGTGGTCGCGGCGCTCGTCGGCGCGCGCGTCCCGATCGAGAAGGTGGCGTTCCACTTCCACGACACCCGCGGCACGGCGCTCGTCAACGTCCTCGCGGCCCTGCCGCTCGGGGTCGGGATCTTCGAC
The DNA here is from genome assembly GCA_029260755.1 of Planctomycetota bacterium. GTDB lineage: Bacteria > Planctomycetota > J058 > J058 > JAJDCQ01 > JAJDCQ01. Next base: position 25,651 of record JAJDCQ010000052.1, on the reverse strand, counting down.
GCGTCGGCCGGCGGCCTCGGCGGCTGCCCGTTCGCGCCCGGGGCGACCGGCAACCTCGCCACCGAGGACCTGCTCTACCTCCTCGACGGGATGGGGATCGAGACCGGCGTCGACCGCGAGGCGGTCGAGCGCGCGACGGCGGGCATCGCCGAAGCGCTCGGCCGGCAGCCTCCCGGCCGGGTCTACAACGCGAGCCGGAGCGCGACGCGGGCGCCCGTGCGGTGGCCGGTGCGGAGCGACGAGGCGTGACCCGCCGGCGTCTTCTCGCCGCGACCCTCCTCGTCGCCGCCGCGATGCTCGGGGCCGGCGGCATCGCGTTCGTCCCTCCGATCCTGCTCGCGATGCGCCGCGCCGAAGCGCTCGACGCGCTCCGGGCCCGCGAGCCGGAGCGACGCCTCGAGGTGCTCCGCGGCCCGGCCGAGCTGCTGACGGGACCCGAGACGTTTCGACATCTGGTCACCGAGGAGCTCCGCTATCCCGGGGACGACGCGAAGATCGTGCTCCACCTCTGCTACGAGGCCGCCATCGACCAGACCGTCGCGATCGTCGTTCGCGGCGCGGGCGGCGGGCCGCCCGCAGAGGTCTCGCCCGCCCTCATCGAAACGGCGGTCATCGACGCTCTGGCGGCCGCCGGCGACCTCATGTCCCGCGACGTAAAGAAACTCGGCCGAATTCTGGGCGCCGTCACCCCATCGGCCGCCGAGCGACTCGAGGCGCTCATCGACAGACTCGAGCCCTGGACACGCCGGGCCCGGGCCATCTGGGCGCTCGGCGCGATCGAAGGCGAGTCGGGCCGTGCGGCTCTCCGACGGATCGCCCGGACCGACCTCCATCACGGACCGCGCGTGCAGGCGATCCGGAAGCTGGGTGAATCGCCCGGCCCCGACGACGTCGCGACCCTCATCGCGGTGCTCCAGTCCGATCCGCACGAGCAACCGCGTGGGCTCACCATCGGCGCGCTGGTCGAGGCCGGCGCCGAGAACGCCGCGCCGGCGTTGATCGAGGCGCTCGCCTGGGCCGACGAGCACGACCACCCCATCCTCGTGAGCAACGCCGCCCACGCCCTCGCCCGACTCACCGGGCAGGATCGATTCGGAGACGACCCGGTCCGCTGGCGCGCGTGGCTCGCCGAGCAGACCGATGCCGCGAAGGGAGACGAGGACTGATGGCGATCACCCGCGAGGAGGCCTGGGCCATCCTCACCGAGTGGACCGACGGCGAGAGCCTCCTCAAGCATGCCCGGAGCGTGGAGGTGGTCATGGCCGCCTACGCGCGCAAGCTCGGCCACGACGAGACGCGATGGGGCATCACGGGGATGCTCCACGACGCGGACTACGAGCGCTTCCCCGAGGAGCACCCCGACGTGGTGGTGAGGCGACTGCGGGAGCTCGGCGAGGAGGAGATCGCCTACGCGATCAGCGCCCACTACACCCAGTGGGAGGTGCCCTGGGAGAGCCCGCTCGACCGCGGCCTGATCGCGAGCGACGAGATGACCGGCTTCGTCACCGCGTGCGCCCTGGTCCGCCCGGGCGGGATCGACACCCTCGCGCCGAAGAGCGTCGTCAAGAAGATGAAGGACAAGGGCTTCGCCCGGAAGGTCGACCGCCACGAGCTGAAGACCGGCGCCGAGCTCTTCGAGAAGGACACCGGGATGGCGATCAAGGAGCACATCGCGTTCATCGTCGACGTCCTCCGCGCGCACAAGGCCGAGCTCGGCCTGCCCGGCGAGGAGGGCTGACCGGTGGCGCGACGACGCGGTGCGCTGCTCGGCCTCGTCGTGCTCGGCGTCGCCATCGTCGCGGGAGCGATCGTCTTGGCGCCGCGTGCGTGGCGCGCGGCACGGATACGCGCCTTCCTCGCCCGACTCGACCACCCCGACCCGATCGAGCGGCGCGAGGCGCTCGGCGCAGACCAGACGCCGCTCCTCGTCGAGCCCGAGCCGTTCCTGCGGCTGATCGACATGCTCGACGATCCCGACCAGCGGGTGCGCCTCGCGGCCGGGAACCGGCTCTACGAGATCGTCGTCGAGAAGCACGGGGGAGGGCCGCCGGCGCAGTTCCGCGCTGCGGACACGGCCAAGGCGGTCGGCGACGCTCGAACCGCTCTTCCGGTCACCGACACCTCGACCCGCGCGCTTCTGAAGGAGACGCTCGCCGACCTCGAACGGGCGCGGGCGCGGTCGCGGTGACCGAGGGGGCCGAAGCGACCACAGCTCGCCCTTCTCCGCTGGCGCCGCTGATCCTCGCCGAGGTGAACGTCCGGCGTGCGTTCACCCGCGCCCTCCTCGTCGGCGCCGGGCTGGCGTTCCTGCGGGTGGTGACGGCGCGGAGCCCGGACCTCAAGCCGCTCGCGTTCCTCTGGGGCTTCGGCGAGGGGCTCGTCGCCGCTCCGCTCGCCCTCCTCGAGCTGCGCGCCGCCCGCGGCGGTCCCGCCCTCGGTAGGGACGTCGCCCACGGGCTCCTCGGGTGGGGCCTCGCGGCCGGGTGGTCGCTCCTCGCCGCCCTGGGCGCGAGCGCCGCGGCGCTCGTGATCCAGCTCGGCGAGTGGCCGGACGCGAGCCTCGTCGCGGACGCGGGCGTCCCGGGCCTGTCGTCGGGGGCGGCGGCCACCGCGGCCGTCTTCCTCGGCGGTCCGGCCGTCGGATTCGGGGTCGTATCGGCCCTGCGCGGACGCGCGGCCCACCCCGTCGACCAGGCGCTCGCCGCCCTCGTCGCGGCGGCCGCGATCGGGATCGGCGCGGCGTGGGCGGGCGGCCTGATCTTCCCCGAGAGCCGGATGCTCCCGGGCGTCGCGATCCTCGCGGCGGCGCTCCTGCCCGCGGCCGCGGAGGTGGTCGAGCTCATGGAGCGTCTCCGGGCCGACGCGCTCTGATCCGATCACCGACGGCGAGACCGCTGGACGTCGCCGTCCTCGACGGCGACGATGTCGACCGAGCCGCCCGACCCGAGCCACTCAGGGAGGAAGCCATGAGCGAGCCGCTCGATCGCCTCAGTCGCCGCGACGCCCTCCGCCTGATCGTCGGAGGCCTCGGCGGCGCCGCCCTCCTCGGCGCGGGCCCGGGATGCGTCCTCGCCGGGCCCGCCGTCTTCGGCGCCGTCGACCCCGACGAGCCGCCGCTCGGCGAGGCCGGGCGGCGACTGCTCGCCAAGGCATGGGAAGGGCTCGACCCGGCCGCCTGCTGGGACACCCACGTCCACCTCGTCGGCCTCGGCGTCGGCGGCACCGGCTGCCGGGTCGCCGAGAAGATGCGGTCGCCGGTGAACTTCGGGCGCTACCTCAAGTACCTCGTCTACCGACGGGCGTCGGGCATCCGCGACGAGGCCGACGCCGATCGCCAGTACGTCGCGCGTCTCGTCGGGCTCAAGCGCGACTGGAGCCCGAAGAGCAAGCTGCTGGTGTTCGCGTTCGACGACGCGCACGACGAGCAGGGGCGCCGGCTCCCGCACGTGACCGACTTCCACACGCCGAACGAGTACGCCCGTGACACGGCCGCGGCGCATCCCGACGACCTCGAGTGGGCGGCGTCGATCCACCCCTACCGCGCCGACGCGCCCGAGCTCCTCGACCGGTGCGTCGAGGAGGGCGCCCGGGCGGTGAAGTGGCTGCCGAACGCGCAGCTCATGGACGCCTCGAAGGCGCTCTGCGACCCCTTCTACGACCGGCTCGTCCACCACGGGATCCCGCTGATCACTCACGTCGGGATGGAGCAGGCGGTCGAGGCGGCCGACAACCAGCGCTTCGGCAATCCGCTCCGCTTCCGCCGGCCGCTCGACCGCGGCGTGAAGATCATCATGGCCCACGCCTCGAGCCTCGGAGAGGACAACGAGCCGCCGATCGTCGACCCCGACGTCGACGACGGGATCGCGCGCAAGCGGGTCGAGAGCTTCCGGCTGTTCATGGACCAGCTGTTCACCAACCCCGACTACGAGAGGACGCTCCTGTGCGACCTCTCCGCCCTGACTCAGTTCAACCGGTGCGACAAGCTGGCCGAGCTCCTCGAGGCGACCGGGCTTCACGATCGGCTCCTCTACTCGACCGACTATCCCCTCCCCGCCATCAACGTCATCGTCCGGATGAACGCGCTCGTGAAGCTCGGCTACATCGACGACGACCAGGCCGACGCGGCCCGCGAGCTCTACGCCCACAACCCCCTCAGCTTCGCGTTCGCGCTCCTGCGGAGGATCCGGTCGAAGGGGAAGCGCTTCGCCGACTCCGCGTTCGACACGCGGCGCCACTTCATCACGGGCTGACCGGTGCCCGCCGTCTCGTTGTCGGACCCCCGCGATCGCGCTACGCTCGACCGCTCGTCGAAGAAGGCCCCCCGATGACCACGCCGACCGCCCCGTTCCTGGACCTCCCGGCCCGGCCGCCGAAGCCGCGAGAGGCCGGGCTGACGATCCTCCTCGACGCCGGCCAGCCCACGGCTGCCTTCCGCGACGTCATCGAGAGCCACGGCGACCTCATCGACCTGGTCAAGTTCGGCTGGGGCACGGCCGTCGTCACCCGGGAGATCGCCCGGAAGATCGACGTCGCTCGAGGCAACGGCATCGAGACCTTCGTCGGCGGCTCGCTCTTCGAGAAGGCGCTCGTCCAGAACAAGCTCGACGCCTTCCGACGGTTCGTCAGCGACCTCGGATGCCGGCACGTCGAGATCTCGAACGGAACGATCGAGCTCTCGAACGCGGAGAAGGCGAAGCACATCGCCGAGTTCGCCCGCGACTTCCAGGTCCTGTCCGAGGTCGGCTTCAAGGACGCTCAGCGCAGCCTCGAGCTGCACCCCGCCGGATGGGTGCGCTACATCGAGGAGGACATCGCCGCCGGGGCGTGGAAGGTGATCACCGAGGCGCGCGAGAGCGGCCGGAGCGGCGTCTGCCGCGAGAACGGCGAGCTCCGGATCGGACTGATCAACGAGATCATCGAGAGCATCGGCACGCCGGAGCGGCTCGTCTTCGAGGCGCCGACGAAGCGGCTCCAGGTCGAGTTCATCACCCGAGTCGGGCCGGGGGTCAACCTCGCGAACATCGCTCCCCACGATGTCGTCGCCGTGGAGACGCTCCGCCTCGGCCTCCGCGCCGACACCCTCGAGACGTTCGAAGGGAGCTGATCGCCATGCGATCGAGCGAGAACGTCTTCCACCTCGCGATCCCGATCCGCGACATCGACGAGACGGCGAAGTTCTACGTCGAAGGCCTCGGTTGTCGGGAGGCGCGCCGCTACGACGACCGGGTCACCCTCGACTTCTTCGGCGACCAGGTCGTCTGCCACCTCGCGCCCGACGAGATCGACCCGGACCCGAAGATGTACCCGCGCCACTTCGGGGTCACGTTTCGGACCCGCGAGGACTTCGACGAGGTTCACGCACGGGCGAAGTCGCGCGGACTCCCCTTCTTCGCGGAGCAGTTCGTCCGATTCGACGGGCAGCGCGAAGCCCATCGCACGTTCATGCTCCGAGACCCCTCGAACAACCTGCTCGAGTTCAAGCACTACGACGACCCCACGATGATGTACTAGCGCCGCGCGACGGCCGACCGATGCCGGACGGGCCCGACCACGCCTCATCCGCAACCTCGTATGACGGATGTGACAACGCGCTCTCGGTGCGATCCGGGCCCCGCATCCCTCAACCGAGGCGAACATCCGATCCCAGAGTCTCGTTGACATGGGTTTGCGGCGGCCGTACGATTGTCCCATTGATGTGATGTCACATCGCGTCATCGGCCGTTCCCGTCGGTCTCGGCGGGCTCGCGGTTTGCGTTTCGGGGGAGACGCGCCCCTCCGCCATGTCCAATCCATCCGACCCTATCGATCTGTCGCCCGGCGGCCCCGACCCGCTCATCGGGCGCATCTTCGGACCGACCGCCCTCGTCGTGAAGATCGGCGCGGGCGGCCAGGGTGCCGTGTACGAGGGGCGACACCGCTTCCTCGACGACCGGGTCGCGGTGAAGCTCCTCCACATGACGGCCGCGCCGCAGCTCCGCGAGCGGTTCCGTCGCGAGGCGCGCGTCGGCCGGCGGATCACTCACCCGACCTCGATCCGCGTCTTCGAGTTCGGCCACGCGGAGGACTTCCTCTACATGGTGATGGAGTTCGTCTGCGGCGACGACCTCCACCGCATCATGAAGGAGATCCGCCCGAGCTGGACCGACGCCCTCCGGATCGCCCGCGATGTCGCGAGCTGCCTCGGCGAGGCGCACGACCAGGGAATCGTCCACCGCGACGTGAAGCCGAGCAACGTCCTCGTCACCCGGCGCGGCCGGGTGAAGCTCGCCGACTTCGGGATGGCGCGGGTCGGAGCGACCGACGACACCGTCGGGCAGCCGGACGAGGTGATCACCGTCACCGGCGTGGCGATCGGCACGCCGTTCTTCATGAGCCCCGAGCAGTTCGAGGACAGCAAGTCGCTCGACGGTCGGAGCGACCTCTACTCGCTCGGGATCACGCTGTTCCAGACGCTCACCGGGAAGCTCCCGTTCACCGGGACGACCGTCCGTCAGCTCGAGCGCGCTCACCGCGACGAGAAGCCCGCCGCGCCGTCGAGCCTCACCGAGGGCATCCCCGCGTCGGTCGACGCGATCGTCGCGCGCCTCCTGGCGAAGGAACCCGACGACCGCTACCGCAAGGCCGAAGACGTCTGCGCCGAGATCGACGAGGTGCTCTCGGCGGCCGAGACCGACGGCGAGACGGTCACCGCCGGGCTCAGCCTCGCGCTGACGAAGAAGGTGACCGGCCCCCGCCCGATCGACGAGGCCTCGTCGGGCTCCCCCGCCGTCACGACCGACGCGGCCTCGTCGCCGCCGGGCCGGGCGGCGACGCCGGCCGAGGGCGGCCTCGGCGGCGACGAGGCGCGCCTCGCCTACTCTCCGACCGGGCCGGCCGCGCTCCTCACGCCGGTCACGCCGCCGCCGCGGGCGCCGTCGAGCGCGTCGCTCGTGATCGGCGGCCTCGTCGCTGCGCTGTTCATCGTGTCCGCCGCCGCGGCGGTGATCTTCGTCGTCCTCCTCCCGGAGAAGCGGCTCTTCGGCAGTCGGGACGAGACGGCGGCCGCCGGCGACGGCGACGACGGATCGGCGCCGATCACATCCGGGACGCCGCTCGCCGAAGCCGGCGGCGAAGGGGACGCGGCGACGACCGGCGCCGAGGGGAGCGGCGAAGGCTCGACGGCGACCGGCGCCGACGGGACGGACGGCGCGGGCTCGGGCGAGGTAGACGGCGGCGACGACGCGACCGGCTCGGGCGGGACCGAGGACACGGCCGTCGCCCGGTTGACCGTCTCGACGCCGGCCGACGGAGCCCACCTCGCCGACTTCCAGATCGAGGTGCAGGGCCGCCTCGAGGTGGCCGGCGAGCTGATCGCGAGTGCGCGGGTGTGGGTGCGCGGGCTCGAGGCGCCGCTCAACCCCGACGGCGCGTTCGCGATGCGCGTGGGCGGCCTGGAGGTCGGCGAGAACACCATCTCGATCCGCGCTTCGCTCCACGGCGACGCCGACGATGGCAGCTCCGGCGACGACGCGCCCGGCCTCTCGACCACCCTCGTCGTCGTCGTCGATGACGAGGCGCCCCAGATCCTGATCGATCGACCCGATGGCGAGTCCGTCACGACGGCCGAGGAGACGGTCGAGATCGTCGGCGTCGTTCGCGACACCCACCCGGACCGGGCGATCATCGGCGGCGCGGAGGTCCGCCTCCGGGAGGGCGGTCGGTTCACCGCGCGGGAGCCGCTCAAGCCCGGGCCGAACCGGATCGATGTGGTCGCGCGCGATCGAGCCGGCAACCGCTCGACGAAGACCCTCCGCGTCTTCCGCGACACCCAGCCGCCCCGCATCTGGCTCGACGCGCCCGAGGACGGCGCCCTGATCGCGGGCGAGCTCGTGATCCGCGGGCGCGTCGAAGACGACGGCGATCTCGCGGGAGTGCGGGTCACGGCCGGCTCGGCGACGGCGGACGCCGATGCGACCGGCGCGTTCGAGCTGCGCCTCGACCTCGGCGCGGGCGAGCACCGGCTCGACATCGTCGCCCGGGATCCGGTCGAGCACGAGGGCCGGCAGACCCGGACCGTCCGGGTGGACCGGACGCCGCCCGAGATCGTGAAGGTCAGCCCGATGAGCGGCGCCCGCCTTCGCCGGAGGCCGGCCGTCGTCCGCGTCACGGTCCGGAAGCCCGCCCTCGACGGCCTGACCGTCACGGTCGGAGGGCAGGAGGCCGAGCGCGACGCCGACGCCGACGACGCCGCCGATCACGCCACGTTCCTCGCGAGCGTCCCGCTCGACGCCGAGACCGCCAGCGATCGCGAGGTGGTCGTCCGCGACGCCGCTGGCCACGAGGTCCGGCATCCCCTGACGCTTCACCACGACGGGACGCCGCCCCTGATCACCGTCCGCGGCGACGAGGAGGTCACCGGACCGGTCGGGGCGACCGAGGTGACGGTCAGCGTGAACGAGCCGGTGCAGCGGCTGGTCGTGAACGGCCGCGAGGCGACGCCGCGCGGCGAGGACGGCCTGACGTTCGTGGCTCGGGTCGCCCTGAACGAAGGGACGAACGAGGTCGTCGTCGAGGCGGCCGACCTGGCCGGCAACGTCGCGAAGAGCCGCGCCACGGTCCGCTACGTCGGCGGCTCGCTCCCCGACGGCCTCCGATGGGGCGCCGGCAGCCAGATCGTCGCCAAGAAGGACGGCATGGTGGTGATCGAGGTGCGCGGCGGCACGTTCGAGATGGGTCGAGCCGACGGCGAGAGCGGCGAGTCGCCCGTCCACGAGGTGAGCCTGCCGCCGTTCTACATAGACCGGACCGAGGTCACGGTCGGGATGTACCGGCGCTTCCTCGAGGACGTCGGCAGCGGCGCGTGGGATCACTCGCGCTGCTCGCCGGAGGAGCTCGAGCAGTTCGGCAAGGAGGGCAAGGACCACACGCCGCGGCACTGGGGCAACCCCGACTTCCTCGCCGTCGCGCCGGACGAGGACAGCCCGGTCGTGTTCGTCGACTGGTTCGATGCCTCCGCCTACGCCGCCTGGGCGGGCCGGCGCCTCCCGACCGAGGCCGAGTGGGAGCTCGCCGCGCGCGGCACCGACGGCCGAGCCTGGCCGTGGGGCGACCAGCCCCCCGGCGAGCACGAGACGCGCCGGGCGAACTACGGCCAGCTCGACGGCTTCCAGACCGAGAAGGCCGGAAGCCTCCCCGAGGGCGCGTCGCCGTTCGGCGTCCTCGACATGGCGGGCAACGTCTGGGAGTGGTGCGCCGACGTCTACGACTACGGCTACTACGTCAACTCACCGCGCATCCGACCGCTCAACACCGACGCGCCGTCATCGGGTGATCCGGTCCGGCGGGTCGCCCGCGGCGGCGGGTTCAAGAACTCGGCCGACCAGATCCGGGCGACCTACCGCGGGAGGTTCGCGCCGACCTGGGTGGCTCCGTCGCTGGGGTTCCGGTGCGTGTTGGATCGCGACGAGTAACCGCGCCCAACGCGCACGGTCCGAAACGAGTCGGCGCGTTCGGTTGACGATCCACAGATTGCACAGATTACACAGATTGCCTCCGGTGGACGCGTCGGCCGCCGCGAAAGCGAGCGCTTCACCGGGCCCGCCACGCCCAGGCACGTCCGCCTTCGGCAGCTCGTAATCCGTGTAATCTGTGTAATCTGTGGATCGATCCCATCGAGCAAGGACGCGCGCGCACCTACCCGCCGAGCCGCGCCCCCTCCGTCGACTCGATCAGCTCGAACGCCTGGGCGACGTCCGCGATCTTCTCGCCGCGCTGCTCGATCAGGTCGTCACGGACCGGGCCGAGGTTGATCCCGACCCGCGGATCGCTCGCGAGCTTGAGGTAGGGGACCTTCTCGGGGTCGATCTTCATCACGCGGCAGGCGGTCGCGTCGACGCTCGGCATGTTCCGGCCCATCACGATCACGCCGGAGCTCCGCGGCTTGCCCATGATCGGCCCGTCGCCCTCCATCCCGACGATCCCGTCGATGATCGAGAGCGATGGCCGCACCGTCGCGTTGATGTCGACGATCGACGGGATGATCCCCTTCCAGTGCAGCACGTTCTTCGGCCAGCCGTAGACGACGCCCGGCATGATCCCGAAGAGGTTCTTCATCGAGAGGGTGGCGACCGCCCAGTGATGCGTCTTGAGCTTGGGCATGTTGACGAAGATGTCGGCCCGTCGGAGCGACGCCGGGAGGGCGAGGCGCGCCATCTTCGTCAGCCCCGCTCCGTTGTCGATCGGGAAGACGTCGTCGTGGTTGAGGTCGACGAAGGGTAGCTTCTCCTCGCGGAGCATCGGCGCGAAGCCGCTCGAGTCGAGGACGAAGCCGGCGTCACGGACGTGACCGGGGCCCTCCGCGACGAAGACCGCCTTCGCGCCCCAGCCCCGGAAGACGCCGGCGACGGCGGCGACCAGGGCGGAGTTCGTGTTGACGTGCGGGGCCTCCGCGCTCGGCTCGACGAGGTTCGGCTTGAGCATCACCGTCTTGCCCTTGGCGAACTCGGACGTGAGGCCGAGCTCGATCAGGCCTGCGCGGACGGTGGTCTCGAGGTCGAGGTCGTACCGGTCCGCCTTGGCGATCACGACCGGCGGCCGCGTGGTCGCCTCCGGGGCCGGCCCGGTCGGCTCGCCTCCGCCGGCGCCATCGGGGTCGAGGCTGCCCAGGCCGACCGGACCCTCGTCGCCCGGCGGCTTGGCGCGCGAGGCGATGACGCGCCATGCGGCGAAGCCGACGGCGCCGGTCGCGGCGGCGCCCGCGCCGAGCGTCTTGAGGAAGTCGCGCCGGTTGACGTCGGCGGCCGAGGCCTCGGGCGGCGGCGACATCGCCGGCCGCGGCGGCGCGGCGTCCGCGGCCGGCTCGGGCTTCGCGGGCTCGGGCGTCGCGGGCGAGCCCGCGGCTTCGCTCGAGCCGGCAGGGGCGCCCTCGGGCGCCGGATCGTTCGCGTCGGTCATGCCGTGCGGTGCTCCATCACGCCGACCCCGCGACGACGGCCGCGCGCGAGCCGCCGGCGAGGAGGAGGAAGGCGAGCTCGAACGCCTCGGTCGGCCGCTCCGGGGCCCGGGCGACCGCCTCGGCCAGCCAGGCGTCGGCGTCGGTCGGCCGCCGCCCCCAGGCGCCGAGCCCGAGGAGACCCCAGCCGAGCGACATGCCGGAGCGGACGGACGGGAGAACCTTCTCGAGGTAGGCGGCGCCGCTGTCGACGGCCGGGCCGCCGTCGGAGCCGGCGACCTTCAGGGCGAGCAGCGCCAGGCCCGTCGGGCCGGGGTTCGGACGGAGCTCGGTCCCGAAGACGGTCGTGTTGCCGTAGTTCCAGCCGCCGCTCGCGATCGCCCGGTCCTCGAGGAGCGCGACGGCGTCTTCGATCCGTGCGTGGGCCACGCCGGCCCGGCGGAGCCCGATGACGGTCTGCGCCGTCGGCTCGACCCACGCCATCGTGCCGCCGTTCCACGGCCAGCCGACGATCGATGTGTCGTGGCCGAACACCTCGTTCCTGGGGAGCGTCTTGCTCTCGCGCGCGATGAGGTAGTCGGCGGCCTTCTTGCGCGCCTCGGGCAGCGCGTCGAGGGCGGCCCAGAGCCAGAGGGCGAGCGGTGTCGGCCAGGTCGGCCGCAGCATGTGCGGTCCGACTCCGACGGCGCCCTCGTCATCCTGAACGCCGGCGATCCAGGCGGCGACCTCTCCCGCCGTCGCCTCGACGGCGTCGGTGACGTCGGCCACGTCGGCGGCGGAGGAGAGCAACCCGAGGGTCGCGAGGACCGAGGGCTCCACCGAGACGGCCGCGCCCTCGCGGTAGCCCCAGCCCGCGCCGGAGACCCGGAGCGACAGGAGCCTCTCGCGCGCCGCGGGAATCCACTCGCCTGACATCGAAGCGTCGCCTCCGTTGCCCTCGATGCGCGGGCGGCCGGCGCCGCGCGCGTCCCCGCAGCATACGGCATCGCGGGGCGGCTGCGAAAGTTACCCGCCGCCGTCGTCGTCCTCGCCGTCGTCGCGGTCGCGGTCGCCCGAGGCCGGCTCGGGCTCGCCGTCGTCCGGGTCGCCGACCGCGCCGGAGTCGTCGTCGCTCTGGAGGAGCTCGTCGAGCGCGATCGGTCCGGTGCCGAGGAACAGCTGGGTCGTGATGTCGCGGCGCAGGCCGTCCGGCGTCGTCAGGAGGGCGCGCTCGAGCATCCACGGCGGCTGGGCGTAGGGATCGAGCGTCGGGCGGCCGACGATCTCGACGCGCGCGATCTCGCGGTGGCGGAACGTGCCGGCCTCGCCCGGAACCGGATCGAGGGCGAAGAGCTGCGCGGTCTCGATCACGAGGGGGCCATCGAACCGCGCCGCGCCCCAGCTCGTCGCGCCGGCGTCGGGATGCTCGAGACGCGCGACGAGCGGCTCCGCGAAGCGCTCGAAGTTCTCGAGCCGACGCTGCCGGAGGGCGTGCACGCTCACCACGCCCGCGCCCAGGCCGAGGACGACCAGGACGAGGCCGATGAGGCCGACGATGCCCCGGCGGACGCCGCTCGGGGGAGCGCCTTCGCCGGAGTCATCCGAGCTCGTCCCGGCCGGAGGAGACGGCGCGGGAGACGGGGTCGGCGGCGGGAGCGAGCTCTCCATGCACCGATCGTAAGGGCGCGCGCCGTTCGGCTCAACGCCGCCGGTCGTCGCGTTCCGGCGATTGACCGGGCCCCGAGGGGCCGCTACGATCGGCCGCCCTGGTCAGGCTCTCCCCCCTCGTGATCGGCGTGTGATGGACGGATTCCTCGGCACCCGCGCCCCCCTCTTCCCCGACGTCGTCGTCGCGTCGCTCGCGGCCGTCGTGCCGCTCCTCCTCACGGGCGTCGTGCTCGCCAAGCGAGGACGGACCGCGGCCCACAAGACGGTGATGTTCGCGACCTACCACGTCCTGCTGGCGGTCGTGATCGCGTTCGTCGTGTGGAACGCCGTCGCCGGAACGACCGTCGACGGGCTCGAGGAGGCCTGGTTCTACCGCTCGTTCTACCTGCCGTTCATCGCCGGGCACGTGGTCCTGGCCGTGTTCACCGTCCTCTTCGCGGGGTGGGTGACCTGGCGGGCGATCCGGCGCCGGAGCGAGGGCGCGGACGGCCAGCCGAGCTTCGACCCGAAGGAGACCGGCCATCACCGGCGGACGGGCTGGGTCGCGGTCGTCCTGCTCGTGCTGACCGCGGCCAGCGGACTGGTGATCTACTGGATCCGCTACGTCCACGACTACGGCGGCTGACGCCGCGCCCGGCGACCGCGGCGCCGGCGAGCCTCGCGGCTCAGGGGCCGGCGATCCGGGCGCCCGACGCCTCGTCGAAGACGTGGAGCCGCTCGGCGCTCGGCCGCAGCCGGACGTCGGCCCCGGCGTCGACGTCGATCTCGGAGCGGGCCTGCACGGCGAGCGGACCGCCGGCGAGGCCGGGAACCCGGACGTAGAGGATCGCCTCGGAGCCGAGCACCTCGCGCACCTCGACCCGACCGGCGATCCCCTCGTCCGTCCCGGCCGAGATCTCGACGTCCTCGGGGCGGACGCCGACGACGGCCGGGCGCTCGCCGAGCGACGCGACGATCGCGGGAGGAAGGGCGAGCCTCGCGCCGCCCTCGGCCGCGAACGCGTCCCCCTCGATCCGACCGGGGATGAAGTTCATCGGCGGGTTGCCGAGGAACCCAGCCACGAACCGGTTCGCGGGGCGGCGGTAGACCTCGAGCGGCGGCGCGACCTGCTGCAGCGCGCCGGCGTTGAGGACCGCGACCCGATCCCCGAGCGTCATCGCCTCGACCTGGTCGTGGGTGACGTAGATCATCGTGGCGCCGAGGCGCTGGTGGAGGCGCTTCAGCTCGACCCGCATCTCGCCGCGGAGCTTGGCGTCGAGGTTGCTGAGCGGCTCGTCGAAGAGGAAGACCTTCGGTTCGCGGACGATCGCCCGGCCGACGGCGACGCGCTGCATCTGACCGCCCGAGAGCTCGCGCGGTCGGCGCTCGAGGAGCGGCGTCAGCCCGAGGATCCGCGCCGCGTCGTCGACCCGGCGGGCGATCTCGTCCTTGGCGGTGCGGCGGAGCTTCAGGCCGAACGCCATGTTGTCGCGGACGGTCATGTGCGGGTAGAGGGCGTAGTTCTGGAAGACCATCGCGATGTCGCGGTCCTTCGGCGCGACGTCGTTGACCACCCGATCCTCGATCCGCACCTCGCCGCCGCTGATGTCCTCGAGGCCGGCGATCATCCGGAGCAGGGTCGACTTCCCGCATCCGCTCGGGCCGAGCAAGACGAGGAACTCGCCGTGCTCGATCTGCAGGCTCACCTCGCGCACCGCCGGCGTGTCCGACTTTCCGTAGACCTTCGAGACTCGCTCGATCTGCACGCGCGCCATGGCGGAGGGCTCCCGGACCGTCGTCGTGGGGGGCGGGGGGGTCAGGCGTTCCCGAGGTCGAAGGCCTGCCCGAGAACGGAGAGCTTGAACGGATCGTTGCTGCGGATTCGACCGGTCATCAGGTCGAGCATCCCCGGCGTGTGCTCCCGGCGCACGATCTTGAGGAAGAGCTCCGGAGACGTCGCGATCTTGCAGTCGGCGCTGCTGGCGGGCGGCCCCTCGACGATCTCGCACCGCTCGGCGTCGACGCGGACGGTCCATCGCTGGCCCGGACCGCTGCCGAGCTCGAAGAAGAAGGTCGTCTCCGTCGTGACGCGACCCGGACGAAACCTGGCCTCGAGGGCGGCGAAGACGCTCCGGATCTCATCGGACGGCTCGCTCGGACGGTCGGCGCTCACTTCTGGAGGTCGAACGCCTCGCCGAGGATCTTCAGCTTCATCGGGTCGTTGGACTTGATCTTCCCCCGCATGAAGTCCATGGCGCCCGGAACGTGCTCGCCGCGGACGAGGCGGAGGAAGTAGTCGGGCGTCGTCTTGACGACGCAGTCGGCCGACTCGACGTGCTTGCCCTCGGTCACGCGGCAAGCCTCGGGGCCGACCTCGACGGTCCACTTGTGGCCCGGTCCGTCGCCCAGGCTGAAGTAGAAGCTCGTCTCCGCGCCGACGCGGCCCGCGACGAAGTGCTTCTCCATGTCCCCGAAGACCGCGCGGAGATCGTCCTCATGCGCCATGTCGCTTCCTCCCGATGCGGCCATCCTGCCCGGGACAGACGCGGTCCGCAAGAGCGAAAGGGGTTGCCAGGAAGGCGCTTATGACACACCGCAGCGTATCGGCGGCGGCACGGCGATCGCCCCGAAACGACGCGAGGCGCGGGGTGGCCCGCGCCTCGTGCTGCGTCCGACCCCGATCCCGGAGTGGCTAGCTAGGCGCCGAGCACCTTGAAGACGCGCGTCACGGTGCGCAGCTCCTGCGCCTGGGCGTCCTTGATCTTGAGCGTGATCCGGAACGCCGCCGGCAGCCACGCGGCCCGGTAGCTGAGGTTGATGTCCTTCGTCAGGCCGGTGACGTCGACCGGCTCGCGGAACTCGAACAGCCAGCGGTTGCTGCCCGGCGAGGTCTCGAAGATCCGCTTGATCGTGTAGTCGCGGGTCGGGAACTGCGGGTTGTCCGCGTTGAAGAGGTAGATCGAGTCGCCCGGCTCGAGCGCGCCGAGGTCGACGCGATCGTTCGTCCGGAAGAACCCGTCGGTCATCTGGATCAGGCCGCGAGTGTCGGTCGCGGGCGGCACCGGGCGGGCGCCGTTCTGGTAGAAGGTCGAGACCTCGGTCCCGCCGGAAGTGATGGTCTTGTAGGGGATCACCGGCGAGTCGATGAAGTTCCCCGACGTCGGCACGACCGCGTCCTTCGCGTCGAAGAACTCGCCCGAGATCTGGGGCGTCCGCTTGCTGTCGAAGTAGTACTCGACCTTGAAGTCCATCACGTAGAGGCACATCTCGTCTTCGATCGGCGGCAGCCGCGGCACGAGGGTGCCGTCGGCGTTCACGCTCACGATGTCGAAGACGCGGCGCATCAGGCGCGGCCGAACCTTGTCGGTGCCGATCAGGAAGTACTCGACGAGCACCTCCTTGGTGCGCCCCTCGACCACCGAGACGGTCCGGAAGTAGAAGGAGTCGTGCCGGTGGAGCCGACCCCCGTCCTTCGGGTCCGCCGAGGTGTACTCCGCCGGCTGCCGGATCGTCGCGGCGAAGTCGAACGTCCCGAACGGATCGGTGATCTCCTCGCCCGGATCGTAGTGACCCTTGTTGATCGGGTCGTTGTGGAACTCCATGTCCGCGGTCTTGACCATGTTCGCGATGTCACGCTCCATCTGATCGAACGTGTAGCGAACGTTTTGGTAGACCTGCACCTTCGCGTCGAGCTTGACGAAGATCTCCTGCGCCTGGACGAACGCGAACACGACGACCCCGGTGAGGATCGTCATGAGCGTCATCGAGACGAGGAGCTCGATGAGGGTGAAGGCGCGCGCCTGGCGGCGACGGCTCGCCGGCCGGTGACCGATCCGCTGCGACATCGGAGAGTCCTTCCTCGCTCGGCTCGTCGAGCTTTCGGAGAGGTTCGCCGGACCGTGTCTCACGTCTTCGGGTCCGGCCGGCGCCGCTTCGAAGAAACCTGCGGCTCGCGTCGAGCAGCGGGCCCCCCATGCGCCCGCCGCTCCGGAGAGGATTCGAGTCCGTCCGTGATCTAGATCGAGATCAGCGTGATGAACTTGTGGATCGCCTCGTTCTGCTTCGGGATCCGGTTCCCGCCGATGCGGAGCGGGGTTCCGTCGGCCTGCACCTGGAAGTTGCGGAAGATGTAGATCCGCACCTCGAAGAGCGAGCTGCTGAACTCATCGGTCCCGTCGATCGCGCCGTTCCCGCCCGTGTCGATCTTCGCCCGCTGGACGCTGAACGCGAACGAGTACTGCGGGTAGGGATCGACGATGATGCTGTCCGCGGTGCGCGGGAGCGTCTGTGGGTCGAGGAACTCCTCGCGGATGTTCAGGACGTCCCGCTCGCCGCCACCCCGGTAGCCCGGCGCGGTGGTCCCCGGCTCGCGGCCGAGGTGATAGACCCGCTGGAACTCGTACTCGAAACGCTCGAGCGGGGCCGGCTGGCTGTCGAACGTCTCGATGTACTCGTCGGGCTGCGCGTTGCCGAGGTTGGTGAGGTTGCTCAACGCGCCCTCGGGGTCGCCGCCGCCGTTGTCGGCGGCGATCGTCCCGGTCGCCCCGCCCGGGCCCGGCCGCGGGTAGAAGTAGACCGGCTCGTCGTTCGCCGTCGTGTTCGCGGTCTGGTTGGTGATGGACTTCGCTGGCAGAAGGACGCACCAATCGGCGCCGTGAACGTCCAGAGCGGTGAAGTCCGACGGATCGACCGCGGGGGGATCCGCCACACCATCGTGCTGGAAGACGAAGTAGCTCCAGATCCGGTTGTTCGTCCCCGACACCGTGAATCGGCTCTCGCGGATGCCGACCGCGATCGCGTCCATCACCGACTGGGTCGTCGAGGCGGCGATCGTGTCCTCGACCGTCTTGTTGCCGCTCTCGATCGCCGTCGGGAAGAGGGCGACGATGCCTGTGATCCCGATGACCAGGATCACGATCGCGATCAGGATCTCCATGATCGTGAAGCCGCCGTCGCGACGACGCCGACGCTGCGTTGCCTTGAGATGCATGAACGCGTCTCCGATGCGCCTCGCGCTCGCCCCGGCCGTCTCCGGCCGCCCGCGCGCGCGCGGCTCCTTCCCTTCGTTTCCCTCGAGGCCCCCGAGTGGGAGCCTCTCTCCTTCTCGGGGCTCGCTAGGGCCCCGTGACGGTGACTGTTCCCGTGTCGGTGTTGACGACGCGGAAGCTGACCCGGCCGGTGTTGGGCGTGACGTCGACGTAGCCCATCTTGTTGATCTCACCCTGCTGGACGAGCTTGAAGTCGGAGTCCAGCGTGGCGGGAACCTCGCCGACATCGAAGAACTCGTTGAGGTCGTAGATGCTCCGCCCGGTGACCTGAATCGTGTTCTGGTTGATCGCCGGGCTCAGGAACTCGACGGTCCCGTCGCGGCGGAAGACGACCCATCCGACGGTGCCCACCACGGGCACCAGGTCGGGCTGCGAGAAGAACGTCCCGTCGGTCTGATCGGGCGGCCGGCCGCGGAAGACCGACACGCGGCTGTCGAGCAGCTCGCCCTGGACCTCACCCTCGGCCGCCGTCGCCGCCGTGACGTTCATCATGAGCTCGACGCCCTGCGGAAGGGAGTAGGAGCTCTTGCTGTCGTAGCCCTGGCCTTCCCGGAAGACCCGGAACTGGTAGACGTCGAGCCCGATGCCGCCGGGCGGCGGCGCTCGGAAGATGATGAGGTAGTGGTTCTGCCGCGTCGTGATCGCCGCGCGCCGCGCCTCGTTGAAGGCGCTCTGAAGGACCCGTCCGGAGTCCTCCAGCTTGCGCCCCCGGAGGAACTGGTTGAGCGCCGGGATCGTGAGGGCCGTCATCAGAATGATGATGCCGATCACGACCAGCAGCTCGATGAGAGTGAAGGCCGCCGCCCTCGATCTCGTTCGGACCATGTCGTTCCTCGCTGACCCCGGGCTTCCGCGCCGAGCTCCCACTACTGCCCCGTGAAGTTCCCGGCGTCGTCGCGCGCGTTCGTCCACGCGTGGCCGTGCGCCCAGACGTCGTAGCTGCCGACGTTCACCGAACGGACCGGGCTGCCGGTGCCGTTCTTGTCCTTGTCGCCATCCGCGTTCGGCTCGCGGCGCGGATCGACGCCTTCGTTGACGTCCTCGTCCGGCGCGAGAGCGCCGGTGGCGCTGAAGTTCTCGCCGGTCTGCACGAGGCCGGGAAGGATGTTGTTGAAGAAGTTGGCGTCCGGATGGAAGTCGGCCATCGTCGTCGAGTCGCGGCTCTGGAGGTCGGCGGCGGTCCGGACCCGGTCGTACTCGATCGGGAAGCCGAAGCCGTCGAGCAGCTCGCACAGCGGGTCGGACAGGACCGGATAGGCGGTCACCGGGTCGACTCGCGAGAAGTTGTCGTGCTGGAGCGTCGCGAACGGCAGATACGGCCCGACCAGCTTCGTCTGCGTGTTGAACGCCGAGTTCCCGCCGCCGTCCGCGCCCATCCGCGTCGTCTTCACGTGCCGCGCCATGAGGAAGAAGATCAGGCAGGACGAGTTCATCCGCTGCTCGATGATGGCGTCGTTCGCGGTGAGCGTCGTCGCGTCGAGCTGCGGGACATCGACACCGCCGTTCGTTGGATCGCCAGGCGCGTCGAAGCCATCGGGCGGGTAGTCGCGGAAGTCGGAGAAGTAGGACTGAAGGGCGTTGTCGATCGCCGCGATCATCACCTCCGTCTTCTTCTGCTTCGCGCGCTGGGTCATGCTGCCGATCCCCGTGATGAGGAGACCGGCCAGGATCGAGATGATGCCGATCACGACGAGGAGCTCGATCAGGGTGAAACCCCCGACGTGCCTTCTCGGACGCCGCTCGGCACCGACGAAGCCCTGCATGGTGACGTTCCCCTTCCGGCCGACGTGGACTGGGATGGTGGTGTGGTCGTTGATCGAGGCGACCCCCGTTGCTCGGGGCTCGCCTCACCTACTCACTCTATCAGCGGTCGAAGTTGGCGAGATCGTCCATCTCGGCACGAATCGTGGTCCCGTCGTTCGCCTGGGTGCCGCCGCCCTGGCCCGTGCCACCGGCGGTCTGGTCCTCGACGAGATCGCCGTTCGTGTCGAGATTCTCGTAGAAGTTGAAGGACTGGTTTCGCCCGTTCGCCCCGTTCGACCAGAGGTCGAACCGGGAGCGGTTGCGCACCGCGCCCGCGGCGGTCTTGTCGCCCTCGGAGCGGGTCTCCCACTCGCGGTAGTGGAAGTAGTTGCCCTGCGCATCGACGAACATGTTGTCGATGCCGTTTCCGACCTGGTAGGTCTGGATGTCGAGCTGGCTCGCCTCGCCGGCCGGGAGCGGATCCGAGTTCGCGTTCTGCGGGACGTTCGCGCCGCCGTTCGGCAGGCCCGAGACGCCGGTCGCCGCCGCCGGGGTGGTGTTGTCGCCCGCGGTCGCCTTCGGAACGCCGACGCCGAGCTGGCCCGGGTCGTGGTAGGGGAAGCTGCGTCCACCGCCGGCCGTCGCCGAGGCGCGGTTGCGGAGCGCCTTGTAGAGGAGCTGCGCCATCTCGGTGTCGTCCACGACGGCGTAGGCCGGGTTCGCGAATCCGATGCCGGGATAGAACCCCTCATCCTGGTGGTAGGCGTTCACCGCGAGGTCGATGTTGCTCAGCTGCGAGCTGATCTGAGCCGACTTGGCCTTCCTCTGGGCGACCGAGATCGCGGTCAGAAGCAGGGTCGCGAGAACCCCGATGATCGCGATCACGATGAGCAGCTCGATGAGGGTGAATCCCCGACGCCTACGGACCGTCATTTCCTGGCCTCCTTCACGGCAGGCTTATCCCGCCTGACCGCTTTCGCATCGTCTCGGGCAAGAAAAAACCGCCCGGACCCACCCGACGGAACCGTCCGTCGAGGGGCGTGACAACACGGCTTTCATTGACGCAAGTGCCTACCGATCTTACTCCTCGGCGATATCAGTGTCAAGCTGACCGCCCTCATGGGCATCGCCGAGGGGTCCCGTCTCTCCTGATGACGTCGGTCCGCGCCCGGATGCTGCAACCCAGTCCTCGTCATCAATGGATATCGTCACCGCGTCCGCCATCGTCCCGGCCGTTCGGGCCGATCGAGTAGAGGTCGAACGTGATCTTCGCCAGCGCGATCACCTTGTCCGCCGGAGGCTTCTGCTCCCACTCGCGGTAGACCAGGGCGTTGCCCCAGGCGTCGGTGAGGACCAGGAGCCGGCCGCGCGGGGTGAGTTGGAACGCCGCGTCATCCGCCCGGTGCCGGTCGCCGAGCGTCGCCGCCTCGGCCGTATGGTGAAGGACGACCCCGGAGCTCGGAGCGATGGTCGCGTCCACATCGGTCCGAAGGAAGCCGTAGTGCTCGCTCGGCGGGTCGATGTAGGGACGAGCGCGTCCCCCGCCCCCCGCCTTCGTCGGCGCGTTCCGCATCGCCCGGTAGAGCGCCAGCGTCTCGTCGGCGCCCGGCGCGCCGAGCGCCCCGGGGTAGGCGCCCTGATCGGCGCGGTAGGCGGCGAGCCCGGCCCGCACCGAGGCGAGGATCTCCTTCGTCCGACCGGAGCGATCCTGGCGGATGACGCTGGTCAGGGTGACGAGGAGGAAGCTCGAGAGGATCCCGATGACCCCGATGACGACGAGCAGCTCGAGCAGAGTGAATCCGAGCGCGCCCGCCGGCCGGCGAGCGCTCCGATGAGCGATCCGCATTGTCCCCAACCCCTTGGTTGCAGCCCCGAGCGACGACGCGGACGTCGGTCGTCGCTCACCGAGATGGACGAGGGGAGACGCGGTTTTCGTGCATCGAGGCGGGAGAGAAGGCGGAGGCTACTCGGTGAAGTAGCTCTCGATGAACCCGGTGTCCACGTTGCCTCGAAGGAAGTGGATGTTCCCGAGGATCTTCAGGTGGAGCGGGATCGTCGTCTTGATGCCCTCGATCACGTACTCGCCGAGGGCGCGCCGCAGCGTCGCGATCGCCTCGTCGCGAGTCGGACGGTGAACGATCAGCTTGGCGACCATCGAGTCGTAGTGGGATGGGATCTTGTAGCCGCCGTAGCAATGACTGTCGACCCGGACGCCCATCCCCCCGGGCACGATGTAGCGCCCGACGGTGCCCGGGCTCGGGCGGAAGTCCGCATCGGGATCCTCCGCGTTGACCCGCACCTCGATCGCGTGCCCGTTCATCTCGATGTCGTCCTGGGTGAACGAGAGCGGCTCGCCGCTCGCGATCCGGATCTGCTCCTTCACCAGATCGATTCCGGTGACCATCTCGGTGACCGGGTGCTCGACCTGGATCCGGGTGTTCATCTCGATGAAGTAGAAGCGGCGTTCCTTGTCGACGAGGAACTCGACCGTGCCGACGTTCTCGTAGTTCGCCGCCTTCGCCAACCGCACCGCGGCCTCGCCCATCTTCGCCCGGAGCTCCGGCGTGACGAACGGCGAGGGGCTCTCCTCGATCAGCTTCTGATGGCGACGCTGGACCGAGCAGTCACGCTCCCCGAGGTGGACGATGTTGCCGTGCCGATCGGCGGCGAGCTGGATCTCGATGTGGCGGGACGCATCGACGTAGCGCTCGATGTAGCACGACCCGTCCTTGAACGCCGCCTCCGCCTCGTTCTGCGCGGCGTGGAACTGGTTCAGAAAGGTCATGTCGTTGTGGGCGATGCGCATCCCGCGCCCACCCCCGCCCGACGCGGCCTTGATCATGACCGGGAAGCCGACCTGACGGGCGACCTCGAGGGCCGCCTCGGGCGAGTCGATCGTCTCCTTCGAGCCCGGGATCACCGGGACGTCGTTCGCGATCGCGAGCTCCCGCGCGCGGGCCTTGTGGCCCATGAGCGAGATCGTCTCGGGCGAGGGGCCGATGAACTCGACGCCGCAGCTCCGACAGACCTCGGCGAAGTTCGCGTTCTCGGCGAGGAAGCCGTAGCCCGGGTGGATCGCCTCGACGTCGGCGATCTCCGCGGCGCTGATGATCCGCGGGAAGTCGAGGTAGCTCTGGGCGCTCGGCCCGGGGCCGATGCAGATTGTCTCGGTCGCCTGCTCGAGGTAGACGGCGTTGCGGTCGGCCTCGGAGTAGACGCACACGGCATCGATTCCGAGCTCCTTGCAGGCTCGAACGATTCGCAGGGCGATCTCGCCGCGGTTCGCGATCAGGATGCGGTTGAACATGGGGCGGTCAGTCGGCGAGGCGGATCCGGCAGAGGGCCTGGCCATACTCGACCGCCTCGCCGTTGTCGATCAGCATCTCTTCGATGACGCCGGCGCACTCCGCCTTGATCTCGTTGAAGACCTTCATTGCCTCGACGAGCCCGAGGACCGTGTCCTCGGTGACGGCCTGGCCGTCCTCGACGAAGGGAGGCGCCCCGGGGTTCGCCGAGCGATAGAAGGTTCCGACGAGCGGCGAGGGGACCTCGCGGTGCGTCGAGGGGTCGAGGGCGGGCGCGGCCGGGGCCACCGCCGCCGCGGCCAGCGAGCCGGCGGGCGCGCCCATCGGCATCGCCATCGGCATCGGCATCGCCTGCGGAACGGCGACGACCTGCTGGGGCTCGCCGACCTTGCGCCCCTTCGCGAGGCGCACCTTGGTGCCGCCGTCATCGACCTCGAGCTCGCTGAGGTCGTTGTCGTTCATGAGCCGAACGAGAGTCCGGATCAGCTCCAAGTCCATGACAGGGCTGGCTCGTCGGGAAAGGTCCGCGGCGCAGGAGGGCCGGGACGGCCGGAGGGGGGGAGCCGGGTCGGCTCAACCCTCCTTGAAGATGAAGTTGGTGCTTCCGATCTTGATCCGGTCGTCAGGGCGAAGGGTCTGCTCTTTCACCTTCTCGCCGTTGACGTAGACCCCATTCGCGCTCTGGAGATCGATGATCGTGAAGGTGTCGAACTCTCGCTTGATCATGCAGTGCTTACGCGAGGACGCATTGTCCTCGATCATGATCGTGCTCGCCGGCGAGCGACCGATGGTGGTCAGTCGCTCGGTCAGCTCGAAGCCCTTCGCCGAATTGCCGGAGACCAAGATGAGCTTCGCCATTCGCCAATCCGAGCGTGTGGCTACCGTTGAGCGCGGATGATACAGGTGCCCGATCCAGGTGTCAACGAGGGCGGGGCCACGCCGCGCGGAAGCGAACAACGCTGTTGATGCCGGCCGGGGTCGACCGCTAACATCTCGTCAATGAGTGAGTTCGACCGCATGCGCCGGATCGCCCGGCGCATGGGCCTGGGGCGGGAGGCGGCGCGAGACATCGCGCTCCAGGCCTACGACAAGGACATCGAGGCCGGCCGCTCCTCCGAGGCGCTCCGGTGTGCGGAGGAGTTTCGGCTCGGCGAGCAGCGGATCTCCGAGGCCGCGGCCGCGGTGTTCGAGGAGCACTTCCGGGGGCGACGCTTCCAGAAGGCGCTCAAGCTCTGTCGCGGCTACAACCTCGGCTACGGCCCCTACGGGCGAGCTCGCTTCGAGCCGGAGTCCCTCCTCGGCGGCGGGCAGGTGCGCGTCGGCGCGGGCCAGGCGGACGCGCTCAAGAAGATCCTCGAGCACTTCGCGAACGCCCGCAACCGGGTCGAGGGAACCGCGGAGGTGCTCGATCTCCTGCGCGAGGGAATTCGCCAGATGGAGCAGGACCCGAACCGCGAGGGGCGGACGGTCATGCTCCCCGACTCGGGCGACGCGTTCCTCCTCGGCGATCTCCACGGCTCGACCGAGAACCTCATCCGCGGCGTGACGGCGGCCGAGCTCGATCTCTATCCGCGCCGCCATCTCATCCTCCAGGAGATCGTCCACAGCCGTCTCCTCTCGCGCGATCAGCGCGACATGTCGATGGTGACGATCATCGAGTCGCTCCGCCTGATGCGGCAGTACCCGTTCCGGGTGCAGGTCCTGCTCGGAAACCACGACCTCGGGATCTTCTGCGGCAAGGATCTGATCAAGGGCGGCAAGTCGCTGAACTCGTTCCTGTTCCGCGGCATGGAGCACATGTTCGGCGACCGCTACGAGGAGGTCCTCGAGCTCTACCGCGAGTTCATCGCCCTCATGCCGGCCGCGATCCGCACGCCGAGCGGGCTGTTCATGTCGCACAGCACGCCGCCCAACGGCGAGATCGGACGCCTCGCCGAGGACGACTTCCTGACCGACGGCTACGGCGGGTGGCAGTCGCTCCGGAAGTGCCGCGAGATCCACGCCATGGTCAACGGGCGCGACTACCGCGAGAAGAGCGCCGACGCGTTCGCGAAGGCGGTCGGCGCCGAGATCTTCATCTGCGGCCACACGCCCTCGTGGGAGGGCTACAAGGTCGCCTCGTCGCGGCATCTGATCGTCGACAGCCAGCACGAGCGCGGCTGCTACCTCCAGTTCGACCTCGACCATCACTACTCGATGGAGGAGCTGCGCCTCGGCCTCGCGCGCCTCAACGGCAAGCCGATCGACCCGATCGAGGACGAGGAGGTCGCCGAGACGATGGTGATCTGCGAGGAGGCCGCCCAGGCCGGCGACGTCCTCGGAGCGGCTCCCGAAGACGCCACCGACTCGACCGACTCGACCGACAGCGACGAGGATCCGATGGTCGCCCTCGAGCGCCGCAAGCAGAAGTACGAGCTGCTCGGCGAGGTCGCGGAGGTCGGCGAGGCGAGCGACTCCGAGGGGTAGGGTTGGGAGATCCTGGAAGACCGACTGAGGGGCGCCTGGGTCCTCGGGGAGCCAGTGTTTCCAAACCGTCTAGACGAATGGAAGCGTTCGACGCTCCCCTCCCGTCGAACATCGCAGGGCAAGGAGGGCGGGGAGGTCTAGGCTGCGAAAGGCCCTCCGAGACTCGGCGCCCCCCAGCCCGGTCCTGCTTCCCTGAGTGCAAGAGTGCAAGCGTCCCTCGACGGCTGGCCGTCCGGTCGCCCGGTTCGCTCGGCCACCTCGCCCGCCGAGTCGCGCCGAACCGCCCGGTCGCGACCGCGTCGCGCGGCGAGAGACGCCCCACCGGCGCGAGGCAGAGAGCTACGATAAAAACCTTAAAAAGAGCGAAACAAACACCCCACCTCGAGCGTATATATAGAAGGAGAGAACGCGACGAACTCTACGACGAGAGAGAGGGGAAACCACACGATGACGACGACGCTCACGGACGCCTCGAGAGTCTCGGACGCTCTGCTCGAGTGCGAGTCGGGGCTTCATCCCGACGAGGTCCTCGA